>NZ_JBITMT010000006.1:0-345832 GCF_044466505.1 Streptosporangium sp. NPDC049376 | reverse complement strand
TGGCGGGATGTTTTGGGGGTGGAGCGGGTCGGGGTGCATGACAATTTCTTCGAGTTGGGTGGGCATTCGATCCGGGCGGTCGCTTTGGTGGGCGCTCTCCGCAAGAACGGCTTCGACGTCGAGGCACGCGACGTCTTCGAACACGCCACCGTGGCGCGGCTGAGTGAGAGACTCGCCGGCCGGAACCGGGCGGTCGAGGAGGTCACCCCGATCGAACCCTTCGCCCTCGTCTCCGCCCACGACAGACAACGTCTGGCCGCCGACGTCGTGGACGCCTACCCCCTGGCCCAGGCCCAGCTCGGCATCCTCCTGGAGATGCTCGCCAACCAGGACCAGCACCTCTACCAGAACGTCACCTCCTTCCGCGTCCGGGACGAGCGGCCCTTCGACCGGGAGGCCTTCCGCGCCGCCGCCCGGCTGGTGACCCGTCGGCACGAGGTACTGCGCACCTCCTTCGACCTGGACGGCTACTCCGTCCCCCTGCAGCTCGTGCACACCGACGCCGAGGTCCCCCTCGACGTACGCGACTGCCGTGAGCTGACGCCGGAGGCCGTGGCCGAGCTCGTCCGCCGGCACACCGAGGCCGAGCAGCGGGCACGGCTCCCACTGGACACCGCGCCCCTCATGCGGGTCACCGTACATGTGGCGCAGGACGACGCCTGGTGGCTGTCCGTCAGTGAGAACCACGCGATCCTGGAGGGCTGGAGCCACTACTCCATGCTGATGGAGCTGCTGGAGTACTACCAGACGATCAGGGACGGTGCCGTGCCCGACCCGGCCCCGCTGCCCGCCCTGCGTTACGCCGACTTCGTGGCCGCCGAACAACGGTCGCTTGAGTCCGAGGACGACAGGGCCTTCTGGCGCGGCGTCGTCACCGACCACCCCAAACTGGCGCTCCCAGGGACCTGGGGCGACCCGGGACCGGCCGAGACCTACGAACTCACGATCTCCATCGCGGATCTCGACGACGGTCTGCGCGCCCTGGCCAGGACGTCGGGAACCTCGCTGAAGAGCGTGCTGCTTGCCGCGCACCTGAAGGTGCTGAGCCAGATCACCGACCAGGAGTCCTTCCACAGCGGTCTCGTCCTGCAGGCGCGGCCCGAGGTCGACGGCGCCGACCGGCTCTACGGCCTGTTCCTCAACACGCTCCCGTTCCCCCACACCAGGGGCGCCCGCATCTGGCGTGACCTGGTGTACGAGGTGTTCACCACCGAGACGGCCATGTGGCGGCACCGCCGGTTCCCGATGCCCGCGATCCAGCGGGAGGCCGGAGACGGCGGGCGGCTGATCGACACGATCTTCACCTTCCTCGACTTCGAGCAGGTCGACACCGAACTGGTGGAGGTGGGCGGCGCGTTGGCCGGCGGCGGCACCGAGTTCCCCCTCGCGGTTGGCGTGATCGCCGGCAACCTGGGCATCACCGCCGACACCACCGTGCTCAGCCGCGCCGACGCCGGACGCCTGGCCGCGATGTACCGGGCCGTGCTGGAGGCCATGGCGGCCGACCCCCTCGGGGACGCCCGGGCCGTCCACCTGCCGCCCGGCGAGGGCGAACCGGACACGGTCGCCGAGACGGGCCCCTACCCCACCGTGCACGAGGCGTTCGAGGCGCGCGTGCGCACCTGCCCGGACGCCGTCGCCGTCGTCAGCGGACAGGAACGGCTGACCTACCGGGAGCTCGACACCCGGGCCAACCGGCTCGCGCACCACCTGCGCGCTCTGGAGACCGGGCCGCTGGTGGGCGTGTGCCTCGACCGCGGCGCCGAACTGACGCCCACCCTGCTCGGCGTGCTGAAGTCGGGTGCGGGCTACGTGCCGCTCGACCCGGCCGTCCCCGCCGAGCGGCTTGGGCGGATGCTGTCCGACAGCGACGTCTCCGTCGTGGTCACCACCGCCGACCTGGCACCGATGATCCGCGAGGTGTTCACCGGCCGGATCGTGCCGATCGACGAGCGGAGCGCCGAGATCGGGGCCCTGCCCGGTACGCCCCCGCCTCCGTCGTCCACCGCCGGCGACATCATGTACGTGATCTACACCTCGGGCTCGACCGGCCGCCCCAAGGGGGTCTGCGTCAGCCACGCCAACGCGATGTGGCTGCTCGACGAGACCAGGACGTACCTGTCGATCGACGACGACGACGTCTTCACGCTGTTCGCCTCGTTCGCCAACGACGTGGCGGTCGGCGAGATGTTCGGCGCGCTGCTCAACGGCGGAAGGCTCGTCGTCGTCCCGCAGGAGGTCACCCGTTCTCCCGAGGACTTCCTCGACCTCCTGGTCCGCCACCGCGTCACGGTCATCGACCAGACCCCGTCGTCCCTGCGGGGCCTGGTACGGCTGGCCCAGGACGGCGATCCCAGAACGGACCGGCTCGCCCTGCGCGTCGTCCTGATCGGCGGAGAGAAACTGGAGGCGGGGGACGTGGCCGCCTGGATCGACCGGTTCGGCGTCGAACGCCCGATACTGGTCAACGTCTACGGCAACACCGAGGCGACGTCCAACTCCACCTTCCAGCGCATCACCGCCGGCACCCTGGCCGGTGGCGGCAGCCCGATCGGCGTCCCCATGCCCGGCGTGCGGATCCAGCTGCTCGACCGCGAAGGCCACCAGGTGCCCGCGGGCGTGCCCGGCGAGATCCACATCGGTGGCGCGGGGGTGTCCCTCGGCTACCTGGGCCGTCCGGGCCTGACGGCGGAGCGGTACGTGCCCGATCCGCAGGGGCCCCCGGGATCGCGCCGATACCGCACCGGTGACCTGGGGCTGCGCAGGTCCGACGGCACCATGGAGTTCCTCGGCAGAGTGGACGACCAGGTCAAGATCCGCGGACACCGGATCGAGCCGGGCGAGATCGCCGCGCTGCTGCAGGAACAGCCGGGCGTACGGCACGCCGTCGTGGTGGTCCGCGAGGACCCCCCCGGCGACAGGCGCCTCGTCGGATACGTCGTCGGGGACGAGGTCGATCCCGCGCGGCTCAGGGCGGCGCTGTCCCGATCCCTGCCCGACCACATGGTGCCCTACGCCTACGTCCGGATGGCCGAGATCCCGCTGAACCACAACGGCAAGCTCGACCACCGCGCCCTGCCCGTCCCGGACCGCGCGGCCCTGGCCACCGGCGGCGACCACGTCGCGCCGAGTACCCCGACTGAGCGCACGCTGGCGGAGATCTGGGCACGGGTGCTCGACGTCCCGGAGGTCGGGGCGCGTGACACCTTCTTCGGGCTCGGCGGCCACTCGATCCTCATGATCCAGGCGATCCGCGAGGTCAAGCAGGCCGGGCTCCCCATCTCCCTGCTGATGATGTACCAGCACGAGACCGTCGCCGACCTGGCCGCGGCCATCGACGCCGCCCCGGGCGGCGCGCGCGGCGCGACCGGCGCGGAACAGGGTCCGGTGACGGGCGAGCTCACGCTCACCCCGATCCAGCACTGGTTCCTCGCCGAGGAGGGGCACGAGGAGCCCTTCGCCCAGCGGGCACTGCTGACCGTGGAACCGGCCGCCGATCCCGACCTGCTCGGACGCGCCCTGCGTGAGCTGACGCGGCACCACGACGTGCTGCGCCTGCGCGTCGAGGACGGCCGCGGACACCTGGCCGAGGAGGCACCGGCAGGACTGCTCAGGGTCGTCGACGACCTGACCGAGCCCGGGTCCGAGCCCGCGGATCACGACCTCGCCGCCGGCAGGGTGCTGAGCGCGGCGCTGTCGCGGTCGGGCTCCCAGCTGCTGCTGAGCATCCACCACCTGGCCGTGGACATCGTGTCCTGGGCGATCCTGCTGGAGGATCTGAACACCGTCTACAGTCAGCTTGAGGCGGGCCGGCCGGTGGAACTGCCGGCCAAGACCACCTCCGTCCGGCAGTGGGCACGCGAGCTGGCCGAGTACGCCGGATCGACCGAGCTCGCGGCCCAGACGCACCACTGGCTGAGCCGCGCGCCGCTACCGGACATCCCGGTGGACAGGCCCGGCCCCAACCGCACCGCCGACGCCCGGACGCTCTTGGTCGGCCTGCCGGAGAACCTGACCTCGACCCTGCTGCACCGGGCCGGTGACACCGCGACGGCGGAGGAGACCGTGCTCGCCGCCCTCGGTCTGGCGCTGACCGGCTGGACCGGCGGCGACGGGTTCCTGGTCGAGCTGGAGGGTCACGGCCGGCAGGAGGAACTGTTCGACGGCGTGGACCTGTCCCGCACCGTCGGCTGGTTCACCAGCGTGTATCCGTTCGCGGCCTGGTTGCCGCCGGGCCGTAAACCCCAGGCGGTGCTCAGGTCGGTACGCGACCAGTTCAGGGCCGTCCCCGGCCGGGGCATCGGCCACGGCGTGTCCAGGTGGCTGTCGCCGGACGAGGACCTGGTCGAGGCCCTGGCCGCGCAGCAGCGGCCCGCCGTGCTGTTCAACTACACGGGCCAGGGCTCGGTGGGCACCCGGGGCCGGACCAGGTTCGCGCTCTCGCCGGAAGGACTCGGCAGCGTCGAGGGATCCGGAAGGCCCCGCAGCCACCTGCTGGAGGTCAACGCCGGAGTGCACCGGGACCGGCTGTACATGCACTGGACGTACTCGGCCGCCCTGCACGACGAGGAGACGGTCCGCCGGGTCGCCGACGACTGCCTGGCCCGGCTGACGGCGCTGCTCGAACCCGCGCGGCCGGTCGCGATCCCCTCCCCGCTGCCCGCGATGAGACGGCACAACGTGCCGGGGGTCGCGGTCGCGGTGATCCGGGGCCAGTCCGTCGAGGTCCACGCCCACGGCGTCCTCGCCGCCGGACAGAGCCGGGAGGTCACGCCGGACACCCTGTTCCAGGTGGGGTCGATCGGCAAGCACCTGACGGCCATCGGCGTGCTGCGACTGGTCGAGGCCGGGCTGCTCGACCTCGACGCCGACGTCAACGACCACCTGGTCTCCTGGAAACTGCCGAAGACGATCCCCGGGACGGTGACCGCCAGGTGGCTGCTGAGCCACCAGGCCGGGCTCACCCGGACCGACGAGGACGACTTCCGGCGCGGCGAACCCATGCCGGCCCTGCTCGACCTGCTGCCCGCCGTCGCAATGGAGCTGACGCCTGGTGAGCACTTCCGCAAGAGCAACGGCCACTACTGGGTGCTCGAACAGCTGATGAGCGACGTGGCGGGCGAGCCGTACCAGGAACTGATGCGCGAGCTGGTCTTCGAACCCCTGGACATGAGGGCCACCAGCTACGACCTGACCTTCCCGGAGACCTCGGGCCTGCCCGTCGCCCACGGCCACGACGAACACGGCAGGACGGTGCCCGGCGGCTGGCTGAACCGGCCCGCGCTGGCCGCGGGCAGCCTCTGGTCGACCGCGCCGGACCTTGCCAAGGTCGCCATCGCGGTACGGCGTGCCCATCTGGGGCACTCCGGCGCCGTCCTGCCGCGCGCCCTGGCGGCGGAGCTGCTCACCGTCGCCCACCGGGAGGCCCTGTACGGGCTGGGCACCTCGGTCGACGACACCGGCGGTGACATCGAGTTCGGTCACGTCGGAGAGTCCGCCGGATACCGGTCCATGATGCTCAGCCGGATCAACCGGGCCACGGGGTTCGTCGTCCTGACCAACTCCGAATCCGGCAAGGAACTGCACAAGCACGTGGCGGCGGCCATAGGCGAGCAGGAAGGCATGCGGTACGGCCAGGGCCAGGGCCGTACAGAGGCGGGTTACCGATGACACCGGAAGGGCTCGACGTGAACACAGGCGAAGCGGCGATCGAGGCCGGCGAGGCCAGGGACAAGCGCCCGCTGTTCAGGAACAGGGACTTCACCCTGCTGTGGGGCGGCGCGGCGTTCACGACCCTCGGCGCGCAGATCACCATCCTGGCCTATCCGATGCTCGTCCTGTGGGGAGGCGGCACGACCTCCGCCGCGGGGTTGGTCTCGGGCGCCGCGCTCCTGCCCTACCTGCTCGTTCAGCTGCCCGCCGGGGCCGTCGCCGACCGGTACGATCGCAGGCGCCTGATGATCATCTCGGACGTCGGGTGCCTGCTGGCGGCCTCCAGCGTGATGCTGGCGGTCTTCCTCGACCGGATCTGGCTGCCGCATCTGATGGTGGCGGCCTTCGTCCAGGGCAGCCTGGCGATCTTCTACGACCTGGCGGAACGCTCGGCCGTCAAGAACCTGGTCCGTGAGGACCAGGTTCCGGGCGCGCTGAGCCAGAACGAGGCCCGTCACCGAGCCATGATCATGCTTGGCCAGCCGCTCGGCGGGTTCCTGCTGAGCCTGGTGCGCTGGGTGCCGTTCCTGTTCACCGCGGTCGCGCACCTGGCCTCACTGCTGATGCTGCTGGCCATCCGGAGGAAGTTCCAGACCGACCGGGCGGAACAGCCCTCCGGCAGGCTGGCCGCAGACGTGGCCGAGGGCGTCACGTGGCTGTGGCGGCAGTCCTTCCTGCGCAACGTGATGCTCCTGGTCTCGGTCAGCAACCTGGTCTTCGAGGGCATGAGCCTCTCCCTCATGGTGATCGTCCGAGGCTCCGGCGGATCGCCGTCCAGCATCGGCGTCGTGGTCGCCATCAGCGGTGTCGGCGGCCTGCTCGGCGCGATGACCAGCATCTGGTGGCGGCGCAGGCTGAGCCTGCCCGCACTGATCGTGGCGGGTCTGCTGGTGTGGACCCTGTGCGTGCCGTCCCTGGCGTTCTTCAGTGATCCGGTCCTGCTGGGCGTCGTGTTCGCGTTCTGCGGATACATCGGCGGTGTCTTCAACGTCGCCGGGGGCGTGTATCTGGTCGGCCTGGCGCAGGACCACATCCTGAGCCGGGCCATCAGCGTCGCCATGCTGCTCGGCGCGGGCGCGAGCTTCCTCGGCGCGTTCGCCGGAGGGTTCGTCCTCGACGCGGCCGGTGTCGGCCGTACCGTGCTCGTCATGACCGTCCTGATGGGGAGCCTGGCTCTGGTGGCCCTGCTCAGCCCGTCGGTGCGGGCGGCCGCCCGCACCAGGGAGGGCGGCCGGCTGAGCGCCGAGGACGCCGCCGCGCTCGACTGAGCTCTTTCCCGTTTCGAGTACGGCGCCCCCGTGTTTTCCCACGGGATATAGAAGGCGTATAGCGGCCTCCCGGACGGTTGTGTCCGGCTCTCATGTGGCGGGGCCGGTAAAATTACCTGGATGGAGCAAGCGCTGTGCCGATATCCACCTCGAATGGCATTCTTGCGACTATTGGACAAACGCCGCTCGTTCAACTCGACCGCCTGTTTCCCGAATTCCCCTCCCGGGTGTTCGCCAAGCTGGAGCGTTTCAACCCCGGCGGCAGCATCAAGGACCGCAGTGCGCTGAGCATGTTGTCGGCCGCGATTCGCTCGGGCGAGCTGGAGCCCGGCAGGTCGACGGTGGTTGAGTCCAGTTCCGGCAATCTCGCCGTCGGGATGGCGCAGCTCTGCCGCTACTTCGGATTACGGTTCATCTGCGTCGTCGACGCCAAGACCACTGAGCAGAACATCGCGATACTGAAAGCCTTCCAGGCCAAGGTCGAGGTGGTCGACGCGCCCGACCCGGAAACCGGCGAGTACCTGCCGCGCAGGATCCAGCGGGTGCGCGAACTGGTGGAGAGCATCCCGCACGCCTTCAACCCGGACCAGTACGGCAACCCGCTCAACTCATACGCGCACTACGAGACGATGCGGGAGATCGTGGAGGCCCTCGACGGCGAGGTCGACCACCTGTTCTGCTCCGTCAGCTCGTGCGGCACCCTGATCGGCTGCGCCGACTACGTCGGAGGCCACGGCCTGCCGATCACCATCACCGCGGTGGACGCCGTCGGCAGCATGATCTTCGACGGTCAGCGGCGTGGCCCGCGGCTGCTGCCGGGGCACGGCGCGGCCGTCCGGCCCGGCCTCTACCGCGAGGACGCCGCCGACCGGGTCGTCCACGTGTCCGACCTGGACTGCGTGGTCGGATGCCGCAAGTTGTCGAGCCGCGAGGCGATCCTCGCCGGCGGCTCGTCGGGCGCCACGGTCGCGGCGCTGCACGCGCTCCAGGCGGAGATCCCGCCGGGCTCCACCTGCGTGCTGGTGTTCCCCGACGGGGGCGACCGCTACCTGAACACCATCTACTCCGACGCCTGGGTGCGCAGCACCTTCGGAGAGGTCTCCCATCTGTGGAAGGACGGGGTGTGAACGTGCTGATCATCCGACACGACGAGGTGTGCGACATCCTGCGGGGCGCCGAGACCGCACTGCTGGAGATCGTGCGGGACACCTACCGCAGACACGACGAGGGCGCCACGGTGGTGCCGCACTCGACCTTCCTGCGCTTTCCCGGTGACAGGACCAACCGCATCATCGGCCTGCCGGCCTACGTCGGCGGCGAAAACGGCGAAGATCACGTGGCGGGCATCAAATGGGTGTCGTCCTTCCCCGCCAACCTGGAGGCGGGGCTCCCGCGCGCGAACGCGACGATCATCCTGAACTCGATGGAGACCGGCAGGCCCGAGGCGTTCGTCGAGGCCACGGCGATCTCCGCGACGCGCACGGCGGCCTCCGCCGCGGCGGCGGCGGAGCTGCTCGCCCCCCCACGGCTCGACGGCGTGTCCCTGATCGGCTGCGGCGTGATCAACTTCGAGACGCTGCGCTTCCTCGCCGCCGTCTTCCCGGACATCTCCGAGGTGACGCTCTTCGACGCCTCCCCACAGCGCGCGAAGGAGTTCGGCGAGCGGGTCGGATCGCTGCTGCCGGACGCCGAGGTGACGCTCGCCGCACACGTCGGCGAGGCGGTGGCGGCCGCCGACCTGCTGTCCATCGCGACCACCGCGATCGAACCGCACCTGACCCTGGCGGGCATCCGGCCGGGCGCGGTGGTCCTGCACATATCGCTGCGCGACATCGTCCCCGAGACGATCCTGTCGGCGCGCAACGTGGTCGACGACGTCGACCACGCGGTCCGTGAGCGCACCTCGCTGCACCTGGCCGAGCTGAGCGTCGGCGGACGCCCCTTCGTGCACGCCACCCTCGGCGGCCTGCTGCGCGCCACCGCGAGGGTCCCGGAGGACGAGCGGTCCCCGGTGATCTTCTCGCCGTTCGGGCTCGGCGCCCTCGACATCGCGGTCGCCCGCTTCGTCGCGGCGGAGGCCCGCAGGCGCGGGTACGGCGTGACCGTCGAGGACTTCCTGCCGAGGCCGGAGAAAACGGGCCTGTAGTGATTCCGGAATTCGAGATAGGACTGGGACGGGAGAGAGACGACATGAACGACCGATACCTCGTGGTGCTCAACGACGAGGAACAGTATTCGATCTGGTGGGCCGACCGGGACCTGCCCGCCGGATGGCGCGCCGAGGGGACCGAGGGCACCAGGGAGGAATGCCTGGCGCGCATCGAAGAGGTCTGGACCGACATGCGCCCGCTGAGCCTGAGGTGAGCGCGGCGGTGCGGTTCCTCGGCGATCTGGTGTGGCGGCAGGCCGCGGCCACCCCGGACGCGGTCGCGGTCGTCGACGGAGACACCGCGTTCACCTACGCGCAGCTGACCCGCCTGGCCGTCCGTCTGTCCCACCGGCTCCAGGACAGGGGGATCGGCCGCGGCCACATCGTCGGGATCGCCCTGCCCCGCGGCGCCGACTTCATCGTGGCGGTGCTGGCGACGTGGCGCAGCGGGGCGGCCTACCTGCCGATCGACCCCGGCCACCCGCGTGAGCGGCGAGAATGGATCCACCGGGACGCGGCGCCGTCGATCGTGCTGACCCCCGGCCTGTTCGACGCGGAGGCGGAGCCCCCGGAGGCGGAGCCGGCGGCGGTGTCCGGGACGGACGCCGCGTACGTGATCTACACCTCGGGTTCGACAGGACGGCCCAAGGGCGTCGTGGTCACCCACGAGGGCATCGCCAACCGGGTGCTGTGGACGGTCGAGACCCACCGGCTCGGCCCCGGCGACCGGCTGCTGCACAAGACGTCGGTGACGTTCGACGCGGCGGGCTGGGAGATGGTGGGCCCGCTGGTCTCCGGCGGCACCGTCGTCGTCGCGCCGCCGGGCGCGGAAGGCGACCCCGAGACGATCGTCCGGCTGGCCCGAAGCCACCGGGTCACCGTGCTCCAGGTCGTCCCCTCGCTGCTCAGACGGCTGGTCCGCGAGCCCGGCTGGACGGATCTCGGCGCGCTGCGGCTGCTGTTCTCCGCCGGCGAGCCCCTGCACGCGGAGCTGTGCCGCCGGGTCCGGCTGCCCGGGGTCGAGGTGTGGAACACCTACGGGCCGACGGAGTGCGCGATCGACGTGACGGCGCAGCCCGTCGACCCGGAGCAGACGACGGGCCAGATCCCGATCGGGCGGCCGATCACCGCCATGCGGGTGGTGGTGCTCGACCCCTCAGGAGGCCTGGTCCCGATCGGAATGCCCGGCGAACTGCACGTCGGCGGCCCCGGCGTCGCCCGGGGATACCTCGGCCGGCCCGGGCTCACCGCCGAGCGGTTCGTGCCCGACCCGTATGGCCCGGCCGGCGGGCGGCTCTACCGCACCGGAGACCTGGTCCGCTGGGACCAGAGCGGCACCCTGCACTACCTGGGACGGCTCGACGACCAGATCAAGGTCAACGGCGTCAGGATCGAACCGGCCGAGATCGAGGCCGTACTGGAACGGCATCCGGCGGTCAGCGCGGCCGTGGTGACCGCCACCGACAACGCCCTGGTCGCCCATGTCACGACCGAGGAGGAGATCAGCCCGGCACGGCTGCGCCTCTTCGCCCGCGAGAGCCTGCCCGACACCCACGTCCCGACCAGGTTCGTCATGCTCGACGAACTGCCGACGCTGCCCAGCGGCAAGGTGAACCGCGCGGCCCTGACGGTGCCGGCCGCCGAGGAGCGGAAGGAACTCCGGCCGCCGCGCACCGCGGCCGAGCGGAGGGTCGCGGACGTGTGGGCGGAACTGCTCGACATGGACGGCGGGGTCGGCGTGGACGACGACTTCTTCCAGCTCGGCGGGTCGTCGCTGCTGCTCACCAGGCTCGCCAACCTCCTGGACATCCCGCTGCCGGAGCTGTACGAGACGTCCACCGTGGCCGGGCAGGCCAAGCTGCTCGACGAACGCGCCGGCGTCGAACCGGTCCGTCCCGCCGAGCGGACGCCGACCATGGAGGTCTCCTTCGGGCAGCGGCGCCTGTGGCTGCTCGACCGCATCCAGCCGGGCAGCCCGGAATGGATCGCCCCGCTGTTCATCCGGCTGCCCGCCGAGGTGGAGGCCGCCACCGTCGCGAGGGCCCTGGAGGAACTCGGCCGACGGCACGAGGTGCTGCGCACCCGCTACGTCGCGCACGACGGCGAACCGCGTCAGGTCGTCGACGAGCACGTCGACGTCGAGCTCAGGATCGCCGACGGCGATCTCGGCACCCTGTTCGGCGAGCAACTCGCGCGCGGCTTCGACCTGGAGACCGGACCGGTCTGGCGGGCGATGCTGGCCAGGACGGACGGCGAACAGGTGCTCATGATCACTGTTCACCACATCGCCTGCGACGGCTGGTCCTCGGTGCTGCTCGACGCAGAACTCCGCGCGCTGTGCGCCGGACGCGAACTCCCCGCGACGGGGCTGCGGTACGCCGACTACGCGGCCTGGCAGCGCCGTACGCTGACCGATGACGTGCTCGCCGGGCACCTGGACCACTGGCGCGGCCACCTGGCCGGCGTGCCCGCGCTCGATCTGCCGACCGACCACCCGCGCCCGCCGCACCGCGACCACCGCGGCGCGATGGTCGTGTTCGAGGTTCCGGCGGAACTGGCCGGGGACCTGACCGAACTGGGCCGGCGGCACGGCACGACCCTGTCGGTCGCCCTGCTCACGGCCTGGGCCGCGCTGCTGTCCAGGTACAGCGGGCAGCGCGACTTCGCCGTCGGCCTGCCCGTCAGCGGGCGGGAACGCCCCGAGTTCGGAGACGTGGTCGGGTTCTTCCTCAACACCCTGGCGCTGCGGATGGACCTGACGGGCAACCCCTCCTTCGAGGAGGCGTTGCGGCGCGTCGGCGAGGTCAGCCGGGCCGGATTCGCGCACCAGGTGGTGCCCTTCGACCGCCTGGTCGAGGAACTGCAGCCGGAGCGCCACCTCTCCCGCACCCCCATCTACCAGGCCGCCTTCGACCTGCACGAGGTCGGCCACACCGACACCGAGCTGCACCCGGACGACGCCGCCCCGCTCGGCGAGGCGTGGCTGATCGCCAAGACCGACCTCAGCCTCCTCGCCCAGCACCGTCCCGACGGCTCGGTGCTCGCTTCGATCGAGTACGCCACCGCCCTGTTCGACAGGCACACCGCGGAACGGATGGCCGAGCGCTTCCTGCGCCTGCTGTCGAGTGTCACGGCCGAACCGGGCGTCCGGCTGTCGGCCGTCGACCTGCGCGAGGAGGAGGAACGACGGCGTCCGGTCCCCACCGCCGAGCCGCTCCCCGTCACCCGGTGCGTCCACGAGGTGTTCGAGGAGATGGCCGGGCGGACGCCCGAGGCCACCGCGGTGGTGTTCGAGGACACCTCGCTGACCTACGCCGAGCTCAACGCCCGCGCCAACCGGCTGGCCCGCCACCTGGCCGGGCGCGGCGCGGGGCCGGAGAAGCTGGTCGGCGTGTGCCTCGAACGAGGCCCCGACCTGCTGCCCACCCTGCTCGCGGTGCTGAAGACCGGGGCCGGATACCTGCCGCTCGACCCGGGGCAGCCGGCGGACAGGATCGCCTTCATCGTGGCCGACGCGGGAGCCGAGACGGTGGTGACCACGTCGGACCTGGCGGCGAAGGTGACCGGCGACCTCGTGCTGCTCGACGAGATCGACCCGGACGGATCCCCGGCCGACCTCGGCGTCGTCGTACGCCCGGACAACGTGATCTACGTGATCTACACCTCCGGCTCGACCGGCAGGCCCAAGGGCGTGGTGGTGACGCACGCCAACGTGCTTCGCCTGTTCACCGCCGCGGGACGCTACCAGGACTTCGGCGCGGACGACGTGTGGACTCTCTTCCACTCCTACGCCTTCGACTTCTCGGTCTGGGAGATGTGGGGCGCGCTGCTGCACGGCGGCCGTCTGGAGGTCGTGCCCCGCGAGACCGTCCGCGATCCGGACCGCTTCCTCACCCTCCTCACCGAACGGGGGGTCACGGTCCTCAGCCAGACCCCGTCGGCGTTCCGGCGGCTCGTGGCGTTCGCGGCGGCGGAGGACCCGCGCGTCGACCGGCTCGCCCTGCGCTCGGTCGTCTTCGGCGGTGAGAAGCTGGAGGTCGGCGAGCTGGGGCCGTGGATCCGCAGGCTCGGCGTCGACCGCCCACGTCTGGTCAACATGTACGGCATCACCGAGACCAGCGTCCACACCACCCACCGGCCGATCGGCACGGCCGACACCGGAAGCCCGATCGGCCTGCCCCTGGACGACCTGCGCGTCCACCTGCTCGACGAGTACGGCGGCGTGGCCCCCGACGGCGTACCCGGGGAGATGTACGTCGGAGGACCCGGCGTGGCCCGCGGGTATCTCGACCGGCCCGCGCTGACCGCCGCCAGGTTCGTTCCCGACCCGTTCGGCCCTCCGGGATCACGCCTGTACCGCAGCGGCGACCTGGCCAGGCGCAACCGCGACGGCGGCCTGGAGTTCCTCGGCCGGGCCGACGAACAGGTGAAGATCCGCGGCTACCGGGTCGAACTCGGCGAGATCCAGGCCGCGCTCCTCGACCAGCCGGGCGTCCGCGACGCCGTGGTGGTGCTGGGCGAGAACACGCTGGTCGGCTACGTCGAACCGGAGGGCGAGGAGATCGATCCGGGCGAGCTGAAGGCCGCGCTGGCCCGCCGCCTGCCCGACTACATGGTGCCGAGCGCGATCGTGCCGCTGGACCGGATCCCGCTGACGGCCAACGGCAAGCTCGACCGCGCGGCGCTGCCCGCGCCGGGGCGCGACGAGGTGGGCGCCGCCGAGTTCGTCGCCCCGCGTACGGCGGTCGAGACGTGGATCGCCAAGGTGTGGCAGGACCTTCTGGAGATCGACAAGGTCGGTGTGGGCGACGACTTCTTCGCCCTCGGCGGCAACTCCATCCTGGTACTGCGGATGATCGCCCGGGTCCAGGAGGAGTTCGACGTCGAACTCGGCGCGCGGGAGGTCTTCGAAAACCCCGGCCTGGTGCGGCTCGCCGGGCTGGTGGAGGCCAGGGTGCTCGCGGAGATGTCCGGTTCAGAGAGCTTCGAGATGGAGACACGATGACAGTGCGGCACCTGATCTCGGTCGACGATCTGTCCGACGGCGACATCAGGAAGATCGTGGCCCGGGGCGTCGAGTTCCGCGAGAGGGGCGCCGGAGCGGACCGGCCGCTGGCCGGAAGGATCGCCGGGATCTACTTCGGCAAGACCTCGACGCGGACCAGGACCGCGTTCACCGCCGGCACGCTGCGGCTCGGCGGGCAGGTCATCCCCCTCGGCCCGGGCGACCTGCAGACCAACACGGGCGAGTCGATCGAGGACACCGCGCGGGTGCTGGGCAGGATGCTGGACGTCTTCGTCATGCGCACCGCGGGCGATCCCGCCGAGATGCGGACGTTCGCCGAGGAGGACCGCATGGCGGTGATCAACGCGATGAGCGCCACCGAACATCCGACCCAGGCCCTGACCGACATCACCACGCTCCTGTGGCGCTTCGGCGGTGTCGAGGGGCTGCGCATCCTGTACGTCGGCGAGGGCAACAACACCGCCTCCGCACTTGCACTGGCGCTGAGCAGGTACCCCTCGGTCCGGCTCGAACTGCGCACCCCGCCGGGCTACGGCCTGGCTGACGACATCCTCGCCCGCGTCGATCCCGAGGTGGTCACCGAACGGCACGACATGGACGACCTGCCCAAGGGGGTGAACGTCGTCTACACCACGCGCTGGCAGACCACGGGCACCACCAAGCCGGACGCGAACTGGCGGGAGATCTTCGCGCCGTTCCAGGTCACCACCGCCCTGTGGGAGGACAGCCCGCAGGCCGTGTTCATGCACGACCTGCCCGCGCACCGGGGCGAGGAGGTCACCCCCGAGGTGATCGACGGCAAGCACAGCATCGCCTTCGACCAGGCGGAGAACAAGCTGCACAGCGCCATGGCCGTACTGGAGTGGTGCCGCGTGGAGGACGGCGGCCGATGACCGCGCAGACGCTGGACGCCGTCCTCGGCGATCCGTGGGACGAGGCCAATCCGCTCGGTTTCGCCGCGGTGCTCGACGCCGACGAGCGGGGGGAGCTGCTCGCCCCCGGTGAGGCCGCGCTGGACGACGTCCGGCTCGCCGCGGAGTTCGTGCCGAGGTCGCTGGGCGGCCGGCTGGTCCAGGTGAACGGGCTGGTCCAGCCGATGCGGGCGATCTTCAGGCGTGACCCGACGCTGGGGCTCGGCTACGGCATCACCAGTTTCATCGCCGCCGTTCCCGTCTGGACGGACGGTGACGACGGGCAGCGGCGCTGGCTGGCCGATCTGCTGCTGCGCGGGGAACGCGCGGCGGCGGCGTTCACCGAGCTCGCCCACGGCGCGGACTTCACCAGGGTCGCGCTGCGGGCCGAGCCCCGGCCGGACGGGTTCCTGGTCAACGGCGCGAAACAGCTGATCAACAATATCGGGCGCGCACGCGCGGTCACCCTGTTCGCCCGCACCGACGACCAGCCCGGCAGTCGCAGTCACTCCACGCTGCTGCTGGACATGGCCGCCCTGCCACCCGAGACCGTTCGTGTCCTGCCGCGCTTCCCCATCTCGGGACTCAGGGCGAGCCTGCTCGCCGGCGTGGAGTTCACGGACTGCCCGGTTCCCGCGCCGAACCTGCTGGGCAGGCTCGGCGCGGGCCTGGAGACCTCGCTGCGCGCCTTCCAGGTGACACGTACGGCACTGCCCGCGATCGTCGTCGGCGTCCTCGACACGCAACTGCGCCTGGTGACCGGCTTCGCCGGTGAACGGGTGCTCTACGGACGGCCGGTGGCCGACATCCCCCAGGTGCGGGACGGCCTGACCGGCGCCTTCGCCGACCTGCTGGTCTGCGACGCCTTCAGCGCCGTCGTCGGCCGGGCCCTGCACCTGCTGCCGGAGCAGACCAGCGTGGCCGCCGCGGCGAGCAAGTACGTGGTGTCCACCCTGATCGAGGCGGCGGCCTACGACCTGTCGGTTCTGCTGGGAGCGCGCTCCTACCTCCGGGAGGGTCCCTACGGGCTGTTCCAGAAGTACCAGCGTGACCTTTCGGTGACCTCCCTCGCGCACGCCAGCGAGGCGGCCTGCCTGTCCACGATCATTCCGCAGCTGCCGCGGCTCGCCCGGCGGAGCTGGCTGCGGGCCGAGCCCGCCCCACCGGAGCTGTTCGAGCTCGACGACGAGCTGCCCGAGCTCGACTTCGGCCGGCTCGTCGTCGACGCCAGGGGCACGGACTCCCTCAGCACCGCGCTGGTCCTGGCCGACGCGCCGGAACTGGCGGAGCTGCGGGCGCTCTTCCTCGCCGAGCTCACCGCGCTGCGCGCGAGCTGCGTCGACCTGCCGCCGGGGGAGCGTACGGTGTCGGCGTCGGCGGGCACCTTCGCGCTGGCCGAACGTTACAGCCTGGTGCTCGCCGCCGCCGCGTGCGCCGGAGTGTGGGCCGCCCGACGCGATCCGGTCACCACGGCCTGGCTGGTCGTGGCGCTCGGCCGGCTGGCCGACCGGCTCGGCCTGCCGCACTCGCCGCCGCCCGCGGACGCCGGGCGGGTGCTGTTCGCCGAACTGGTACGCCGGCACGAGCGGTCACTGACGTTCGACCTCTCCGGACATCCGCTTTCCCGGCACGGCGGCTGACGCCGACGTGAGCTGCCCCCTCCGCGGGCAGCTGTGGCCGCAGCCACCGGCTGGCTTCGCACGGAGCAACACGGGGCACCAACCCCGCGCGTCCGCTACTTCGTCGGTACTCGGCGCCCTCGTCATGTTGTCCATCATCTCGATCCCTCCACGCGCTGTCTCTGCGGCCTGTACCACTCTCCTGCCGGTAGCTGGCTGCACTTCTCCCATGGGTCCAAGGGCCCGGTCGACCACCTCCCGGCCGGGCTCGGTGCTTGTGCGGCGGCTGTCACCAGGGACTTCGTCCTCTGCCGTCATTCGGCTGCCGGGCGTCCCGGCGGGGACCGTTACGGGGTTCCGCCGGGTGCCTCCGTCGCCTGCAGGAAGCGCACAACGGCGATCACCCGCCGGTGGTCGGTGTCGGCAGGGGCCAGCCCGAGCTTGGTGAAGACGTTGTTGACGTGCTTCGCTATCGCGCTCTCGCTGACCGTGAGCGCGGCGGCGATCCCGGAGTTGGACCTGCCCTGCGCCATCTGCCCGAGCACCTCCAGCTCGCGTGGCGTCAGTGTCTTCAGCGGGTCGCGGTTGCGGCGGCGCGCGAGCACCTGGGAGACCACCTCGGGGTCGAGGACCGCTCCGCCCTCCGCCACCTGCCGTACGGCCTGCACGAACCCGTTGATGTCGACGATCCGGTCCTTGAGCAGGTAACCGATGCCCGCCATGTCCCCGGACAGCAGGTCGGTGGCGTAGCGCTCCTCCACGACCTGGGACAGCACCAGCAGCGCGAGCCCGGGCCGCTCCCTGCGAAGGGTGAGCGCGGCCCGCAGTCCCTCGGTGGTGTGGGTAGGCGGCATCCGCACATCGATGATCACCAGGTCGGGTGACGACCGCTCGACCGCCTCCATCAGCTGGTGCGCGTCACCGACCGCCGCGACGACCTCGATCCCGCCGGCCTCAAGTATCCGGGTGATGCCCTCCCGCAGCAGCACGGAGTCCTCGGCGATTGCCACGCGCACGGTTTCTCCCCACATCACGCTGCGCCAGCAGTACACGAGCCGACCCACTCTAACGCGCCACGGCCTCCTCCATCAGATCATGATCCGCAAGTTGTCCCTCCCGCACGGGGAAAGTGATCTGTCGCTCCTGTACCGGTCGCAGTACGCTGAGACCCGCATCCGGCATCCAGGCACTGTCCGGCACACAAGGCGTTCGACGCTCGCGTCCTTCGACGGTCGCGGGCAGGAGGAATCCGTGCACGTGACTCGTGAACGACGGGGATCGCGCCCGCTCTGGCTGGCCGTCGGCGGGACCGTGTTCGCCTTCACCGTCCTGGCGTGCGTGGTGACCCTGCTGTCCTGGCTCGGCAGGCAGTCGGAGACGCAACGGCAGGAGTATCGCCGGCCGGCCCGGCTGCAGATCGACGTGGCCGACACGCAGGTCGTCCTGCACGCGTCCTACTCCGGCACCGTGGAGGTCGAGCGGTGGCTGGCGTGGTCCTCCGGCAAGCCCGTCGCCGACGAGGTGTGGCAGGGCGACACGCTGCGGCTGAGCCTGGACTGCCCGTCCACGCCGCACCTGCCCGGGTGCTCGACGGCCTACCACATCTGGGTGCCCGCAGACCTCTCCCTGGCGGTGACCACGTCGTCGGGGGAGGTGAGGCTGGAGAACCTGAGCGGCACGATCCGGGTCGACACGGACTCGGGCAACGTGGAGGGCACCGGTCTCGGGGCCGCCGACGTCACCGTGACCGGCGGATCCGGCGATCTGCGACTGGGCTTCACCGGGGTGCCCCGTCACGTCGTGGCGCGGATGTCCTACGGCGACGTCACGATCGGGCTGCCCAGGGGGCGCGCCTACAACGTGCGTGCCACGGCCGTCGAGGGACACAGGAACATCGGGGTCCGCCAGGATCCCGGTGCGCCGACCACGATCGAGGCGAGTACCGCCTATGCCGACGTCACCGTCAGGAACGCCTCCGATGTCCCCTGAGCAGGACCGTGGCGAGAACGCCACCTTCGAACGCCACGGTCTCGCGAGCCTGTCACGCGCGGTTCTGCGGGCACCTCTGACGGCCAGGACCTGGATGGCGGTACTGCACCTGGCGGCGGGGCTGCCCGTCGGGCTGCTCGGCTTCTTCGTCCTCGGTGTGCTCTGCGTGCTCACCATGAGCCTGTCGCTGTCCATCGTGCTGGCGGTGCTGGCGGTTGTGGCGCAGGCCGCGCTGCTGGCATGCGTCCGCGCCTGCAGCACGATCCAGCGTTCCCGGTTCACCGCGCTGCTCGGGGTGGACATCCCGTTCACGCGGCGGCCCGTCGCCGGAGGCTGGTTCGGCCGGGTGATGAGCGAGGCGCGCAGGGAGTCGACCTGGCGGCAGCTCTGCTACCACCTGATCGCCCCGCTGATCGGCGGTGTCGGTTTCGCCGCGACGGCCGTGACCGCGGCGGCCGCGCTGACCTTCACCACGGCGCCGCTGTGGGCCTGGTTCGCCGAGAGCGGGTTCGGCTGGCACCTCGGCGAACCGCTCACCCTGCTCGGGCTGACGGCGGGAGGGGCGGCCGCGCTCTTCGCCGCGCCCTGGGTCGCCCGCGCGGCCGTCGCCATCGACGTGAGCGCCGCGATGGCGCTGCTGGGCAGCGCGCGGGAGAAGGAGCTGGTGGAGAGCAGGGCGGGGCTGCTGGCGGCGATCGAGGCCGAACGCCGCAGGATCGAGCGGGACCTGCACGACGGCACCCAGCAGAGGCTGACCGCGATGGCCGTGAAGCTGGCCATCGCCGGGCAGACACTGACCGACCTTCCCGAACCGGCGCTGCGCGCGATCAACGAGGCGCAGGAGGAGGCCACGCAGGCGCTGGCCGAACTGCGTGACCTCATCCGCGGCCTGCATCCGGCGGTGTTGGACGACCTCGGCCTCAACGCGGCGCTGTCCGGTGTGGTCGGCCGCTCACCCATCCCGGTCGAGCTCACCGTCGACCTGCCCGGCCGGTTACCGCCGCCCATCGAGTCGATCGCGTACTTCGTGGTGTCGGAGGCCCTGACGAACGTGTCCAAGCATTCGGGAGCCGACAGGGTCGAGGTGGCCGTCAACAAGCACGGTGACTGGCTACACGTGCGCATCGCCGACAACGGGCGCGGGGGTGCCGTCGTGGGCACCGGTAGTGGGCTGCGTGGGCTCGGCCAGCGGGTCGCGTCCGCGGACGGGGCGTTCGCCATCGACAGCCCGGCCGGGGCGGGAACGACGATCAAGGTCGATCTGCCGTGCGAGGTTTCTTACTGAACAATAACTATTACTGACTTGCGCGACATGGGCTTGTAATTCATGGCAAACTACCCAAAGTGGGTCGAGATATGGAGGCATGGCACACAAACGGGGTAAACGCTTCGACTGTGGGGGCACAGAATGGCGTTGATCAGTCCTGCTCAAAATCTGCGGTTTCATCTGCTCGGACCGATAGAGGTATGCGATGAATCGGGTTCCGTCAAGCTCAGCGCGTCGAAGATGCGGACGCTCCTGGCCACGCTTTTACTGGCAAGGTCGCGAATAGTCTCAGACTCGCGAATCGCGGCGATGCTGTGGGGAGAGCATCCACCCGCGACCTCGGAGGCGCAGATTCAGATCTATGTGTCAAGGCTCCGTCAGAAGCTTGGCATTCAGATTATGCGTCAGCGGCCTGGATACATTCTTGAGGCCGACCCCGCCAGGGTCGACCTGATGGAGTTCGAGCGACTGGCCAAAGAAGGCAGAAGGCTTCTCGACGTCGGCGTGCCGCACGAGGCGGCCGCCGCCCTGACCCGGGCACTCGCCCTCTGGCGGGGCCCCGCGCTGGCCGGCGCGACCGACCTCCTGACCAACGCGGAACGCCCACAGCTCGAAGAGGCCAGGCTCGCCACACTGGAGGACCGGATCGACGCCGATCTGGCCGCCGGCAGGCACGCCGAGCTGAGCTCCGAGCTGACCGGTCTCGTCGCGCTCAACCCGTGGCGGGAGCGCCTGCGCGGCCAGCTCATGCTCGCCCTGTACCGGAGCGGCCGACAGGCCGAGGCGATGACCTCCTACCAGGAGCTCCGGCGGCTGCTCGCCGACGACCTGTCCATCGACCCCAGCAACGACCTGCAGGAACTGTTCATGCGGGTGCTGGCCGCCGACCCCGCCCTCAACCCGCCGCCCGCCGCAGACGAGGCCTCCGCACGCCCGGCCGTCGTCACCGCGGTGCGTCCCGCCCAGCTGCCGCCGGACGTCGCGGACTTCACGGGCCGTTCCCACGAGATCACCTACCTGTCCACGATCCTGCAGCGGTGCGGGTCGAACTCGTCGATCACCGGATGCGTCATCAGCGGGATGGCCGGGGTCGGCAAGACCGCGCTCGCCGTACACGTCGCGCACCTGTGCCAGGACAGCTATCCGGACGGCCAGCTCTACGTCGACCTGCGCGGACTCTCCTCGCCCGCGGTCACTCCGTTCGACGCGCTCGGCGGCATGCTCCAGTCCCTCGGCGTGGACGGCGCCGCGATCCCGCCGAACCTCGACGAACGGGTGAAGCTCTACCGCAGCAGGCTGATCCGCCAGCGGGTGCTCGTGGTGCTGGACAACGCCTTCAGTGAGGAACAGGTCCGTCCGCTGCTGCCCACCGGCCGTGGGTGCGGGGTCCTGGTGACGGGACGGGCGCGGCTGGCGGCCCTTGAGGGTGTGCCGCTGCTCGACCTGGTCGTGCTGGACCCCTGCGAGGCGATGACCATGCTCGGCCGCATCGTCGGCGAGGACCGCATGAGGTCCGAGCTGGAGAAGGCCGGCCGGATCGTCGAGCTGTGCGGTTACCTGCCGCTGAGCATCAGGATCGCCGGCGCCCGGCTGGCGACCAAACCCCATTGGAAGCTGGCCCAGCTGGCCAGGCTGCTCGACGTCCAGCATCGCCGCCTGGACGAGCTGCGGATAGCCGACACGAACGTCAGGGCCAGCCTGCTCCAGAGTTACCAGGGCCTCTCCTCTCCGGTCAGACGCGCCTTCCACCTCCTGGCGCTGCCCGACGTGTCGCACTTCGCGCTGTGGACGGCCGCGGTCGTCCTCGACGCGAAGGTGGCCGAGGCACGGAGCCTGGTCGAACAGCTGGTCGACGCCAGGCTGCTCGACAGCGTCCCGACCTCCGGGGAGATGTCGGCCCAGTACCACTTCCACGACCTGGTCCGCGCGTTCGCCCTGGAGCGCGCCGCGATGGAGGAACCCCCGCGTGAGCGGCGCGCCGCGCTCACCCGGGTCACGGGTGTGTCCCCCTGGCCGAACTGGGTCGGAGTTCCCTGTACCTAATGCCACCAAAAGTCGGGCACTGCCTTCCGTGACCGGGCACTCGTCTGTTGCGAGCCTGGTCACATGATTGCTCGGCTAGGAAGTTTCTGTTTCCGGTTCCGCTGGTGGACGCTGGTCCTCTGGCTGCTCGTCGTGGGTGTGGGTTTCGGCTCGGTGGGGCCGCTGTTCGCTTCCCTGGCGGCGAACCGGGCACCGCAGGGCACCGAGTCCGATGTGGCGCTTCAGACACTGGCCGACGGACGGGACCGGGGCGGTCAGCTCGTGGCACTGCTGGACGGCGTCGACCCCGGCACCTCGCGGGCCGGGGAGGCCGTTCGGCGGGCCTCCGACGACATCCGCGGCCTCGCCGGTGTCAGGGAGGTGGGAAAGCCGCTCATCGCCCCCGACGGCCGTGGCATGGCCATCACCGTCACCCTGGAGAAGATGGACTACCAGCGGGGCGACCCCCTGATGGACAAGGCGGCCGAACGCCTGCGGGCCATGACGAAGGAGCTGCCGGGGGCGAAGGTCGGCATCGGTGGCCAGGACATGATCGACAGGGGCACCGACGAGACCTCCCAGGCCGATCTGAACTGGGCCGAGATGCTGGCGTTGCCGCTCACGCTGGTGGTGCTGGTCCTCGTGTTCGGCGGCGTCGCCGCGGCGATGCTGCCCGTGCTCGGCGCGGTGGTCACCATCTTCGGGGCGTTCGCCGGTGTGCTGGCCTTCACCTCCTTCATCGCGATGGACACCACCGTCATCAGCGTGGTCACGCTGATGGGCCTCGGCCTGTCCATCGACTACGGCCTGCTGCTGGTGGCCAGGTACCGGCAGGAACTGGCCGACGGTCACGTGCCGGCCGAGGCGGTCAGACGGACCTGGGCCACGGCAGGCCGGACCATCGTCTTCAGCGGCCTGACGGTCGTCGCCACCCTGAGCGGTCTGCTGGTCTTCGACGTTCCCCGGCTCCAGACCCTCAGCGTCGCGGGCTTGACCTCCACCCTGATCGCGCTGCTGGCCGCGCTGACGCTGACGGGCGCGCTGATCGGCCTCCTCGGCAGGCGGATCAAGCCGGCGAAGGCCAAGCCCGCTGACGGCGCCGAGCGAGGACTCTTCGCCAGGCTCGGCCACTTCACACAGCGCAGGCCCGCCCTGGTCATCCTGGGTGCCCTGACGGTCCTGCTGGCCGCCGCCGCCCCCCTGCTCACCGTCAGGGTGGCCCAGCCCAACCTGGCCGGTCTGCCCCGCAGCATGGAGGCGGTGCGGGTCGCCGACGAGCTGGCCGACCGCTACAGGCAGAGCGTGAACCCGTCGGTCATGGTGGTCTCCCGCGCCGACAAGGCGACCCTCACCGAGTGGGCGGCCAAGTGGCGCGGGGATCCCGCCGTGTCCGCCGTCCGGCCGGTCGTGACGGAGGGACCGGGACTGACCTCCGTGGTCATGGACACGCGCGCGGACTCGCAGAGCGAGGCGGCGCAGGACCTGGTACGGCGGATCCGCGCGGACCGGCCGCCGGGGGCCGAGTCGTGGGTCGCGGGTGAGGCCGCCGTACTGATCGACCTGGTCCGCGAGACCCTCGACGACCTGCCGCAGGCCGTCCTCATCCTGGTCGGGTCGGTGCTCCTGCTGCTGTTCCTGATGACCGGATCGCTGCTGATCCCCCTGAGCGCGCTGGTGATGACCCTGTTGTCGCTGGCGGCCACCTTTGGGGTGATGACCCTGCTGTTCCAGCACGGCGTGCTGGCCGATCCGCTGAACACGCTGACCCTGCCGGGACTGAGCCCGTACGTGTTCCTCGTGGTCTTCGTCTTCGCGTTCGCCTTCTCCACGGACTACGAGGTGTTCCTGCTGGGCCGGATCAAGGAGAACGTCGACGACGGCCTGGACAACGACACCGCGGTACGGCGCGGCCTGCAGGGCAACGGCCGCGTCATCACCTGCGCCGCGCTGCTGATGCTGATCGTGTTCGCCAGCTTCGGCACCGCCGAGCTCAGCGACATCGAGCAGCTGGGAATCGGCCTGTTCGTCGCGGTGCTCATCGACGCCACCGTGGTCCGATGCCTGCTCGTGCCGGCGGTGATGACCCTGTTCGGCTCGGCCAACTGGTGGGCTCCCCGCCCGCTGCGCCGGTTCCACGCCCGTTTCGGCCTGCGTGAGACCGAGACCCTTGCCCCGAGGCCCGAGGATCTTCACCGGTCGCCGGCGCACGGTGGCGTGACAAGGATCCGGGTCCGAGTCCGTCACGACGTTCGTTGAGAGGTTTGTCCTGCTCCGACCCGGGCAAGCCGCTCAGAGAGCCTCGGCGTTCTCCCAGGTCAGGGCAGAAACTTGGATACTCATCATTCGAGGACTTCCCGTGACGGACGTGACACCACATAGGACCGGCTTCTTCACCGACACGAGCATCTGTATCGGCTGCAAGGCCTGTGAGGTGGCCTGCAAGGAGTGGAACGACGTGCCCGACGACGGGTTCGTCTTCAGGGCGACCTCCTACGACAACACCGGCAGCCTGGGCGCCGACACCTGGCGTCATGTGGCGTTCATCGAACGTCCTCGCCCGGCCTCTGAGGACGGTGACGGCGACGGCCTTGAGGGCTGGCTGATGTCGTCCGACGTGTGCAAGCACTGCACGCACGCCGCCTGCCTGGACGTCTGCCCGACCGGGGCGCTGTTCCGCACCGAGTTCGAGACGGTCGTCGTGCAGGCGGACGTGTGCAACGGCTGCGGCTACTGCGTGCCCGCCTGCCCGTACGGTGTGATCGCCCGGCGCGAACCCGACGGCAGGGCCTTCAAGTGCACGATGTGCTACGACCGCCAGCTCGGCGGCCTGGAACCCGCCTGCGCCAAGGCCTGCCCGACCGACTCCATCCAGTTCGGGCCGCTCGACGAGCTACGGGCCAGGGCCGAGGAACGCGTGAGGAGCCTGCACGAGCAGGGCAGGACGGAGGCCCGCCTGTACGGTGCCAGCCCCGACGACGGTGTCGGCGGTGACGGCGCCTTCTTCCTGCTGCTCGACGAGCCCGAGGTGTACGGCCTGCCACCGGACCCGGTGGTCACGACGAGGGACCTTCCGCAGATGTGGCGGTGGGCGGCGGGCGCCGCGCTTTCCCTCACCGGCGTCGTCGCCCTGTCCTTCCTGGGCGCCTGCGCAGGCCGGGGCCTCCAGGGCCGGGGCCCCTCGGACCGAGGGCTCCTGAACCGGGGCCTCCCGGGCCGGAGTCTCCTGGCGTGGGGCCCCCTGGAGCGGGGGAGGGGCAGGTGAGGCGCGGGGAGGAGCCGATGGTGCCCGAGGCCGGGTTCCGGTCCTACTACGGGCAGCCCATCATCAAAGCCCCTGTCTGGCACGAACCGCACATGCCGGTCTACCTGTACCTCGGTGGCCTGTCCGGCGCCGCCGCCACGATGGCCGCCGTCGCCGGGCTCGCGGGAACCCCCAGGCTCGCCCTCACCGCCAGGGTGACCGCCGCGCTCGGCGCCGCCGCGGGCGCCGGGTTCCTGGTCGCCGAGCTGGGCAGGCCGGAGCGCTTCCTCAACATGCTGCGCGTGTTCAAGCCGACCTCCCCGATGAGCATGGGCTCGTGGATCCTGGCCGCGCACAGCGGGGCGACCGGGCTGGCCGCCGCCTCGGCGCTGGCCCCCCTGCTGCCCGCCCGGCGGACCCCCGCCTTTCTGCGCGCCCCCGCCGTCGCGGCCGTACTGCCCGTCGCGGGCGACGCCTCCGCCGCCGCCGCGGTGATCACCGGCCCGCTGATGGCGACCTACACCGCCGTCCTGCTCGCCGACACCGCCGTACCCGCCTGGCACGAGGCGCGTAAGGAACTGCCGTTCCTGTTCGCCGGGAGCGCGCTGGCCAGCGCGGGAGCCGCGGGCATGCTGACCACCCCGAGGGCGGCCGCGGCCCCGGCCAGGGCCATGGGCGCACTCGGGGCCGCCGTCGAGACGGCCGCGGGCGCGCTGATGGAGCGGCGGCTCGGGCTGGTCGGCGAGCCGTACCGGACGGGGGAGGCGGGGCGCAGGATGCGCGTGGCCCGCGCCCTGACGGTCGGCGGCGGGCTGCTGGCCGTCGTGGCGGGACGCAGCCGTGTCCTGACCGCGCTGTCCGGCGCCGCCCTCACCGCGGGCGCGCTGTACACCCGTTTCGGCCTGCTCGCGGCGGGCCGGGCCTCGGCCGCCGACCCCAGGTACACCGTCGTCCCCCAGCGCCTGCGCCTGGAGGCGGGCCAGGCGGCCTCGGTCCCCGCCGGTTCCTGAGCCCGTTCGGATCCGTGGGGTCGAAGCCCGCCTGGCCCTTCGAAGCCGTGCGGGTCCTCTGATCCCCTGAGACCTGCACGCCTTCGGGTGCCGGGAGGCCCGGAACCGTCCGCGTGCTCAGCGCAGCCGTACGGCCGTGCCGTCGAAGACCGTCAGCTCACCGACGACCGGCGCGCCCGGCACCTCCCCGGCGACGAGCAGGCCGCCGGAGGTCTGGGCGTCGGCCAGCAGCAGCACGTCCTCCTCGTCCAGGCCTCCGGGGTCCAGGTGCGGTTCCACCCACGCCAGGTTGCGGCGGGTGCCACCGCTGACGTAACCGTCCCGCACCGCCTGACGCGCCCCCTCCAGGTACGGCACCGCCGCCGCGTCGATCACGGCCGTCACACCGCTCGCCCTGGCCAGCTTGTACAGGTGCCCCAGCAGACCGAAGCCGGTCACGTCGGTCGCGCACTCGACGCCCGCGGCGAGCGCCGCCCGTGAGGCGTCCCGGTTGAGCGTCGTCATCGCCGCGACGGCCTGCGGGAAGACCTCACCGGTCGCCTTGTGCCTGCTGTTGAGCACGCCGACCCCGAGCGGCTTGGTCAGCGACAGCGGCAGGCCCGGCCGTCCGGCGTCGATGCGCAGCAGCCGCGCGGGGTCGGCCAGGCCGGTGACGGCCATGCCGTACTTGGGCTCCGGGTCGTCCACGCTGTGGCCGCCCGCCACGTGGCAGCCCGCCGCCCGTGCCACGTCCAGGCCGCCGCGCAGGACCTCCTTGGCCAGGTCCATCGGCAGCACGTCCCTGGGCCAGCACAGCAGGTTGACGGCCACCAGCGGGTCTCCGCCGACCGCGTAGACGTCCGACAGGGCGTTGGTCGCGGCGATCCGCCCCCAGTCGTAGGGGTCGTCGACCACGGGGGTGAAGAAGTCGGCGGTCGCCACGACCGCCCGGCCGCCCTCGACGCGGACCACGGCGGCGTCGTCGCCGTCGTCGAGCCCGATGAGCAGGTCGTCCGGCCGGTCGCCGGACAGCAGCCCGGCGACCACGGCCTCAAGCTCGCCTGGCGGGATCTTGCAGGCGCAGCCGCCTCCGTGGGCGTACCCCGTAAGCCGGGGCCTGCCCGTGTCCGATGTCTCCGCTCCCGTTTCCGGGAGGATGCCGGGTCCCGCTGCCATCTACGTCTCCTCCGGTCGGCCGCCGACGGTCGCGAGGGGACACCGTGAACCTTCATGACCCTTCGTGTCCGCTCGCCTCCCGGCGGTCCTACCCGTCCGCGGGTATGTTCTCCCTTGGAGGCGTCTGGGTGCCTGGTGGACCCCCCGGTCTTCAAAACCGGTGAGGCCGAGGTCCTCGGCCTGGCGGGTTCGATTCCCGTCCGCCTCCGCTCCTCCGTCCCGCCCCCGTCTGGCCGCTCGTACCTTTTGCGCGTACGCTATGACCAAATGACCGAAGGAGTCATAGCTTTGGCAATCGCGTTCACCACCGAGGAGAAGGCACGTATCACCCGCGTGCTGCTCGACGCCGGTGAGGAGCTGTTCACCACGCAAGGCCTGAGGAAGACCTCGCTGGAGGAGCTCGTCGCCCCGGCGGGTATCGCCAAGGGCAGCTTCTACTCCTTCTTCGACTCCAAGGAGTCGCTGTACCTGGAGATCATGCTCCGTCGCGCCCCGACGGTGGCCGCCCGCATCTCGGCGGCCCTCGACGACCCGCCGGGAGAGGAGGGCCTGGTCGCCGTCATGCGCGCCATCACCGGCGTGCTCACCGGAGACCCCCTCTACCGGCGGCTCCTCACCCGGCCGGACGAACTGGAGACGGTGACCCGGCGTGTCGGCCCCGAGCAGATCGCCCGCGTCGCCCCACAGGTCGTCACGCCGCTGCTCGACTACCTGGCCGCGGGACAGCGCTCGGGTGTCGTGGTCGCGGACATTCCGCCGGAGACGCTCGTCGGAGTGATCCGCGGCGTCGGTCTCATCGTTCTCAACCGCGACCGGTTCGGCCCCGCCTACGAGGCGGTGCTCGAAGCCACCATCAGGACTCTGGCAAGGGGAATGCTGACATGAGCGTTCTGGACAAATACGCGAACATGGCCGGAATGACCGACGAGGCGTGGAGGCGTCACGCCAATCCGTGGAGCGTCTGGACCCGGTTCGCCGCCATGCCGCTGGCGATCACGGCGATCTGGAGCCGTACCTGGATCGGCTGGTGGTCGCTGGCGCCGCTGGCGCTGGTCGTCCTGTGGCTGTGGGCCAACCCGCACGCCTTCCCGCCGATCACCAGGCCGACCGCCTGGTCCTCCATGGGCATCTACGGCGAACGCCTGTGGATGCGGGACCGCTCCCGCACGCCCTCTGGGTTCGCGGTCGCCCAGCGGGTCTGGACCGTCGGCGGCCTCGCCGGACTCGCCCTGCTGGTGTGGGGGCTGATCGCCCTGGAGATCTGGCCGACCGTGTTCGGCCTGGCCCTCATCGTGTACGGCCAGCTCTGGCGCATCGACCGGCTGGGCGTCCTCTACAACCAGACGCGCCCCTCCGAGGTGGGCGAGGCCACGGGAACCGCGTAACCGACGTTCGCCGGGAGATCGGAGGGTCAACGGGCCGATCTCCCGGCGGCGGACCGGTTTGGCACCGGTCGTGAGTTCTGGCGTGGCCGGGTCTACCGAGCCGGGGGCGACGCGGGCGGGGTTTCGCCGGTCACGCCGTGGTCGCGCCGGTCCCTCGTCACGACGCCTTGCGGCTCAGGGTTCCGACGAGGGTGCGGATGTAGGCGCCGGAGGCGGTCCTGGACTGGTAGTGGTAGGTGGCGCTGGTGACGGTGGTGCTGCCCGCGGCGCATCGGGGGTTGAGCAGGGTGGCGGTCCCGCCGGGGCGGGGGGCGTCGCCGGAGCTGGGGGCTACGGTCCAGGTGTAGCCGCGCTTGGAGGCGGTGCCGGTGCCGGCGAAGGCCTTCGGCTGTCCGGCGTAGATGTCGTCGACGTTGCCGCCGATGACCGCCAGGCCCCCCTTGGGCAGCAGGGGAACCACGCCGCCGGGCACGACGGAGACCCGGCGCTTGACGGAGGTGCCGCTGTTGCCGTTCCAGAACGTGGCCCGCGCCGAGCCGGAGAAGCCCGAGGTGAGGGCGGCCGAACGCCAGTCGGCCTGGTGGCCACCACAGCCGGGGCCCTCACCGGCCGCCTGGGCGGTACTGAAGGGCGCCTTCGTGACGGCGGGAAGGGCGGCGGCCTGGGCGGGCGATATGAGAGCGGGCGTACCGGCCAGTGCGACGAGGGCGGTGGCCAGCGACAGAACAGACAGATGGCGCATAGGAAGCTCCTTTGAACGGACGTGCCCCCAGCCGCCGGGATGCGGTGTCGTGGGGGCGACGGCAACCTATCGCCACGGAAGGTAGTCGTGTGATTACGATAGGGAAATGGCCGGTTCAGGTCACCCGCTTGAGTCGGAGCCTCGGCTGTCGTCCGTGTGCATCCCCCGCCGCGGCGGATCGAGCCGGAGAACCACTCGCGCTGACCGGTTTCGTCGGCGGTGTCCGGAGGCGGCTTTCCGGTGCGGTGGCGTGGAGGGGTCGTCATCTCCCGGCACGGTTGAGACGTTGATCACAGGTTCCGATTCGTTGTCCTCTGCGGTGGAAATTTTCCAGTCGCTCGCCACGTCGTGGTCGTCGGCCGTTTGTGTGAGAGTTCGTACGGGGCCATCCGGGGTGAATCTGCCGGAATCCGTCCTTGTGCCATTCGACGGGCCGGTTAAAGATCATACGGATAGAGCTGGATTTCGGGGGCGCAGAAGGAAATTTGACCTTCCACGGGAAGCTCCGACCTGCGATTCGTGATTTCGATCAGAAGTATGTCCTTCCCTACTCTGATCTCTACTATTGAATCATCGCCGTCGTCGAATCGGATAACCGAACCCGCAATTATGGTGGCAGTCCCTGCTCCGGTGGCCTCCGAAAGGGAAGTAGTGTCTGAGGAGGCGAAAGTCCATTCTGTGACCTCTTCTGGCACTTCGATCTCTATATCGAAGTGCCCTGGTTTTGCAGGGCGCTTTCCCATCCATCGGCCGGACGCGGTGCCGGACTCGCATCTGAATTGTACGATTCCTTGCGCCGGGTCCAGGACCTGCAGGATTTCCACTCGCATCATTTCACCCCCAAGGGAACTCGCTGCATGGTGTTGCCGATCGTCCATGTGTTTGTCACGGAGTTCCAATCCCACGTCTCCATGTGGAAGTGGAATTTCGTAGGCTTGCTGTTCATCTCGTGATCCCCCATGCGGATGCTACGGCGCCCATCGGAGGATACGAGACGGTTGGGATCCACCTTCCCGGTTCGCGGGTGGATGTTTGTGTACGGTCCAGGTCCCAGGAAATCAGTCCATGCCTCATATGCCTGTGATGGCTTGAGGGGCTTGGGGGCTGTGACCTCCGGAAGGTTGATGACCTCCGCCTCAGGTCCACAGTTGTGCACCAGGACGGGGTTCTGTCCCGCCAGCACGTAATACGTGTGGACGTCGGCGACGGTCAGGTCGTAGACGGTGGGGTGGGTCCGCCCGGGGGTTGTGGTGAGGACGTTTGCGGTTTTGCCATTGGGTGTTCTGAGGTGGTCGTTCCGCTGAAGCCGGTCGGCCCTGATCCAGGTGTGGGTGGTCTCGTCCCAGAACAGGTGGTGTTCGGTGGCGGTGACGGTTCCTGTGGCGTTTCCCCGGGTGCCGTCGGTGTCCACGGTGATCTGGACGAGGCCGAGGTAGGAGAGGCCGGAGAAGGCGGCCAGGACGGTTTTGGCCTCCGTCTTGCCCGTTCTCGGGTCGGTGGCGAGGACCTTGTCGCCCGCCTTGATCTTCTCGATGGCCTTTGAGGTGCCGTCGGCCAGTTTGACCAGGGTGCCCGCGACGAAGCTGTTGCAGGGCGAACCGCCTCCGGGCTCCGCCTTGGGGTTTCCCGTCTCGCCACGAGGACGGGCCGCACCGGCCGGTGAGTCGGCGTTTCTGGCCGCCGCGCCACCGCCGCGGCCGAGGGCGTTCCTGACCTTGCCCGACGCCTTGCTCGCCGCCTCCGCGACGACCCTGCCCGCCGCGGTGGTGGCGAGCTTGCCGAGGACCAGGCCGGCTCCCTTGCCCAGGCCGTACCCCGCGACCTCCGTGATGGCGCCGACCGCCGCGGCCTTGAACGCGCCGCCGACGCTCCACTCGTCGCGTGGCGTCGAGACGAGGTGGCCCGCCAGACCTCCTGCCGCGCCGCCCGCGGCGACGCAGCCGATACTGCCCGCGCCCCCTGTGGCGACCTCGCATCCGACCGTGACGACGACGGTGACGGTGACGTTGACGATGGTCGCCTTGTGCTTGGTCCAGAAGTGCTTCGTCTTGCAGCCGAAGCTCCAGCGGCCGCAGTGCGGCGGGTTGCTCGGCGGGGGCGGCGGGGTGTACCAGACGTAGATGCCGCCACCGCTGCCACCCGGGTTCTTGATGGGGGTGACACGGCAGGACGGGCAGGGCTGCGCGCCGCCGTCGTACATCAGGCCCGTGGGGTCGGAGCCGGTGACCGGGTTGTTGTCGGCGTAGGCGTAGCCGTTCCAGCTCTGCGGGTCCGAGACGTCGAAGACCGGGTCGACCGAGATGAACCGGCCTGTCTCCGCGTCGTACTCGCGGGCGCCGAGGTGGGTCAGGGCCGTGGCCTCGTCGACGACGCCGCCGACGTAGCCCCGCTGGCCCGGCCAGAACGGCGGCGGGGTGCCGCGTTGCTGCCCGAAGGGGGTGAAGCGGCGGCGGCTCGTCGCCTGTGTCTCCGTGTCGTCGACCGAGACGTCGGCGCTGTCGTGGTGGTCCGCGCCGAGCCAGGTCACACCCCTGCTGGTACGGGTGGCGATGGTCTTGCCCGCGTAGGTGTAGTAGCGGGTGGCGCTCTTGGCTCCGGTGGCGGTGTCGAGCCGGATCTCCATGCCGGCGACGTACAGCGTGGCCGACGTCGGGTCACGGCGGATGAGCCGTTCGCCGCTGGCGTCGTAGACGTAGGTGCTGACGCCGGAGGGGTCGGTCGACCTGGCCAGGTGGCCCTCGACGTCCCACTCCAGCAGGCGGCCCGAGCCGCGTTCGGTGGTGTTGCCCGCCTTGTCGTAGGCGTAGGTGTCGATCTGGCCGTCACGGGTGCCGCCCCGGTACTCGACGGAGGTCAGCGTGTGCGGCTGGGGCCTGCCCGGCCCGGCGTAGGTGTAGGTCTTGGTGACGTCGCCCGCCGTCCGGTGGTCGACCTCCTTGGTCCGGTTGCCCACCGGGTCGTAGGCGAAGGACTGCCAGTACGGCGACGGCCCGCCCAGGACACTCGGGGAGGGGCCGGCGGCGCAGTCGCCGGTCGGCGTCCACGCCTCGGTCAGGCGTTGCAGGTGGTCCTGCCGGAAGCACTGGATGTCGGCCTGCCGGCCGGACGGCGTGTCCGCGATCCTGGTGACGTTGCCCGAGGGGTCGTAGGTGTAGTCGGTGTCCGTGACGGAGATCGGGGCGGTCTCACGCTCGTAGAGGGAGCGGGTGAGCCGGTTGGTGCCCTCCTCGTAGAAGTTGGTCCGCTTGAGCCGCTTCAGACCCGTGCTCAGCGTCATGTCGAGGACCTGGCCGAGCTTGGAGTAGGTCGTCGAGGTGACGTAGGGGGTCAGGCCCCGCATCGTGGCCGGGTTGCCGAGGTCGTCGTAGCCGAACAGCATCGTCTCGCCGAGCAGGCCTCCGGCTGCGGGCAGTACGACGCGGTGGACGGTGCCGTCGGAGTTGTAGTCGGTGGTGGTCCTGTACGTGCCGGCCAGCCCGCCCTCGGCGGCGGGGACGACGGTCTGGGCCCCGGTGACCCGGTAGGCGGTGTCGTAGCCGGTCACGGCGCTGGTGTAGGCGTCCGTCGCCCCGGTGGCGGCGTTGCTGACATAGCGGGTCGAGGAGACCGGCTGGCCCTTCACCTCGGTGCCGTCGGCGAGTCTGTCGAACGTCCACTCGGCGAGCTTGACGCCGCTCGCGGACGTCCCCTCGTACTCGGCGGTCTTACGGCCCAGCGCGTCGTAGGTGAAGAACAGGCTCCTGCCGCGCGCGTCGGTGACCGTCTTGAGCCAGTCGGACCTGTCGTCGTAGGCGAGCTTCGCGGTGCCCTTGTCGGGGTCGTCGACCTGGACCAGCCTGCCCCGCAGGTCGTAGTGGTAGCCCCAGGCGTTGCCCGCCGTGTCGGTGATGGTGGCGGTCTGCCCGGCACGTGTGTAGGTGTACTTCGTGGCGTCGTAGTCGCCGGTCGGGGAGTCACCCCTGTACTGCCGGACCTCGACCGTCTCACCCTGCGCGTTGACGATCGTGGTGACCGGGGTCGAGCCCGGCGGCGGGTCGACGCTGGTCCGGTCGCCGCCGTAGGTCGTGGTGGTGCGCCACTGCTCGGCGCCGCGTTTGCGGAAGATCCGCGCGGTCGGCCACTCCATGCCGTTGTAGACCGTGACGTTCTGGCCGGGGACGTCGTCGTCGCTGGCCGGGACCCACAGCGTGCCGCCGGGATCGCCCTCGGTGTAGTAGTCGTCGTTGGTCTTGTAGACCAGGCCGCGTGTGTCGTACAGCGTGTCGTTGATCAGCCGTCCGCCGCCGGGGGCGGGCTGCTGGGTCTGCCGCGCGCGTAACAGGCCGTCGTAGAGCGCGTAACCGGTGGTGTAGGTGGTTCCGTCGTCGCGCAGCGTCGAGGTCGAGACGGTGGTCGGCCCGTCGGTGCGGATCTGGTAGCCGAACCTCATGTTCGGCGTCGAGGCGTACGTCGCCCTGGCGTGGCCGGGCAGCCACACCCCGGTCAGCCTGCCCAGCGGATCGTAGGCCAGTTCGGCGCGTCTGCCGTTGGCGTCGGTGGTCGCGACGGGAAGTCCCCAGGCGGGTTCGACCTCGGTCCTGGTGACGTGGCCGAGCGCGTTGGTCTCCTGCTTGGCCGTGACCGGCCCGGTGGCCGGGGTGTAGGCCGTCCTGGTCGTGGTGCCGTTGGCGTCGGTGACCACCAGCGGACGGCCGTAGACGTCGTAGGTGGTCGAGCCCACGGTGGCGTACCGCGGGCCGCCGTCCCACGAGCCGAGCTTCTCGGTCTTGGTGACGTCACCCCTGGACGGCGCCTCGCCGAAGGCCTTGCCGTCGTAGTACTTGCGGACGTCGGAGACCACGTCGCCGGGACGTTCGGGGGTGACGGCGCACGCCTTGGTCACCGTCTCCACCCTGACGGCGTAGGAGACCAGCCACCGGGCGGCGTCGCGGGCGTAGGTCGTGCGGACGCACTGGTCGTCGTCACCGGCGGCGTCGTCGCCGAGGTCGTCGACCTGGACGGGCAGGCCGTCGGCGTTGTACTCGGTGTCGGTCGTCGTGCGCCGCCACCCGCCGGAGGCCAGCGCGGTACGGGAACGTTCGCTGTCGCCGCGCACCATGTTCGCCGTGGTGGTTCCCCAGGACCGGACCCGTTTGGCGGTCTGTCTGACCCAGTAGCCGTTGATCGCGCCCGTCATGGCGGCGCCGGAGGGGCCGTCGTGGTGAATCTCCTCGCGGACCTGGCCCTGCAGGGGTTCGGCGTCGGTGACGGCCGTGCCCTCGGAGTCGGTGACCTTGACGTGGCGGGTGCCGCCACCGGACAGTTCGTCGCCGTCCATCCCGCGGAAGTAGGTGAACTCGGCCTTGGAACGCTGTTCACCGGGGGCTCCGCGCAGCACGCGCACCTTGCCGTAGCCGCGCCACTGGGACCAGGTCTTGTACTTCTCCTTGGTCAGTCCGTCGTCGTCATCGTGGTGCCAGGCGCCGCCGCCCAGGTACTCGTAGGTCTCCAGCACGTCCGGAGAGCCGCCGGTGCGGTCGATCTGCTGGACCTGGGTGACCACGTACTTGTGGAACCAGTCGAGCTTGGGTGAGGTGGCGCCCTCGGGAGACCAGTACTGCGGATAGCAGCGGCGGGTGTTGGAGTCCGGTTCGGGGGTGTCGCCCGCTCGGCAGTCCTCGTCCGAATAGGTGATGGACAGGGCGCCACCGGTCTCGTTGTCGATCGCGGAGATCCGCCACTTGGTGAGCGGAGGCCGGCCCTCCAGGGCGTCGACCCGGTTGGGTCGCTGCACCCCCGCGAACCTCACCTGCGGCAGGGACGCCGTCCCGCCGACCTTCCCGGTGTGCCGGATCCCGGCCAGCCACAGCGCGGCGGCCGTTCCGTCGCCCGGGGCGCGCATCTCCTGGTCGAGGGCCCAGCCGTCGACGTCCCTGTACGAGCCGCCGGACAGCACCTGCGCGGTGACGGCGGCGAGCCGCTTACGTGTCCAGAAGGTCGGCGAGTACTGGTCGAGGCACTTGTCGCCGGAGTCGCAGTTCTGGTCGTAGGGGACGTCCGGCCAGTGCTTGGCGTTGTCCTTGGTGAGCTTGCCCTCCGCGCAGTCGAAGCTCGACGTCGCGACGCACCGCTCCGCGACGTCGAAGACGACCCTGGCCGGGGCCGAGGAGGTGAAGATCGCGTCGGAGCGCTGCCCGTAGTCGATCCGCTTGAGGTAGCCGCCCCGGTCGTAGACGGTCGGGGTGCCGTTAGGGACGCCGTTGGTCAGGGTGGTGACGTCACGGCGGTAGTGGTTGGTCTCCCGGCCGTACCAGAAGGTGCTGACCGTGCCGTGCGGGTCCACGACGTAGTCGAGGTTCCACCGCCACGCCTGCCGGCACCAGGAGTCGGAGAAGGAGGCCTTGTGGCACGGCTCCCCGTCGTCGTCGCCGAACACCGGGACCGTCCATGTCGACTCGGTCTCCGCCCTGCCGCTCGCCCAGCCGGGCAGGTGGTCACGGCCGAAGTAGTACTGCGTGCCGTCGGGGGTGGTGACCCGCCAGTACTCGCCGTCGTCGTCGGTGCCGCCCTCGTCACCGTTGTCCGCGCCGGTGAGCCTCTCGACCTTGGAGCCGTCGTCCTCCTTGGGCTGCCAGGTGCCGGTCGCGTCGTCCAGGACCAGTTCGGTGGCCTGGCCGTTCAGGGAGAGGGTGGCGTTGTGGTCGCCCCAGCACTGGTCGTTGCGTTTGGGCTTCACGTCGTCGTCGGCGCACTGCTTGTACCTGCGCTCGACGAAGCCGGGCCAGTAGTCGAAGCCCTCGCCGATCCAGGAGGTCTGGTTGTTGGAGGCGACCGTCCGGCCGTCGATGCTTCCCGAGGAGTAGACGAACCCGATGTTGGGCGTCGGCCCGCCGGGGGTCGGTGGCAGGCGCAGCGGATAGGACCAGGAGAACGCGCCGCTCTGGTTGCTGACGCTCCAGGTCGCCGACGGCGACAGCGAGGTGGCCTCGTAGGTGCCCGCGGGCCCCGAGGGCGCCGCCTCGGCCGCCAGCGTCACGGTGGCGCCGGTGGCGAGGCCGACGTCGGCGGACAGCCGGCCGGTCCTGACGTCGTTGCGGGTGGGCAGCGGTTTCCGGGTCTGGCACGACGGCAGGTCGGGGGTGGTGGCCGCGCAGGGAGGCAGCTGGACCAGCCGTAGCCGGGAGGCCCAGTCACCGCCGAAGGCGTACCGGAAGCCCGAGTAGTCCACCTCGACCGGTACCCGCACCGGGGCGGACGGCGCGGTCCCGGGCGTCAGCTGGACGCCGAGCCCGTCGATCCGCGACCTGTCCGCGGCGCGCGCGTCCAGCACCCGTACCCGGACGGTGGGCGGGCCGCCCCCGGCCAGGGCCCTGCCGTCCCCGCCGGGTACGGGGACGGCAGGACCCAGCCGGATCGGCGACCGTCCGGCCCGCGCCAGGGCGGGCGCGGCCTTGGCCGTACCGTCCGCCGGGGCCGGGAGCTCGACAACCGCCGTGCCAGGGCTGGGCCAGGACACCGCGGGCGGCTCCTTGAGGTCGTAGCGGGCCCCCGGGTCCGTCACGGGCCCGCGTGCCCTGACCTCATGGCCCCGTACGGCGTGCTGCTCCTGGGCCCTGTGCCACCCCGGGTCGCCGCCGCTCGCCTGAGCCGGGGCCGGGGCCGGGCCGATCAACGCGGCCTGCAGTACGACCGCCAGGATTCCGGCGACCGGAATCAGGCCTCGCCTTGAACCGAACACGCTTTCCTCCAGGGGGTGCCGGCTAGTCGCCGATGGGGAGGTTCGACGCGATGTCGATGACCTGGCGGTCGGTCAGGGTGCCGGTGTAGGCGCGGACGTCGTCCACCTCACCGCCGAGGAAGTCGACGGACACGCCCAGATACCTGGACCGGCCGATCTGCAGGGCGCCCGCGGCCCAGGCGCCGGTGGAGGGACGCTGGTCGGCGAGCTGGCCGTTGACGTAGAGGCGGATCTGCTTGGCGGGCTCGTCGTACACCCCGGCCAGGTGCGTCCAGGTGTTGAGCGCCGAGCAGTCGACGGGCTCGGCCGACACGGCGTGCGTCCAGATGGCGGTGTCGGTGTTGTTGCCGGTCGTCGAGAACGCCCAGCGGGGCACCTTGACGCCGTTCTCGGTGTAGAGCCGGTAGCCGAGGTAGAAGGCGCTGTTCCTGGGACCGTCCTGGGCGAGGGCGGTCATGACGCGGCTGGGAAGCACGCAGGAGTCGTCGCCCGCCAGGCGCACCCACGCCGCCACCGCGTAACTGTGGTCGGTCCTGAGCGGCGCCGACGAAGTGGCCGCGTAGGCGCCGGTGCCGTTGAGACTGAGCGCGCCGCCGCCGTCGAAGCCGTCCCCTGACCAGGTGGCGCCACCGCCGAGCGTCGCGGGCCAGCGGCTGTCGGTGGTGTTGACCGCCGTGGTGCCCGTGTTCTCCTCGAACTTCCACCAGCCGCGCTGGACGGGCGGCTGCTTGGCCATGGCGGCGATCTCGTCGCCGAGACCGGGGTCGTTGACCGTGCGCGGATCGTCGGACAACTCCCGCTTCCAGATCTTCACGTCGTCGATGTCACCGGCGAAGTTCTCGATGTACGTGCTGTGCCACCTCACCCGTCCCAGTTGCAGCGGGCCGGTCGCGTCCCAGGGCGCGTGGGGGAAGGCGGCGGGCGCCGACTGGAGAACGCCGTTGACGTACAGCCGCAGCTGGCGGCGTGGCGCGTCGTACACGCCCACCAGGTGTGTCCAGATGCCGGTTGTCGCCTCGGTGTCGCTGAGCGCCTTCGAGATGGTCTCGGTCTCGCTGTCGGTGCTGTACTTGCTGAAGACCCAGCGTTTGGAATAGGAGGCGTAGTAGAGCTGGAAGCCCGAGGCGACGTCGGCGGCCTGGCTGACGACGGTGGAGTTCTTACTCCCGTTGGCCAGCAGCACCCAGGCGGACACGCTCATGCTCCTGTCGGTGTGCACCACCGGGCCGGTCGTGCTGCCGTATCCGGTGCTGCCGTCCAGCCGGATTCCGCCGCCCACCCGGGCCGCGGCCCAGGTGGCGCCCCCGGTCAGCGTCATGGGGTGTGTCGTCGCCCCGGAGTCGGCCGCCGTCGTCCCCGAGGTCTCGTCCAGCCGCCAGTGCCCCTCGGGGCCGAACCCGGCGTTGACGTAGAAGCCGTAGACGGCCGGGGTCTTGCCGACGTTGCCCGCCCGGTCGACGGGATAGACGTACAGGGCGTTCAGCCAGTCGTGCCGGGGAGCCAGCCGTACGTTCACCGAGGTCTGTCCGGCGGGGATCGCCACCTGGGTGGCGGCCGTGGCCAGGGCGGGGTCGTCGAGCGCCCACCGGAAGGCCGTCACGTCGGTCTCGCCGTCGCCGGGGGACAGGGTGAAGGCGCCCGCCCAGCCCACGCTGCCCTGCCAGGCGTCGGGGGTGTCGGCCGGGTAGTCGAGGGAGGTCACCTTGGGGAGGGTGGCGGGGTCGACGGTGTCCACCGTGAACTCACACCACTTGCTCCACGCGCTGGAGTCGGTGCCGTCGTAGGCCTTCACCTTGTAGGAGTAACTCTGCCCGGTGACGAGCCCCGACAGTTTCACCGAGTGGTCGGTCGCCGAGGTGGTGTACTTGTAGGCCGTCTTGCCTCCGTCGGGCAGGGTCGAGGTGATGTCGTCCCACTGGCCGGTGGCCGTGTTGTAGTGGTGCATGACGAACTCGGCCCGCACGCCGTCGCCGGCCTTGTCGGGGTCGTAGATCTTGGCCTTCAGCTGGAGCGGGTTCGCCGCGTCACCGGCGTTGACCGACGGCCGGGAGGCCCCGACGACGCAGGGTGTCGCCGGATAGGTGCCGATGCCCGAGGGCGCCGCGGGCGGGGTGTTGTAGTCGATGACGAGCTTCGGCGCGCCGCTGAAGCCCTTCCACCCCCATACGCCGCTGCTGGTGTCGTTGGAGTCCTTCAGCCCGAACGTCGTGTTCACCCAGCCGGACTTGGCGGCCATGACGATCGCGCGGGTCACGTCGAACTCGATGCCCTTGTCCGGGCAGGAGGAGCTGTAACCGGCGTCGGAGGCGACGCTGCCCAGGTGGTCGCTCCAGCCCGGCTGGCGGCTCCAGGTCGTCGAGGTGGAGATGCCGTCGGTGCGCCAGAGCTGTACGGCCTGCGGGCTGGAGGTGCAGCCCCAGGACTTGACCTGCGTGATGCGGAAGGTGGCCTTGAGGATGTGCTTGCCGTTGACGTTGTCGGAGTCCATCCGGAAGAACGACCGTTTGAGCCCGCTGCCGTAGTTACCGGCCTCCGGCATGTGGCTGGAGTTCCAGTACTCCTGGGAGGGATAGGCCTTGTCGACATACGTCCAGGCCAGCTTGGAGCCCGACCACTGCGGGTCGAGGTAGACCGGATAGGTCGTGTCGGGGGAGGTCAGCAGGGCCCTGTCCGGGGTGATCGCGACACGGTCCCCGGCCACCTCGACACCCATGAGAGCCTGCCTGCTCGCACGCCGTGGCCCGGCCTGAAGCCCCGTCCCGGTTCCCGAGGAGTCCCACATGCGCGGGGCCGGGGCGTGGAACACCTCGGCTCCCGTCCCGGTGACGGCGCTCAGGCCACCGGTCTCGGTCTTACGCACCGTCAGCCCGGTCGCGCGCGTGCCGAAGGCCAGCCGGTTCAGCGCGGGGTTGGCGGCGGCCTGCCTGGTCTTGACCACGAGCACCTCGGAGAAGCCGAGCACCGACGCGGTCACCTTCAGGTCCACGCCGGGCATCACCTCGGCGTAGGTCGCGGTGTCCCCTTCCAGTACCGGTTTCGGCAGGCTCGCGGGCCAGGTCATCGCCACCGAGCGCCCGCCCTCGCCGATGACGGCCAGTGGGGCCGTCCCGCCGCCGGAGAAGGTCAGGTCCAGCGGCGTCGCCACGGTTCGCACGCTCCCGTCCTGGGCGAGGACGAGAGTCGTGTCGACGTCGGCCCAGCCGCCGCCCCGCCGTACCCGTTCGGGCAGCGCCGCGGTCTCCGAGGTGAACGATCCGTCGGGGTTGGCGAACACCTGGCGGTTCTCCGTGCGCAGGGCCGAGACCTCGACCCGCTCCTTGTCGTGCCGCGCCTGCCGCGAGGCCGCCTGTTCCGTAGGCGCTGTCGGCGACTTCAGGGCCGACGCCGCGGTGCTTCCGGTCGCCGGGGCGCCGAAGGTCACGAATGCACCGGCCGGCAGCGCCATGACCATGGCGATGACCGCTCCGCGGGGGAAAAACCGCACCCAGGCCTCCACAAAATCTGCGTAACCACGTTTTCACGGAGTGTTCGTCTGTTCCGTCGCACGCACATCACGGAACAAGAACACCGATAGTCCAAACCGGTGCCGTTTCACGGCGCCGGCGACCGGCTGGAGACCCGGCCCGCGGGCCGAAGAAGGCGTCGCCGTACCGCCTCGTCGTCCGCCTCCGCGACTGCCGAGGGGTTGAATCCTCTCGAATTTCAGCGGGGCCGCTCGGGCGCCACCGGGAAGGCGAAACGCGACGGAGGCTTCGCCCGCCGGGAAAATATCTGGAATGGGATGTTCTCCCAGGTCACATCGGTCGCCAGGGTGTCTCGCCGGGTTTCCCTCTCTCCTCTTTCCCGGATGCGCGGGTACCGGGGTCCGTCCAGTGTTCACCGGACCTCGGCCGGTCGATTCCGAGGTTTTGGAGCGGGATTCCGTGACGTCATGGGAACCGATATCCGGGCGTCGCCGTTCCGGATTGGACGTAATCAATTTTTCGGCCTTGTCACCGCCTTCTGAAGCTCGATTCACGGGCATCTTACGAGAGGTGAGGCCCGCGCTCATTGTCGATAAGCGCACAATCATTGTCATGGAGCGCAATCGAGTGAGGAGATCGCGGTGTGGTCGATTTCCGCGTGCCGGCCGCCTGGCGTTTTGACCGGTGGCGGGGCGGGCGGTGTCCGAGACGACGTCGGCGAGACGGAGGAAGCTCGTCATCCCGGACGGACCGAGGTCAGACGGTGATGACGACCTTGCCGAAGGCCCTGCCCGAGGCGTAGTGGCGGTAGGCGTCGTGGGCCTTGCCGAAGGGGAAGACGCTGTCGATGAGCGGGCGGAGGCCGTTGGCCTCGATGACCTCGTTCATGGCGAGGAACTGGGCCCGGCTGCCGACCGCGACGGGACGCACGGTGGCGCCGGAGGCGAACAGCAGGCGTGGGTCGATCGGGGCGGCGGTGCCGGAGACGAAGCCCACACAGGCCACCTGCCCCGCCATGGCCGCCGCCCTGAGCGACCGCTCCAGCTGACCGGTGACGTCGATGACGTGCTCGGCGCCCCGGCCGCCGGTCAGCTCGCGGACCCCGGCGGGCCAGTCGGGGACGGCCCGGTAGTCGACGACCTCGTCCGCACCGAGATCGAGCAGGCGGGCCGCCTTCTCCGGGCCGCTGGTCGTGGCGATCACCCGGGCACCGAGCGCCTTGGCGAACCGCAGGGCGAACAGCGAGATTCCGCCGGAGCCCTGCGTCACCACCGTCTGACCGGGGTGCGGTCCGCCCATGCCGGTCAGGGCGTTCCACGCGGTGACCGCGGCGCAGGGGAGCGTCGCGGCCTCCTCGTAGGACAGGTGACGGGGGATCGGTACCAGGGACTCCTCCTCGACCAGGGCGACCTCGGTGAGCATGCCGTCCAGGGAGCCGCCGCGCTGCGGCAGGTGCTCCAGGCCGAACGGGCCGTCCTGCCAGCTGGGGAACAACGTGGCCATGACGCGTTCGCCGACCCGCCGGGGATCGACCCCCGCGCCGACGGCCACGACGTCTCCCGCCCCGTCGGACAGCGGGATCACGTCCGGCTTCACCGGCAGCACGTAGTCGCCGCGCAGGATCATCAGCTCGCGGAAGCTCAGCGACGTCGCGCGTACGGCGACCGCGACCTGCCCGGGTCCGGGGACCGGGTCCGGGTGCTCCCTGACCTTCAGGCTCGCGAGCCCGGCGCCGCTGTCGAGGTGGTAGCTGCGGATCGTCACGCCGGGACCTCGCCGTCGGTCGCCAGGGGCACCGGGGCACCGGTCTTGCCGTAGCCAAGGGCCTCGACGATCCGCCCGTCGCGGATCCGCATGAGGTTGACGCCGCGAACCGAGTCGGCGGGGCCGTCGCCGTATCGGTAACGCCAGCGGATCGTCGCGCGGTCCCCCGCGACCGTGACGTCCTCGGGGCTGAACTGCGTGGCGCGGTCCTCGGCGAGCGCCCGCCAGAACGCCAGGCACGCCTCGCCTCCCTCGACGCGTTCGCCGTCGGGGGCCGGTCGGATCGCCTCCATCACACAGTCGTCGGCGATCAGGTCGTCGAGGATCGCGGGGGCGTGCTCGACGAACGCCTGGTTGAAGCGGTCGACGACCTCGGCCGTGGTCCGGACTGACAATGTGACTCCTTGAGATAGAACGTTCGGTCTACAAGTTTATATCGACCGGTTGTTCTACTCGTCAACCGGTGGAATGCTGTCCCCATGACGACACGAACCGGACCCGGCCCCCGCGAACGTCTCCTGGAGGCGGCCGGGGAGCTGACCTACACCCAGGGGGTCGGGGTGGGCGTCGACGCCCTGCTGAAGGCCGCGAACGTGGCGCGCCGCTCGCTGTATGAGCACTTTGGCGGCAAGGACGGGCTGATCGCCGAGGTGCTGCGGCGCACCACCGCCGAGGACGAGGAGGACTACCGGCGGACGATGCGGGCGGCGGGGGAGGATCCCCGCGCCCGGCTGCTGGCCGTCTTCGACCGGCTCGCCGAGATCGTCGGCAGGCCGGACTTCCGGGGGTGCCGTTACCTGGCCGCCGACCTCGCGCTGGCCGACCCCGGTCATCCCGCCCACGCCGTGACCCGCGACTACCGCGAACGGGTGCGCGGGTTGTTCGAGGACGAACTGGTCAGGCTGGGACACCGTCGGCCCGAGCACGCCGCCGGCCAGCTTCTCCTGCTCGTGGACGGTGTTCTCGCGGCGGGGGCGACCAGGCCGGGAACGGGCCCCGCGGCCTCCGCGCGTGAGCTGGCCGGGTACGTCCTCGACGCCGGGAACTGACCCGGTCCCCTGTGGTTGCCCTGGGGGAAGCAGGGGAACGATGGGAGATGTTGTGGTTTGTCCCCCGTTAGTTCGCCGTGGCGCGAACGGCCACTTCGACGGCGACCGGCAGTTGCCGACGGCGACCGGCAGCGACAGGGGGACACGGTGAGCACGAGGTACGGGGTCCACTCCGAGGTCGGCACGCTGCGGCAGGTGATCGTGCACCGGCCCGACCTGAGCCTGAAACGGCTGACCCCGGTCAACAAGGACGAGCTGCTCTACGACGACGTGCTCTGGGTCGGCCGCGCCCAGATCGAACACGACGCGTTCGTCGAGATGATGCGCGGGCGGGGCATCGAGGTGTTCTACCACCAGGAACTGCTCGCCGAGGCGCTCGAAGCCGCCCCCGAGGCGAAACGGCACGCGGTCGAGCGCACGGTCACCCACCTGACCGTCGGGCCGTCCCTCGTCGACGAGGTCCGCTCGGAACTCGCCTCGTGGAGCGGGGCCAGACTCGCCGAACACCTGATCGGCGGGCTGACCAAGGAGGAGTTCGCCGCCGCCGTGCAGGCCGGGCGTGAGGGCTTCGACGCGCGCTCCCTGGTCGCCGCGATGGCCGAGCGGGGGGCGTTCATCCTGCCGCCGCTGCCCAACTCCCTCTACCAGCGCGACCCCTCGGCCTGGCTGTACGGCGGCGTCTCGCTCAACCCGCTCTACTACCACGCCCGGCGGCTTGAGACGATCAACCAGAGCATCGTCTACCACTTCCACCCGATGTTCGCCGACGACGGCTTCGCCTACTGGTACCCCCCGATGGGCGACGACGGCCGCTTCGACGAGGAGGACTTCGGGCACGCCTGCATGGAGGGCGGCGACATGATGCCCATCGGCAACGGCGTCGTCGCCGTCGGCGTCAGCGAACGCACCAGCCCCGTCATGGTCGAGCACCTGGCGAAGGAGCTGTTCACCGCCGGGGCCGCGACCCGGGTGCTGGCGGTCAAGATCCCGCCGAGCCGCTCCTACATGCACCTGGACACGGTCTTCACGCTGCTCGACGTCGACAAGGCGACCGGATACCCGCCGGTCGTCGAGAACGCCGAGGTCCACTCGCTGCGGCCCGCCGACAGACGGGGCACCGCCGTACGGGTCCACCGCGAGCCGGGCCTGGCCGCCGCGTTCGAGGACGCCCTCGGGATCGGCAAACTGGACATCATTCCCACCGGGGGCGACGACTACCAGCGGGCCAGGGAGCAGTGGGACAGCGGCAGCAACTTCGTCGCCCTGGAGCCCGGGGTCGTGGTCGGGTACCACAAGAACGAGTTCACCAACCGCAAACTGCGTGAGCACGGCGTCGAGGTGATCGAGATCGAGGGGTTCGAACTGGGCAAGGGCAGGGGAGGCGGGCACTGCATGACCTGCCCGATCCTGCGCGACCCGGTCTGACCACGAGAGCCTCTCGGGAAGGACCGCGATGACGCATCCGGCACTGGTGTTGTTCCTGGCGCTGTTCGGCCTCTACAGCCCGGTCGCGGCCCTGGCGTCCTACCTGCCGATCGTCCGGCCGTACGGCGGCGGCCAGGTCAACCGGCTGGCGGCCGGGCTGGCCCTCAACGTCGCCGTGTTCGTCCTGGCGGCCCTGTGGGTCGGGGAACCGCTGCTCAAGCTGCTGGGCATCAGCACCGCCGCGCTGACCGCCACCGGAGGCATCGCCCTGGCGTACGCCGCCATCCCGCTGATGCGCGGAAAGGCCGGAGCCGTCGAGGAGCTGGAAAGGCTCCAGGAACAGGAGACGATGGAGATCGCGCCCTCGCCCGAGCCCCCGCCGGACCCCAAGTCGATCCTCTTCACCCCGCTCAGCTTCCCGCTGACCGTGGGCGGCACCACCTTCGCCTTCGGCGTCGCGGCCTCGGCGGAGGCCTCGACCGTGCGGGACAAGCTCGCCCTGTCGGTCGCCGCACTGTGCTTCGCCGCGGTCACCGGGCTGACGCTCTACCTGTCGGGGCACGTCCAGCGGCGCATCTCGCTCAAGGGGGCGATGCTCCTGGACCGGGTGGCGGGCATCCTGCTGACCGCGATCGCCGTCATCCTGCTCGCCAACGGCTTCACCGACCTCGTCACCGCCCGCCTCGGCCGCTGACCGCCCGGAGCCGCCTGTGGTCTCGGGCGGTCTCGGGCGGTGGCCGTCCGGGGTCACCGGCCGCCGACGAAGGAGCGGGCGGGGACGAACAACTCGTGCCCGGTGTCGAAGAACACCCGCACCCCGGCGTCCGTCCACTCGGTCGTCCGTACCGAGGCGGCGAACGCCCCGAGGCCCACCCGGTGGCCGTAGGAGAGACCGGGGTCCCGGCCGACGAAGATCTCGTGGGACTCTCCCAGCAGGGTGCTCCTGCGGACCAGCGCCAGAAGGTGCGCCGAGCCGTCGTCGTACGCCACGGTGGCCGGTTGGGCGTCACGGTGGAGCACCTCGGAGCGGGGCAGGCTCGCCGCGAGGGACAGCGCCACCCCCACCGCGACGCCGAGAAGGAGCACGCCGAGGAGTCTCAGGCGTGTTCCCGGGGCTGAAGGTGCTGACATCGGCGGCCTCCGTCTCGGGGATCGGTCACCTGGTTCGTCGCTCCCGCGCCGTGGAAGGTTCATGCCCTTCCCGACGTACGGCGGGGCGGGACGGTGGCGCGGGCTGTACCGCGGGTCTCCGGCAGGCTGGATCGATCGTCGCGTACCCACGCGGACATGCTTGGCGGAACGGCGGCCGGGCCCGTCACGCGGGATGCGGGCCGTCGTCGTCAGGAGAAAACGACGCCCGAAAAAACATGATTCATCGGTGTTCAGAACTTTTCCGGGGCGGGGTCTGTCAGACGATGCGTGGGTTCACCGGCCTCCCGGGGTGCCCGGCCCGGTGCCTTTCACGCGTGAGCACCCGTAGGTCCCAAGGACAGCCCTCCGGCGTCCGGCTCGACGGCCGGGTGCCGGGATCATGACGAGGAGAGAGATGAGATCGGTCTTGCTCGGCGCGGCCACCGGCCTCGCCGTCCTGTTCACCGTGGTCCCGCCCGCCACCGCCCAGCTCACGACCCGGGCGGCCCAGGCCGCCGCGCCGGACGCGGGGAACGCCGGGCACGCCGGGAACAGGGTCGTGTACGGCTGGGCCGTACGGGCGGGGAACTCGGCCTTCTCGATCACCCCGCGCAGGGCCGTCCGCGGCCAGGTGGGGGAGAGCGGCCTGCTCGCGTGGGAACTGGGCAGGAAGGCCGGAGCCCCTCTCACGATCCGTTACACCGGGAGGCTGGACTTCCGCCAGGTGAACAGGACGTGCGGCAGGCCCTCGGCCGGTTATCCGTACGACACCTCCGACAGGAGCGCCTACGGCACCAGGAAGTGTTCCTCGGCCCACCTGCGGAAACTGCTGAAGGACAGGATCCCGGTCCGGGTCGAGTACACCGGCGCGCTGGTCGCGGTCAAGGTGCGGGAGCTGGTTCTGCCCTGACGAGGGGCCGCCCCGGAGGACGCCCGCTGGCCGGGGAGGGATGTTCCCGGCAGGACTCCGGATTCGCCCCATCGGGACGGGCCGTTCGCCGCCGATATCCCGCAGGAAAGCGAACAACGTCAAAAGGGACGGCATTTTCTGATGGTTTCGTAGAAGGCGAAACCTGTATGTCGTGGTGAAACGTTCACCGTCCCAAAGCGGACTCAACGGCCCGTCGGCTTCGGCTTCGGTATGTTCGCGACCTATGGTCGGGAGATGGACCAACGTCGGCGTGTGCCGCGTACCGACGCCGTGCTCGCCGACCCCCGGCTCGTCGCGGCCGAGGGCCGGCTGGGAAGAACGGTCGTCAAGGAGGCGGTCGTCCGGGCGCAGTCACGGGCCCGGCAGGGCGGGATCGAGCCGGAGCGGGTCGCGGACGCGGCCGTGGAGGGGCTTCCGCCGTACGCGGCGAGCCTGCGGCCCGTGCTCAACATGACCGGCGTGATCGTTCACACCAACCTCGGCAGGGCGCCGCTGTCCCGGGCCGCGGCCGAGGCGGCGACGGCCGCCGCCGGATACACCGACGTGGAGTTCGACCTGGCGAGCGGGGCCAGGGCCCGCAGGGGACGGGGCGCCCTGGACGCGCTCGTCGCCGCGGTGCCCGGCGCGCGGGACGCGCACGTGGTCAACAACAACGCCGCGGCCCTGGTGCTGGCGGCGACCGCGCTGGCGGCGGGCCGGGAGATCGTGATCAGCAGGGGTGAGCTGGTGGAGATCGGGGACGGCTTCCGCATCCCCGACCTGCTCGTCTCGACCGGTGCGAGGCTGCGTGAGGTGGGCACGACCAACCGCACCGTCTACGCCGACTACGAGCGGGCCGTGGGGCGGGAGACGGGCTTCGTGCTCAAGGTGCACCCGTCGAACTTCCGCGTCGAGGGCTTCACCGGCTCCGTCGGGGTGGGGGAGCTGACCCGCCTGGGGGTGCCCGTCGTGGCCGACATCGGCTCCGGGCTGCTCACCGGGGAACGGCTGCTGCCGCAGGAGCCGGACGCGGCGAGCGCGCTCGCCGCCGGGGCGGGCCTGGTCACCGCGAGCGCCGACAAGCTGCTCGGCGGGCCGCAGGCCGGTCTGCTGCTCGGCTGCCCCGACCTGGTCGAACGCTGCCGGCGGCACCCGCTGGCCCGCGCGTTGCGGGTCGGTAAGACGACGCTCGCCGCCCTTGAGGCGACGCTGCGCGGCCCCGAGCCCCCGGTGCTCGGGGCGCTGCGCGCGGACCCGGCCACGCTGAGCGCCCGTGCCCGGGTGCTCGCCGAGAAGCTGTCGGGGGCCGGGATCGACGCCGTCGCCGTGCCGAGCCTGGCCACCGTCGGCGGGGGAGGCGCCCCCGGCGTGAGGCTGCCGAGCGCCGCGGTGAGCCTGCCCGAGTGGCTGGCCGTACCGTTGCGGACCGGTGAGCCGCCCGTCGTCGGGCGGATCGAGGCGGGGCGGCTGCTGCTCGACCTCAGGGCCGTCCCCGGGGAGCGGGACGGCGACGTGGCCCGCGCGGTCCTCGGGGCGGTCGGCTGATGCAGGTCGTCGCCACGGCGGGCCACGTGGACCACGGCAAGTCCACTCTGGTGCGCGCCCTCACCGGGATGGAGCCCGACCGGCTGGCCGAGGAACGGCGCAGGGGGCTGACGATCGAGCTGGGATACGCCTGGACGACGCTGCCCTCCGGGGAACGCCTGGCCTTCGTGGACGTCCCGGGGCACGAGCGTTTCCTCGGCACGATGCTGGCGGGGGTCGGGCCGGTTCCGGCGGTGATGTTCGTGGTCGCCGCCGACGAGGGCTGGATGCCGCAGTCGCAGGAGCACCTCGTCGCGCTTGAGGCCCTCGGCGTACGGCACGGCGTGCTCGCGGTGACCCGCGCCGACCTGGCCGACGCCGCACCGGTGGTGGAGGAGGCCGGGGCCAGACTCGCGGCGGCGGGCCTGACCGGGGTCGAGGCGCTGACGGTGAGCGGGCACACGGGGCAGGGGCTCGGCGCGTTGAGGCAGGCACTCGACCGGCTGGTCTCCCGGCTGCCCGCGCCCGACCCCGAGGCGCCGGTGCGGCTGTGGATCGACCGGGTCTTCAGCGTGCGCGGCAGCGGCACGGTCGTGACCGGGACGCTGCCCGCGGGCCGGGTGACCGTCGGGGACGAACTGGCGCTGGGCGGCGGCCTCGCCCGGGTGCGGGCACTGGAGTGCCTGAAGGAGCCGGTGACCTCGGTGACCGGTGTGGCCAGGGTCGCGGTCAACCTGCGCGGCGGCGCCCCGGAGCGGGGCCGGGCGCTGTTCACCCCCGGCGCGTGGACCATGACCGACCTGGCCGACGTACGGCTCTCGCCGGTGGGGGGCACGGGCGAGGAGAGCGTCCTGCCGGGCAGGCTGACCGCGCACATCGGCTCGGCGGCCGTGGTGTGCGCGGTCAGGCCGCTCGGCGACGGTCTCGTACGGCTGCGCCTGGCCGGGCCGCTGCCGTTGCACGTGGGGGACGTGCTGCTGTTGCGCGACCCGGGCAGGGCCACGGGGCAGGGCGTCGGGGGGGATGGAGCCGCGGTGCGGGTGCTCGCCGGGGCGAGCGTGCTCGACGTGCGCCCGCCCGCGCTGCGCCGCAGGGGCGCCGCGCGCCTGCGGGCGGCCGAACTGGCGGGCACGGGGCAGGCGGGCACGGGGCGGGCGGTGACGGTGCCCGGTGCGGGGGAACTGCTGCGCACACACCGGCTGCTGCGCGGGGCGGACCTGCTGGCCATGGGGTGCGTCCCGGAGGGCGAGCCCGTGTGCGGCGACTGGTACGCCGACCCCGCCCACTGGTCGTGGCTGGGCGAACGGCTGGCGGAGACGGTGGCACGGCACGCGGCCGGGCGTCCGCTTGAGCCGGGGATGCCGGTCGAGGCGGCCAGGAACGCGCTCGGCCTGCCCGACCGGAGGCTGGTCGCCGCCCTGGTACGGCCGCCGCTGGCCGTCACGGGCGGGCGGATCGTGAGCGGGCCGCCCCCGGGCCTGCCGGAGCCGGTCGCCCGCGCGGTCTCCCGGCTGCGCGCCGAACTGTCCGCCAGGCCGTTCCTCGCGCCCGAGGCGGGCCGCCTGGCGGAGCTGGGGCTGGGCCCCAGGGAGCTGGCGGCGGCCGTACGGGCGGGGATGCTGCTGCGGATCGCCGAGGGGATCGTGCTGCTGCCCGGCGCCGACACGGCGGCGGCGCGGCTGCTGGCCCGCCTGCCCCAGCCCTTCACGGTCAGCCAGGCCAGGCAGGCCCTGGACACCAGCCGCCGGGTCGCGGTGCCCCTGCTCGAACACCTCGACCGCGGCGGCCTCACCGAACGGCTCGACGAGGTCAACCGCCGTTGCCCGGTGACCGCTACCAGGTGACGGGGATGCCTTCGAAGCCGCCGGTGAGCGAGTTCTCCCGCGTGACGAGCTCCTCGGCGGGCACGGCGAGCGCCAGTGTGGGGAAGCGCTGGAACAGCGTGCCGAAGACCGCGCGCAGCTCGATCCTGGCCAGGCTCGCCCCGATGCAGTAGCGGGCGGCGTAGCCGAAGGCCAGGTGCGGATCGTCGGTGTCCCGGGAGACGTCGAAGCGGTCGGGGTCGGCGAAGACCCGCGCGTCACGGTTGGCCGCCGTCGTGCTGATGACCACCGCCTCGCCGCGCCTGATCGTGACCCCTCCGACGGTCACGTCCTCGTGCGCGTAGCGGGGCATGCCGTGGTTGCCCGGCGCGGCCACCCGCAGGATCTCCTCGACGGCCGTGTTCACCAGTGAGGGGTCGGCGATCAGGGCGTCCCGCTGCCCGGGGTTGGTCAGCAGCAGCAGTACGCCGTAGTCGATCCGGTTGACGGTCGTCTCGTGTCCGGCGAACAGCAGCCCGGCGGCGAGCGTGGCGATCTCCTCGTCGGGCGCGTCCATGGTCGCGAGGTCGGAGAACACGTCACCGGCCGGGTTCTCCCGCTTGGCGCCGATGATCTTCCTGGTGTACTCGCCGAGCTCGGTCAGGGCGGCGGCCGAGCGCTCCCGGTCCGTCAGGTCCGTCATCGTCTCGGCCAGCGCCCTGAAGTGCTCGCGGTCGCCGTACGGCACGCCGAGCAGCTCGCAGATCACGAGTACGGGCAGCGGCAGGGAGAGCACCTGCCGCAGGTCGGCCGGGCGCGGCCCCTCGGCCATCCGGTCGAGCAGGCCGTCCACCAGCTCCTGGACGTGGGGGGCCAGGGCGGCCATCCTCCGGGCGGAGAAGGCGGGGGTGAGCAGCCTGCGCATCCGCTCGTGCTGGGTCTTCTCGGTCTCGATGTCGCCGATCGGGCCGCCGAGGATCACCGAGTTGGAGATCCTGGCCGCCCGGTCGGGGTCGGGCGCGGAACGGCCGAGTCTCCGGTCGGCGAAGGCCTGCCTGGCCTCCTCGTAGCCGGAGACCAGCCAGGCGACGTCGCCGGTCGCGGTGCGCACCCGGGCCACCGGCTCATCGGCCTGCAACGCGCGGTACGCCGCCGGGACGTCGAGCGGGTCCCGCCGGTCGAAGGGCAGCCTCGGCAGGTCGTCGGGGCCGGTGTGGTCGTTGACGGGTTCGTCCATGGACGGAGGGCACCCCCTGGGTTCGGCGGCGGAACCGCTGTCGGACGCCTCGCCGTACGGCGGGGCGATGGATAGTGCGATCTCATGATTTTTCGTACCATGATTCTTTTTTGACCATATCTGTAGGTATGGCCACGTGGACCATGTGAACCGCGCCATATCTGGTAAACGCGTTCCATTCTTTGGAATGGCGCGTCGCCGGAGGTTCGTTGCGGCGTCAGGACATCGTCGGCGGGCCGCAAAAACAGCGGGCAGGGGCAAGCTTGGGAATGCGCCTCTCCAAACCCCCTGGTCAAGGGGAGTATCGTCCATATATGCGGATTAAGGCGTGTTATTGGATGGCGCGGCTTTCCCTCCCGTCCGTCCGCCAAGGGCGGGCGGACCGGCACGTGACGGCGGGCACGGCCCAGGAGCGCGGCCGTCCGCGGGCCGGGCGCCGGAGATGAGGCGCTGATGGTGCCCGAGTACCCCACCTTCCTCGAAGGCCGTTCCCCGCGGAGCGGCCTCGACGCGCTCGCCGACGACCTGGTCAAGGCCCTGGAGAGCGTGGGAGCCCACCTGGGCGCGGTCTACCTGCTGGCGCCGGACGCCGACGTGCTGGAACTCGCGGTGATGAAGGGGGCGCCCCGCGACTTCATCCGCCCCTGGGAGCGGATGAGCATGGCCATGCCCATGCCGGTCACCGACGCGATCCGCCACCGGCGGCTGGTGTGGGTCGGCGACGAGAAGGAGATGGCCCGCGTCTACCCGGGGGCGGCGCTGGTCATGCCGTACGAGTTCTCCCTCGCCGCGGTGCCGCTGCTCGGCGCCGCGACCGTCTCCGGCGCCGTCCATGGCACCGTCTACGGGGGGATGTTCGCCCTGTGGGCGGGCACGCACTCGTGCGAGCTGTCCGAGGACGAGCGCGAACGCCTTCTGCGCGCCGCCGCGGAGATGGCGCGGGGGCTTGAGGAGGCCGACAGGCAGGGCCGCAGGCTGCGCCCCGGCCTGGAACCGCGCGTGCTGCCCGCCCCCAGCATGCAGCCCGCCGAGGTGATCGCGGCGGTCGCCGACCGTCTGCCCGAGGGCATCTGCGGGCTCGACGCGGGAGGCCGCGTCACCTTCGTCACCCCTCGGGCCGCCGCGCTGCTCGGCATGCTCCCGGCCCGGCTGCTCGGCTCCCACCCGTGGACCCGGGTGCCCTGGCTGAACGACCCCGTCTACGAGGACCGCTACCGCGCGGCCATGATCAGCCAGCAGGCCGCCTCGTTCGTCGCGCTGCGCCCGCCCGACCGCTGGCTGTCCTTCGAGCTCTACCCGGCGCTCAACGGGGTGACCATGCGCATCTCCCCGGCCATGGTCGAGGCGGCGGACATGCCCGTCCAGCCCCTGGAGACCGGCTCGCCGGGCCCCGTCGCCGAGGCCGGCCTGACCCTCCCGACCAGGGTCGGCGCCCTCTACCACATCCTCCATCTGGCCAGCACGCTCACCAAGGCCGCCAGCGTGCAGGACGTGGTCGACCTGGTCGCCAACCGGCTCATGCCCGCCTTCGGCGGTGACGGGATGGCGCTGATGGTCGCCGAGGACGGCAGGATGAGCGTCGTCGGCGACCGCGGCTACCCGCCCCACCTCAGGGAGCACTACGACGGCCTCCCGCTGACCTCGCCGACCCCGAGCGTGCGGACCATGGTCACCGGGGTGCCCAGCTTCTTCGGCTCCCAGGAGGAGTTGGACGAGGTCTACGGCCCGGAGGTCGCCGTGGACGACGGCATGGCCTCCTGGGCGTTCCTGCCGCTGATCGCCTCGGGACGGTCCGTCGGCACCTGCGTGCTCGCCTTCGCCAGGAACCACCGTTTCACCGTCGAGGAACGCGCCCTGCTGACCGCGCTCGGCGGCCTGATCGCCCAGGCCCTCGAACGGGCCCGCCTCTACGACGCCAAGCTGGAACTCGCCCACGCCCTGCAGCAGAGCCTGCTCCCGCACGCCCTTCCCCGGCTGCCCCGGCTGAGCGCCGCGGCCCGCTACCTGCCCGGCACCGAGGACATGGACATCGGAGGCGACTTCTACGACGTCATCGGCCTCGCCGACGACACCGTCGCCGCCGTCGTCGGCGACGTCCAGGGGCACAACGTCACCGCGGCGGCCCTCATGGGGCAGGTGCGCACGGCGGTTCGCGCCTACGCCACCGCAGGCGCCGACCCCGGCGAGGTCCTGGCCCGCACCAACCACCTCCTGGTCGACCTGGACCCAGGCCTGTTCGCCAGCTGCGTCTACCTGCGGCTCGATCTGCGCCGGAACCTGGCCTGCCTGGCCCGCGCCGGGCACCCCCAGCCGCTGATGCGCCTGCCGGACGGCCGGGTACAGGTGGTCGAGGTCCCCGGCGGGCTGCTGCTGGGCATCGACCACTCCGTTGACTACCCGCACACCGAGATCCCGCTGGAGCCCGGCTCGACGCTGGCCCTCTACACCGACGGCCTGGTCGAGACCCCCGGCGTCGACATCGACGAGGCGCTCGCCGACCTGGCCGCCGAACTCGAACGCGTCGGGGAACGCCCCCTGGAGGAGGTGGCGAGCACCCTGATCAGGCACGCCCAGCAGACCAGCCACCGCAGCGACGACATCGCGCTCCTGCTGCTGCGCCTGGCCGCCGGGCCGTACCCGGGCGGGACCCCCGGCGGGACCAGGGTGGTCCTGGGGTGACCGTCTCGCCGTGGCGCGCGCGGGGTTCAGTCCTGCGGGGGGATCCCGGAGTAGGAGCGGGCGATCCCCGCGGTCACCCTGAGCAGCGGCTCGACCAGGCGTTGCAGTCCTCTGGCCCGCCGGGAGGACAGAACGATCCCGACGGCGGCGACCGCGTGGCCGTCGACGAGCACCGGCGCCGCCGCGGAGCAGGAGCCCAGGCTCATCTCCTCGAACGTCAACGCGTACCCCTGGGCGCGCACCGTGGCCAGTTCCCGGGCCAGCCGCCCCGGCTCGACGATCGTGCGCGGAGTCGGCCGTTCGAGCTCACGCCCCAGATAGGCGGCCTGGAACCACTCGGGCTCGTGGGCCAGCAGGGCCTTGCCGACCCCCGTCGGATGCATCGGCAGCCGGCCTCCCGTCCTGGAGACCAGCCGCACGGCCCGCCTGCCGTGCAGTTTGTCGACGTAGAGCACCTCAAGGCCGTCCCGCACGGCCAGGTGCACGTTCTCACCGGTGTCGGCGTAGAGCTCCTGCAGCCACGGATGGGCGACCTCCTGCAGCCTGCCCGGCGCGAGCTGGCCGAGCTCCCACAGCCGCAGCCCGATCCGCAGGCGGCCGTCTGCCGTACGGCTCAGCGCCTGCCAGGCGACCAGCTCGCCCACGAGGCGGTGCGCGGTCGCCAGCGGTACCCCGCTGCGCCGGGAGACCTCCGAGAGGCTGAGATGGGGGTGGCCGGTGTCGAAGGCGCCCAGGATCGCCAGGACCTTCGACGTCACCGAACGTCCCGGCTCCCGCGACCCCCCGGCCATCACGTCCCCCTGTCCCGGGGCGCCCGCACGGAAGGCGCCCCCAAGGACAATCCTCCCCCCTGTCTTCCGTCCAGTGGAAGGCGGGGCTCGGTTTTCCGCGCCGGGTCCACGATGCTCTCCCCATGACTCATCCCCAGCGGACACAGGTCGGGATCATCGGAGCGGGGCCCGCCGGGCTGCTCCTGTCCCACCTGCTGCACCTGCGCGGCATCGACTCGGTGGTGCTGGAACGCCGCAGCCGCGACCACGTCGAACGGCGGGTCAGGGCCGGGGTGCTCGAACAGGGGACGGTCGACACCCTCGTCGCCGCCGGGGTCGGTGACCGCCTCGTCAGGGAGGGCCTCGTCCACCACGGCATCGAGCTGCGCTACGGCGGCGCGGGCCACCGGGTGGCCTTCGAACGGCTGGTCCCCGGCCGCGCCATCACCGTGTACGGCCAGCAGGAGGTCGTCAAGGACCTCATCGCCGCCCGTCTCGCCGCGGGCGGCGACATCCGCTTCGAGGTCGGCGACGTGGCCGTGCGCGACGCCGGGACCGACGCCCCCTACCTGACCTTCGACGGGGGGCGGCTCGACTGCGACGTGATCGCGGGCTGCGACGGCTTCCACGGCGTGTCCCGGGCGAGTGTCCCCGAAGGGGAGCTCACCGTCCACGAACGGGACTACCCCTTCGCCTGGCTCGGCGTCCTGGCCAGGGCCGTGCCGTCCGCCGAGGAGCTGATCTACGCCTGGAACGAGCGCGGTTTCGCCCTGCACAGCATGCGCACCCCCGAGATCAGCCGCTTCTACCTGCAGGTCCCCGCGGGGGAGGACATCGCGGACTGGCCGGACGAGCGGATCTGGGCCGAACTGCGCGCCCGTCTTGAGACGGTGCCCGGCTTCACCCTGACCACCGGGGAGATCCTGGAGAAGGGCGTGACGCCCATGCGGAGCTTCGTGGCCGAGCCCATGCGCCACGGCAACCTGTTCCTGGCGGGCGACGCCGCGCACATCGTCCCCCCGACCGGCGCCAAGGGCCTCAACCTCGCGGTCGCCGACGTGCGGGTGCTGACCGAGGCGCTGGCGCACCGGTACGCCACCGGCTCGGACGACCTGCTCGACGCCTACTCGGAGACCTGCCTGAGGCGGGTCTGGCGGGCGCAGCACTTCTCCTGGTGGATGACGACGCTGCTGCACACCTTCGACACCGACGACGCCTACGGGCGGCGGCTGCAGATCTCCCACCTGGACTACGTGACCTCCTCCGAGGCCGCGGCGACCACGCTGGCGGAGAACTACGTCGGCCTGCCGTACGAGCGTGACCTCCCGGAAACGACAGGAGCACGAACACTGTGAAGGACGTCTACATCGCGGACGCCGTCCGCACCCCGATCGGCCGGTACGGCGGGGCCCTCGCCTCGGTCCGTCCCGACGACCTGGCCGCCGGGGTCGTCAGGGCGCTGCTCGACCGTTCCCCGGGCCTTGACCCCGCCAGGATCGACGACGTCGTCCTCGGCGCGGCCAACGGGGCGGGCGAGGACAACCGCAACGTGGGCCGGATGGCGGCGCTGCTGGCCGGGCTGCCCGTCACGGTGCCCGGCGCCACGGTCAACCGGCTGTGCGCCTCGGGCCTGGAGGCGGTGATCCAGGCCGCCAGGGCGGTCGCCGTCGGCGACGCCTCCCTCGTCGTGGCGGGCGGCGTCGAGTCCATGAGCCGTGCCCCCTGGGTGCTGCCCAAACCGGAACGGGCCTACCCGCGCGGCCACGAACAGCTCCACTCGACCACGCTCGGCTGGCGGCTGGTCAACCCCAGGATGCCGGACCGCTGGACGGTCTCCCTCGGCGAGGCCACCGAGACGCTCGCCGCCCGCTACGGCGTCACCCGTGAGGCCCAGGACGAGTACGCCGCGCGCAGCCACCGGCTGGCGGACCGGGCGTGGCGGACGGGGGCGCTGGAGGCGGAGACCGCGCTCGTCGAGGGCAGCGACCTGACCGCAGACGAGTCCATCCGCCCCGACACCTCCCCGCAGGGGCTGGCCAGGCTCAGGCCCGCCTTCACCGCGGAGGGCACCATCACCGCGGGCAACTCCTCCCCGCTCAACGACGGGGCGGCGGCCCTGCTGGTCACCGACGCCGAGGGACTGGCCGAGCACGGCCTGCGCCCCCTGGCCAGGGTGGTCTCGACCGGCGCGGCGGGCGTCGACCCGGTCAGCTTCGGCATCGGCCCGGTGCACGCGGTCGCCAAGGCGCTGGACAGGGCGAAACTCTCCCTGGGCGACCTGGCGACCGTGGAGCTCAACGAGGCCTTCGCCGCCCAGGTCCTGGCCTGCATGGCCGAATGGCCCGGCCTCGACCCGGAACTCGTCAACCCCGCGGGCGGCGCCATCGCGATCGGCCACCCGCTCGGCTGCTCGGGAGCCAGGCTCGCGGGCACCCTGGCCCACCGTCTCTCCAGGACCGGCGGGTACGGCGTGGCCACGCTCTGCATCGGCGTCGGACAGGGACTCGCGCTCGTCCTGGAAGGAACAGAAGGGTCATGACCCACCACCCTCCCTATCTGAGCCCGGACTACCGCAGCAGCGTGCTGCGGGCGCCGTCCAGGCCACCGGTCGCCTTCCGCGCCGACCCGGACGCCGTCGAGCTGACCGGCCCGGTCTTCGGGCACGACGAGATCGGAGAACTGGACGCCGACCTGACCCGCCACCACGCGGGCGAGCCGATCGGTGAGCGGATCATCGTCACCGGCCGGATCCTCGACTCGGCCGGCAGGCCCGTCCCCGGCACCCTGCTGGAGGTCTGGCAGGCCAACGCCGCCGGGCGCTACGCGCACCAGCGCGACCAGCACCCCGCGCCGCTCGACCCCAACTTCACCGGCGCGGGGCGGTGCATGACCGACGAGCAGGGCCGCTACCGGTTCGTCTCGATCAAGCCGGGCGCCTACCCGTGGCGCAACCACCACAACGCCTGGCGGCCCGCGCACATCCACTTCTCCGTCTTCGGCACCGCGTTCACCCAGCGCCTGGTCACCCAGATGTACTTCCCCGGCGACCCGCTGTTCCCCTACGACCCGATCATGCGGTCCATCCCCGACCCGGCCGCCCGCGAGCGGCTCGTCGCCCACTTCGACCTGGACGTCACCGAACCCGAGTGGGCGCTCGGCTACCGGTTCGACATCGTCCTCGGCCGCACCCCGACGGAGGAGCAGTGAGCGCCGTGCCACCGACCCCGTCGCAGACCGTGGGGCCGTTCTTCGGCTACGCGCTGCCCTACCCCCAGGGGCCCGACCTGGTCGCGGAGGGGCACCCCGGGGCGATCACCGTCACCGGGCGGGTGCTCGACGGGGCGGGCGAGCCCGTGCCCGACGCCATGCTCGAACTGTGGCTCGGCGAGACGGGTACCAGAAGGGCGCTGGACCGCGCGGGTGAGGGCGTCTCCGGCTTCGGGCGCTGCCCGACGGACGCCGACGGGTCCTACCGGTTCCGCACCGCCAGGCCCGCCGGGCCGTACCTGGCGATGCTGGTCTTCGCCAGGGGGCTGCTGCGCTCCGTCGCCACCCGCGTCTACCTCCAGGACGGCCCCGACCCGCTGCTCGACGCGCTCGACCCCGCGCGCAGGGCCACCCTGATCGCCGAGCCCGACGGGGAGGGGGGCTACCGTTTCGACGTGAGGCTCCAAGGGGAAGGGGAGACGGTCTTCCTTGAGTTCTGACCCTTCCTTGAGTTCCGGCCCCGCTTCGGGCTCCGAGCAGGACACCGGCCTGCTGAGCCCGGTCAGGGCGGGCACGGCGGCCGAGGCGGCCACCTCGGATCGCGCGTGGCTGCGCGCCATGCTGACGGCGGAGGCGGCGCTGGCCCGCGCCCAGGCCCGCGCGGGCACGGTGCCGCCGGAGGCGGCGGCGGTGATCGGCCGGGTCGCGGGCGCGCTCACCCCGGACCCCGCGGACCTCGCCCTGCGGGGCAGACAGTCGGCCAACCCCGTCGTGCCGCTGGTCGCCGAACTGCGCCGGGCCGTCGCGGAGACGGCCACCGGGGCAGCCATCGGGGCTGCGCGGTACGTCCACCACGGCGCCACCAGCCAGGACATCCTCGACAGCGCCGCCATGCTCGTCTGCCGGGACACGATCGGGATCATCGGCGCCGACCTCGACCGGGCCATGGCCACCCTCGCCGGGCTCGCCGAGACCCACCGCCACACGCTGACGGCGGCCAGGACACTCGGCCAGCACGCCGTGCCGACGACCTTCGGCCTGAAGGCGGCGGGATGGCTGTCCGGCCTGCTCGCCGCACGGGCACGGCTGCGGGACCTGCGCACGCCCGCCCAGCTCGGCGGGGCCGCGGGCACCCTGGCCGCGCTCGGCGGCGACCCGGCGCTGCCCGCGCTGTTCGCCGAGGAACTCGGGCTGGCCGCGCCGCCGGTGCCCTGGCACGCGGAACGGTCACCGGTCGCAGAGCTGGGCGCGGCCCTCACCCAGACCTCCGGCGCCCTCGGCAAGACGGCCCTCGACGTGATCATGCTCGCCCAGACGGAGGTCGGCGAGGTCGCCGAGTCCTCCACGGGAGGCTCCTCGGCGATGCCGCACAAACGCAACCCCGCGCTGGCGGTGCTCGTGCGCTCCGCGGCCCTGCAGATCCCGGTGTACGGCCAGCTCCTGGCCTCGGCGCAGCTGGCCGAGCACGAGCGGGCCGCGGGCGCCTGGCAGGCCGAGTGGCACGCGACGCGCGAGTGCCTGCGGCTGACCGGCGGCGCCGCCGCGACCACCGCGGAACTGCTCGCCGGGCTGCGGGTCTTCCCTGAGCGGATGCGCGCCAACCTGGACCTCACCGGCGACCGCGTCGTCTCCGAACGCCTGGCCGCCCTGCTCGGCAGGGACCGGCTCGACCGGGCGGCGGCGCAGGAGGGCCCACTCCGGCGGACGCTCGCGGGGGAGGTCCCCGAGGAGGCGTTCGACCCCGCGGGCTACCTCGGGGCGGCGCAACCCCTCATCGACCGAGTTCTGACCGCCTACCGGGAGCAGTCTTGACGATCCTCAGCCACCGCGTCGACGGGCCCGCCTGGGCGCCGCTGCTGGTGCTCGGCCCCTCGCTGGGCACCACCCTGCACGTGTGGGACCCGCAGATGGAGGCGCTGACCGCCTCCTGGCGGGTGCTCCGCTACGACCTGCCGGGTCACGGCGGCTCGGCGCCCGTGAGCGAGGTCACCGTCGGCCTGCTCGCCGACGCCGTGCTCGCCCTGGCCACCCAGGAGAAGGCCGACAGGTTCGCGGTCGGCGGCATCTCCCTCGGCGGCGCCGTCGCCGCGACCGTCGCCGTCACGGCCCCCGAGCGGGTCAGCCACCTGGTGCTGTGCTGCAGCTCCGCCCGCTTCGGCGAGCCGGGACCGTGGCACGAGCGGGCGCACGCCGTACGGCGGGACGGCATGAAACCGCTGGCCGACGTGCTGCCCGCCCGCTGGTTCAGCGCCCCCGAGACCGGCACCGAGGCTGTCATTGAGGCCGTCACCGAGGTGCGGCGGATGCCGTACGGGGTGGACGCGGGCTCCTACGCCGCCTGCTGCGAGGCGCTGGCGGACTACGACCTCACCGGTGAGCTGGGCGCGGTCGCCGCGCCGACCCTGGTCGTCGCGGGCGCGGACGACCCGGCGACGCCCCTGGCGCACGCCCTCACCCTCGCCTCCGGCATTCCCGGCGCGCTGCTCACGGTCGTGCCAGGCGCCTCCCACCTGGCGGGCGTCGAACGGCCGGAGGAGGTCACCGCGGCGATCGTCCGCCACCTCGGCGGCGAACGCGCCGCCGAGGGGGCCAGGACCAGGCGGCGGGTGCTCGGGGACGCGCACGTCGACCGCGCCGAGGCCGCGACCACCGGCTTCACCCGTGACTTCCAGGAGTTCATCACCCGCTACGCCTGGGACGGGATCTGGAACCGTCCCGGGCTGGACCGCCGTACCCGCAGCTGCGTCACCCTGACCGCCCTCGTCGCCGGAGGCCACCTGGAGGAGCTGGCCATGCACGTCCGCGCGGCCCTGCGCAACGGACTGACCCCCGACGAGATCAAGGAGGTGCTGCTGCAGAGCGCCGTCTACTGCGGGGTGCCCGCGGCCAACGCCGCCTTCGCCGTGGCGCAGCGGACCCTGGACGAGGTCGGGGTGCTCTGACCTGGCCCTGCGCGTGACGCGTCCGGGAGGTAAGGAACCGGATGAGTGGGTAGGAGAGCGCCCGTGAACGGCGAAACGCACATCACGGGATCAGAAGGACCGGCACCGGCGCCCTCCCCGATCACGGCGGACCTCGTGCTCTCGGTCAACCGGGAGCGGCACCCGATCACCGTGGACACCAGGGAGACACTCCTGGACACGCTCCGCGAGCGGCTCGGGCTGACCGGCGCGAAGAAGGGCTGCGACCACGGGCAGTGCGGGGCGTGCACCGTACTGCTCGACGGCAGGAGGGTGAAGTCCTGCCTGACACTGACCGTGACCCTGGACGGCAGGCGGGTCGTGACCGTGGAGGGGCTGGCGGACGGCGACGGGCTCCACCCGCTGCAGACGGCGTTCGTCGAACACGACGCCTTCCAGTGCGGCTACTGCACCCCGGGCCAGCTCTGCTCCGCGGTCGGCGTGCTGGCCGAGGCGGCGGCCGGATGGCCGAGCGCGGTCACCCGCGACGACGGCACCGGCTCCGGCGTGAACCTCGACGAGGAGGAGATCCGCGAGCGCATGAGCGGCAACCTGTGCCGCTGTGGCGCCTACGTCAACATCGTCGCGGCCATCGGGGAGGTGGCGGGATGAGGCCCTTCTCCTACCTGAGGGCCCCGGACGCCCCGAGCGCGGTCGCCACAGCCGCCGGCAGGCCGGACACCATGTACCTCGCGGGCGGCACGAACCTGGTCGACCTGATGCGGCTCGGTGTCGCCGTCCCCGACGTCCTGGTCGACGTCAGCGGGATCGCCTCCGGCACGATCGAGGAGACCGGGGACGGCGCCCTGCTGATCGGCGCGGGCGTGCGCAACAGCGACCTGGCCGCCGACCCCCTGGTACGGCGCCGCCACCCCCTGCTGTCCCAGGCGGTGCTCGCCGGGGCCTCCGGCCAGATCCGCAACATGGCGACCGTCGGCGGCAACCTGATGCAGCGCACCCGCTGCCCCTACTTCCAGGACGTCACCAAACCCTGCAACAAACGCCTGCCCGGCACCGGCTGCCCGGCCAGGACGGGAGAGCACCGCAACCTGGCGATCCTCGGTCACTCGGACGACTGCGTGGCCACCCACCCCTCGGACATGGCCGTCGCGCTGGCCGCGCTCGGCGCGATCGTGCACGTCGAGGGCGCCGAGGGGCCGCGGACCGTGCCGATGCCCGGACTGCACCGGCTGCCGGGGGAGGAGCCGGAACGCGACACCGTGCTCGGCCAGGGCGAGCTGATAACCGCCGTCGAGGTGCCGCCGCTGCCGTTCCCCGGCCGCTCGCGCTACCGCAAGGTCAGGGACAGGGCGTCGTTCGCCTTCGCGGTCGTCTCCGTCGCCGCCGTCCTCGACGTGGCCGACGGGACGGTGCGCGACTGCCGGATCGCGTTCGGCGGGGTCGCCCACGCGCCCTGGCGGGCCGAGACGGCCGAGGCCGCGCTGCGCGGCGCGGCTGCGACGGAGGCCGAGTTCACCAGGGCCGCGGAGGCCGAATTGGCCGCCGCACGGCCGCTGCCCGGCAACGCGTTCAAGGTCCCCCTGGCCCGCAACGTGCTCGTCCGCACCCTCGTCGACCTCGCGGAGGCGTCATGACCACCCTCGCGAGGCCCACCTCCTCCGTCGGTTCGGCCCTCGACCGGGTCGAGGGCCTGGAGAAGGTGACGGGCCGGGCGAAGTACGCCTACGAGTACGCCCCGGACGACCTGGTCTACGCCGCGCCCGTGCAGGCGGGCATCGCCAGGGGCGAGGTCCGCGCGGTCGACGCCGACGCCGCCCTCAAGCTTCCCGGCGTGATCGCCGCCATCTGGTACGGCAACGCCCCCAGGCTGGCCCCCGCGGAGAACGCCGAGCTCTCGGTGCTCCAGTCGCGCCGGGTCGCCTACCGGGGCCAGTACGTTGCGGTCGTGGTCGCCGAGACGCTGGAGAACGCCGTCGAGGCGGCCAGGCTGCTGCGGGTGGACTACGACGTCGAGGAGCACGACGTCGAACTGCGCGCCGACCACCCCGGTATGTACCGTCCGGAACGGGTCAACCCGGTCTACCCCGCCGACACCGAGCAGGGAGACCCGGACGCCGCCCTCGCCGCGGCCGAGGTGGTGGTGGACGAGGTCTACTCGACCCCCGCCGAGCACAACAACCCGATGGAGCCGCACGCCACCGTCGCCGTGTGGGACGGCGACGGGCTGACCCTCTACGACTCGACCCAGGGGGCGACCTCGGTCCGCGACATCGTCGCGCCGCTGTTCGGGCTGCCGCCGGGCAACGTCCGGGTCGTCTCCCCGCACGTGGGAGGCGGTTTCGGGTCGAAGGGCACGCCGCTGTCGCCGGTCGTGCTCGCCGCGCTGGCCGCCAAACACGCCGGGCGGCCCGTCAAACTCGCGGTGACCCGCAGCCAGATGTTCTCGGTGATCGGCTACCGCACCCCGACCATCCAGCGGATACGGCTCGGCGCCGACGCCCGGGGACACCTCGGGGTGATCGTCCACGACGTGTTCGAGCAGAGCTCACGGATCAGGGAGTTCGCCGAGCAGACGGCCACACCCACCCGGATGATGTACGCCGCCCCCAACCGGCGCACCACCCACCGGCTGGTCAGGCTGGATGTGCCCACGCCCTCCTGGATGCGCGCCCCGGGCGAGGCGCCCGGCATGTTCGCCCTGGAGTCGGCGCTGGACGAACTGGCCTTCGCCTGCGGGATCGACCCGATCGAACTGCGCGTCCGCAACGAGCCGGAGACCGACCCGGAGAGCGGTCTGCCCTTCAGCTCCCGCAACCTGGTCGCCTGCATGCGCGAGGGGGCGCGCAGGTTCGGCTGGGCGGATCGCGACCCGGCCCCCGGCGTCAGGCTCAGGGACGGCCTGCTGGTCGGCACCGGCGTCGCGGCCTCCACCTACCCGGTCTACCGCCGCCCCTCGAAGGCGAGCGCGACGGCCCTGGCCGACGGCACGTTCACCGTACGGATCGCCGCGATGGACATCGGCACCGGCGCCAGGACCGCGCTGACCCAGATCGCCGCCGACACGCTGGGCGTCCCGCCCGGCCTGGTCCGCGTGGAGATCGGCGACAGCGCGCTGCCCGACGCCTCACTCGCGGGCGGCTCGATGGGCACCGCCTCCTGGGGCACGGCCGTGGTCAGGGCCTGCGAGGCGCTCACCGGGGCGCTGCGGGAGCGGGACGGCCAGGTGCCCCCGGACGGCGTCGAGGTCTCCGCCGACACCGCGCGGGAGATCGGAGGGGAACGGCGTTTCGCGCAGCACGCCTTCGGCGCCCAGTTCGCCGAGGTCGGGGTGGACCCCGCGACAGGGGAGACACGGGTGCTGCGGCTGCTCGGGGTGTTCGCCGCGGGCCGGATCGTCAACCCCAAGACCGCCCGTTCGCAGTTCGTCGGCGGCATGACCATGGGCATGTCGATGGCGCTGTTGGAGGAGAGCGTCATGGACCGTGAGTTCGGCGACTACCTCAACCACGACCTCGCCCAGTACCACGTGGCCGCCTGCGCCGACGTCCGCGACGTCGAGGCCGTCTGGATCGAGGAGGACGATCCGCACCTCAACCCGATGGGGACCAAGGGCATCGGCGAGATCGGCATCGTCGGCACCGCCGCCGCCGTGGCCAACGCCGTCCACCACGCGACCGGGGTCCGCGTCCGCGACCTGCCGATCCGCATCGACAGGCTCGTGCGCTGATCTTCAGGCACACCGCGGGCAGGCTCGCGGACGCGGCGCCCGGCTGGCTCGTCGAGACGGTGCGGATCAGGCCCGCGGCGCCCCGCCCGTGGCCGATGCTGCGCACGGCGCTGGCCGTGGTCGCCCCACTGCTGGCGGGACTCGCCATGGGGCGCATCGCCCTGGGGCTGCTGCCCGCCATGGGGGCCATGGGCACCGCCCTGGCCGACCAGGGCGGCTCCTACCGGGCCAGGGTCGTCAGGATGGGCGCCACCGCGCTCGGCGGCGCGGCGGGCTTCCTGGTCGGGGCCGCGGCCAGGGAGACCGGCTGGTGGGCGGTGCTGGTCACCGTCGCGGTCGCGGTGCTGTCCGCGCTGGTCAGCACCACCGGCGCCGCCGGGTCGAGCGCCGGGCTCCAGCTCCTCGTGATGACCGTGCTCGGCACCGGCGTCCCGCTGGGACCGCCGGGGGCGGGCACGCTGCTGTTCCTGCTCGGCTCGGCGTGGGCGCTGGCGCTCGCGCTGGCCGACTGGCCGCTGCACCCGAGGGCGCCGGAGGAGGCGGCGGTGATCGCGGCCTACCGGGCGCTCGGCGCCCTGGCCGCCGGGCGTGACGCCGGTACCGTCGTCGCCTTCGACACCGCCCTCAGGAACGCCTACGACACCGTGTTCGGCGCCCGTTCCGCGTCGGCGGGGACCGACCCGTGGCGCACCCGCGCGGTCGCCCTGCTGAACCAGGCCTCGCTGGTCCGCAACGCCCTGATCTCCCTCGACCTGGAGGGGCGCGACCCGCCGGAGGGCACGAAGGCGGCCGTCGAGGGCGTCGCGGACGCGCTCGCCGGAGGGCCACTCCCGGCGAGGACGCCGCGGGAGGGGCCGGACTCGCCCGCGACCCGCGCCCTCGGCTCGGCCCTCGAAGGGGCCGTCGAACTGCTGTCCGGCGGGGACCCGCCCGCCGACGGCCCGCCGTACGAGTGGCGGGACCGGGGTGAGCGCCTCAGACAGGCCTGGGAACGGGTGTGGTCGGGCCGGCTGACCCGCGTCTACACCGTCAGGCTCGCGCTGTGCGTGGGGGTCGCGAGCGCGTTGAGCGAACTACACCTGGTCGAACGGTCCTACTGGACGACGCTGACCGTCGCGCTGGTGCTCAAACCCGACTTCGGCTCGGTCTTCGCCCGCGCCGTGCAGCGAGCCCTCGGCACTCTCGCCGGCACGGTGATCGGCACCGTCGTGCTCGTCGCCGTGCCGTACGGCCCCGCGCTCCTGGTCCCGGTCGCGGTCTTCGCCGCGCTCCTGCCGTACGGCATGCAGCGCAACTGGGGGCTGATGTCGGCCTTCCAGGCGCCGCTGGTGCTGTTGCTGGTCGACCTGCTGACCCGTGGCGGGCCGAGGCTGGCCGAGATCCGGCTGGTCGACACGCTGGCCGGGTGCCTGATCGTCCTGCTGCTGGGATACCTGCCGTGGCCCGCGAGCTGGGAGGCGCCGGTCGGGCCGAGGTTCGCCGACGCGGTCTCGGCGACCGCCGACTATCTCCGGCACGCCTTCGACCCCGGGCACACCGGCAGGGCGGCGCTGCGCCACCGCGTCTACGACGCCCTGGCCGACCTGCGCACCGTCTTCCAGCGGGCGATGACGGAACCGGCCGTGGTCAGCAGGCGCGTCACCACGTGGATGCCCGCGATGACCGCCCTCGAACGGGTGGCCGACGCGACCGCCGCGACCGTCGCCAGGACCGAGCACGGCGCCCCGCGGCCGTCGGCCGGCGCGGTCGGGGCGGCGGTCGCCTCACTTGAGGGGATCGCGCGGGACGTGCGCGCGGGCACCTCGCCGGGACGGCCGGAACTCGCGCGGGAGGACGCGCTGGAACGGGTGAACGCCGCGGTGCGCGGCCTGGGCGACACCGTCTCCGGGCACCACACCTGCTGACCCGGCTAGCCCTCCCCGGCGCGCTCCTCTGAGGCCAGGGCGGAGTGCCGGTAGGAGTAGGCGAAGTACACGACCAGGCCGATCGCGAACCACACCGCGAAGCGGACCCATGTCTGCCACTGCAGGAAGGTGATCAGCCAGAGTGAGAAGAGGATGCCGATCGCCGGGACGACGGGCATCCCCGGGCAGCGGAAGGTCCTGGGCAGGTCGGGCCGCCGGTAGCGCAGGACGATCACCGAGGCGCACACCACGACGAAGGCCAGCAGGATGCCGATGTTGGTCAGCTCGGCCGCCTCGACGATGGGCAGGAACCCGGCGATGAGCGCGGAGATGACGCCGACGATCCACGTCACCCGGGTCGGCACGTGCCGGGTGGGGTGCGTCTTGGCGAACCACCTGGGCAGCAGCCCGTCACGGCTCATCGAGAACCACACGCGGCTGACGCCGAGCATGAAGGTGAACATGACGGTCAGGATGCCGACGATCGCGCCGACCGCGATCACGTCGGCCAGGCCCCGCAGGCCGACCGCCTTGAACGCCGTGGAGAACCCGCTCTCCTTGTCGATCTCGGTGTAGTGCTGCATGCCCGTCAGCACCAGGCAGGCCAGCACGTACAGCACCATCGAGACGCCCAGCGAGTAGATGATCGCCTTGGGCATGTGGCGCTGGGCGTCCTTGGACTCCTCGGCGGCCGTGCTCATGGCGTCGTAGCCGAAGACGGCGAAGAACACCGTGGCCGCGCCGGTGAACGCGCCGCCGATGCCGTAGGGGAAGAAGGGGGTGTAGTTCGAGGTGTTGATGTGGAAGAGGCCGACCACGATGACCAGCAGCACCACGGCGACCTTCAGGCCGACGACCGCCATCTCGAACCTGGCCGCGTTGCGCATGCCGAGGTTCAGCAGGTAGGCGATCAGCAGGCACAGCAGGGCGGCGAACAGGTCGACCCGGTGCCCCGCGCCCGTCCCCGGCGCGCCGAGCATCCACGAGGGCAGGTTCACGCCCAGGTCGCCGAGCAGGAAGGAGAAGTAGCCCGAGATGCCGATGGCGACGACCGCGACGATCGCGGTGTACTCAAGCAGCAGGTCCCAGCCGATGAACCAGCCCGCGATCTCGCCGAGCACCGCGTAGCCGTAGGTGTAGGCCGATCCGGCCTTGGGGATCAGCCCGGCGAACTCGGCGTAGGAGAAGGCCGCCGCCGCGCTGGCGATTCCGGCGATCAGGAAGGAGACGACGACGGCCGGTCCGGCGATGCCGTTGGCGACGGCGCCCGCCAGGGTGAAGATGCCCGCGCCGATGATGCCGCCGACTCCGATGGCGGTGAGCTGCCAGAGTCCCAGCACGCGGGTGAGCTGTTCGGTTCTTCCACCCTCGGGTTCCTCGATGTGCTCGATGGGCTTGCGGCGCAGAAGGCCGGTTCCCGTCCGCAGTCTGGCCATGGCGCTCCCCTCGCACGACGACTCACGACGACTGCGGCGGACGACCCGATCTGGCCCGCCACGTCCGGGTCTTACCCCTTTTTCGTGATGCTTACTCCATGAGAGGTGTTCTGTCAGATTGGGGAGTATTGGCTGGTAGGAGGGGTTTTTGCAGGGTAGCGTCGAGGTATCGAATCCCGGACACGGGGGGAGACGCCATGCCGAGCGATCCCGATCATGTGCTCGACGCCATCGACGGAGTCGTCGACGAGTGGCTCGCCATGAGCGAGGACTCCATGCGCTGGGCGCCACCGGAGAAACCCGCGCCGAGACCGCGGCTCACGCTGCCCACGCCACCCCTGCCGCCCCTGGTCGAGGGGCTGCTGCAGGAGGCGGGCGCCCGCGCCCAGGCCGTGGTCGAGGCGTTGCGGCCCCTGGGGGAGGGGGTGGCCGGAGTCCTGTCCTCGATCTTCGACGGCGACGCCGTACGCCGTCTGATCGAGCCCGCCGACTGGCCCGAGGAGCACCCCGAGCTCGACGTCGACGACCCTGAGGAGCCTCAGCCGCCCTCGGGGGCGTCGGCTGAGGCGTCGCCGGGGGCGTCGTCGAGGGCGAACCGCAGGTAGCGCTCGGCCGAGCGCCGCACGGCCCGCGCCCCGTCGGTGCGCACGACCCGCTTCCACCAGCCGCCGTAGACCCGCTCGAAGTCGTAGGGCTCAAGCAGCGACAGGGCGCGGCGGACCGTCCTCGGGCGCTCGGGGATGAGATTCGGGTAGCTGTACATGAACGAGACCCAGCGCCGGTCGGAGACCACCTGGAGGATGTCGCCGGAGAACAGCGCCGCCGGGCCGTGCGCCCCCTCGCGCCGGTGCAGCACCTGGCCGCCCTCGAAGTGCACGCCCGCGTTGACCAGGGTCAGGTCGTCGCCGATCTCCAGGGTCTCGCCCTCCCAGAACACGACCGACTCGTCCGGGCGGGCCACCCACGCGCGGTCCTTGGCGTGGATGTAGACCGGCGCGTCGAAGGCGTGCGCCCACTCGACCATCGAGCCGTAGAAGTGCGGATGGCTGATCGCGATGGCCTTGATCCCGCCCAGTTCGCGGACCTGCCGGACGACCTCATCGTCGAAGTGGGTGACCATGTCCCACAGCACGTTGCCCCCGGCGGAGCGCACCAGCAGCGCGCGCTGGCCGATCGCGGTCGCCGGGTCGGTGCCCAGGCCGACGACGCCGGGCCCCTCCTCGGCGACCACGGCCCTGTGGCCGGCCGCGCTCAGCTCGGCCAGCGACGTCCAGCGCTGCCCCTGCCAGCCGACGTACTGCCGCTCGTCCTCACAGATCGGGCAGTTCTCCCTGAGAGCGGCGTACTGAACACCACAGGTCACACAGATCGGCAGGTCGTTCACGGTGACTCCCTCGTGAGCCGTACGGTTCCCCGAAGACTTCCTGAGCCGACGCTAGCCGACGGGTCCGCGGGGCAGGTCGTAGGCCTGGGCGAGAAGTTCGTAGGAGCGGATCCTGTCCTCGGGGTCGTGCACCATCGTGGTGATCATCAACTCGTCGGCCTCGGTACGCTTGCGCAGCGCGTTCAGGCCCTCCCTGACCTCCCCGGGGTCGCCCAGGACCACGTTGGACAGGTAGTCCTCGACGAAGACCCGCTCGGCCGGGGTGTAGGGGTGATCCCGCGCCTCCTCGGGCGTCGGCACCGGCTGGGGAGCCCCCCTGCGCAGCCTGAGCATGGACAGCGCGCCGGGCAGCGCCAGGCTCAGCGCCCGCTCCGAGGTCTCCGCGGCGACGGCGGAGACCCCGATCATCGCGTACGGCCGCTCCAGCACCGCGGAGGGCTGGAAGGCGGAACGGTAGAGCTCAAGGGCGGGCAGGGTGTTGGCCGCGCTGAAGTGGTGGGCGAAGGCGAACGGCAGGCCGAGGATGCCCGCGAGCTGGGCGCTGAAGCCGCTCGATCCGAGCAGCCAGATCGGCGGGCGCCCCGACTCCGGAGTCCTGGGGGTGGCGACGACCTTGCGCAGCGGGTGCCCCTCGGGGAAGGAGCCGTCGAGGAAGGCGGTCAGCTCGGCCAGCTGCTCGGGGAAGTCGTCGGCGTCCGGGCCGTTCCTGCGCAGCGCCCGAGCGGTCGCCTGGTCGGTGCCCGGCGCCCTGCCGAGCCCGAGGTCGATGCGGCCGGGATGCAGCGCGTGCAGGGTGCCGAACTGCTCGGCGACGACCAGCGGGGCGTGGTTGGGCAGCATCACGCCGCCGGAACCCAGCCGGATGGTCCGTGTCGCCGCGGCGAGGTGGGCGATCAGCACGGCGGGGGAGGAACTGGCGACCGAGGGCATGCCGTGGTGCTCGGCCACCCAGATGCGGTGGTATCCCCACTCCTCGGCTCTCCTGGCCAGCTCGGTGCTCGCCCGCAACGCCCTGGTCGGGCTCACTCCCGACCCGACGACCGCCAGCTCCAGGATCGAGAGCGGAACCTCGGCGGCCCCCCGGGCCACACCTCGGATGATGTCTTCAGCCATGACAGTGGCAACCCCAACGAACCGGAGGGTATTTCCGGTTGCCCGGGATCGTCCTTCCGCCCGAGGCCGGTGCCCCCGCCGGACCGGGGGCACCGGGGACGGGACTCAGCGTCTCCAGGCGCAGACGGCGGTGCGGTCGTCCTCGTGGGACTCGTCCCGGAAGCTGAGCTGCCAGAAGAACTCGGGCAGGGACGGCACCGAGGGCTGCGACCACCAGGCGGAGACCTGCTCGCTGATCTCCTCCGCGCCCATCGGCCTGGCCAGGCCGCCGGTGCACAGCAGCAGCATGTCGCCCCGCAGGAGATCGGCCATCGCGGTCCCGGCAGGGCCGTCCCCGGGGAGCGCGTCCGGCGTCCGCGCGCCGTCCCCGGCGGGCAGGACCGGGGACCAGTGCCCCTCGCGCAGGAGCGACGCCGTGCCGTCGCCGATCCGCGCCACGTGGACGCGGTGCTCGGCGGTGTCGATGATCGCGGCCAGCAGGGTGGTGCGCAGGGCGGCGGCGGGAACGCCGGTCCGCTCGGCCCGCTCGGCGAGGTCACGGGTGACGGCGGCGAAGAAGTCCTCCACCGGGGCTCCGTCCTCGGCGTGCCGCAGCAGGCCGAGCAGGTTGCGGCGGGCGGAGGCGCAGGCCTCGGCCGCGCCGACGTGGGACAGTTCCGCGTCCGCGAGTCCTCCCGCGGCGCACGCGAGCAGCCGGGAGCCGTCGATCTGCCACAGCCCCATCGCGTCCCTGCGGGGAGCCCCGTCGCGGCGGTTGGCCTCCCCCCTGACCGAGGCCGCCCTGACGGACAGCTCCGGCAGGTCGGCGCCGTCGAGCTCACTGTCCGGTCGTTTCCCGATCGCGTCGGGGACCGCCCCGGTGACGGGACGCGCCATCGGCCGCCCGCCGATGACGAGCGGGTCGAGGACCCTTCCTGCGGGGACGAATCGTGGCTTCGCCTGGAGTCGCTTCACATCCGTGCTTTCTGTTCGATCCGATGTCAGACCGCGTCCGCGGGCATGGGAGGGGAACCCTCCTGATCTGGTCTGGTCGGGACGATCGATCGCACGCCGGTCGGGGCGGACGGCCCGTGCGGGCTCCGTCACGAAGGGCCGGCGTCCTCTCGGTCGTTGGAGCTCCCGGCCGGGAATCCCGAAATTACCCTAAACCCTGGCAAATCATTTGATATCGGGAATTGGGCTTGCTAATCCGGCTTGTGGTGCGCATGTCAAACCGACGTGGCAGGGCGTGCGGGGGTTTACCGCAGGCCCAAAAACAGTCACCACTGTGACATGGCCGGGGGCGCTCGCCGTACGGCTCGTGCCCGGCGGTGGGAACGGCCGGTCCGGGACGGGACGGCCCGCTCAGCGGGACACTCACCCGTGCGATCCGTACGGCTCGGCTCGCCGGGGTCCTCCGCGGAACTTTGGACTTCATTTGCTGATTAATGCTGATATCTCGGTGAATATCGGTGCATATGGGGAGGAGATCCTAAATATTCCTAAGGAGTGATCCGCGGGGGTTTCAATGATGAGAAGGATCATCGTGCTGCTGGCCACCGTGGCCGTCGTACTCGGTGGCGGTGCCACCAGAGTCCTCGCCCAGCCCAGCCTCAACGAACAGGACAAGACCTTCCTGGCTCAGGCCCACCGGTCGAACCTGACCGAGATCGAGGCGGGCAGGCTCGCCGAGAAGAAGTCGAGCAACCAGGCCGTGCAGAACATCGCCAAGAAGATCGTGGCCGACCACCTCAAACTGGACGCGGCCGTCAAACGGGAGGCGCAACGGGCGGGCGTCACGCTTCCCGAACAGCCCGCGCCCAAGCAGCGCGCCACACTCGACAAGCTGTCGAACCTGAACGGCGCGGCCTTCAACAACGCCTGGATCAGGGCGCAGATCGCCGGGCACCGCCAGACCCTCACGGTCATCAACACCGAGCTGAGGGACGGCTCCTCCGCCGCGGTCAAGAAGGTCGCCTCGGAGGCCAAGCCCGTCGTGCAGGCCCACCTGGAGATGTTGCAGCAGGCCAGGGGCAACGGCGGCGGCGGGGGCGGCAACGGCGGCGGTGGCGGTGGGGGCGGGTCCCCCGCGCCGCGGAGCACCCCGACCGGCAGCATCCTCCCGCACGAATAGGCCCGCCTGGGAGACGGCGCGGTACGGAGACACCCCTGACCCGGCTCCGGCCGGGTCAGGGGTTTCCGGAAAGGCCCTGATGGCCCAGATAACGCAGGACCGCCAGGACGCGGCGGTTCCCGCTCGCGGTCGGCGGCAGGCCCAGCTTGGTGAACACACCGGAGACGTGTTTCTCCACGGCCGCGGCCGACAGGTGCAGCCGCGCCGCGACCTCGGCGTTCGAGCAGCCCTGCGCCATCAGCGCGAGCACCTCCCTCTCGCGGGGGCGGAGCGGGGGAAGGTCATCCATGGCACACCGTCTTCCTGGAGGTAGGGAAAACCGGAGAGTTGGCGCAGGCCCCTTGCGGGTTTGCGGCCGTACGGCCTAAATGTAGGCCATGCGGTCGAAAATTACGCCGGATGGCCGGAAAACACCGGGCAGGAAGAAGTCCACGTTCATCGAGGAGACGCGCAGGCGTCAGATCGTGGGCGGCGCGATCACGACGATCGCCAGCGCGGGGCTCGCCCAGGCGTCGCTGGCCCGGATCGCCGACGAGGTGGGGATCAGCAAGAGCGTGATCTCCTACCACTTCGACGGCAGGGACGAGCTGATCGAGGAGATCGTCACCTCCCTGCTGGCGGAGTCGAACCGGTTCATCAGGTCCAGGGTCGAACGGGAGACCGGCGGCCCGGCCAGGCTCCGCGCCTACATCGAGGCGAGCTTCGCCTTCATGGCCGACCATCGCGAGAACTTCGTCGCCATGGTCGACATCTGGGGAAGTTTCGGGACGGCGGAGGCGAAACGCGCCTTCAACGCCACCGCCTACGACCCCTGCCGCAGGCACATCGAGGGGATCCTGCGCAGAGGACAGCAGGACGGCGACTTCCGGGACTTCACCCCCCGCACGCTCGCCTCGACCGTTCAGGGCGCCATCGACGGCGTCATGCTGCAGTGGGTCTTCGACGAGGCGGCCGTGGACCTCGCCGGGTGCGCCGCCGAGCTGGCCGACATGTTCGACCTGGCCACCCGCGCGAGCGCCCCCGGGGAAGCCCGGTGAGCGCCACCAGCCTCGGCGACCTGCTCAGGAGGCGGGCCGCGACCGACGGGCGACGGCCGCTGTTCCGCTTCGGCGGCGTCACCACCACCGTCGCACAGGTCGAGGAGCGGACCAACCGGCTGGCGGCCGTGCTGCGGGCCCACGGGGTGCGCCGCGGCGACCGGGTGGCCGTCATGCTGCCCAACGGCGTCGGCTTCCCCGTCGCCTGGCTGGCCGTGGGCAAGCTCGGCGCGGTCACCGTCCCGGTCAACGCCGGCTACCGGAGCGACGACCTCGCCCACGTGATCGCCGACTCGGGCGCCGTGCTCGCCCTCGCCGGTACGGCACAGGCCGCGCGGGCGCTGCTCGGCACCCGGGTCGGGCAGGTCGGGCTGCTCGACCCGGCCAGCGCGGGGCCCTTCGGGCAACCGGTCCCCGGCGCCTTCGACGCGGGAGCGGAGGCCGACGCCGCCTCGCCGTACCTCGAACCTCCGCAGGTCGGCCCCGAGGACCTGGCGAACCTCCAGTACACCTCGGGCACGACGGGGTTCCCCAAGGGGTGCATGCTCACCCACGGCTACTGGCTGCGCCTGGCGGAGCTGGCGGCGGGCATCGTCGGGGCCGGTGAGGACGACGTCGACCTGACCGCCCAGCCCTTCTCCTACATGGACCCGCAGTGGAACACCGTGCTGTGCCTGATGAAGGGCATCCCGCTGGTGATCCTGCCGAGGTTCTCCGCCTCGACGTTCTGGCGCTCCGCGCGTGAGGAGGGCGCCACGTTCTTCTACCTGCTCGGCACCATGCCGGTCTACCTGTACCGGCAGCCGGAGGACCCGCTGGACCACGCGCACCGGGTCAGGCTCGTCCTGTGCTCGGGCATCGTCGCCGACCTGCACGCCGCGTTCGAACGACGCTGGGGGGCGCCCTGGCGGGAGGCGTACGGCATGACCGAGACCGGCGTCGACCTGGCGGTCCCGGCGGGCGACGACGCCTGTGTCGGCAGCGGGGCCGCGGGGGTTCCCGTACCCGGCAAACAGGTCGAGATCATCGACGGTGAGATCGTCGTCACCGGCAGCCCGATGATGCTCGGCTACTGGAACGACCCCGAGGCCACCGCGGAACGCATCCGCGACGGCAGGCTGTACACCGGCGATCTCGGCCGCAGGGACGAACGCGGTTACATCCACCTCGTGGGCAGGCGCAAGGACATGATCCGCCGCGGCGGTGAGAACGTCGCCGCCGCCGAGGTCGAGGCGGTCCTCGCCCGGCACCCCGGCGTCCGGGCCGCGGCGGTCGTCGCGGTCCCGGACGACCTGCGGGGCGAGGAGGTCAAGGCGTTCGTCCAGGTCGCGACCCCCGTGCCACCAGGGGAACTGGTGGAGTTCGTCCGAGGGCGCCTGGCCGGTTTCAAGGTGCCGCGTTTCGTGGAGTACGTCGAGGAGTTCCCCATGACCCCGTCAGAACGGATCGCCAAACACCTGCTGCCCTCAGGCAGGGAGAACGAGTACGACGCGCTCGGGGAGGCCGTGTGAGCGACACCGCCGAAAACACCGCCGAAAACACCGCCGAGGACACGGCCGAGGACACGGCCGAGGACACCGTCGGAGACGCCGTCAAAGACATCGTCACGGCCCGCCACGGCGCGGCCCTGGTGGTCACCTTCGACCGCCCCGAGGTGCTGAACGCCTTCAGGGACCGCACGTTCGCCGAGCTCGGCGCGGCCCTGGACGAGGCGGAGCGGGACGAGACGGTGCGCGCGGTCGTCCTGACCGGGCGCGGACGCGCCTTCTCCTCGGGCGTCGACCTCACCGAGACACGCGAACGCCTGAGCCGTACGGCGTCGCGGGACCTGGCCGCGACCGTCGAGGACTTCCAGGACGTCACCAGGCGCCTGGTCGCCTTCCCGAAGACCGTCATCTCCGCGGTGAACGGCATCGCGGTCGGCGTGGGCGCGGAGCTGGCGATAGCGAGCGACCTGCGGATCGCGGCGGAGGAGGCCGAGTTCGCCTTCATGGAGGTGCGCCGCGGCCTCTACCCGACCAACGGCGTGCTGTACTTCCTGCCCCGCCTGGTCGGGCACGGCAGGGCGGCCGACCTGCTGCTGTCGGGAGAGCGGATCGGCGCCGCCGAGGCGCTCGGCGCGGGCCTGGTCAGCCGGGTCGTGCCCGGTGAGGACCTGCTCGCCACCGCCGTCGCGCTGGCCGAGACCATCGGGTCGGCCGCCCCCGTGCCGGTCGGCCTGATCAGGCGGCACCTGCGCAGGACCTGGGAACTCGACCTGGAGGGCGTGCTCGCCCTGGAGGTCGAGGGCTGCCTGGCCTGCCTGCGCAGCGCCGACCTCGCCGAGGGGCTGCACGCCTTCGGTGACGGGCGCGGCCCCGAGTTCCACGGCGACTGAACCGGCCGCCGCCCCTTCCACCACACCCGCTCTGAACGGCCGTGTCACTCCGGCACGACCGCGCCGGCCCGGACCGGCCACGCTCACCCGGAACGGCCGCGCCGGCGCGGAGGAACCCCGAACCGGCCGCGCCGTTCCCGGAACGGCCGTGAAGCCCGCAGACCGTTCCGGGAGATCCCCCGTCCCTTCGCACCCCGCCTGCCCGCCGACCGTGGCCGCAGGCGGCCCTGGCGTGACCGCGCGCCCGGACCCGTGACGCCGGAAAAACCCGCTCGGGGGCCACGAAACCAAGGAGCCTCGATGGCGCAAGGTGAGACAGCGCTCCGCCGCGGACTGCGGCGGCGGCACATGACAATGATCGGCATAGGCGGCGTCATCGGCGCCGGCCTGTTCGTCAGCAGCGGCTCGGTGATCGCCATGGCGGGTCCCGCCTCGGTCGTCGCCTACGCCGTGGGCGGCGTGATCGTCGTCCTGGTGATGCGGATGCTCGGCGAGATGGCCGCGGCGCACCCGACCACCGGGTCCTTCTCCCGCTACGCGGAGCTGGCCCTGGGCCGCTGGGCGGGATTCCTCGTCGGCTGGGGCTACTGGTACTTCGCGGTCGCGGTGATCGCCTTTGAGTCCGTCGCGGGCGCCAGGCTGGCCTCCGGCATCGTCCCCGGCCTGCCGGTGTGGCTGGGCGCCCCGGCGCTGCTGGCCGTTCTCACCGTGGCGAACCTGGTCTCGGTGCGGGTGTTCGGCGAGACCGAGTTCTGGCTGGCCTCGGTCAAGGTCGTCATGGTCGTCGCCTTCCTGGCCGTCGGCGCGCTGTACCTCACCGGGCTGTGGCCGCACGGCGGGCCGGGCCTGTCCGCGCTGACCGAGCACGGCGGGTTCGCCCCGAACGGCTGGGCGGCGGTGCTGGCCGCGCTGGTGACGGTGGTCTTCTCCTACTTCGGCGCGGAGATCGTCACGATCGCCGCCGCGGAGTCCGCAGAACCCGCCAGGGAGGTCGCGCGGGCGACCGTCAGGGTGGTGTGGCGGGTGCTGGTCTTCTACGTCGGCTCGATCCTGCTGATCGTCGCGGTCGTGCCGTGGAACCGGGTCCCGGCCAACGGGGAGGACAGCCCCTTCGCCACCGCCATCGAGGTTTTCGGCGTCCCCGGCGCGAGCGGCCTGATGACCGCGGTCGTCCTGGTCGCCGTGCTGTCGATCCTGAACGCGGGGATCTACGGCTCCTCGCGAATGCTGATGTCCCTGGCCGAGCGCGGGGACGCGCCCGCCGTACTGGCCAGGGTGCGGCCCTCGGGGGTGCCCGCCCCGGCGATCCTGGCGGGAAGCGGTCTCGCGCTGGTGGTCGTGGCCGTCGCGGGCCTGGTCAGCCCTGATGAGATCTTCGCCTTCCTGCTGAACGCCTCCGGCCTGCTCACGCTGGTCCTCTACCTGTTCATCGCGGTGAGCCAGCTACGGCTGCGCGCCCGCACCGACCCGGGGACGCTGCAGGTGCGCATGTGGGGCCACCCCTGGCTGAGCTGGACGGTGCTCGTCCTGCTCGGCGCGGCCCTGCTGGCCGTCTCCGTCTCTCCCGGCGTCGGGCCCGTCGTGCTCGGCGTCGGCGTCATCCTGGCTGTGACGCTGCTGGCGTACACGGTCAGGACCCGGCTGGGCCGTACGGTCCCGCCGGTCACCGATCCACTGGAGGTCCCCTGATGCGTCCGCCCGGCAGAACCTCGGCCGTGGTCGCCGTTCTCACCGCGCTGTTCCTGCTCCTCACCGCGGGTCCCGTGGCCGCCGCCGAGGCAGGGTTCGCCTGCCTCGTCGGCAGGGCGGCCAGGCCACCGGTCCCCGGGGTCATCCTTGACGTCCGGGGCCCCGGGGTCGCCTACACCGGCGCCGCCGGCGCCTTCCGGCTCGGCGGCAGGGACCTGCGGCCGACGGACGCCTTCCGCGCGGCCAGCGTCACCAAGACCTTCACCGCCGCGACCGTGCTCAAGCTCGCAGAACAGGGCAAGCTACGCCTCGACGACCCGATCAGCAAATATCTCGACCCTTCCCTGGTCGGGCGGGTGCACGTGCTCGGCGGCCGTTCCTACGGCGCGCGGATCACCGTGCGCGAGCTGCTCGACCACACCGCGGGCCTGTACGACTACGCCGCCGACGAGAGGTGGATCGCCGAGGTCGCCGCCCATCCCCGCAGGACGTGGACACCGGGACGGCTGGTCGACTGGGCTCTCGCCCACGGCAGGCCGTACTTCAGGCCGGGCAGGGGCTACCACTACTCCGACACCGGCTACATCCTGGCCGGGTACGTCATCGAGAAGGTCAGCGGCCTGCCCCTGCACCGCGCCTACCGCACGCTGCTCCTCGACCCGCTCGGGCTGCGCGGGACCTACCTCGAACACTGGGAACGGCATCGCGGGGCGCCGCTCTCGCACCCCTACCTCGGCTCCGTGGACACCAGGAACTGGAACCCGACCTTCGACACCTTCGCCGGAGGCGGCCTGGTCTCCACCGCGGCCGACCTGACCGCCTTCTTCCGCGCCCTGTTCGAGGGCGGGGTCTTCCGCGATCCGGCGACACTGCGGGCCATGCTGACCGCGACCCCGCAGAGCAAGGGCACCTACGGCCTCGGCATCCAGCGCCTGACATCCGGCGACGAGGTCGTGTGGTTCCACCCCGGAGCCTGGGGCGCCGTCGCGGCCTACGCGCCCGCGCGGCGGATCTCGGTCGTGGCGACCGTCAACCAGGCGCAGGACGAGGGGGCGCTGGCGGCGCTGTTGCGCGACGCCTACGCCACGGCCCTCGGCAGGTCCGTCCCGGGCTGCGGATGACGACCAGGATGAAGTCCCACTATCCCCCTGGGAAGCGGCAAAGGTCCCGCAAAAGGGTCGTAACACGGTAATCGCCGACCTTGTCCTCCCAGGTCACCGCCCTAGTCTGGACATCACCCAAGGGCCGTTCCCGCCACGGGGACGGCCGAAGGGGCCGGGGGGTTCCGTGAGGATTGTCGTCGATCTCAACCGTTGTGAGGGCTACGCCCAGTGCGCCTTCCTGGCGCCGGACGTCTTCTCCATGCACGGCGAGGAGGCCCTGATGTACGACCCGGGCCCCGGCGAGGAGCGGCGCGAACAGGTCCTGCGGGCCGCGGCGGCCTGCCCGGTGCAGGCCATCACCGTCGAGTGGGACACCGCGCGACGGCCAGGGGGAGCGCTGACCGATGTCGGCTGAGACGGCCGCACGGGAGCTCAGACGGCGGGGCCGGGTGGTCGTCGTCGGAGCCTCCCTCGCGGGGCTGCACGGAGCCGAGGCGCTGCGCGCCGGAGGCTTCACCGGATCGCTGACCGTGATCGGCGACGAGCCGCGCGAGCCGTACGACAGGCCGCCCCTGTCCAAGCAGGTCCTGCTGGGCAGGACGGCGGCGGAGGCGACCACACTGCCGCGCGCCCGCGACCTCGACGTCCGCTGGCGGCTCGGCGTGGCTGCGACCGGGCTCAACCTGGCCGAACGGCGGGTCAGCCTCGCCGACGGCGACGAGATCGAGTACGACCGCCTGCTCATCGCGACCGGCACCCGCGCCAGGCCGTGGTTCAAGGAGACGGAGGCCGCCCTCGACGGGGTGTTCGTCCTGCGCACCGCCGACGACGCCGCCGGGCTCAACCGGCATCTGGCGGCGGGCCCCCGCCGGGTGCTGGTCGTCGGAGCCGGGTTCACCGGCTCGGAGATCGCCTCCGCCTGCCGGGAGAGGGGCCTTGAGGTCACGGTCGCCGAGCGCGGCCCCGCCCCCCTCGTCGGGGCGCTCGGCGGCGTCGTGGGCGCGGTCGCGGCGCGGCTGCAGCGTGAGCACGGCGTGGACCTGCGCTGCGGCGTCACGGTGACCGCTCTGGAGGGCGACGCCGCGGGACGGCTCAGGCGCGCCCACCTTTCCGACGGGAGCGCGATCGACGCCGACGTCGCGGTGGTCGGGCTCGGCGCGATACGCAACACCGAGTGGCTCGCCGGATCGGGGCTGGCCGCCGGGCCGAGGGGCGTCGCCTGCGACGCGGGATGCCGCGCCTTCGACGTCCACGGCATCGTCACCGACGACGTCTTCGTCGCCGGGGACGTCGCCAGGTCACCCCACCCGCTCTTCGGCTACCAGTTCCTCTCGCTCGAACATTGGGGCAACGCGGTCGAGCAGGCCGAGATCGCCGCCCACAACATGATCAACTCAGGGCTCGACCGCCGCCCCTACCTGTGGGTCCCGGCCTTCTGGTCCGCCCAGTTCGGGGTCAACATCAAGTCCATCGGCGTCCCGCCCATGGGGGAGGAGATCGTCGTCACGCAGGGTGCCCTGGAGGAGGACCGCTTCGTCGTGACGTACGGCTTCCAGGGGCGCGTCATCGCCGCGGTCGCCTTCGACCAGGCCAGATGGATCGACTTCTACCGCAGGCTGATCGAGTCGGCGGCGCCCTTCCCGCCCGACTTCCCCAACGTGGACAGGCGCGCCGGGGGCATCCGGCCGATCCCCGCCGACTTCCCCGACCCCTCCCTGCCGAGCCACGGCCCGACCGTGACGCTGAGCGGATACGCGCCCAGCGAGCGCAGACTCCAGTTCACCCCGGCCCGCGCCTGACCGGCGACGCGCCAGACGACGCCCGAGGATCTGAGGACCGTGAGGACCGTGAGGAAGCAGCCATGACGCAGGGCACCCTGCTGCGGCAGATCACCGACTACGCCAACCGCGCCGACCCCTACCCGCTGTACGCCGAGCTCCGCAGGACACCGGTCTCACGGCAGGACGACGGGGTGTACGCGGTCAGCACCTACTGGGAGATCCTCAGCCTGCTGCACGACCCGAGGATCAGCTCCGACATCCGTAACCGGCTGCCGGGCGCGGCGGGCGGCCTGCCGCCCGACGCAGAGGAGGACACGGACCTGCCGCCCAGCTTCATCAGGCTCGACCCGCCCGAGCACGACCGGTTGCGGCGGCTGGCGATGCGGCCGTTCGGGCCGCCGCACACCCCCCGGCGGATCCACGACATGCGCGGGGAGCTCAGCCGGATGGTCACCGGCCTGATCGACGACCTGGGGGACAGGCGGGAGGCGGACCTGGTCGACGACTTCGCCTACCCCTTCCCCGTGATGGTGATCTGCAGGCTCCTCGGTGTGCCCCACGAGGACGAGGCGCGCTTCCACGTCTGGGCGGAGAGGATCGTCGCGGGCATCGACCCGAGTTCGTCCGAGGACCCCGCGCAGCGGCAGCTCACCGCCCAGCAGGCCCGGGTCGAGCTGGGCCGCTATCTCGCCGGGCTCGCCGAGGAGCACCGCCGTACACCCGGCGACGACCTGCTGTCGGCCATGGTCACCGCGCAGGACCCGCAGGGACGCCTGACACCGATCGAGATGATCACAACGGCCGTCCTGCTGTTCATCGCGGGCCACGAGACCACCGTCAACCTCATCACCAACGGGATGCTCACCCTGCTGCGCCACCCCGAGGCCCTGGCCAGGCTCAGCAAGGAGCCGGAGCTGGCCGTACCGCTGGTCGAGGAGCTGCTGCGCTTCGAGCCGCCGGTGCAGTTCCTGCCGCAGCGCACCGCCCTGGCCGACATCGAGGTCGCCGGGACCGTCATCCCGAAGGGGGCGCCGATCTGGCTCGTACTGGCCTCGGGAAGCCGCGACCCCAGGCGTTTCGACGAGCCCGACAGGTTCGACCCGGAACGGGCGGACAACCAGCACTTCGGCTTCGGCAGTGGAGTCCACTACTGCTTCGGCGCGCCGCTGGCCCGCCTTGAGGCGCAGATCGCGCTGACCCAGCTGGCCCGCAGGCTCAGCGACCCCGGGCTCGCCGAAGACCCGCCGCCCTACCGGCGGAATCCGGTCCTGCGCGGCCCCCGCCACCTCAGGGTCGCCTTCGACGGCCTGACGGGGTAGGCCGGACGGCCGTCAGCTCAGGTAGTCGCGCAGCGCCTGGGACCTGGACGGGTGACGCAGCTTGGACATGGTCTTGGACTCGATCTGGCGGATGCGCTCCCGGGTGACCCCGTAGACCTTGCCGATCTCGTCCAGCGTCTTCGGCTGGCCGTCGGTCAGCCCGAACCGCAGGGCCATCACCCCGGCCTCACGCTCGGACAGGGTGTCGAGGACGGCGTGCAGCTGCTCCTGCAGCAGCCCGAACGCCACCGCCTCGTCGGGGGTGATCGCCTCGGAGTCCTCGATGAGGTCGCCGAACTCGCTGTCGCCCTCCGTGCCGAGCGGGCTGTGCAGGGAGATCGGCTCCCGGCCGTACCGCTGGACCTCGACGACCTTCTCCGGGGTCATCTCCAGCTCGCGGGCCAGCTCCTCCGAGGTCGGCTCACGGCCCAGGTCGGACATCATCTGCCGGTGCACCCGGGCCAGCTTGTTGATCACCTCGACCATGTGGACCGGGATGCGGATCGTCCGCGCCTGGTCGGCCATCGCCCGGGTGATCGCCTGCTTGATCCACCACGTGGCGTAGGTGGAGAACTTGAACCCCTTGGTGTAGTCGAACTTCTCCACCGCGCGGATCAGGCCCAGGTTGCCCTCCTGGATCAGGTCCAGGAAGAGCATGCCCCGGCCGGTGTAGCGCTTGGCCAGCGAGACCACCAGACGCAGGTTGGCCTCAAGAAGGTGGTCCTTGGCGTGACGGCCGTCCTCGGCGATCCACTCCAGCTCGGCGCGCACGTCGACCGGCAGCCGGTCGCCCTCGACCTCTAGCTGTTCCTCGGCGAACAGGCCGGCCTCGATGCGCTTGGCCAGCTCGACCTCCTGCTCGGCGTTGAGCAGGGGAACCTTGCCGATCTGCCGGAGGTAGTCCTTGACCGGGTCCACACTCGCACCCGCGACCGTCACCAGGGCGTCGGGCGTCTCGTCATCGTCGTCGGCCAAGATCAGCACGTTTTCCTCAGCGGAGGCCGTCACGGCGATCACATCCTTCATGGAGCCGGCAGGGCAAACACCTGTGCATTTCAACGTACGTCCTGCACGGGTGTGCTGCGGCCACTCAGGGGCGGCGTGGCGCGGGACATCCGGGGCCGGTGGGGTGCGCGGTACGGCGGCCGCACGCCACCGAGAAGGGCACAGCGGTGGTCACTGTGACGGTTCCGGCCTCTCGGGACAGGAGATCCCTCATCGGACGCGTGATTTCGCTCCCTTCCTCGTCGGCGTTCCTGGAACGCGGTGGAGAACGACCCGGAAACACCCGCGACGCGGCGCGGCGGGCCCAGGTCGTCAACGTTCTCCGCCGGCGACCGGACGGCGAGCGAAAGATGACCCGCAACGAGGGGTACGGCGGGCCGCCATGCCGTGAAAGCGCTTGTCGTGATGGATGATGATCTCGCCGGAGACGCGAGGAGAACCGGCTTCCGGCCTGTTGGGGCGTGTGCAACAATCGCCGGGCGAGTTCCCGGTGTCGAAGGGCCCGCCGGAGGCTCGGACGGCCGCCTCCGGCTGTCTCCCGGCGTCACCTCGCGCGGGCACCGGGGGACCGGACCGAGGAGGTGGGGGCGCTGCCGCGTGGCGAGCGACCACTGGACGAGGGGAACAGCGCGCTGCTGCGGTTCGCGGCCGAACTGCGCGAGCTGAGGGAGAAGGCGGGTGGCCCGCCGTACCGGCTGCTGGCACGCAGGGCGCGCTACTCGGTGGCGACGCTGTCCGGCGCGGCGGCGGGCAGGAGACTGCCGAGCCTGGCGGTGACCCTGGCCTACGTCGGCGCCTGCGGGGGCGACGGCACCGAGTGGGAGCGGCGCTGGCACGAGGTGGCCGCGGAACTCTCGGGGAGCGGCCCGCGGGAGACAGGGGAACGGGCGGCCGGACAGGAACCGCCGTACGTCGGCCTGGCGGCCTTCCGCAGTGAGGACGCCGACCGGTTCTTCGGCCGCGAGCGGCTCGTCGAGGAGTTACGGACCCGTCTGGCGCGGCGGAGACTGGTCGCGCTCTTCGGCACCTCGGGCGCGGGGAAGTCCTCGCTGCTGCGGGCCGGGCTGGTGCCGCGCAGGAGGGCCGAGGGCGGACAGGGCCCCGTGGTGCTGTTCACCCCGGGTCCGCGCCCCCTGGAGGAGTGCGCGCTCCAGCTCGCCCGGCTCACCGGGGACGCCCCGGGCGGGTTGTGCGAAGAACTGGCGGCCGGCCCGCACGGCCTGCACCGGATCGTCCGCCGGGCCCTGGCCGGCCGGCCGGAACAGGCCGAGCTGCTGCTGGTCGTCGACCAGTTCGAGGAGGTCTTCACCCTCTGCGACGACGAGACGGAGCGCGGCCGTTTCTTCGCGGCGCTGGTCACCGCGGCCGGCGCGGGCGACAGCCGCTGCCGGGTCGTGCTCGGGGTGCGCGCCGACTTCTACGCCCACTGCACCCGCCACCCGGACCTGGTCGAGGCCTTCGCCGACGCGCAGCTCGCCGTTGGACCCATGACCACCGACGAGTTGCGCCGCGCCGTCGTGCAGCCCGCGGTCCGCGCGGGCTGCACGGTCGAGACCGCGCTGCTGACCGCCGTCGTGGCCCAGGCGAACGGGCAGGCGGGAACGCTGCCCTCGCTCTCGCACGCCCTGCTGGAGACCTGGCGCAGACGCAGGGGGAACGCGCTGACCCTGGCGGGCTTCCAGGCGGCGGGCGGCCTGCACGGCGCGCTCGCGCAGACGGCCGAGTCGCTCTACGCCGCCTTCGGCCCCCGGAGGCAGCGGCTGGTCAAGAGCCTGTTCCTGCGGCTGACCGCCCTCGGCGAGGGCACCGAGGACACCAAGCGGCCCGTCTTCCGCCGTGAGCTCGACCAGGACGACCCCGACACCCCGGTCGTCCTGGAACGCCTGGCGGCCGCGCGCCTCATCACCCTCGACCGCGAAACCGTGGAGATCTCCCACGAGGCGCTGCTGGGCGCATGGCCCCGGCTGCGCGGCTGGCTGGCCGAGGACCGTGAGGGGCTGCGCGTCCACCGCAGGCTCACCGAGGCGACCGGCACCTGGGAGTCGCTCGGTCACGACCCGGGAGCCCTCTACCGGGGGGTCGGGCTCGCCCAGGCGCAGAGCTGGGCCGAGACGGGAGACGCCGTGCTCACCGGCAGGGAGCGCGCCTTCCTCGACGCCAGCCTGGCCGCGCGGGCCGCCGAGCTCGACGCAGGCAGGCGGCACACCCGCCGCCTGCGTCAGCTCGTCGCCGCGCTCACCGCGCTGCTCCTGCTGGCCGTCACCGCCGTCGTCTACGCCGCCGACGCCAACGGCACGGCCACCCGCCAGCGCAACATCGCCGTCTCCCAGAAGGCCGCGGGCGAGGCCGCCGCGCTGCGCGCGACCAACCCCGCCCTGGCCGCCCAGATCGGGCTCGCCGCCTACCGGCTGGTGCCGACGGAGCAGGCCAGGGGGACCCTGCTGAGCGCCTTCGCCACCCCCTACGCCACCCGCCTGACCGGGCACACCGACAACGTCGGCGCGGTCGCCTTCAGCCCCGGCGGGCACACGCTGGCCAGTGCGAGCCGCGACCGTACCGTGCGGTTGTGGGACCTGGCCGACCCCCACCGCCCGGCGGCGCTCGCGGTCCTGACGGGGCACACCGGCGGCGTCGGCGCGCTCGCCTTCAGCCCGGACGGGCGCACGCTGGCCAGCGCCGGGCAGGACCGTACGGTGCGGTTGTGGGACCTGGGCGGCCCTCGCCGCGCCGCGGCGCCGGTCGTCCTCACCGGGCACACCGGCGATGTGAACGCGGTGGCGTTCAGCCCCGACGGACGGGTGCTCGCCAGCGCGGGAACCGACCGCACGGTGCGCCTGTGGGACGTCGCCGACCCCGCGCGCCCCAGACCGCTGGCCCGCGTGACCGGGCACGACGACGCCGTCGTCTCGGTCGCCTTCGACCCGCGAGGCCGCACCCTCGCCAGCGCCGGGCAGGACCGCACGGTGCGGCTGTGGGATCTCACCCGGTCGCGGGCCCCTGCCCGGACGGCGGTCCTGACCGGGCACACCGGCACCGTGAACGCGGTGGCGTTCAGCCCGGACGGCCGCTCGCTGGCCAGCGCGAGCCAGGACCGCACCGTCCGGCTGTGGGACACCGGCGACCCCGGGAAGGTCCGGGAGAGACGTGTCCTGCGCGGCCACGCCGACGGCGTGCGCTCGGTGGCCTTCAGCCCGGGAGGACGCGACCTGGCCGGCGCGAGCACGGACCGCACGGTGCGGATGTGGGACGTGTCCGACTCCGGCGCCGAGGAGCCCGCCGTGCTGTCGGGCCAGGCCGGGGCGGTCGTCTCGGTGGCCTTCGCCCCCGGCGGCAGGAGCCTGGCCAGTGCCAGCGACGACCACACCGTCTGGGTGTGGGACCTGCCGGGTCCCGTACTCGCCGCGCACCGCGACACGGTCTGCTCCGTCGCCTTCAGCCCCGACCGGCGCGCCCTGGCCAGCGGGGGATCGGACCGTACGGCGTGGCTGTGGGACGTCGCCGACCCCTTCAGGCCCAGGGCGCTGAGCGAGCTGACCGCGCACCGCGGCCCGGTGTGCGGGCTCGCCTTCGCCCCCGGTGGCCGTGTCCTGGCCACGGCGGGCCGCGACCGCACGGTGCGGCTGTGGGAGGTCACCGACCTGCTCCGTCCGAAGGCCCTGGCGACGCTCACGGACTTCGCCGGCGACGTCAACGCGGTGGCCTTCTCGCCCGACGGCCGTCTCCTGGCCACGGTGGGACCCGACCGCGAGGTGCGGTTGTGGGACGTCTCCCGTCCGGTCCGGCCGGAGCCGGTGGCGACGCTGACGGGTCACACCGACGGGGTGAGCGCGGTGGTCTTCTCCCCGGACGGGAAGGCGCTGGCCACCGGCGGCTGGGACCGTACGGTGCGGTTGTGGGACGTCTCCCGTCCGGTCCGGCCGGAGCCGGTGGCGACGCTGACGGGTCACACCGACGGGGTGAGCGCGGTGGCGTTCTCCCCGGACGGGAAGGTGCTGGCCGGCTCCGGCTTCGACCGCACCGTCAGGCTGTGGGACGTCTCCCGCCCGGGGAGCGCTCGGCCCCTGTCCACGCTGACCCCGCACACCGACACCGTCTACGCCGTGGCGTTCGCCCCCCGGGGCCACATCCTGGCCACGGCCGGAGCCGACCGCACGGTGCGGTTGTGGGACACGACCGACCCGCGCCTGCCCGTGGAGCTGGCCACCCTCGGCGGCCACACCGAGGGGATCCACGCGCTGGCGTTCAGCCCGGACGGGCACACCCTGGCCACCGCGGGCCGGGACCGCAGGGTGCGGCTGTGGGAGATCGACTCCGAGCGCGCCGCCGCCCTGGTGTGCGCCGTCGCGCACCCCAGGATCACCCGCGCCGAGTGGGGTCACCACTTCCCCGACATGCCGTACGAGCCACCCTGCCGGTGACCACCCGGTGACCACGGACAGCACACAGGGAGAAGACAGCCGGTTCGCACCGATGCATGCTGGGGCAGAACGCGCCGCCGCGGTGAGGTGTTCGGCAGACCTCCTTCCCTGGAGGTTCCCTGCGAGTTTCCCTGCGAGAGGACAGGCTCGTGACCCAGTTGCAGGACGTGATCTCCGACCTGGCCGCGGAGGGCGAGGAAGTCGACCGCATGGTCGAAGGCCTCGACGCCGACGGGTGGGCGCTTCCCACCCCCGCGCCCGGATGGACGATCAGACACCAGATCGCGCACCTCACCTTCATCTTCCGCCTGGCCGAACTGGCGGCCTCCGACCCCGAGACGTTCGGGGCGCTGGCCGCGCGGGCGGGCAAGGACTTCGACGGGGCGGTGAACGCCGCCCTCGCGGACTATCTGGACGACCCGCCGGAGAAACTGCTGGCCCGCTGGCGGGCGGGACGCGCGGCGTCGCTCGCGGCGCTCGCCGCGGTGCCGGAGAACCAGGTCGTGCCGTGGCTGGTCAGGCCGCTTCCGCCCGCCGTGCTCGGCTGCGCCGGATACATGGAACTCTTCGGGCACGGCCAGGACATCGCCGACGCGCTCGGGGTACGGCGGGAGCCGACGGACCGGATCAGGCACCTGGCCTGGTTCGCCACCCTGACCAGGGACTTCGGCTACCAGGCGCGGGGCCTGACGCCGCCGGGTGAGGAGTTCCGCTTCGAGCTGACCGCGCCCTCCGGCGAGTCGTGGGCCTTCGGGCCCCAGGACGCCGGGCAGCGGGTCGTCGGCCCGGCCCACGACTTCTGCCTGCTCGTGGTCAGGCGCAGGCACCGTGCCGACCTCGCGCTCACCGCCTCGGGGGCGGAGGCCGACCGGTGGCTGGACATCGCCCAGGCCTACCGGGGGCCCGCAGGCCAGGGCCGTACCCCGGGACAGTTCGCCACCCGCTGACGGAAAACCCGCGACGACCCCCACGACGACCTCCGCGACGACCCCGCGCGGCCCGGGGCGCGCCCACGACGGGCGCGCACCGGGCCGCGCACGCGTGGGGCGGATGACGTGATCCGTCCGCCGGGGTGGCGCAATCCAAGAGATGCGTCACGACCCGTGGGAAGGGAGCATGAAAGGGTCACCCGAGCAGGGAGGTCCCATGCCCACCGTCTTCGGATCGCTGCGCAGCCTGCTGCTCGCGCCCTCCCTGGCCGAGGTGACCTTCGCGGGGCGCGGCTTCCAGGTCGTCCCCTCCGAGGCGACCCGGCGCCTGGAGGCGATCCCCCAGGCGGTGGTGTGCGGGTTCGAGTGGGGCGTCAACGCGCGGGACCAGTGGGAGGTCGAGCGCAGGCTCGCGATGGTCGACCGGGAACTGCGCGGCTTCGCCTACGAGGGCGCGACGATGGCCTGCGCCGTCCTCGACGCGATGGGCGGCGGCCGTGGCACCCGCACCCGCGACCTCCTGCTCGGCCCCGGCAGGCCGCACCTCTTCCTGACCTACATCGGCATCGGGTTCGCGCTCGCCCGGCTGCCGAGGGTGCTGTGGAGCAGGGCGGTTCCCGACCTGACGGGCCTGCCGTACCACCCGACGATGAGCTGGCTGGCCGTCGACGGGTACGGCTTCGACCGCGCCTACTTCGACACCGCGCGCTGGGTCGGCCGGCAGCGCGTGGCCGCGCCCTACCCGTGGGAGGGCATGCCGGACTACTTCCCGAGGGCGGCGGACCAGGGGGTCGGCCGGGCGCTGTGGTTCGTCCACGGAGGCCGTCCCGGCGACGTCGCGGCCACGGTCGGGCGCTTCGCGGAACACCGGAGGGCCGACCTGTGGAGCGGCGTCGGGCTGGCGGCGGCGTTCGCGGGCGGGGCGGAGGCGGAGGATCTGGCCGCGCTGCGCGAGGAGGCCGCCGGGCACGGGGCGGAACTGGCCCAGGGCGCGGTCTTCGCGGCCAAGGCCCGCCACTACGCGGGGTTCGTGCCGCCGCACACCGAGACGGCGGTCCGGGCCCTGGCGGACCTGACCGCGGAGGCCGCGGTCGCGCTCGCGGACGACTCGGCCGTCGAGCGGGGCTCCGGCGGGCTGCCCGCCTACGAGCTGTGGCGCGGGAAGGTGCGCGCCCACCTGTCCCTGCGGACGGGCTGACGGCGGACGCCGCATTTCCGCGTAATTGTTGCGGCCTTTTTGTGAATTGATGGCGCGGGACCATCCGCTGTCGTCGCCGTTAATCATGCGCCCGATTGCAGGAAGGCTTCCTTTGCGTTTCCGTGAGCACGTTTGAAGTAGACAGTCGGTCAAGGTGCCTGTGTAGATTTGTCGGCAGATGGGCGAGGAGACGAATCTATCCGGAATAAGGGGCGTGAGGCGGCAAGTGGCCAATGCGTTGAGGGCGCTGAGGCGCCGAATTCTGACCCCGGGCGTCTCGGCCACGAAACTCGGGACGCGCGGTTTCAATGAGAAAAGCCCACAGGCGAGGGAATTGCTGGAAACGATTGGTGAATCGTTTCTGGCCGGTTACGCGCACGTGGCCGGTTCACGCTCGGCCCGTGAGGCGGAACAGCGGCTTGAGACGATTCCCACCCGTTTCCGCGGCTTCGCCTACGAGGGCGCGGGCATGGGTTCCGCCGTACTGGACGCCCTGCCGTTCACCGGAGGCCGCAGAACGGGAGACCTCCTCGCCGGGCGCGGTGACGACCACCTCTACATGGTCTACGTCGGGGTCGGCTGGGCGATGGCCAGACTGCCGCGTTTCCTGTGGCCCGACGTCTCGGCCTACGATCCGCTGCTGCGCTGGCTCGTCCTCGACGGGTACGGCTTCCACCAGGCCTACTTCCACACCGGCCGATACGTCCACGCCCGTTTCCGCGACCCCGACTTCCCCTGGACGGCCGACCGCTTCCGCTGGTACGCCGGGCACGCCATCGACCAGGGCGTGGGACGGGCCATGTGGTTCGTCGGCGGGACGGACGTGGAACTCGTCGCCACGATGATCGACGGATTCCCCGAGGAACGCAGGGCCGACCTGTACGCGGGCGCCGGGCTGGCCGCCAGCTACGCGGGCGGCGCGGAGGAGGGGGAACTGCTGGCCTTCTGGGAGCGCGCGGGCCGATACCGCCCGCAGATCGCCCAGGGCTGCGCGTTCGCGGCCGAGGCCAGGCAACGGGCCGGCCTCGTGGTGCCGCACACGCTCCTGGCCACCCGGGTCTTCTGCGACATGACCCCGGAACAGGCGGCGCGGATCAGTGAGAAGGCCCGTCCCGACGGGCCCGTCCAGGGCGAGGTGCCCGCCTACGAGGTGTGGCGGCGGCGCATCGCCGACGAGTTCGCATCCCTTGGGAGGTGTTAGGACGTGACAGCGACAGCGGGCTGGCTGCGCAGGCAGCTCCCCGGAGTCCTCGCGCTCGTGCTGATCGTGAGCGCGTTCGTGGTGGCCCGCATTCCCACGCCCTCGGCCGCGGACACGGCCCGCATGGCGAGCAGGTACTCCTTCGCCCCGATGTCCATCGCCCTGCCCGGAGGCTTCCGGCAGCAGGAGATCCGCGGGGTGCACCCCGACTACACGCACATCGACGCGTGGATCTCCTCGGTCGGGGCGGCGATCGCGATGAACGACCTCGACGGTGACGGCCTGTCCAACGACCTGTGCCTGGTCGACCCGCGCATCGACCAGACCGTGGTCACCCCCGTCCCCGGCGGGAAGACCGACAGGTACGCGCCCTTCGCGCTCGACCCCGGCGCGCTGCCCATGAACGACCACATCGCCCCCATGGGGTGCGTCCCCGGCGACTTCAACGAGGACGGCCGCCTCGACCTGCTCGTCTACATGTGGGGCCGTACGCCGATCCTCTACCTCGCCAGGCCGGGCGCCACCAGGCTCGGCCCCGGCGCCTACCGGCCGGTCGAGCTGGTGCCCGGTCCCAACGCCACCGGCGGCCTCTACAGCGGCCCGCAGTGGAACACCAACGCCGCGACCGTGGCGGACTTCGACGGCGACGGACACGACGACGTCTTCATCGGCAACTACTTCCCGCAGAGCGCGGTGCTCGACTCCCGCGGCACCGGCCTGGTGCGCATGAACCACTCCATGTCCGACGCGCACAACGGCGGGGACGACTTCTTCTTCCGCTGGACCGGCTCGGTCACCGGAGCCGACCCCTCGGTCACCTACCAGCGGCTCGACGACGTCCTGCCCGAGACGGCCTCCAAGGGGTGGGAGCTCGCCGCCGCCGCCACCGACCTCGACGGCGACCAGCTGCCCGAGCTGTACCTCGCCAACGACTTCGGCCCCGACCGGATGTTCTACAACCGCTCGACGCCCGGCCACATCAGGCTCTCGCTCGTCGAGGGGGTGCGCTCGCCGCTGATCCCCAAGTCGAAGACGATCGGCCACGACTCCTTCAAGGGCATGGGCCTCGACTTCGGCGACCTCAACGGCGACGGCGTCTACGACATGTTCGTCAGCAACATCACCACCTCCTTCGGCATCGAGGAGAGCAACTTCCAGTTCATGTCCGCCTCCGGCGACAAGGCCGCCCTGCGCGAGAGGCTCAGCCGGGGCGAGGCGCCGTGGACCGACCGCAGCGCCCAGGCGCGCACCGCCTGGTCGGGCTGGGGCTGGGACGTCAAGATCGACGACTTCGACAACGGCGGGGACCTCAGCATCGTCCAGGCCACCGGGTTCGTGAAGGGCGAGGTCGACCGCTGGCCGCAGCTGCAGGAACTGGCCACGGCCAACGACCAGCTGCTGCAGAACCCCTACTGGTGGCCGAACGTGCGCGCGGGCGACGACGTCGCGGGAACCCAGACGCTGCACTTCTTCGTCAGGTGCCCCGACGGCACCTACGTCGACGTGGCCAGGGAACTCGGGCTGGCCGTACCGGTGCCGACGCGGGGGGTCGCGACCGGTGACGCCGACGGCGACGGCAGGCTCGACTTCGCGGTCGCCAGGCAGTGGGGCGAGCCCGTCTTCTACCGCAACCAGAGTCCCTCACCCGGGGCCTTCCTCGAACTGCGGCTGACCCGCGAGGCCACCCCGGTTCCCGGCGCGCTGCCCGCCCCCGGCTCGCCGGTGACCGGCGCGCAGGTCACGGTGACGACGCCGGACGGGCGCAGGCTCCTCGGCAGGGTGGACGGCGGCAGCGGGCACTCGGGCAAGCGCAGCAGCGAGGTGCACATCGGGCTCGGCAGGAACGTCACCGGTCCCGTGCGGGTCAACCTGCGCTGGCGCGACCGGGCCGGACAGGTACACGACCAGGATCTTCAGCTGACGCCGGGCAGGCACCGCCTCGAACTCGGCGGCCAGGCCAAGGAGAGATGACCGAGATGTCTGACAGGACGCACAACCCCCCGCGCCACGACCCCAAGGTCACCATCGCACTGCGCAACTTCGCGATATCCATCACGGTCTTCAACACCGTCGGCTACATCCTCCTCGGGTTCGAGCAGCCGTGGCTGTGGCCCTTCGTCGCCGTGGCGACCGGCTACGTGGTGGAGATCGCGCTTGAGTTCGTCTCGGCCAGGGCCGAGGGACGGGCACCGCGCTACACGGGCAACGGCCCGCGCGGCCTGGTGGAGTTCCTCTACCCGGCGCACATCACCAGCCTGGCCATGAACATGCTCATCTACGTCAACGACCAGATCCTGGTGATGATCTTCGGGGTGGTCGTCGCGGTCGGCGCCAAGTGGGTGCTGCGGGCACCGGTCCGCGGGAAGATGCGGCACTTCATGAACCCGTCGAACTTCGGCATCGCCGTCATCCTGCTGATCCTGCCCTGGGCCAGCATCGCGCCGCCGTACCACTTCACGGAGAACGTCGACACCTGGATCGACTGGCTCATCCCCGCGATCATCATCCTCGGCGGCAGCATGATCAACGGCAAGCTCACCGGGCGGATGTGGCTGATCGCCGCCTGGGTCGGCGGCTTCGCCGTGCAGGCGGTCCTGCGCGGCCTGTTCTTCGGCACCTCGATCTCCGGGGCGCTGGGCATGATGACCGGCGTCGCCTTCATCCTCTTCACCAACTACATGGTCACCGACCCGGGGACGAGCCCGTCGAGACCCGCGGCGCAGATGCTCTTCGGCGGCGGCGTCGCCCTGACGTACGGCCTCCTCACGGCCGTGCACATCCCCTACGGCATCTTCTTCGCCACCGCGGCCGTCTGCCTCGTCCGCGGGGTCTTCCTGTGGTCGCTCCACTTCGTGGACAAGGGACGCGAGCAGCGCGAGACCCTGGCGCGCCTGACCGCGCGCGCCCAGGACGGCCTGGCGAGCACCGGCAAGGAGGTCGCCTCGGTATGAGCAGGATCGCGATCGTCGGCATGGCGTGCCGCTATCCCGACGCCGCCTCGCCGAGGGAACTGTGGGAGAACGTCCTGGCCGGACGGCGGGCGTTCCGCAGGCTGCCCGACACGCGCATGCGGCTTGAGGACTACTGGGACGCCGACCCGGCCGCCCCCGACCGCTTCTACGCGCGCAACGCGGCCGTCATCGAGGGCTACGCCTTCGACCGGATCGGTTACAAGATCGCCGGAAGCACCTACCGCTCGACCGACCTCACCCACTGGCTGGCGCTCGACACGGCCGCGCTCGCCCTGGCCGACGCGGGCTTCCCCGGCGCGGAGGGACTGGCCAGGGAACGCACCGGCGTCATCGTCGGCAACACCCTCACCGGGGAGTTCGCCAGGGCCAACCTGATGCGGCTGCGCTGGCCGTACGTGCGGCGCACCGTCGCGGCGGCGCTCAAGGAGCGGGACTGGGACGACGAACGGCTCGCCGGTTTCCTCGACGACCTGGAGGCCGCCTACAAGAGCCCCTTCCCCGTCCCCGACGAGGACACCCTGGCGGGCGGGCTCTCCAACACGATCGCCGGGCGCATCTGCAACCACTTCGACCTCAAGGGCGGCGGCTACACCGTGGACGGCGCCTGCTCCTCCTCACTGCTGTCGGTGGTCACCGCGGCCAGGGCCCTGGCCGACGGCGACCTCGACGTGGCCGTCGCGGGCGGGGTCGACCTGTCCATCGACCCGTTCGAGATCGTGGGCTTCGCCAAGACCGGCGCCCTGGCCAGGGGGGAGATGCGGCTCTACGACCGCGGGTCGAACGGCTTCTGGCCCGGCGAGGGCTGCGGGATGGTCGTGCTGATGCGCGAGCGGGACGCCGTCGAGGCCGGAAGACGGATCTACGCGACCGTCGCCGGGTGGGGCGTCTCCTCGGACGGAAGGGGCGGCATCACCAGGCCCGAGGTCAGCGGGTACCGGCTGGCGCTGCGCCGCGCCTACGAACGGGCGGGCTTCGGCATCGAGACCGTCGCCATGTTCGAGGGGCACGGCACCGGCACCGAGGTCGGCGACAGGACCGAGCTCACGGCCCTGACCCAGGCCCTCTCCCACGCCGGCGGCCCGCGGGCGGCGATCAGCTCGATCAAGGGGATGATCGGGCACACCAAGGCCGCGGCCGGGGTCGCCGGGCTCATCAAGGCCACCCTGGCGGTGCACCACCAGGTGCTGCCGCCGACCACGGGCTGCGTCGACCCGCACCCGGTGCTGACGCAGGAGACGGCGCGGCTGCGGGTGCTGCGCAAGGCGGAGCCGTGGCCCGGCGGGACGCCGGTGCGCGCGGGCGTGACCGCCATGGGCTTCGGCGGCATCAACACCCACGTGGTCCTTGAGAAGCCCGGCCCGCGCAGGCAGGCCAGGTTCGACGGCAGGACCAGGGCGCTCGCCTCCTCGGCCCAGGACGCCGAACTGCTGATGCTCGACGGCGCCTCACCGCCCGAGCTGCGCGAACGCCTGGCCGAGCTGGCGGACTTCGTGCCCGCCCTGTCGTACGCGGAGCTGGGTGACCTGGCCGCCACGCTCCAGCGTGAGCTGCGCGGCCTGCCGTACCGGGCGGCCGTCGTCGTCTCCTCGCCCGAGGACGCCGAACGCGGGCTGCGCCGGGTGCTCGCGGCCCTCGACGCGGGGGAGATCCCGCTGTTCTCCGCCGACGGCAGGGGCTTCCTCGGTCACGTGAGCGGGCCGGGCAGGATCGGCTACCTCTTCCCCGGGCAGGGTTCGGGCAGGGGCACCAGCGGCGGTGCCCTGCGCAGGCGTTTCGCCGAGGTCGAGGAGGTCTACCTCAGGGCGGACCTGCCCTCTGGCGGCGACATGGTCGCGACCGAGGTGGCCCAGCCGCGCATCGTCACCGGCTCCGTCGCGGGCCTGCGCGCCCTGGCCGTCCTCGGCGTCGAGGCGGACGTCGCCGTCGGCCACAGCCTGGGCGAGCTGTCCGCGCTGCACTGGGCGGGGGCGATGGACGAGGAGACCCTGCTGCGGGTCGCCGAGGCCAGGGGCAGGGCCATGTCCGAGCACGCCGCCTCGGGGACCATGGCGGGCATCGCCGCCTCCCCGGACACGGTCACCGCCCTGACCGGGGACCTGCCCGTCGTGATCGCCGGATACAACGGCCCCCGGCAGACCGTCGTGGCCGGGCCGGCCGACGCCGTACGGGAGGCCGGGCGCAGGGCCCTCGCGGAGGGGCTGCAGTGGACCCCTCTGCGGGTGTCGCACGCCTTCCACTCGCCGCTCGTCGCGCCCGCCGCGCGGGAACTGGGCGAACGGCTGGCCGGAGAGGAGTTCGACCGGGTCGGGGCGCGCGTCGTCTCCACGGTCACCGGGGAGGCGCTGACGCCGGAGACCGACATCCCGGCGCTGCTGCGCAGGCAGGTCACCGACCCCGTGCTGTTCGCCCAGGCGGTGGAACTGGCGGCCAAGGACATCGACCTGTTCGTCGAGGTCGGCCCCGGACGGGTGCTCAGCGGGCTGGCCGCCGCGGTGACCGACGTGCCCGCGGTCGCGCTGGACACCGACGAGGAGTCGTCGGCCGGGCTGCTGCGGGTGGTCGCCGCCGCCTACGTCGCCGGAGCCCCGGTCGCGCACGAGGCGCTCTTCCACGGCAGGCTGGTCAGGCCGCTGCGGCTCGGCGCGCCGCTGTCGTTCTTCGAGAGCCCCTGCGAGCGGGCCCCCGAGGTACGGCTGAGCCCCGCCGTACGGCCTGCGGAGCGGCGGGAGGCCCCGCGGGCCCCGCAGCCGCCGCAGGAGGGCGGCGAGGGGGAGAGCGCCCTGGACATGCTGCGGAGGCTGGCCGCGGAGCGCGCCGAGCTGCCCATGAACATGGTGCGTGCCGACAGCCACCTGCTCGACGACCTGCACCTGAGCTCCATCACGGTCGGGCAGATCGTCAACCAGGCGGCCCGGCGGATGGGCCTGTCCTCGGCGCAGGCGCCGACCAACTTCGCCACGGCGACCGTGATGGAGCTGGCCGACGCCCTGGGCACGCTCGCCGAGACAGGACAGGGCCAGGAGACGGCGGCGACGGTCGCCGGCGCCGCCGCCTGGGCCAGGCCGTTCTCGGTGGACCTCGACGAGGTGCCGCCGCCCGCCGCACGCGTACGGGAGGACAACGGCCGCTGGACGCTGCACACGGCGGGGGAGCACCCCTTCGCCGAGACGCTGCGCCGGGAGCTCGAAGGGGCGGGCGTCGGCCGGGGAGTCCTGGTCTGCCTGCCGCCCGAGTGCGCGCGGCAGGACCTGGAGCAGGCCCTGCTCGGCGCCCAGGCGGCCCTGGCGGCCGAGCCGGGGACCCGGTTCGTCCTGGTACAGCACGGCAGAGGCGCCGCCGGACTGGCCAGGACGCTCTTCCTTGAGGCGCCCCATCTGCGCACGACCGTCGCGCACGTGCCGGTGACCGGACAGGCCGTCGGCTGGGTCGTCGGCGAGGTCGCGGCGACCACGCGCTACGCGGAGGCCCACTACGACGAGGAGGGCACACGCCGGGTGCCGACCCTGCGCGCCATGCCCGTACGGCCCACCCGGGTCGTCCAGCCGCTGGACGGCACGGACGTGCTGCTGGTGACCGGAGGCGGCAAGGGCATCACCGCCGAGTGCGCGCTCGCCCTGGCCTCCGACAGCGGCGCCGCCCTCGTCGTCGTCGGACGCTCCGACCCGGAGCAGGACGAGGAACTCGCGGCCAACCTGCGGCGGATGTCCGACACCGGGGTGACCGTCAGGTACGCCAGGGCCGACGTCACCGACGCGGACGGGCTGCGCGCGGCCGTGGCGGAGGCGACGGCGGAGACCGGGCCGGTCACCGCGGTGCTGCACGGCGCGGGACGCAACGAGCCGGGGGCGATCACCGGCCTGGACATGGCGGCCTTCCACCGCACCCTCGCCCCCAAGGTCGACGGGCTGCGGGCGGTGCTCGACGCGGTCGATCCCGGCTCGCTGCGCCTGCTGGTGACGTTCGGCAGCATCATCGGCCGGGCGGGACTGCGCGGGGAGGGGCACTACGCCACCGCGAACGAGTGGCTGGCCTGCCTCACCGAGGAGGTCGCCCGCGACCACCCCGGCTGCCGTGCCCTGTGCGTCGAGTGGTCGGTCTGGTCGGGCGTCGGCATGGGGGAGCGGCTCGACGTCGTCGAGACGCTGTCCAGGGACGGGGTCACCCCGATCACCCCCGACCAGGGGGTAAGGATCATGCGCAGGCTGCTGGCCGACCCCGAGACGCCCACCGTCGTGGTGGTCAGCGGGCGCACCGAGGGCGTCGGCACCGTCCGCCACGACCTGCCCCCGCTGCCGCTGCTGCGCTTCGTCGGCAGGCCGCTGGTCCGCTACCACGGCGTCGAACTGGTCGTCGAGACCGAGCTGAACGCGGGCACCGACCTCTACCTCGCCGACCACCACCTCGACGGCAACCTGCTCTTCCCCGCGGTCTTCGGCATGGAGGCGATGACCCAGGTGGCCGTGGCGACCCTCGGTACTGCCCGGGAGAGGCCGCCGACGATCGAGCAGGCCGAGTTCCTGCGGCCCATCGTGGTGCCGCCGGACGGCACGACGACGATCAGGATCGCCGCAGCCGTCACCGGGGACGAGACCGTCGAGGTGGCCGTGCGCAGCGCGGAGACCGGCTTCGACGCCGACCACTTCAGGGCGCGGCTGCGCTTCGACGGGGAGGCGGCCCAGGACGGGCCGCCGGAGCAGGTCGCCGAGGGGCTGCCCCCGGTGCCGCTCGACCCGGCGGCCGACCTGTACGGCGAGATCCTGTTCCAGGGCGGGCGTTTCCAGCGGCTGCGCCGCTACCACAGGGCCGCGGCCAGGCACGTCGACGCCGACGTGGCGGCGGACGGGGACACCGGCTGGTTCGCCGGGTTCCTCTCCGGTGAGCTGCTGCTCGGCGACCCCGGCGTACGCGACGCGCTGATGCACGGCAACCAGGTCTGCGTGCCGGACGCGACGCTGCTGCCCTCGGGGATCGAACGCCTCCAGCCGGGCGGCGCCGCGCTGACCGAGGCGGGCGGGCTGCGCTACTGCGCGACCGAACGGCTGCGCGACGGCGACACCTACGTCTACGACATCGCCGTGCGGGACGGCGCGGGCCGGGTCGTCGAACGCTGGGACGGGCTGCGGCTGCGGGCCGTACGTAAGGGGGACGGGCGGGGGCCGTGGGTCGCGCCGCTGCTCGGCCCCTACCTGGAGCGTACGGTCGAGGACCTGACCGGGGCCGCCGTCGCCGTCGTCGTCGAACCCGGCCCGGCCGAGCCTGCCCCTGGGCCCGGCCCCGACCTGCGGAGCCTGCCCGACCTGCCCCACCTGCCGGAACGGACCGGGAGCACGGCGGAGCGCAGGGCCATGACCACCGTGGCGGCCGGGCGCGCCCTCGGGCGTCCCGTCGAGGTCCGCCACCGCCCCGACGGGCGGCCCGAGGTGGACGGCGGCAGGACGGTCTCGGCCTCCCACGGCGCCGGGCTGACCCTGTGCGTCGTGGCCGTCGGCACGACCGGCTGCGACGTCGAGGCCGTGCGGGAACGGACGGTCGAGGACTGGCGGGGACTGCTCGGCCCGCACTTCGGGCTCGCCGAGCTGGTCGCGATGGAGCTGGGCGGCAGCCTGGACGCCGCGGCGACACGCGTGTGGGCCGCCGCCGAGTGCCTGCGCAAGGCGGGCCTGCCCCCTGGGGCGCCGCTCACCTGGACCTCGGAGCGGAGGGACGCGTGGACGGTCCTCGCCTCCGGCGGCCTGCGGGTCGCGACGCTGGTGACGACGCTGCGGGACGCCGTGGAGCCGGTGGTCTTCGCGATCCTCACCGAGGGGCGGCGGTGATGGGCAACTACTTCGAGTATCTGCACACGGTCGGCTTCGAGGAGACCAACCTCGTCGGCAACGTCTACTACGTCAACTACCTGCGCTGGCAGGGGCGCTGCCGGGAGATGTTCCTCAAGCTCCACGCCCCCGACGTGCTCGGCGAGCTGCAGGAGGACCTGAAGCTGTTCACGCTGCGGGTGGACTGCGAGTTCTTCGCCGAGATCACGGCCTTCGACGAGCTGTCCATCAGGATGCGCCTGGTGGACCTCGCCCAGACCCAGATCGAGTTCGGCTTCGACTACGTCCGGCTCGACCCGGGAGAGGCCCCATGCGGGGAGACGCTGGTCGCCAGGGGCAGGCAGCGGGTCGCGTGCATGCGCGGCCCGAACAGCCGGACCGTCCCGGCCAGGGTCCCCGAGCCGCTGACCCGCGCGCTCGAACCATACCTGTCCTAGGAACGGCCAACCGGGGAGATCAGTATGAGCGTCAATCCTGAGCCGTCCCACGAGACGGGTTCCGCCGGACCGGAGCCGGAAACCGGGACGAGCGCCGTGGCGGACCCCAAGGCGATGCGCAGGGCGTTCGGGATGTTCGCCACCGGCGTCACCGTGGTGACCGTCGGCGGAGGCGGTCCGCACGCCATGACGGCCAACTCCTTCACCTCGGTCTCGCTCGACCCGCCGCTCGTGCTGGTCTGCGTCGACCGCGGCGCGATCATGCACGGCTGCCTCGCCGCGGAGGGGACCTTCGGGGTCTCCGTCCTGGCCGCCGGCCAGGAGCCCCTGGCCAGGCACTTCTCCAACCGGTGGCGGCCCCTGGGAGCCGCCCAGTTCGACACCGTCGACTGGCTTCCCGGGCCGCTCACCGGCGCCCCGCTGCTCGCGGGCACACTCGCGCGCTTCGAGTGCGAGCTGTGGCGCGCCTACGACGGAGGCGACCACTCGATCTTCGTCGGGCGGGTGCTCTCCATGGAACAGCAGGACGACCGGGACGGCCTGCTGTTCTTCCACGGCAGGTTCCGCCGGATCATCCCAGATCGAAGCGAGGTGACAGCTTGAACCCCACCGGAGGAGGCGCTGCGGCCGTGCCGGGCGGCGGGGCGTCGTCCCCGGCGCCCGGCCGGCTGAGACCGCCCGGACCGCCGCGCAGAGCCGCGATGGGCCTGTTCCTGAAACTGGCCCGTGACCGGCTCTCGCTGATGACGTCGGCCGCCGAGCGGTACGGCGACGCGGTCCGGATCTCCCTCGGGCCGAAGACGCTCTACTTCTTCAACCACCCCGACCACGCCAAGCACGTGCTGGCCGACAACAGCGCCGGCTACCACAAGGGGATCGGACTGGTCCAGGCGCGCCGTGCCCTCGGGGACGGGCTGCTGACCAGCGAGGGCGAGCTGTGGCGCAAACAGCGCAGGATGATCCAGCCCGCCTTCCAGCACCGGCGGATCGCCCAGCAGGCGGGTGCCGTCGCGGAGGAGGCGGCGGGACTGGTCGGCAGGCTGCGGGCGCACCGGGAGGGCGAGCCGGTCGACGTGCTGGGGGAGGTGACCGCCCTGACGCTCGGGGTGCTCGGCCGTACCCTGCTGGACGCCGACCTGGGCGCCTTCGGCTCGGTCGCGCACTCCTTCGAGGCCGTGCAGGACCAGGCGATGTTCGAGATGGTCACGCTCGGCGCGGTGCCGACATGGCTTCCGCTGCCCAGGCAGCTGCGCTTCCGCCGGGCCCGTGAGCAGTTGCAGCGGGTCGTCGACCGCCTGGTGGCCGAACGTTCGGCGCGCGGCGCGGCCGAGGGGGACGACGTGCTGTCCCGGCTGATCGTCTCGACCGGGCAGGAGACCGACCCCCGGGTCGGCGGCAGGCGGATGAGGGACGAGCTGATCACCCTGATGCTCGCCGGGCACGAGACGACGGCCAGCACCCTGGGGTGGACCTTCCACCTGGTGGACCGCAACCCCGGGGTGTGGGACGGGCTGCACGCCGAGGCGGTCGAGGTGCTCGGTGACCGGCTGCCCGGCTACGAGGACCTGCACCGGCTGAGGTACACCACGATGGTGGTCGAGGAGGCCATGCGGCTCTACCCGCCGGTGTGGATCCTGACGCGCAGCGCGCAGCGGGACGACCTGGTCGGCGCCTACCACGTGCCGGCCGGGGCGGACGTGCTGATCTGCCCCTACACGCTGCACCGGCATCCGGGGTTCTGGAGGGACCCTGAGCGCTTCGACCCGGAACGGTTCGCCCCCGAGGGAGCCGCCTCCCGGCCGAGGTACGCCTACATTCCCTTCGGCGCCGGTCCCCGCTTCTGCGTCGGCAACAGCCTGGGCATGATGGAGGCGGTCTTCGTGGTCGCGATGGTCGCCAGGGAGCTGCGCCTGACCGGGGTTCCCGGCCACCGGGTGGTCGCCGAGCCCATGCTCTCGCTCAGGATGCGCGGAGGGCTCCCGATGACGGTGCGCCCGGCCGGGTGAGGGGGGTTTCGGGCGGGAGGTTCCCGGGACGGGACGGGACGGCGACGGCCGCAGGCCTTCATGGCTGCGGCCGTTTCCGATGGCGCGGGAGGTCAGCTCGCCACCGAGTTGAGCGCCACCAGGCGCACGTCGAGCAGGGCGAGCAGCACCGGGGGGTCGAGGGTTCCCATCGGCCGCAGCTGTACGTCGGCGGGCTTGACCACGACGTCGCGCCGCACCGTGATCGGTCCGTAGCTCCCGACGTAGAGTGACGGGTCCCTGCCCAGACTGCTGATGATCTTCTCATTTCCCGGGGCGACGGAGTGGGCCAGCAGATGCCAGGTGCCCTGGGGCACCCTCTCAAGCACGTAGGGGCCGGGCCTGCGCAGCACCGTGCAGCGGACCGGCGGCCCCTGTGGGATGCAGGTGGGGAAAAGCCCGACGAAGATGAGGCCGCACTGACCCGTGGTCGGAGCCCAGATCTTGCCCTGGACGGTCGTCAGCCGGGTCTCCTCACCGTCGTTCCTGCCGCTGGTGAGGATCAGCGGGGCGAAACCGCCGTGCTGCCGGTAGGTGGTCGGCGCGAGACCGACGCAGCTCTTGAAACGGGAACTGAAGGTGCCGACGCTTGAGTAGCCGACCTGGATGCTGATGTCGGCGACGCTCAGCGAGGTCGACAGGAGCAGCCGTTTGGCCTCCTGCAGCCGCAACGCCGACAGGAAACGCCCAGGTGAGATACCGGTTACCTGTCTGAAGACCCGGGAGAAGTGAAATTTGCTGAACATGGCGGTGCGGGCCATGTCATCGATGGTGAGCTCGTCGCCGAGATGCTCACGCATGGTCTCGATAACTCGTCTCACAGCTTTCTCAAGAACTTCCTCCATCATTCCTCTCCGTGTGTTGAATGTTCATCAATATGAATGACGGGAAAGGTCGGCCTGTAGTCGGCTGGTCGTCTCGGAGAGTTCGACTCCCATATTCATTCGCCCCTTCCGGGGCTTGTATGTGCCAGTCGAACGACTAATAAAAAAGATCGGCATCAATATTTCTAAATCAACATCTGACTGCTGTCAACTGTGCTAGTGAAGCGTGCTCACCGTGTCTGAGCTGCTACTCTAGGTTGTGAGCGGCGTTAATTGGGTGTTAGTGCGCCACAGAAAACCCTGAAGAATGAGGCTTGACAGGACGGCAATTCAGAAGATGCGTCGGACGGGGTGCCGCTCGGACGATGGATCAGACCGGAACTGAATTCGATATGTGAGTTCCAATTGGTCGCAGATCCCGCCGTGCCGGGCCAGGGCCTCGACGTCCCGCGCCCGCTGCCGGGCCGGTCCGTGAAACGAGGGTTCGGCCGACGCGCCGGCTTCCGGCCCCCACGCCGCACCCCCTCGCCGACAGGAGGAAACGCCGGTGCAACCGGGTATCCCAGACGAAGAACAGGCCAGGACCATGACGCTGGAGGCCTTCGCGGACACGATCGTCCCCGGTGAGAAGCGCTCACCCGGCGACGAGGCGGTCGCGGGGGCGGCGGCGGGCGGGGGCGCGGTCGCCGCGGGCGCCGTCGAACTGCTCGAAACCCCCGCGGCCGGGCTGGCGCCCGCGCTCGGTGACCTCGCCCGGCTGCTCAACGAGCACGCGCGGGCCTACGCGGACCAGAACGGGATCGACCTGACCGCGGCGCTGCCGCCGTTCGTGGCCCTGCCGTTCCCGCATCGGACCGCCCTGGTCGGGATACTGACCTCCCCCGGTCACCCGGAGCGGGAGGTGTGGGTCAGCGTCGCGCTGTTCAGCAACATGGCCTTCGACACCGCGGCCCACATGCACACCCTCGACGCCCTGGCCGCCGGTCACCCGGGGCTGACGGCGATGGGCTTCTCCGGGCCGCAGGAGGACGGCCTGTGGCGCTTCCCCGTCTACTCCTACGGCCGCGAACTGGCCCGCCTCCACCCGGCGACGACCTCAACGGGGAGCCCCGCATGACCGTGACCGAGACGACGGACGTCCTCGTGGTCGGCAGCGGCTTCGGCGGCGCGATCACGGCCTACCACCTCGCGGCGGGCGGCGCGCGGGTCGTGGTGCTCGAACGCGGTCCCTGGCTGCAGGGCGAGGACTTCGACCACGACTTCAAACTCGGGTCGAGCTACACGCGGATCTTCGACTTCGTGGTCGGCGACGGCATGAGCCTGCTCGGCGGCAACTGCGTCGGCGGCGGCAGCGTCGTGTACTTCGCCGCCATGCCCCGCGCCCCCCGCTTCGTCTTCGACCGCAGGGGGGCCATCGGCCGCAGGATGTGGCCCAAGGCCGTCACCCGCGACACCCTGGAGCCCTGGTACGACCGGGTGGCCGAGGCACTGCCCGTGACCAGGCAGGACTGGGACGCGGTCACCTACTCAGGCGGCCTGTTCGCGGCGGCGTGCGCGCACGCGGGGCGCACGGCCAACCCGGTGCCGGTCGCCATCGACGGCGAGAGGTGCACCAACTGCAACTGGATGATGGCCGGGTGCCGCTTCGACGCCAAACGGTCGCTGCTGTTCAACTACCTGCCCGCCGCGGTGGCGCACGGCGCCCAGGTACGGCCCATGCACGAGGTGCAGCGCCTGACCAGGAACGACGACGGCGGCTACCGGGTGCACTACGACATCGTCGACGACGAGGACTACCGGGTGCACACCGGGAGCGGGACGATCGACGCCAAGATCGTGATCCTGGCCGCGGGCGCCGGGGCGACCCCGGTGATCCTGCAGCGCTCCGCGCCGGACCTGGGGGCCATGCCGTACGCGGTCGGCAGGTACTTCTCCGGCAACGGCGAGCGGCTCAACACCGCGATCCTCAACGAGGACAGGGTCCGTGACCTGCTCGGGCTGTCCCGCGGAGACGGCCCGGCCTACGCGGCCTCCCAGATCGGCAAGGGGCCGTGCGTGGCGAGCTGGGACCGCCTGGACGGCACGCTGCCCGAGTACTCCCGCTACTCGCTGGAGCAGCTCTACTTCCCGCCCGGCTTCGGCACCATCCTCGCCCAGGTGCCCGACGCCACCGGCCCGACCTGGTTCGGCGCGGAGAAGAAGGAGATCGTACGGCGCTGGCAGTCGTGGCTGACCGTCTTCACGATGAGCGAGGACGACAACGAGGGCGTCTTCGGACCGCCTCCGCCGACGGGCAACGCCGTACGGATCTCACAGCAGATGCTCGGGCGCGGCCCCATCCAGTACCGCCCGACCGCCAACACGCTGCGCGGCTGGGAGCTGGCCGACGCCGAGGTCCGCGACATCCTGGAGCGCGACGGGCTGTCCAGGGTGATGCCGTGGACCAACGACGTGGTCGGCGCCTACACCGTGCACCCGCTGGCCTCCTGCCGCATCGGCGACGACCCCAGCACCTCGGCGCTCGACGACCGCCACGAACTGCGCGGGCACCCGGGCATCTTCGTCACCGACGGCTCGGCCGTGCCGGGGGCGCTGACGGTCAACCCGGCGATGACCATCGCGGCGCTGGCCGAACGCGCCGTCCCGGGCATCGTGCGGGCCGCCAGGCAGCGCGGCGTCGAGGTCACCTACGGCGCCCCCTCCCCGGACGGCGCCACGAGCGGCAGGCGCGCCGCGCTGCCGTTCGTGGCCGGCCTGACGCACAAGTAGCCCTCCGGGCGCGGGCGGGTGAGCCCGCGCCCGGCCGACCTCAGGGAGCGCGCGATGGAAACGACACTCCTGCGGCGGGTCCTCAGGAAACCGCTGCGCGGCTCGCTCCGCCAGGTCAGGTACGTCCGCCCGGTGCCGCCCGCGCGGGCGCGGGGCCTGGTCGCCGAGGTGTACACGCGCTCGGAACGGGAGTTCGGCATGCTGGCGCCGCCGGTCGCCCTGCACTCGCCCGCCCCGGAGATCCTGGCCGCCTGCTGGATGATGCTGCGGGAGACGCTGCTGACCGGCGGCGGACCGGGCCGGGCGGTCAGGGAGGCGGTCGCGACCGGCGTCTCGCTCGGCAACGCCTGCCCCTACTGCGCAGGCGTGCACGGCGCCGCCCTGGGCGGCCTGGTCCCCCCGGAGGGTGGCGCGCGGCGTGACCTCGCGCCGGTCGAGGAGTGGGCCAGGGCGAGCGGGACGCGCGGGCGGGCGACGCCGTTCCCCGGGGAACAGGCCGCCGAGCCCGTCGGGGTCCTCGTCGGAGTCGCGGTCACCTTCCACTACCTCAACCGCATGGTCAACGTGTTCCTCGACGAGACGCCGCTGCCGCCGCGGACACCGGGGATGGCACGCGGCACCCTCATGCGGGCGCTGGGCCGGCTCATGCGGCCGACCGGTGGGGGCGTCGAGCCGGGCGGCTCGCTCGACCTGCTGCCCACGGCCCCGCTGCCCGGCGACCTGTCCTGGGCGGCGGGCGCGCCGGGCGTCGCGGGCGCCTTCGCCCGCGCGGCCTCGGCGATCGAGGCGGCGGGCCGCCGTTCGGTGCCGGGCCCCGTCCGTGACCTGCTGACGGCCAGGCTGGCGGCCTGGGACGGCGGCCACCCCGGGCTCGGCGGGGCGTGGGCGGAGGAGGCGGTCGCGGACCTGGCCGCCGAGGACCGCCCCGCCGGGCGGCTGGCCCTGCTGACGGCCTTCGCCTCCTACCGGGTCGGCGAGGCCGACGTGGACGCCTTCAGGGAGAGTCGTGGGACGGGAGACCGGGAACTGGTCGAACTGACCGCGTGGGCGAGCATGGCGGCGGCCAGGACGGTGGGCGGCTGGACGCGCGGGGAAAGTCCGTGAACCCCTTTCCCCGGCCGGTGGAAAACGCCCGGCCGCGACACGGGAAACGCGCCGCGGCCGGACATTCGAGAAAGCTTTCCTTTTCCGGGGCCCTCAGGTGCGCGCCGTCGCGCAGCCACACGCCATGGCCGACCGCTCGGATTCGTTCGGACGGCGGTGCAGGACCATCGCGACCACCATCGGGGCGAAGACGACGGCGTTGTAGAACAGGTGCAGCTCGACCCGGGGAAAGAAGACCTGCAGGACGCTCGTGGGGACCGGCCTGCCCATCAGGTGGTTGCCGGTCATCGCCTGCAGGAGCAGCAGCAGGTGCTCGAAGTGGTGCCAGACCTGGATGCCGAGTGAGATGTTCCACCAGGTGCGGGAACGGCCGGTGAACCCCTTCCTGAGCATGACGAGACCGATGAGCATGAACAACGCGTAGCCGTAGTGCATCCACTCGGAGGTCACCAGCCACGGGAACGGCAGCCCGAGCACGCCGCGCGCCTGCGGGACCGGCCAGCCGAGGACGTAGATCTGCACGGCCTGCGCCACGTGCTCTGCCCAGTGGGCGACGACGAGCACGAGGAAGACGTTCAGCCACGTCCTGTGCCGGGGTCCGTTGACAATTGCCATTCTTCCAGGAAAGCGACCCGCCGAAGCCGCCTCAGAAGCCATGCGGAAACCTCCGCTCTCGCGCCGAACAATTTCTCTGACGTTGCGACGACAACGTCGTCAACCGTAGCGGTGCCGAATCGGCCGCTTCTTCTCCTGGATTGCCGAATTCGCCTTACGCGGACGATAACGCCGGTCCGCTGAAAGCACAATGGGAGAAGACAGTGGGATCTTCACTCGTGCACGCTTGCTGCGAAACGCCCAGTGATTCCGCCATGAGCGAGGTATTTCTGATGCTGGTGAGCGTGACAGGCGGCACCGGATTCGTCGGGGCCCATTCGGTCGCGGCGTTCCTGCGGGCGGGGCACCGGGTCCGCCTGCTCGTCCGCGAGCCGTCCGGGGTCGCCCGTGCCCTGGCCCCTCTCCTGCCCGGCCCGGCGCCGGGCGGGAACGCCGACGAGGACACCTTCGCGGACACCTTCGGGGACGCCGTCGAGGTGGTGACCGGAGACGTCACCGACGGCGAGGCGGTCGGCCGGGCGGTGCGGGGGGCGGACGCCGTGCTGCACGCGGCGGCGGTCTACACCTTCGACAGCAGACGGCGCGCGAGTGTGCGGCGGACCAACGAGCGGGGCGCCGAGGTCGTGCTCGGGGCCGCGCGCGCGGCGGGAGCCGACCCGATCATCCACGTCTCCAGCGTCGCGGCGTTGTTCCCCGCCCCCGGCCGGGTCGTCCGCGAGGACACCCCCGTCGGCAGGCCCCGCGAGCCGTACATGGCGAGCAAGGCGGCGGCCGAGGCCGTGGCCCGGGGCCACCAGCGGGAGGGCGCCCCGGTGGTGATCACCTACCCGCCGGCCCTGCTCGGCCCGCACGACCCCAGGCTCGGCGACCAGACCGCCAGGCTCCGGGACGTCCTGCGGGGCCTGATGCCGGTCTGGCCGCTCGGCGGGCTGCCCCTCGGCGACGTGCGGGACACCGCCGCGCTGCACGCCGAACTGCTCACGCCGTACGGCGGCGGCCCGGCCAGGCACTTCGGGCCCGGCCACTACCTGACGACCCGGCGCTATGTGGAGGTGCTGCGCGAGGTGACCGGACGCCGCCTGCCGACACTCTTCCTGCCCGCCCGCGCCATGCTCCCGGCCGGGCTGCTGGCCGACCTCGCGCAGCGGGTGTGCCCCTGGCACATCCCGGCGCAGTACGGCGCCGTCTACGTGTGCGCCTGCGCGACACGGGTGGCGGAGGGGGCGAGCACCGGCGGCGTCGTCCCGCGTCCCGTCGCCGAGACGGTCGGCGAGACCGTGCGCTGGCTGCACGCCAACGGGTCGCTGTCGGACCGGCAGGCGGGCACGGCACGCGGGGACCTGACGCCGGTGAGGGCGTCGTGACCCCGGCAGGCAGGCGGACCGGCCTGCGGGACGACGTCAAGGACGTGCCCGCCCCCTCCGGCGCGCGAGGGGAGGACGGGCCCGGCGAGCCGCCGCGCTCGATGGACCTGCTGCGTGAGCGGCACGGCAGGCTGCGCGGCCGGATCGCCGCGGGCTCCCGGGCCGCGGTCGAGCGGCAGCGGTCGCTGGGCAAACGGACGGCGCGGGAGCGGCTCGACCTGCTGCTCGACGAGGGCTCCTTCACCGAGATCGACATGTACCGCCGCCACCAGGCGAACGACCTGGGGATGGGTGAGCGGCGCCCGCACACCGACGGGGTGGTCGCCGGCTCGGGCACGGTGGACGGGCGCCGGGTCTTCGTCTACGCCCAGGACTTCACGATCTTCGGCGGCTCGCTGGGCCACGCGCACGCGGCGAAGATCCACAAGGTGATGGACCTGGCGATCGCCACCGGAGCGCCCCTCATCGGGCTCAACGACAGCGGCGGCGCCCGTATCCAGGAGGGGGTGATGTCCCTGGACGGCTACGGCGGCATCTTCCGCCGCAACGTCCAGGCCTCCGGCGTGATCCCGCAGATCAGCGTGATCCTCGGCCCCTGCGCCGGGGGAGCGGCCTACTCCCCGGCTCTGGCCGACTTCACCTTCATGGTCCGCGAGACCGCGCGGATGTACCTGACCGGCCCCGACGTCGTCGAGGCGGTCAGCGGCAGGCGGGTCACCCACGACGAACTGGGCGGCGCCGAGGTGCACGGCGGTCGCTCCGGGGTGGCCACCTTCGTGCACGACGACGAGGAGAGCGCACTTGAGGACGTGCGCTACCTGCTGTCCCTGCTGCCGAGCAACAACCTGGAGCCGCCGCCCGCCGGGCCGCCGCGCCAGGCCACGACCGACCACCGGCCCGGGTTCGCCGAGATCGTGCCCGTCGAGCCGAACAGGCCGTACGACATCCGCTCGGTCGTCGCCGAACTGGTCGACGACGGCGAGTTCCTCGAACTGCAGGAGGGCTGGGCGCCGAACGTGGTGTGCGCGCTGGCCCGCGTCGACGGCGAGGTGGTCGGCCTGGTCGGCAACCAGCCCATGGTGCTCGCGGGGGTCCTGGACGTCGCGGCGTCACAGAAGGCGGCGAGGTTCGTCCGCTTCTGCGATGCCTTCGGCATCCCGCTGGTGACGCTGGTCGACGTCCCCGGCTTCCTGCCCGGCCCCGACCAGGAGCACGCGGGCATCATCAGGCACGGCGCCAAACTGCTGTACGCCTACTGCGAGGCCACCGTGCCCCGCGTCCAGGTCATCCTGCGCAAGGCGTACGGCGGCGCCTACATCGTGATGGACTCCCGCTCCATCGGCTGCGACCTCTCCCTGGCCTGGCCGACGAACGAGATCGCCGTGATGGGCGCGCAGGGAGCGGTCAACGTCATCTTCCGCAAGGAACTGGCCGCCGCGGCCGACCCGGCCGAACTGGCCGCCGAACTCGTCGCCGAGTACTCCGAGCGGCTCATGCACCCGCACTACGCCGCAGAACGGGGGCTGGTCGACGACGTGATCGACCCGGCGGAGACACGCGCCGCGGTCGCGCGCGCCCTGGCCATGCTGCGCAACAAGCGCCAGACGCCGCCGCAGCGCAAACACGGCAACATCCCCCTCTAGGTTCCGTTCCGCGGAGCCTCACGCCCGCCGCGGTCACGCAGGGGTGCCTCGCGGAACAGGCCCTGACCTCCGGTCTCCTCGACCTCGGCCCGCATCCGGTCCCTGGACAGGGCGACCGATCTCCTCGCGCTGTCCAGGTCGTCCCCCGAGCTGACCATCAGGGCGGTGAGCTGGGCCTCGAAGCAGCGCTCGGCGTCGTAGGGGGCGATGAGGTAGCCGCCGAGCTCCAGGGTGACCAGCCCGTGGATCGCGCTCCACATCTGGTGGGCGACGAGTTCGGCGTCCTCCGCCCTGAACCGGCCCGCCTCGAAGCAGCGGGTGGCGCACTTGACGACGTTGCCCAGCGTGTAGCGCCCGTGCTGGCGGTCCTCCTCCGTCAGGGAGAAGCCGGCCAGCGACGCCCCGCCGAACATCACCGCGTACAGATGCGGGTTGGCCAGCGCGTTGTGGCGGTAGGCCCTGCCGAGCAGCGCCATGTCGGCCACCGGGTCACCGGTCTGGCGCACGTGGGTGAGATGGCGCTGCAGCCGGGCGAACCCCTCGTGCACGATCTCCCGCACCAGCCCGCTCATGCCCCCGAAGTGGGTGTAGACCGCCATCGTCGAGCTGTCGGCCTCGGTGGCGAGCCGCCGGGTCGACAGGGCCTGCGGCCCCTCCTCGGCGAGCAGCCGGGCGGCGATGTCGACCAGTGCGGGACGTGTCCTGGGGTCTGCTCGGCGGGGACTCATGTTGACAAGTATTACATAACGCCGATATGTTTCTAAGCACAACACCGTTATGGTATTGCTGACCCCGCCCGGAGGAGGCGCCTCATGGCCGCCCCAGCTCGCGCGTCCGGCCCGGCCCCCACCTGGGTGCCGTCACCGTTGCGGCTCCCCGTCGAGGGAGCCCTTCCCGAGGGGCTCGACGGGTGCTTCCTCCAGGCCTTCCCGCATCCCCTCGGCGACGGCAGGACCCTCCTGTCCGGCGTCGGCCTGCGCGGGGGAGAGGCCTTCCGGCACCGCGCCCGCACGACCGTCCCCCCGGCGAGCCCCTTCGGGCCGGTGCCCGCCCTGGCCCCCGCCGTACGGCCCGCGAACCCCGGCGGCCGGGTCCCCGGGCCCCTCTCGCTCGCCAGGCCCGTCCGCGACCCCGCCACCGGCCGGTGGCACGCCGTCGCCTCCTACCCCGGGCTGGGACACGCCGAGCACCTGGTCGCCGACTCCGGCGGCGCCGTCCGCCGCGCCCGGCCCTTCGCCCTCGACGGCGCGCCCCTCATGAGCGCCGCCGCCCTCACCGGGCACCACGTCGTCGTGTTCGACCCGCCGGTCCTCCACGACCGCGCCGCCGTCCTGGCCGGGACCCGCCCGCCGTACTCCTGGCGGCCGGGCGCGAGGGCGCGTGTCGGCCTGCTGCCCCGCGAGGGGGCGCCGGAGCCGCGCTGGTTCGAGATCGGCCCCTGCCACGTCTCCCGGGCGGTGAACGCCTACGAGGAGGACGGGAAGGTCGTGGTCGACGCCGTGCGCCACCCCCGGGCCTATGACGGGGCCCCCGGCCCGCAGGGGTCGCCGCGGCTGTGGCGCTGGACACTCGACCCGGTCACCGGCGCCGTCGGGGAACGGGAGCTGGCACCGGGGGCGGAGACGGCCCTGGCCGACGAACGGGCGACGGGGCGCGCGCACCGCCACGTGTTCGGCTCCCGTGACCCGCGGGAGGGCGCCGCGCTCGTCCGGTACGACCTGACGACCGGCGGCCTCCGGGAACACCGGCTCGGCGCGGGGAGGCGCGCCGGGGACCCCGTGTTCGTGCCCCGGGGGCCCGCTGAGGGCGACGGCTGGCTCCTCGTCTTCGTCCGGGACGACGCCAGGCGAGAGGGCGGGTTGCTGGTGCTCGACGCGCTCGACCTGGCGGCCGGGCCGTACGCCGTCGTCCACGTCCCCTGCCCGCCGCCCGCCTACGGCCGCGCCGCCTGGCTGCCCGCCTGACCCCGGCGAAGAGCCGCGCCGGAGAGCGCCGGAGAGCGCCGGAGAGCACCGGAGAGCATCGCAATCCGGGAGATGCGCTGTACAGCGGGCGGATGTGACGCTGACTGCGTGACCGGACGCGACGGCGGCCGTCCACGGCGGGGGTGACGGCCCCGGCCGCCGGCGCCCGCCCGTGCCCGTCGTGCCCGCGAATCCGCCCCGCCCCCGGCCCCCGGTTCCCGCCCGCGCGGGCGGCCCGCACGGCGGGCTCAGGCGGAACGAACGGATTGGAGTACGCGATGGCTTCCCCTTCCACCCAGGGTTCCGTCCAGGGACGCTTCGCCGCCCAGGCGGCGCTGACCCCGGACGCGACGGCCGTCTCCTTCGGCGACCTCCGCCTGACCTACCGGGAGCTGGACGAACGGGCCAACCGGCTCGCGCACCTGCTGCTCGGACGGGGAGCCCGTCCGGAGAGGCCGGTCGCGGTGCTGATGGAGCGTTCGGCCGACATGGTCGCCGCCATCCTGGCGGTGCTCAAGACCGGGGCGTTCTACCTGCCGCTGCACACCTCCCACCCGCCGGAGCGCATCCAGTGGATCATGGACCACGCGGGCGCGCCGATCCTGCTCGCCGACGCGACGACCCTCGGGCGCGGCCTGCCGGAGGGCGGCCCGCTCGTCGTCGTCGACGGAGGCCGTGAGTCGGCGGGGGAGTCCCCGGCCGACCCGGGCGTGGACTCCCACCCGGACCAGCTCGCCTACCAGATGTACACCTCGGGCTCGACGGGAGAGCCGAAGGGCGTCGGCGTCACCCACCGGGGCGTCCTCGGGCTGGCCTTCGACTCCTGCTGGGAGGGCGGGCGGCACGAACGGGTGCTGATGGTCGCACCGCACGCCTTCAGCGTCTCCACCTACGAGCTGTGGGTGCCGCTGCTGAACGGCGGCCGGATCGTCGTCGCGCCCCCCGGCGTCCTCGGCGTGGCCACCCTGGGCAGGCTCGTGACCGAGGAGGCGATCACCGGTCTGCACCTGACGGCAGGGCTGTTCCGGGTGCTCGCCGAGGAGGCGCCCAAGTGCCTGGCCGGGGTGCGCGAGGTGCTGACCGGCGGGGACGTGATCGCGCCCGAGGCCGTACGGCGGGTGCTCGACGCCTGCCCGGACACGGTGGTCAGGGCCATGTACGGCGCCACGGAGACGGCGCTGTTCGTCACCCACGGCCCGATGACCGCCCCCTACACCGAGGAGGGTGCCGTACCGGTCGGCGGCCCGCTCGACGACGTACGGCTGCGCGTCCTCGACGAGGCCCTCACCCCCGTCCCGCCCGGCACGGTCGGCGAGCTGTACGTGGGCGGCACCCGCCTGGCGCGCGGCTACGCGGGCCGGGCCGACCTGACCGCGCAGAGCTTCGTCGCCGACCCGTTCGCGGGACCCGGCGAGCGGATGTACCGCACCGGCGACCTGGTACGGCTGACCGCCAGGGGACAGCTCGACTTCGTCGGCCGCGCGGGCGACCAGGTGAAGATCCGGGGCTTCCGGGTCGAACCCGCCGAGATCGAGGCGGTCCTGGCGAGACACCCCGGGCTCGCCCACGTCGCGGTCGTCGCCAGACGGGCCGAGGACGGAGAGAGAAGACTGGCCGCCTACGTCGTGCCCGGACCCGGTGGCGCCGACGTGGAGGCGTTGCGCGCCCACGCGGCGCGGGCGCTGCCGGACTACATGGTGCCCGCCGCGTTCGTCGTGCTCGACACCCTGCCGCTGACCCCCAACGGGAAACTGGACCGCGCGGCGCTGCCCGGGCCCGACTTCACGGGCCTGCCCGCCTACCGCGCCCCGAGCGGCCGGCTTGAGGAGACCCTGTGCGCCCTGTTCGCCGAGGTGCTCGGCGTGACGCGGGTCGGCGTCGACGACAGCTTCTTCGACCTCGACGGCCAGTCACTGCTGGCGATGCGGCTCATCAGCCGCATCCACGCGGAACTGGGCGAGGACCTGCCGATCAGCGCCCTGTTCGACACCCCGACGGTCGCGGGCCTGGCGGCGCGGTTCGGTGGCGCCTGACGGCTTGTCAGCTCTTCGAGCCCTCGCGTCCGAAGCCCGGTAACGGAGAAGGAGAACGAGATGGCCAACCCCTTCGAGAACCCGGACGGAACCTTCCTCGTGCTGGTCAACGAACAGGGCCAGCACTCCCTGTGGCCCGTCTTCGCCGCCGTGCCCGCGGGATGGGCCGTCACCCACGGCCCCGCGGGGCGTGAGGACTGCCTCGGCCACGTCAGGCGGCACTGGACCGACACCCGGCCCCGTGACCTCGCCGCCCACCTGGACACCCCGCGCTGAACGCCCAGGCCGGGGCCGTACGCCGCGATCCGCACGGGTCCCTCACCGGCCGCTCGCGGGTTCCGCGGACACGCGGGGGCCCGCACCCACGGACACCACCGGCAACCGGCCGCGCGCCGGTTCCCGACCACCGCAACGCACGAGGAGTGGCACGTGACCATCGACGCCGCGCGCGGTACGCCCCCGGGGACCGTCACAGCGCCCCCGCCCCCGCCGACCCCGCAGGAACCCGTCCGGCTGCTCACCCCGGACGGCAGGCGGGTCGAGCACCCGGACTACGACGCCGTCTTCACCGCGCGGGAGGTCAGGAGCCTCTACCGGGACCTGGTGATTGTCAGGAGACTCGACGAGGAGGCCCTGGCCCTGGCCAGGCAGGGAGAGCTGGCCGTCTGGCCCTCGCTGCGCGGCCAGGAGGCGGCGCAGGTCGGCTCGGCCCGCGCCCTGCATCCCGGGGACATGGCCTTCCCCAGCTACCGCGAGCACGGCGTCGCCTGGTGCAGGGGCGTCGACCCGGTGCGGGAACTCGGCTCCTTCCGGGGGATCAACCACGCCGGGTGGGACCCCAGGGAGCACAACCTGCACCTGCCGACGATCGTCATCGGCAGCCAGGTCCTGCACGCGACCGGCTACGCCATGGGCGTCCAGCGCGACGGCGCGGAGGACGCGGTGATCGCCTACTTCGGCGACGGCGCGACCAGCGAGGGCGACGTCAACGAGGCGTTCGCCTGGGCGGCCGTGCAGAACGCGCCGATCGTGTTCTTCTGCCAGAACAACCAGTGGGCGATCTCCGAACCCACCGAGCGGCAGTCACGCGTCCCGCTGCACCGGCGCGCGGACGGCTTCGGCTTCCCCGGCGTCAGGGTGGACGGCAACGACGTGCTGGCCTGCCTGGCGGTGACCGCGAGGGCGCTGGACAACGCGCGCAGCGGGCAGGGGCCGACGCTGGTCGAGGCGTTCACCTACCGGATGGGGGCCCACACGACGACGGACGACCCCGGCCGCTACCGCCCGCGCGCCGAGACCGAGGCCTGGCTGCTCAAGGACCCCGTCGAACGGGTCAGGACCTACCTGCTGGCCTGCGGCGCCGCGGACGAGGCCTTCCTCGCCGAGGTCGAGGCGGAGGCGGAACGGATCGGGGCGGACCTGCGCACCCGGTGCCGGGAACTGCCCGATCCGGACCTCGACGAGCTGTGGGACAACGTCTACGCGGCCGAGCACCCGCTGGTCGAGGACGAGCGCGCCGCCTTCGCCGCCTACCTCGCCTCCTTCGAGGACACGCCGCGATGAGGGAGACACGCGAAGGGAGGCACGACGGTGGGCGTTGAGACCCTGTCTTTGTCCCGGGCGATGAACGAGGGCCTGCGCAAGGCCATGGAACGCGACCCCAGGGTCCTCGTCATGGGGGAGGACGTCGGCAGGCTCGGCGGTGTCTTCCGGGTGACCGACGGCCTGCAGAAGGACTTCGGCGAGAGCAGGGTCATCGACACGCCCCTGGCCGAGTCGGGCATCGTCGGCACGGCCATCGGGCTCGCGCTGCGCGGCTACCGCCCGGTGTGCGAGATCCAGTTCGACGGCTTCGTGTTCCCCGCCTTCAACCAGATCACCACCCAGCTCGCCAAGATGCGGTTGCGTTCCCTCGGCACACTCGAACTTCCCGTCGTCGTCCGGATCCCGTTCGGCGGCGGCATCGGCGCCGCCGAACACCACAGCGAGTCCCCCGAGGCGTACTTCACCCACACCGGCGGCCTGCGCGTGGTCGCCTGCTCCAACCCCTCCGACGCCTACACGATGATCCAGCAGGCCATCTCCTGCCCCGACCCGGTGATCCTGTTCGAGCCGAAACGGCGCTACTGGGACAAGGCGCCGGTCGAGCTCGACCCGTCGGGAGCGGTGCCCCTCGGCCGGGCCGTGGTCGCCCGCCCGGGGCGGGACGTGACGCTGCTGGCCTACGGCCCGGCCGTACGGACCTGTCTCGAAGCCGCCCAGGCCGACGAGAGCCGCTCCGTCGAGGTCGTCGACGTCCGCTCGCTCAGTCCCCTGGACGAGGCGACGGTGTTGTCCTCGGTGCGCAGGACCGGCCGGTGCGTCGTCGTGCACGAGGCCCCGGTGTTCAGCGGGTACGGCGCGGAGCTGGCGGCGAGGATCACCGAACGGTGCTTCTACGACCTGCGGGCCCCGGTGCTGCGGGTCGGCGGCTTCTCCACGCCCTACCCGCCCTCGCGCCTCGAACGGCACTACCTTCCCGACCTCGACCGCGTCCTCGACGCCGTCGACCGGACCATGGCCTGGTGAGCATGAGCGAGCTGAGACGGTTCGCGCTCCCCGACGTCGGTGAGGGGCTCGTCGAGGCGGAGATCGTCAGGTGGCACGTGCGCCCCGGCGAGCCCGTGCGGGTCAACCAGGTCATCCTTGAGATCGAGACGGCCAAGGCCGTCGTCGAGCTGCCCTGCCCCTTCGCGGGCGTCGTGGGGGAACTCCTCGTCGAGGAGGGCACGACGGTCGAGGTCGGCACACCGCTCATCACCGTGGCCGTCGGCGGGGACGCCCCCCGGGTGGACCCGCCCGTCGCCTCTCGGGAGCAGGAGCGGGTTCCCGTGCTCGTCGGGTACGGGGCCATGCCGGGCGCGACGAGCCGCAGGCCGCGCAGGCGGACCGCCCCTGAAAGGCCCGGAAGATCCGAAAGGCCCGGAGGAAGCGGAGACGGTGGCGCGGGCGAGCCGACCGTCCGCAGACTGGCCAAGGACCTCGGCGTCGACCTGGCCGCCCTCGCCAGGACCGGCCCGGGAGGATCGGTCACCCACGAGGACGTCCGGCGGGCGGCGGCCGTACCGGACCCGGAGCCCGGCGGCGGGCAGGAGCGGATCCCGGTCAGGGGGGTGCGCAGGCGCACGGCGGAGGCGATGGTGCGCTCGGCGTTCACCGCCCCGCACGTGACCACCTGGCTGCAGGTCGACGTCACCGCGATGACGGAGCTGGTCACGAGGCTGCGTGGGCTGGCCGACTTCGCCGGGGCCAGGGTCTCGCCGCTGCTGCCCGTCGCCAGGGCGCTGGTGACCGCGGTCAGGCGCAACCCGATGATCAACTCCTCGTGGGACGAGGCCGCCCAGGAGATCGTGCTCTGGCGGCGGGTGAACCTCGGCGTCGCCGTCGCCACGGAACGCGGGCTGATCGTCCCCAACGTCAAGGGAGCCGACGACCTGTCGCTGCCCGCCCTGGCCCGCGCCCTGACGGAGCTGACCGAGACCGCGCGGGCGGGCGGGACCACCCCCGGGGACCTGTCGGGGGGAACCGTCACGATCACCAACACGGGCGTCTTCGGGGTGGACGCCGGAACCCCGATCCTGCCGCCGGGTGAGTCGGCGATCCTCGCGCTCGGCCAGATCAGGGACATGCCCTGGGTGCACGAGGGACGGGTCACGGTCCGCAGGGTCGCCACGCTGGCGCTGTCGTTCGACCACCGGATCGTGGACGGCGAACTGGGCGCCACGGTGCTCCGCGAGATCGGCGCCATGCTGGAGGATCCGCTCCTGATGCTCGCCTGGTCCTGACCGGCCCCGGCACGAGGACGCCGCCCGGCCGTGGGGCCGGGCGGCGTCCGCGCGGGCGGGTCAGGCAGGGTTGACGGGGCTGTTCTGGTAGGCGGCGAGCCGCCACTGGCCGTCCTCCTTGACGACCAGCCAGGAGGCCCGGATGGCGCGTTCCGGGGAGACCTCGGTCTCACCCGGGGCCAGCACGCCGCCCTGCGTGATCAGCACCCCGGTCGTCTCGCCGAGGAACCTGATGTCGATCGGGCGCCCGGTCACCTGGGTGCCCTTGAACGGGCCCTCGAACGCCTCCGCCATGAACGAGTGGATCTCCTGACGGCCCTTGCGGTAGAGGCCGGGCAGGATCATGCTCCCGTCCTCGGTGAAGACGCCGGCGAAGGCCTCCGCGTCGTGTTCGGCCCACGCGTCGACGACGCGCTGGGGGACGGCCGCCACGGCGGCCCTGTCAGCGTCCGAGGGGCTGGTCGTTGTCATGTTTCTCCCTTTCTCCTGGCTGTCCGATGGTCGTCGGGAAGTCTCAGGCGGCCTCGTCCGGAATCTCCCAGGCGGGGGACGGGCACGCGCGGGCACGCGCCGCCCTCCTCCGTGCCAGGGTCCAGGTCACACCCTCCGTCTCCTTGTCGTCCCCCGGCGGACAGGACGGGTCCTCCCGCCGGGCCGGGGGCAACTCGGACACGCGGCCGGTCGGCCGTCCTGATGCGGGAACGTCGGCGGTCAGCACCATTTCCTCCTGGGAACCAGCTGGGAACTAGCGGATGAGAACCGGGAGGCGTGCCGCTCGTACGGTCACGGAAGGCGGGAGAGCGGTGGTCCCCATGAGACGGTCGGGAACCGCCCGGAGCCGGACGCCCCTGTCATCCACTGTCATCCACCGGCGATGGCGGCGACCGCCTCCGGTGTGCTCACCCTCCGACCGTCCCACCCGGTCCCGGGGCCCCGCATCTCTCGGATTGCGCTGTCCGGGAGAACCGCGGTGATCAGCGCAATCTGGGAGAAAGGCATCGCCACCACCGGGTGTCACCATTGAGTTCCGCGGCGCCGCCCACAACTTCCCCGAGGAGTCGAGGTGCGAGATGAGCAGACAGGCCCCGTGACCCGCCCGCTGACCGGTGAGGAGTACATCGAGAGCCTGCGCGACGACCGTGAGATCTACGTGTACGGCGAACGCGTCAAGGACCCCACGACCCACCCGGCCTTCCGCAACCCCATCCGGATGACGGCGCGGCTCTACGACGCGCTGCACGACCCGGCCAGGCGCGAGGTCCTCACCGCGCCGACCGACACGGGAAGCGGCGGATACACCCACAGGTTCTTCACCACGCCGCACAGCGCCGAGGACCTCGTCGCCGACCAGCGGGCCATCGCCGAGTGGGCGCGCATGAGTTACGGCTGGATGGGCCGCAGCCCCGACTACAAGGCCTCCTTCCTCGGCACGCTCGGCGCGAACGCCGACTTCTACGAGCCCTTCGCCGACAACGCGCGCCGGTGGTACGCCGAGTCGCAGGAGAAGGTCCTCTACTGGAACCACGCCATCGTCCATCCCCCGGTCGACCGCAGCCGCCCGCCGGACGAGGTCGCCGACGTCTTCGTCCACGTGGAGCGGGAGACCGACGCGGGCCTGGTCGTCAGCGGGGCCAAGGTGGTCGCCACCGGCTCGGCGCTCACCCACTACAACTTCATCGCCCACTACGGACTGCCGATCAAGAGACGGGAGTTCGCGCTGGTGGCCACGGTGCCGATGGGCGCGCGGGGGATGAAGCTGATCTGCCGCCCCTCCTACACCGCCGCCGCGGCGGTGATGGGCAGTCCCTTCGACTACCCGCTCTCCTCGCGCCTCGACGAGAACGACACCATCCTGGTGCTGGACAAGGTCCTCATCCCCTGGGAGAACGTCTTCGTCTACGGCGACGTGGGAAAGGTCCAGCTGTTCACCGGGCACTCCGGCTTCATCGAACGCTTCACCTTCCACGGCTGCACCCGCCTGGCGGTGAAACTGGAGTTCATCGCGGGCCTGCTGGCCAAGGCGCTTGAGATCACCGGCACCAGGGACTTCCGGGGCGTGCAGAGCAGGATGGGCGAGGTCCTGGCCTGGCGGAACCTCTTCTGGGCGCTGTCGGACGCCGCCGCGCGCAACCCCGTCCCGTGGCGCAACGGCGCGGTGCTGCCCAACCCCCAGTACGGCATGGCCTACCGGTGGTTCATGCAGGTCGGCTACCCCAGGATCAGGGAGATCGTGCTGAAGGACGTCGCCAGCGGGCTGATCTACGTCAACTCCAGCGCCGACGACTTCAAGAACCCGGACATCCGTCCCTACCTGGACAGATTCGTCCGGGGCTCGAACGGGGTGGACGCCGTCGAGCGGGTCAAGGTCATGAAGCTGCTGTGGGACGCGGTCGGCACCGAGTTCGGCGGCCGGCACGAGCTGTACGAGCTCAACTACGCGGGCAACCACGAGAGCACCCGCGTCGAGCTGCTGCTCGGGCAGGGCGCGTCGGGGCAGATCGACGACTACAAGGCGTTCGTCGAGCGGTGCCTCGGGGAGTACGACCTGAACGGCTGGACCGTCCCCGACCTGTCCTCCTTCGACGACCTGCGCCACGCCAGGAACGACCTGCTCAACGGCTGACCCCGCCGCGCCGTCCGGACACGCCCGGACCGGGACAACCGTGGGTTCGCACCGTTCCGCGGGCGGCGCGGCCTGAGGTGGCCACGCCCTCCGCATGGCGCGGGCCGCGTCTTCGGTGAAGACTGACGGGGAAGTACACGGGGGTGTGACGGGGGGTGTGACGGTCGGCGGACCCCGGAACGGCGCCGGGGAGAGTGGAGAGAACGGGTGCGGCGCTCATGCTCCCTTGGCTGGCGTGACTCCGAGTACCTCGCGGCCCGGCCGGGACGGGATCGGGTCAACCGGTTCGTCGTGATGCTGCTGGTCCTGCAGCGCGCGAGCTACCTGGTGCCCGCCGTCGCGGGAGTCTTCAGCGCCGACCGCCTCTACCGGAGCGCCACGCTGAACGTGGTCCTGCTGGCCGTCGCGGTCGCCTGGAACGCCGCGCTGGTCGTGACCACCCGGCGCCGGGGCTGGTTCGCCCGCTGGGCGGTGGCCGCGGACGTCGCGGTGACCTGCGGGCTCCTGCCGGCGGTCGGCGCCAACTGCCTCGGTGACTCCCGAGCCCCGGCGAACTGGTCGTCGTCGGCCCTCATGGCCACGGGGGCGTTGACCGGGGCGGTCGCGGAGTCCCTCGCGTGGGCGTGGGCGCTGCTGCCGCCCGCGCTGGCCTACCTGGTGGCGCACGCGGGCGACCTCGGCAGCAGGTATCCGTTGCCGATCGACATCGCGGTGCGCCTGAACTCCTACCTGTGGTTCGCGGTCATCGTCTGCTTCATCCACCGTTACCTGCGGGCGCAGGCGAACCGCCTGGACGACCTGGCCGACCGGCGGCTGGCCACAGAGACGGGCCACGTCGCCGACCAGGCGCGTTCCGCCGAGCGTCTGGCGCACTACCGGCGGCTGCACGACACGGTGCTCACCACCCTGACGGCCATCGCCCGCGGCGGTCTCGACCACAGGGAGGAGCAGGTACGGCTGCGCTGCGCCGCCGACGCGGAGTACGTCAGGCTGCTCATCGGGCGCGAGGGCACCGGAACGGCCGCCCGCCTGGAGGACAGCCTGGCCAAGGTGATCACCAGGGCCTCCGGGCTCGGGCTGCGGGTCCGCTACGCCGCGGCCTGCCTGCCCGAGCGGGTGCCCGCGGCCGTCGTCTCCGCTCTCGCGGACGCCTCCCAGGAGGCGCTCAACAACGTGGCCCTGCACTCGGCGACGAAGGAGGCCTGGCTGACGGTCATCGGCGAGGACGCGCACGGGAACGTTCCTGAGGACGGCCGGGGCCGTCGGGTGACCGTGCGCGTCGTGGACCGGGGGAGAGGCTTCGACCCGGCCTCCACAGCCCCGGGCTTCGGGCTCGCCTCCTCCGTCGCCGGCCGCATGCGGGAGGTCGGCGGCCAGGTCACCGTCCTGTCCGCCGAAGGCGAGGGCACCTGCGTCGAACTGGTCTGGCCCGGTGACCCGGCAGGGAGCGGGACGGGGCCGGTCCTCGACGGTCACGTCAACCGAGACGGAGCCCGGCCCCCCACCGGGCCCGGAGGGGACGGGCGTCAGAGTGACCGCGGCGCGCACGGCTGACCCGCGGTGCACGACCCCGTCGCGCCCCCACCAAGTGGCCCGCGTTCCAGACGGACCCTCAAGGGATCCCCTCGCCCGTGAGGCGCCTTACGGGGTTCCCCACTGTCTCCGACGCCAGAAGTGAAGAGCGTCGGCTTGTGCCTTACCCGGTGTCGTGCGCGAGGGGTTTGACCTTGTGCTTTACCGGCGCCAAGTATGAGGAGTGTCGGCTTGGGCGCGTCGGCGCTTGGACTGAGGAACGCAGGAGCGCAGCGACGGAGTGACGAGGGAAAGCGCCGACTCGGGGCGCCCAAGCCCGCGACGCCGTCAGGCGGAGCAAGGAGACACAGCGACGAGGGAAAGCGCCGACTCGGAGGCGCCCAAGCCCGCGACGCCGCCAGGCGGCGCAAAGAAACACAGCTATCTCAACCAGCCGTCCTCCCTCACCCGGGTGGCGAGGTCGAGTTTGGTGTAGGCGGGTCTGCCCGCTCTGCGGTACTTCTCCTTGACCCGGTCGAGGTAGTTCTTGGCGGTTCCCGGCTGGACTCCCGCGCTGCGGGCCGCCGCGGACAGCGTCATCCCCGACGCGTAGGCCAGCAGGACGGCCCGTTCCTGGGGGGAGAGCACGGGGCGGTCGGCGGCGCGGTCGGACAGCCAGCAGAGCGCCAGTTCGGGGGAGTGCGTGCTTCCCCGGGTGGCGACCTCGCGGACGGCGGAGGTCAGCACGCTCAGGTCGTGGTCCTTGGTGAGGTATCCACCGGCCCCGGCTCTGACGACCTGGGAGCCCATGCTCGGTGAGGTGATCACGCTCACCACGAGCACCCGGCTGCCCGTGGCCACGATCCTGCGTACGTTGCCGATCGGGTCGGAGCGGTCGGCCAGGAGCAGGTCGAGGATCACCACGTCGGCGGGGGCGTGTCCTCTGGAGAGCAGTTCTGTGACCGTGCGGGCGGTGCCCGCCAGGCGTATGTCGGGGACTCCGGAGAATCAGGCGGTCAGTCCGTCGAGCAGCATCCGGTCGTCGTCGACCACTGAAACCGCGATCATGGTTGCCCTTCCCGGCACCGAGGAAACGGGGTGGTCTCGCCGTGATATGAACGCGTCAAAATCCTATTATGTCCTTACTTTTCGACCTGACTAACATAGATCATTACGCCGGTCGAAGTGAGAAATATGACATATACCAAGGCATAAAGCGCCTGAGTCACGCCCGGCGGGAGGGCTCAGCCCCCGCGAGCCGTACGGCCGGGCAGGAGGGCCTCGCCGCCGAGCCAGGCGGCCAGTCGCTCACGCTCGACGAGGATCAGCCCGCCCTGGTTCGCCTCGGTCAGGGCGGGGCGGGTGAGGCGGCCGGAGGTGACCAGGACGCCGGTGTGCCCGGCGAAGGCGTGGGCCAGCGCGCCGAGGAAGTCGCGGACCTGGGGGGCGCCGACGCTGCCGGTGTAGCGCTTGCACTGGAAGGCGAAGGGACGGCCCCCGGGGCCGATCGCGGTCAGGTCGACGCCCCGGTCGCCCGCGCCGCCGAGCAGCCTGACATGACGGAAGCCGTCCCGGCGCAGCAGTTCCGCGGTGAGCCTCTCGAACTCCGCCCCCGTCAGCCGGTCGACCCGCTCCAGCTCGGAGTTCTCCCGGAACCACCTGCGCTCCCGCTCGGCCGTCGCTCTGGCGCGCGCCACGGCGAAGGCCGTGGCCAGGACGAGCGCGGCGACGGCGGCGGCCACGAACCACGGCCAGTTCCGCTGCAGGAAGGGCAGGGCCGCCCTGAGCAGCAGGAACACCAGCGCGGCGCCGAAGAGCCAGAGCAGGAGACCGGTCTCGCCTCCCTTCCCGCGCTTTCCCGCGCCCGAGGGTCGTCTTCTTCCGGCCGGTCGCCGGTCCGCCATCGTGTCAGCTCCCGTCGTCAGGGGGTCGAAGCAGTGAGTGTGAACGACGTCTCCGACAGAAACGGTCATGAGAGGAGGGAGAGTTCCCCCTTTCGCGGAAGAAAGTCCCCCCGGGGACCGATCGCGTTGGCGAGGCCGTACGAAAGGGAAAAACCATAAAAGAGCGGATAGTTCGCCATATAAGGCTTATGGAGAGAACGCGAACTTCATTTGGGTGCCGCTCCGTGGCCCCGAGGGGCGCCGCCCGGATCGGGTCCCGGTACGGCCCGGCGGGGGCGAGGTGGCGGTGCCGCCGTATCGCGCGGTGGGGGGCGCCGGGGCGCGCGGGGCGGCGGCGGACCGGGGAGCGCTCTCTCGTTTGACCCGGAAAGATGTGCACAGTCTTGGAACCCTGTGAAATCGCTATTGGATTTTGATTTAAAATGGTAAGGTTTCTCCCTATCATCGCCGCATGGACATGGAAATGCGCCATCTTCGGGTCATCCATGCGATCGCCGAGCACGGCAGTATCTCCAAGGCGGCCTCCTCCCTCGGACTGTCCCAGCCCGCGCTGGCCGGTCAGCTGCAGCGCATAGAGCGCATGCTCGGCGGCCAGCTGTTCGAACGGGCCCACGAGGGCAGCCGCCCGACCGCGCTCGGCGGATGGATGCTGGAGCGGTCGAGTTCGCTGTTGCACGCCTTCGGCACCCTGCAACGGGATGCGCGCCACTACGTCGAGCGGGGTACGGGGAAACCTCTCGTGCGGGTCGGCTGTGCGCCGATGTCGCTGGCGGGATACGTCAGCAACTGCATGTACGACCTGGTGCCCGGGGTGGACTTCACCATCCGTACCGAGGAGTGCATGGACACCCTGCACTCCTTCATGGAGACGGGCAGGCTGGAACTGGCCGTCCTGGGTGACTATCCGGGCTACGAGCTGACGCCGCCGCCCGGGGTGGTGTACGAGATCCCGGTGATCGAACCGATCTTCATCGGGCTCGCGGAGTCCCATCCGCTGGCCCGGCAGGAGGAGATCGACCTGGCCGACCTGGCCGGCGACGACTGGGCGATGCCCCCGCAGGCGGAGGTGGGCCACAGGGAGCACTTCTGGGACGCCTGCAGGAAGCACGGCTTCGCCCCCAGGCTGAACTTCTCGGTCAGTCCCGCCCTGGCCTACGACCTGATCAGAGCGGGCAGGTGTGTGGGGATGTTCCAGGCGATCTACCAGCCGCACCCGGGGATCGTGGTCCGCCCGCTGGTGGGCACCCCCATGTTGTTCCGCTACATCATCGCCTGGACCCGGCACGGTCCGCTGGCCGAGCACGTGGTCTCCCTGATCAGCAGTGCGATCCGCAGGTACTGGAGCGAGGCGCTGAAGGTCCCCGTCTACGCGGCCTGGCTCGAACGCCACGGACAGCCCCTGCGTTTTCCGTAGTGTCCCATGCCGGTCGTCTTGATGGGGTTCATGCGGCAAATCTGGTTCGAGTGAAAAAATTGGAAAAGTGAAGACGTATCATATCAAGGGGAAAGATTTTCATCTTCCGGATGAGCGTGCCGAGAAGGATGTGGCCGATGCTTTTGAGGCCACAAACCATGGGATTAGACCGCTGCTGCTCATGTTCTGACATCGTGGAAACGCCGCAATGATCAGCGGCTCAGAACACGATTCCGGAGGATCAATGAAGCTCTATCGCTCATCGCTCCGAAGCGCCGCGACGGCCGCCGCCGTCGCGGCGCTTCTCGGGAGCGGATTGACCACCGTATCGGCCATTCCCGCCCAGGCGGCCCCCTGCACCGTCAACATCTACAAGGTCAACACAGGTCATGGCGGGTCGAGTGTGTACGTCAGTTACATGGGCGCCGAGCTGGTCTATCAGGATCCGAAGGCGGATGATTCCCCCGTTACCGGGCCAAGTTCCTATGTGATGAAGCCCAACCAGGTCAATGGCAGACGTGCCGTCTACCTGGCCGGTGGCCGTCTGGCCTGGATGTACGCTCCGGCGCTGGAATACGAAACCTGTCGTTAGCCGGATTCGAGAGGGCGGCCCGCGACCGTGCGGCGCCGCCCTCTTCTCTTTTCCTCCGGGCGAACCTTTCCGTGGAGGCCGCCCGGACGGCCCGGGGAAAACCCGGCCCGGGAAACGGCGCCCGTCTTTGCGGTGGTCGGCCCGGACGGAAAAGGTGTGTCCGAAACGGACCGCCGTTATTCATTGCACAGGAAGGTTTCCTATTTAATACTGTTGTCAACGCGGCGTGTCCACGGTGCGGGGAGCAGCCTCTCCGCATCCCGGCCGCTCCGCCGTACCCCCCGGAGGTTCGTGTGGCCATTGGCCTCGGGGCGCTGACCGGCCCGGTCGTTCTCCCGTGGGCGATGTCCGGGCCTGACAACGACATTGACTCCGGTTGTGCCGGAGGTCTTTGGCGCCGCCCCTGATGTTCGCGGGATGGGGAATGACCTGCGGACACTCAAGAACGGCCTGGTCGTGCGACCGTCGGCCGGCATATGACACCGACGATTTCAGCCGCTCATCCGATGGGTAACGGGTGTCCGCTGACCAGTGAATACGCGCTGCCCCCTGTCAAGAGATGAACGCCTGATCACCCCATAGTGGCGGACTATGGGCAGCTGGAGGGTTCCTGACATGTCGTAGTAATGGCACCTTTGGTCCAGCCCTGGCCGGCCACGGCTCCTTGGTCCCTTTCCCCCCAGGGGACTTGTGAGAGGAGTCATCCAGAGTGAGATCCAAGCTCAGAACAGGTGCCGTCGCCGTACTGGCGACAGCGGCGTTGGCGGCTTCCACGTTCGCGAACGCGCCCGGCGCCTACGCGGCCAAGCCCGCGGTGGACGCGAAGCCCACCCCCGTGGGAGCGGCGCAGAAACTCGACAGGGCGTTCACCCCGCCCAACGCCAGAGGCCGCGAGCGTGCGATCGCGAACGCGGGCAAGGCGCTGGCCGCGGAGTCCGGGACACTGCGCAAGAGCGCACAGGACAAGTTCACCCTGGCCAAGACCATCGACGGCGCGTACGGCCTGCAGTACCTGACCTACGCCCGCACCCACCGAGGGCTGCCGGTCTACGGCGGCGACGTGATCGTGACCACCGACCGGGCGGGTGACCAGCTCGGCCAGGTCGCCTCCGGCCAGCGGGCGGAGATCAAGGTCGGGGTCACCCCCAGGGTCAGGCCCTCGGCGGCGGCGGCCACCGCCCGCGCCAAGCTCGCCAAGGTGGAGAGCGCCGACGCCCCGACCCTGCTGGTCCACGCGGCGGGCACCCAGCCGAAGCTGGCCTGGGAGGTCGTGGTCAGGGGCGCCACCGAGAAGGCGCCCAGCGTGCTGCACGTCTTCGTCGACGCGCTGACCGGCTCGGTGCTGGACTCCTACGACGAGGTCCGCGCGGGCACCGGCAACAGCTTCTACAACGGCAACCCGGTCACCATCCAGACCTCGGGGTCGTCCGGTTCCTACACCATGCGTGACACCACCCGCAGCGGCCTGGCCTGTGGCGGCCAGAACGGCTCGGCCTACACCAAGAGCACCGACTCCTGGGGCAACGGCTCCGGCACCAACCTTGAGACCGCCTGCGTCGACGCCCTCTACGCGGCGCAGACCGAGTGGAACATGCTCAGGGACTGGCTGGGCCGCAACGGCTTCAACGGCCGGGGCGGCGCCTTCCCCATCCGCGTCGGCCTCAACGACGTCAACGCGTACTGGAACGGGTCCTACACCAACTTCGGCCACAACCAGTCGAACAACCAGCAGGCGACCCCGATGGACGTCGTCGGCCACGAGTTCGGCCACGCCATCTTCCAGTTCTCCGGTTCCGGGGACGGCGGCAGCGGCAACGAGGCCGGCGGCCTGAACGAGTCGACCGGTGACATCTTCGGCGCGCTGCTCGAAAGCTACGCCAACAACCCCAACGACCCGGCGGACTACCAGGTCGGCGAAGAGGTCAACCTGGTCGGCCAGGGGCCGATCCGCTACATGTACAAGCCGAGCACCAACGGTGACCCGGACTGCTACAGCTCCTCGATCCCGAACACCGAGGTGCACGCGGCGGCCGGTCCGCAGAACCACTGGTTCTACCTGCTCGCCGAGGGCACCAACCCCGGCGGCGGCAAGCCCACCAGCCCGGTCTGCTCCGGATCGTCGAACCTGACCGGCATCGGCATCCAGAAGGCCGGCCAGATCTTCATGGCCGGGCTCAACAACAAGACCTCGCCGTGGACCCACGCCAAGGCGCGCGCCGCCACGGTCGCCGCGGCCAAGCAGCTCTTCCCCAACAGCTGCGTCGAGTGGAACGCGGTCAGGGCGGCCTGGAGCGCGGTCAACGTCTCCGCCGGTTCCGGTGAGGGCACCTGCACCATCCAGAACCCGAACGACTTCTCGGTCTCCCTCAACCCCACCTCGGGCAGCGTCCAGGCGGGCCAGCAGGCGACCTCGACCGTCGGCACCACGGTGACGGCGGGCAGCGCCCAGTCCATCACGCTGCGGGCCTCCGGTCTGCCTTCGGGGGCGAGTGCCTCCTTCAGCCCGCCGACCATCACCGCGGGCCAGAGCTCGACGCTGAGCGTCACGACCTCGTCGAACACGCCGAACGGCACCTCGTCGATCACGGTCACCGCGGACGGCACCGACGTCGACAGGACCGCGACGTACTCGCTCACGGTCAACGGCGGCCCGCCCGGCGGCGGTGAGGCACCGGACATCAGCCTCGCCAACGTCAAGGCGCACCTGCAGCAGTTCCAGAGCATCGCCAGCAGCAACGGCGGCAACCGCCGTTCGACCGGCGCCGGCTACACCCAGTCGGTCAGCTACGTGGAGAACAAGCTCCGCGCCGCGGGCTACACCGTGACCCGGCAGAGCTGCACCTCCGGCTGCAGCGGCGGCGCGGGTCCCAACCTGATCGCGGACTGGCCGGGCGGCGACGCCAACCAGGTCGTCATGTCCGGCGCCCACCTCGACAGCGTCTCCGCCGGTCCCGGCATCAACGACAACGGCTCGGGCTCCGCCACCCTGCTTGAGGTCGCGCTGACCCTCGCCGCGAAGAACCCCACCATGACCAAGCACGTGCGGTTCGGCTGGTGGACCGACGAGGAGCAGGGCCTGCTCGGCTCGAAGTACTACGTCGGCTCGCTCAGCTCGGCCGAGCGCTCCAAGATCAAGGTCTACTACAACTACGACATGGTCGGCTCGCCCAACGGCGGCTACTTCATCAACAACATCGCCACCGCCGCGGCGGCCGATCTCAAGGCCTTCTACACCAAGATCGGCGTCCAGACCGAGGAGAACGTCGAGGGCGCCAACCGCTCCGACGACGCCTCCTTCCGCAACGCGGGCATCGCCACCTCCGGTGTGGCCGCGGGCGCCAGCGACATCAAGACCTCGGCCCAGGCCACCAAGTGGGGAGGTACGTCGGGCAGGGCGTACGACTCCTGCTACCACTCCTCCTGTGACACCACCAGCAACATCAACGACACCATCCTCGACCGGGCGGCCGACGCCGCAGCGTACGCGGTCTGGAAGGGTGCCGTCGGCGGCGACACCCCGCCCCCGACCGACGACTTCTCGGTCTCGGTCAGCCCGTCCTCGGCCACGGTCCAGGCCGGTGAGTCGGCCTCGGCGACGCTGAGCACCCAGGTCACCTCGGGCAACGCCCAGTCGGTCTCGCTCAACGCCGGCGGCGTGCCCTCCGGCGCGAACGTGAGCTTCAGCCCGGCGACCATCACCAGCGGGCAGAGCTCCTCGGTCAGCATCACCACCTCGTCCGCGACCCCGGCGGGCACCTACTCCATCAGCCTCAACGGCAACGGGACGAGCGCCAACCGCTCGGCCGTCTTCACCCTCACCGTCGGCGGGACCGGCGGCGGGCGCACCTTCACCAACGACACGCCCTTCGAGATCAACGACGGATACCAGGACTACACCGACATCGACGTCGCCCTCGACGGGGAACCCGAAAGCACGTTCACCGTCACGGCCGACATCCAGCACACCTGCTCGCAGGACGTGCGCATCACCCTGTACCAGCCGAACGGGTCCGCCCGGGTGCTGAAGTACGAGGGCTACGAGGCCTGCACCCCCTACGATGGGCCGGTCACCTTCACCGTGAGCAACCCCTCCAGGCTCGGCAACGGCACCTGGTCGCTCATGGTCGGCGACTACTTCCAGGGAGACACCGGAGTGGTCAACTCCTGGAGCATCTCCTTCTAGCGGGAACACCCCAAGAAACCGGAGAGCGAGCACCCGGCGGTGGCCCGGACCTGTGAGGGTCCGGGCCACCGCCCCCGCCGTTATCCGGGAAGCCTGCCCGGCAGGTCGGAGACGCTCTCGCGCCAGGCCCGGTGCAGGTCCGCGAACCGGCCCGCGTCCCGGACGAGCCGATCGGGCGGCCCGTCCTCGACGATCTCGCCGCCCTCCATGACCAGGACCCGGTCGGCGATCTCGACGGTCGAGAGGCGGTGCGCGATGATCAGGGCGGTCCGGTCGGCGAGGATCGTGCGCATCGCCCGCTGGACCAGCCGTTCCCCCGGTACGTCGAGACTTGAGGTCGCCTCGTCGAGGATCAGCACCGCCGGGTCGGCGAGGAAGGCCCTGGCGAAGGCGACGAGTTGCCGCTGTCCCGCGGAGAGCCGTCCGCCGTGCTTGCCGACCTGGGTGTCGTAGCCGTCGGCGAGCGCGGAGACGAAGCCGTGGGCGCCGACCGCCTTGGCGGCCTCGACGACCTCGGCCGTGGACGCCTCCGGCCTGCCGAACCTGATGTTGTCCGCGACCGACCCGGTGAACAGGAAGTTCTCCTGCGTCACCAGGACCACCGCCGCGCGCAGCGTCTCGTCGTCCAGGTCGCGCAGGTCGACCCCGTCCAGCAGCACACGCCCGGCGACCGGGTCGTAGAACCTGGCCACGAGCTTGGCCAGGGTGGTCTTGCCCGCCCCCGTCGTGCCGACCAGCGCCACACTCTGCCCGGCGGAAATCGTCAGGTCCATCCTGGGCAGTACGGGGGTCCCGTCGAGGTAGGAGAACTCGACCGCCTCGAACCGGACGCCACCGCGTGGCCGTACCAGCGGCACGGGGTCACGCGGCTCGGCGACGTCGGGTTTCTCCTCCAGCACGCCGGAGAGCTTCTCCAGCGCCGCGCCCGCCGACTGGAAGGCGTTGTAGAACTGGCTGATCTCCTGCATCGGCTCGTAGAACTGACGCAGGTAGAGCAGGAACGCGGCCAGCACGCCGACCGTGACGTGGCCGCCGAGCGCCAGCCACCCGCCGTAGAGCAGGATCGCGGCGATCGTGACGTTCCCGATCAGTTTGACGACCGGTGCGAAGATCGAGATCAGGCGCATGCCCCGGATGTTGGCGTCGCGGTAGTCGACGTTGAGCCGGCCGAAGATCTCCTGGTTGCGCGGCTCCCTGCGGAAGGCCTGGACCGCCCTGACACCGGCCATCGACTCCACGAAGTGGACGATCAGCAGCGCGACCGTCTCCCGTGTCCTGCGGTAGGCGATGCTCGACTGCCGCCGGAACCAGCGGGTGAACAGCAGCAGCACCGGCAGCGGGAGCAGGGCGACCAGGCCGAGCCGTACGTCGAGGACGAGCAGCAGGACGGCGGTCCCGGTCAGGGTCAGCACCGCGGTGACGAGCCCGTCGAAGCCGGATTCGAGCATCTCGTAGATGGCGTCGATGTCGGAGGTGAGCCGGGAGACGACCCGGCCGGAGGTGTAGTCCTCGTGGAAGGACAGCGACAGCCGCTGGAAGTGGGCGAAGACCCGCCGCCGCAGTTCGAGCAGGACGTCCTGGCCGATACGGCCGGAGCGCCTGAGGAACACCTGCCGGGTCGCCGCCTGGAGCGCCGCGGCCACCAGCACCGCCATGACCACCGCGACGAGCGTGCCCGGTCCCTGTCCCGAGGTCATCGGCGGGATGCCCGAGTCGATGCCCACCTTGACCAGGAACGGGATGGCCAGCGAGGCCCCGTTGCAGACCACGATGACCGCGACGAGCACCGCGATCTCCCGCCGGTACGGCCGCAGCAGCTCGGCCAGCAGCCGGCGCGACCGGGCGCGCAGCAGGAAGGAGGCCCGCTCGGACAGCTCGTCCTGGTTCTCCGCGGCGACGCCCCGCCAGCCCGGGCTCTCGCCGGTCGTCTCCGTCTTCTGGTTCTCCTTCGTGGTCCCGCTCACAGCAGCGCCTCCTGTTCGTCCAGCGGCTCGTCGAGGGCCGCCGACAGCAGCTCGCGGTACTCGGGAACGGTCGCCATCAGCTCGTGGTGCGGGCCGACGTGGGTGATCGTGCCGTCGAGCAGCAGGGCGACCCGGTCGGCGAGCAGCACCGTCGAGGCGCGGTGCGCGACGACGATCCCGGTCGCGTCCCGCAGCACCCGCCTGAGCGCCTCCTCGACCAGGGCCTCGGTCTCGACGTCCAGGGCGGAGAGGGTGTCGTCGAGGACGAGGACCTTCGGCCTGGCCAGCACGGCGCGGGCCAGGGCCAGGCGCTGACGCTGGCCACCGGACAGCGACATGCCCTGCTCACCGATCCTGGTCTCCAGCCCCCACGGCAGGTCGTGGACGAACCCGGCCTGGGCGATCTCGACGGCCGCCGCCATCTCCTCCTCGGTGGCGTCGTGCCGTCCCAGCGTGAGGTTCTCCCTGACGCTCATCGAGAACAGCGTCGGCTCCTCGAAGGCGGTGGCGACCATGGTGCGGAGCGCGGCCAGGGACAGGTCCCGCACGTCGTGGCCGTCGAGGGTGACCCGGCCCTCGGTGACGTCGTGCAGGCGGGGCACCAGCGAGGTCAGCGTGGTCTTGCCCGACCCCGTCGCGCCGACGACCGCCACCGTCTCCCCCGGACGGACGTCCAGCCAGACGTCGCGCAGCACCGGCCTGTCCGCGCCGGGGAAGGTGAAGCCGACCCCCTCGAAGCGCAGGTGCCCGCGGGGCCGTTCGACCGCGTCCGTGCCGCCGACGATGGCGGGCTCGGTGTCCAGGACCTCCATCACCCGGTCGGCCGCGGTCATCGCCTCCTGGCCCATCACCAGGATGAAGCCGAGCGCGGAGATGGGCCACACCAGCTGCAGCATCAGCGTGGTGAAGGCCACCATCGTGCCCAGGGTCAGCGCTCCCGTGCCGACCGCGAGCGCACCGGTCAGCAGCACCACGGCGAGGGTGACGTTGGGGACGACCTCAAGGAAGGTGAAGAAGCGGGAGGACAGGCCCACCTTCTCCATCGCGGTGCGGTAGATCTTCAGCGCCGCGTCGCCGAAGACGCCGCCGACGTACGGCCCCCGCCCGAAGGCCTTGATCGTGCGGATGCCCGCCGCGGACTCCTCGACCAGGGTGGCCAGGTCGCCCTGCTGGTCCTGGACCCGGCGTGAGGCGTCGACGTACCCCCGCTCGAAACGCAGCGAGATGAGGGCGATCGGCAACGCCGAGGCGGCGACCAGCAGGCCGAGCGGCCAGTACATGTTCAGCAGCAGGCCCGTGACCGTCACGATCTGGACGCTGATCAGGACGAGGAAGAGCATGCCGAAGCCGAGGAAGCGCCGGATCGCCGACAGGTCGGTCGTCGCGCGGGACAGCAGCTGCCCGGACTGCCAGGAGCCGTGGAAGCCCATCGGCAGCCGCTGGAGGTGGGCGTAGAGGTCGTCGCGGATGCTGGTCTCCACGCCGAGGACGGCCTCGCCGAGCATCCACCTGCGCAGCAGGACCAGCAGCGCCTCACCCGCGCCGAGGGCCAGCGCGAGCAGGAACAGCGGGAGCAGCGCGCCGGTCTCACCGCTGGCGACGGGGCCGTCGATGACCTCCCTGCCGATCAGCGGGATGACGATGCCGATCCCGACCCCGGCCAGGGCGGCCAGCCAGATGACGATCAGCCGGGTCGTGTAGGGACGGAGGTAGGGCCGCAACCGCCACAGTGACGAGATCCTGGCGCGGCGGGGGTGGGGGAGAGGGGAACGGGTGGTACCGGATTCTCGCGCTGAGGCGACGGTATCGGGGGGCATCAGCAGGCAGCACACTCCTTACTGGGTTCAGCACTGTCCTCGCAGAAGGGCCCGTAAAGGCTAAAACCCCCGTCAAACGGTTTTCCGCGTCACGGGCCCCGGTGAACGCCCGCCGGATCGGTCCCCCCGTCCGGCGTGCGGCGACCATCAGAGTGTCCGCAACGGTTCAGACGCCGACAACTGTCCTGAAAGTGGGCCTCCCCTGACATCGGGGCCACACGACCCGCGTCTCCACCCACGGGTGGAGTTCTCCTGTCTCCACCCGTGCTCCGATCCGCGCCGGGGCCACCGTCCCTACCGTCGCTGACATGGATTCGCTGCAGATCGCCGTCTTCTCCCTCGTCGTCCTCGCCCTCGTCGTCTACCGCCAGATGCGGACCCGGCCCGCCGCGGGACGCGGCCTGCTGGTCTTCGGCCTCATCCTGACGGGGGCCGGGGTGTACGGCGGCGGCCTCCTGGAGGAGAGCCCGTCCGTCCTCGGCGTCGCCGTGATCGCCGTCGAGGCGGTCATGGCCGTCGCCTTCGGCGCCCTGCGCGCCTGGACCGTGCGGGTGTGGCGGGAGGCCGACGGGGTCGCCTGGGCCAGGGGCACCGCATGGACCCTGGCGGCCTGGGTGGTCTCCTTCGCCGCCCGCCTGGCCCTGTTCGCCGCGGGCGGCGCGCTCGGCCTCACCTACCGGCCGGCCGCCGCCCTCGTCTTCGCGGGCCTGACCGTCGCGGCCCAGGCCGTCCTGGTCGCCAGGAGGGGGCGGATGCTCTGCGAGGCCGTACCGGCGTGGGTGCCCGCCTCGCAGCCGGCCGGGCGGGATCGGTAACGTCCGTGGCGTGACGACGCGACTCAGGGACACCACGATCGCCCCCGTTGTCCTGCGGGCCGGGGTGATCGTGTTGTTCCTGGTCGCGCAGGCGGGTGCCGGGGCCGGGTTCGGCCTGTCGGGGGAGAGGCTCGCGGTCACGCTCCTGGCCTTCGCCGTCGCCGGGTTCCTCGCCGTGGCGATCCTGCCGTCGGCGACCGGGCCCTCGCCGCGCCTGCCGCTCCTCGGGGTGCCGGTCAAGGTCGTGGCCCTCGGCCTGGCGGTGCTGCTCGCGCTCTGGCTGGAGATGATGGCCGTCGACGGACCGGCCGTCGCGGTCCTGCTCTTCGGCGTGGGGACCGCCGCGGTCAGGTATCCCCTCGCCCGCTCGCTGCCGATCGGAGGGCTCGCGCTGGGCGGGCTGCTGGTGGCCGGGGCGGTGACCGGCGCCTTGGAGCGGGACCTCAGCCTGGCCTTCAGCCTCTGCATGGTCTTCATGATCGCCTACTCGATCAGGGAGCGCAGGGCCGCCAGGAGCGCGCAGGAGCGGGAGGCGGTGCTCGCCGAGCGCGCCCGTATCGCCAGGGAGATACACGACATCCTCGCCCACAGCCTGTCGGCGCAGATCGTGCACCTGGAGGGGGCCAGGATGCTGCTGCGCGCCGACCGGGCGGGAGAGGCCCTGGAACGGGTCGAGCGCGCCGGTGACCTGGCCAGGAACGGGCTTGAGGAGGCACGAAGGGCCGTGTCCGCGCTGCGGGAGAACCAGCCGCCGCTGCCCGAGGCGCTGCGGAGGCTGGCCGAGGAGTTCCACGCCGCGACCGGGCAGGAGTGCGCCCTGCTGACGTCGGGCAGGCAGCGGCGGCTGCCGCCGGAGACCGAGCTGGCGGTGATCCGCACCGCCCAGGAGGCGGTCACCAACGTGCGCCGGCACGCGCCCGGCTCCCCGGCGACCGTACGGCTCGGCTTCCACGGCGGCTCGTGCGAACTGGAGGTCACCAACCCCCTGGCGGACTCCCCGGGGACGCCCGGGGGAGGATACGGGATCGTGGGCATGCGGGAACGGGCCGAGCTTCTCGGCGGGACGCTGGAGTCGGGGGAGCGGGAGGGGATCTTCCTGGTCCGGCTGCGGGTGCCCGCGTGAGCGCCCGGGTGCTGGTGGCCGACGACCAGGCCGTGGTCCGCGAGGGGCTGGTCCTGCTGCTCGGCCTGCTGCCGGACGTCGAGGTGGTCGGCTCGGCAGGGGACGGGCTGGAGGCGCTGCGGCTGGTCGCGGAACTGCGTCCCGACGTGGTGCTGATGGACCTGCGGATGCCGAGGATGGACGGGGTCGAGGCGACCCGGGAGATCCGTGCCGCCTTCCCCGCGACCCAGGTCGTGGTGCTGACCACCTACGCGGACGACGAGTCGGTCTTCGCCGCGCTGCGCGCCGGGGCGCGCGGCTTCCTCACCAAGAGCGCGGGCGCGGAGGAGATCGGCAGGGCCGTCGCGGCGGTCGTCAACGGCGACGCCCAGCTCGACCCCGGCGTGCAGCGCCGCCTGCTCAACGCCGTGATGGGGGAGCCGTCCCCGCCGCCGGGCCGTACCCGGCCTGCGGAGCGGGAGCGGCAGGAGCGGCGGGGGCGGGGGCCGCTGCCCGACGGGCTGACCCCGCGTGAGGCGGAGGTGCTGCGCCTCATCGCCAGGGGACTGTCGAACGCCGAGATCGCCGCCGTCCTGTTCATCGGCGAGGCCACCGTCAAGACGCACATCAACAACCTGTTCGCCAAGGCCCGGCTGCGCGACCGGGTCCACGCCGTCACCTACGCCTACCGCGTCGGCCTGGCGGAGCCGGAGACCGGCGGGGCGTAGGGAACGCGTCAATAAACAGTGCGAAGGCGTATGGAACCCATCAAGGCGCGCAAAAACCCATAAATCCCGCGATTTCCTTGTCGCATGGCCGCCAAACGGCGGCCGGGAACGTATGCGCCAACAAGGAGTGAGGATGGCCGACGTCATCTTCGTCGCCCTGACGATCGCGATCTTCGCGGTCCTCGGGCTCGTCGTCAAGGCGGTGGAACGGCTGTGAGCGCCGTCAACGCCATCGGCCTGGTCGTGGCCGTCGTGCTGGCGGCCCTCATGGTCGCCGCCCTGTTGTTCCCGGAGCGCTTCTGATGTCACCGGCCCTGTCGGGGATCGTGTTCATCGCCTCCCTGATCGTCGCCCTCGCGGTGGCCCACCGCCCGCTCGGCGACTACATGTACCGCGTCTACACCGCCCCCGGGCACCTGGCCGCCGAGCGGGTGATCTACCGGCTGGCCGGGGTCCGCCCCGAGGCCGGGCAGCGCTGGAGCGCCTACGCCCGCGCCGTGCTCGCCTTCTCCGCGGTCTCGGTCCTGCTGCTGTACGGCCTGCAGCGCCTGCAGGAACGGCTGCCGCTGAGCCTGGGCATGCCCCCGGTCACCGGCCACGTCGCCTGGAACACCGCGGTCAGCTTCGTCACCAACACCAACTGGCAGGCCTACTCCGGCGAGTCCACCATGGGACACCTGGTGCAGATGGCCGGGCTCGCGGTGCAGAACTTCGTCTCGGCCGCGGTCGGCATGGCCGTGGCGATCGCCCTGGTCCGCGGCTTCGCCCGCGGCCGGAGCGAGGAACTGGGCAACTTCTGGGTCGATCTCGTACGCGGCTCGGTCCGCATCCTGCTGCCGATCGCCTTCGTCGGGGCGCTCGTGCTGGTCGCGGGCGGCCTGGTGCAGAACCTCGCCGCGCCGTACGAGGTGACCACCCTGACCGGCGGCACCCAGGCGATCACCGGTGGCCCGGTCGCCAGCCAGGAGATCATCAAGGAACTCGGCACCAACGGCGGCGGTTTCTACAACGCCAACTCCTCCCACCCCTTCGAGAACGCCACCGGCTGGACGAACTGGGTGGAGATCTTCGCGATCCTGCTGATCCCGTTCGCGCTGCCGCGCACCTTCGGCCGCCTGGTCGGCGACCGGCGGCAGGGATACGCGATCGTCGCGATCATGGCCACCCTCGCCGTCGTCAGCGTCGCGGTGCTGACCGGCCTGGAGCTGGCCCACAACGGCACCGTCCCGCAGGCTGTCGGTGCCGCGACCGAGGGCAAGGAGGTGCGCTTCGGCGTCGCGAACTCCGCGACCTTCGCCGCGGCCACCACGCTCACCTCGACCGGCGCCGTCAACTCCTTCCACGACTCCTACACCGCGCTCGGCGGTATGGTCACGATGGTCAACATGATGCTGGGCGAGGTCGCGCCCGGCGGCGTCGGCTCCGGTCTGTACGGCATGCTGGTACTGGCCGTGATCACGGTGTTCGTCGCCGGGCTGATGGTCGGCCGCACCCCCGAGTACCTGGGCAAGCGGATCGGCGCCCGCGAGATCAAACTCGCCTCGATGTACTTCCTGGTCACCCCCGTCCTGGTGCTCGTCGGCACCGCACTGGCGATGGGCTCGTCCGAACAGCGCGCGAGCATGCTCAACGGCGGGCCGCACGGCCTGTCGGAGGTGCTCTACGCCTTCACCAGCGCCTCGAACAACAACGGCTCGGCCTTCGGCGGCCTGACCGTCAGCACGCCGTGGTACGACACCGCGCTCGGGCTGTGCATGGCGTTCGGCCGGTTCCTGCCGATCGTGTTCGTGCTGGCCCTGGCCGGCTCCCTGGCCCGCCAGGACCCGGTTCCGGTCTCGGCGGGCACGCTGCCGACCCACCGGCCGCAGTTCGTCGGCATGGTCGTCGGCGTGACGGTCGTCCTGGTCGCGCTGACCTTCCTCCCCGCCCTGGCGCTCGGCCCGCTCGCAGAAGGAATCCGGTAGACGTGTCCACCCCAACGCTCCAGGCCCCGGCCCCGGGGAGCCCGCGCAAGGAGAGCCGGGTCGGCGGCGGCCTGCTCGACCCCGCCCAGCTGATCACCTCCCTTCCCGCCGCGTTCACGAAGCTCAACCCGGCCACGCTGTGGCGCAACCCCGTCATGTTCGTCGTCGAGGTCGGCGCGGTCTTCACCACCGCCCTCGCGATCCTCGACCCCTCGTTCTTCGCCTGGGCCGTCGTGGTCTGGCTCTGGCTGACCGTGCTCTTCGCCAACCTCGCCGAGGCTGTGGCCGAGGGCCGGGGCAAGGCGCAGGCCGCCACGCTGCGCGCCGCCAAGCGCGACACCGTCGCCCGCAGGCTCAGGGACTGGCGGCCCGGCTCCGAGGAGCCCTCCTACGACCAGGTCGGCGCGCCCGAACTGCGGCAGGGCGACCACGTGGTCGTCGAGGCGGGGGAGATCATCCCCGGCGACGGTGACGTGGTCGAGGGCATCGCCAGCGTGGACGAGTCGGCCATCACCGGCGAGTCAGCGCCCGTCATCCGCGAGTCCGGCGGCGACCGCTCCGCCGTCACCGGCGGCACCAAGGTCCTCTCCGACCGGATCGTCGTACGGATCACCCAGAAGCCCGGGGAGAGCTTCATCGACCGGATGATCGCCCTGGTCGAGGGCGCCGACCGGCAGAAGACCCCCAACGAGATCGCCCTCAACATCCTGCTGGCCGCGCTGACCGTCATCTTCCTGACCGCGACCGTCACCATGCAGCCCCTGGCCATCTACTCCAAGGCCGTCAACCCCGGGGTCCCCGACTCGCTCGCACTGACCGCCGACGGCGTCAGCGGGATCGTGCTCGCGGCCCTGCTGGTCTGCCTCATCCCCACCACGATCGGCGCCCTGCTGTCGGCGATCGGCATCGCGGGCATGGACCGGCTCGTGCAGCGCAACGTGCTGGCCATGAGCGGCCGCGCGGTCGAGGCCGCGGGGGACGTCTCCACGCTGCTGCTGGACAAGACCGGCACCATCACGCTCGGCAACCGGCAGGCCGCCGAGTTCGTCCCGGCGCCCGGCGTCTCCGCCGAGGAACTGGCCGAGGCGGCCCAGCTGTCCAGCCTCGCCGACGAGACCCCGGAGGGCCGCTCCATCGTCGTGTTCGCCAAACAGGCCTACGGCCTGCGTGAACGCGCCCCCGGTGAGCTGGCCCACGCCGAGTGGGTGCCCTTCACCGCCCAGACCCGCATGTCCGGGGTCGGGGTGGACGGCCGCCAGGTCCGCAAGGGCGCGGCGACCGCGGTGATGAAGTGGGTGCGCGACCACGGCGGCCACCCGACCGGCGAGGTCGGCGCGATCGTGGACGCCGTCTCCGCCTCCGGAGGCACCCCGCTGGTCGTCGGCGAGATCACGGGCGGCCCCGGTGGCACCGCCAGGGTGCTCGGCGTGATCCACCTCAAGGACGTCGTCAAACAGGGCATGCGCGAACGGTTCGACGAGATGCGCAGGATGGGCATCCGCACCGTCATGATCACCGGCGACAACCCGCTGACCGCCAGGGCCATCGCCGACGAGGCCGGGGTCGACGACTTCCTGGCCGAGGCCACCCCGGAGGACAAACTCGCGCTGATCCGCAAGGAACAGCAGGGCGGGCGGCTGGTCGCGATGACCGGCGACGGCACCAACGACGCCCCCGCCCTCGCCCAGGCCGACGTCGGGGTGGCCATGAACACCGGCACCTCCGCCGCCAAGGAGGCCGGGAACATGGTCGACCTGGACTCCAACCCCACCAAGCTCATCGAGATCGTGGAGATCGGCAAGCAGCTGCTCATCACCCGGGGCGCGCTGACCACCTTCTCCATCGCCAACGACGTCGCCAAGTACTTCGCGATCATCCCGGCGATGTTCGCCGCCGTCTACCCGGGCCTGGACGCGCTCAACGTCATGCGGCTGGCCGGCCCGCAGTCGGCGATCCTGTCGGCGGTGGTGTTCAACGCGATCGTCATCGTCGCGCTCATCCCACTGGCCCTGCGGGGGGTGCGCTACCGCCCTGCCAGCGCCTCCAGGCTGCTCAGCCGCAACCTGTACGTCTACGGCCTCGGCGGCGTCGTCGCGCCGTTCGCCGGCATCAAAGTCATCGACCTGCTCATCCAGTTCCTTCCAGGGATGTCTTAAATGGAACGCCTGCCCGGCTGGCTCAGCCGTCACCTCGCCGCGCTGCGCGCGCTGCTCGTCCTCACCCTGCTCCTCGGGCTGGCCTACCCCCTTCTCGTCACCGGAGTCGCCCAGGCCGTGTTCGGCCACCAGGCCGACGGATCCCCCGTCCAGAAGGACGGCAAGGACGTCGGCAGCGAGCTGATCGGCCAGAACTTCACCGGCAAGGACGGAACCCCCGTCGGGAAGTACTTCCAGAGCCGTCCCTCGGCGGCGGGCGACGGCTACGACCCGCTGGCCAGCGGCGCGAGCAACCTGGGCCCCGAGGACGTCCTGGACGTCCTCCCCGTACCGGGTGACGCCGGTAGGCCGTCCCTGCTGACGCGGGTCTGCGCCCGCTCCAAGGCGGTCGGGGAGCTGGAGGGCGTCAGCGGCGCCAGGCCGTACTGCACGCCGGACGGGGTCGGCGCGGTGCTGAAGGTCTTCCCCGCGACCGGCACCCCCCAGCGGGTGGTCAGCGCCAACCAGGCCTGCCCCGTCACGCCGTTCCTCACCGCCTACCAGGGCGTCAGGGTCACCTGCGCCAAGCCGGGGGAGGACCTGTCGGCGGGCCGTACGGTCCCGGTCCGCGGCACGGGGGTCGCGGTCGTGCCCGCCGACGCCGTCACCGCGAGCGGCTCAGGGCTCGACCCGCACATCTCCGTGGCCTACGCCGAACTCCAGGCCCCCCGGGTGGCCAGGGAACGCGGCCTGGGCGTGGCGAGGGTCAGGGAACTGATCAGGGAGCACACGACCGGCAGGCCCCTGGGCTTCATGGGCGAGGCGGCGGTCGACGTCCTGGAACTCAACCTCGCCCTCGACAGGGGATGATCGTAGGAAGAGGCGAGAGGAGATGAGCGGGCGATGAGCGGGGCGCGCGGGAAACTGCGGATCTACCTGGGCGCGGCCCCCGGCGTCGGCAAGACCTACGCGATGCTCGACGAGGGGCACCGGCGCCTGGGACGCGGCACGGACGTGGTCGTGGGGCTCGTCGAGACCCACGACCGGCCCCGCACCGCGGCGCTGCTCGACGGCCTTGAGACCGTCCCCCGCGCGACCCTGGTCCACCGGGGGGCGAGCTTCACCGAGCTGGACGTGGACGCCGTCATCGCCCGCAAACCGAAACTGGTGCTGATCGACGAGCTGGCGCACACCAACGTGCCCGGCTCGCGCAACGCCAAGCGCTGGCAGGACGTCGAGGAGATCCTGGACGCGGGGATCGACGTCATCTCCACCGTCAACATCCAGCACCTGGAGTCGCTCAACGACGTCGTCCAGGAGATCACCGGCGTTCCGCAGCGTGAGACCGTCCCCGACGAGGTGGTACGGCAGGCCGACGCCGTACAGCTGGTGGACATGGCGCCGGACGCGCTGCGCCGCAGGATGGCCCACGGCAACATCTACCTTCCGGAGAAGGTGGACGCGGCCCTGTCGAACTACTTCAGGGTCGGCAACCTCACCGCGCTGCGGGAGCTGGCGCTGCTGTGGGTCGCGGGCAAGGTCGACGACCAGCTCGACCGCTACCGCGCCGAACACGGCATCGCCGGGACCTGGGAGGCGCGCGAACGCGTCGTGGTCGCGCTGACCGGCGGCCCCGAGGGCGACACCCTGGTACGGCGGGCCGCCAGGATCGCCGCCAGGACCAAGGGCGCCGATCTGCTGGCCGTCCACGTCACCCGTTCCGACGGGCTGAACGGCACCGACCCGGCGCACCTGGCCCGCCAGCGCGCCCTGGTGGAGAGCCTGGGAGGCACCTACCACCAGGTGGTCGGCGACAGCGTCCCGCGCGCGCTGCTCGACTTCGCGGGCGGGGTCAACGCCACCCAGCTCGTGCTCGGCGCCTCCCGCAGGGGACGTTTCGCGCAGCTTTTCTCCCGGGGGGTCGGGGTCACGACCACCGCCCTGTCCGGCTCCATCGACGTCCACATGATCACGCACGGCGAGGTGGGCAGAGGAGCCGGGCGCGACCGGCCGAGGGCGGCGCTCACCCGAGGACGCAGGATCGCGGGCTGGGTCATGGCGCTGCTGGGCATCCCGGCGATCACCGCGCTGCTCGCCCCGCTCAGGGACGGCCTGAAGCTGTCGAGCGCGATCCTGATGTTCCTGCTCATGGTGGTCTGCGTCGCCCTCGCCGGAGGGATGTGGCCCGCGGTCACCGCGGCCGTCGCCGGGTTCATGCTGCTCAACTACTACTTCACCCCGCCGGTCGACCGGTTCACCATCGCCGACCCGGAGAACATCTTCGCGCTCAGCGTCTACGTGCTGGTCGCCGTCATGGTCAGCGCGGTGGTCGACCTGGCCGCCAGACGGACCAGGGAGGCGGCCAGGGCGAGCGCGGACGCCGAGGTGCTGTCCACCCTGGCGGGACACGTGCTCAGAGGGGAGGCGGCGCTGGCTTCCCTGCTGGCGCGGCTGCGCGAGACCTTCGGGCTGACCTCCGTCACGCTGCTCGAACGCACCGGCGAGCCCGCCCCCGAGGACCGCTCCGAGCCCGCGGCGTGGCGGATCGCGGCCACCTCGGGAGGGCCGCCCTGCGCCACCCCCGGCGCCGCCGACACCGACGTGGTGATCGACCGCGACCTGGTGCTCGCCGCGCGCGGCAGGCTGCTCGACGCGGCCGACCGCAGGGTCCTGGAGGCCTTCGCCGCGGAGGCGGCCGTCGCCCTGCGCCAGGAGCGGCTGCGGCGTGAGGCGGACCTGGCCGGGCCGCTGGCCGAGGCCGACAGGATGCGCACCGCGCTGCTCGCCGCCGTCAGCCACGACCTGCGCACCCCCCTGGCCTCGGCCAGGATCGCGGTCGACAGCCTGCGCAGCACCGAGATCGACTGGAGCGAGACGGACCGGCGGGAACTGCTGGCCACCGCGGACGAGTCGCTGGTCAAGCTCGACCGGCTGGTCGCCAACCTACTCGACATGAGCCGCCTGCAGGCGGGGGTGCTCGGACTGGCCCTCGAACCCGTCGCGGTGGGGGAGGTCGTCCCGCGCTCCGTCGACGACCTCGGGCCGCTCGGCGAGCGTGTCGAGGGCGACATCCCGCCCGGCCTGCCCGAGGTCGTCGCCGACCCGGCCCTGGTCGAGCGGATCCTGGTCAACGTGATGTCCAACGCGGTGCGTTACACCCCGGGAGACCACAAGGTCCTGGTCACCGCCAGCTCCTACGGCGACAGCGTCGAGGTCCGCGTCATCGACCGGGGCCCCGGCGTGCCGAGGGAGGCGCACGACCGGATCTTCATGCCCTTCCAGCGCCTGGGCGACCGCGACAACCACACCGGTGTCGGCCTCGGCCTCGCCCTCTCCAGAGGGCTGGCCGAGGCGATGGGCGGGACGCTCACGCCGGAGGAGACACCAGGGGGAGGCCTCACCATGATCCTGAAACTGCCCATCGCCCCCGAGGAGCGGACATGACCCGCGTCCTCGTCGTCGACGACGAACCGCAGATCCTGCGCGCGCTGCGCATCAACCTCCTGGCCAGGCACTTCGAGGTCGCGGTCGCCGACGGCGGCGGCGCCGCCCTGCGCGAGGCCGCCGACTGGCACCCCGACCTCGTCGTCCTGGATCTCGGGCTGCCGGACATCGACGGGATCGACGTCATCCACGGGCTGCGCGGCTGGACCAAGGTGCCGATCATCGTCCTGTCAGGACGGGCGGGCAACCAGGACAAGGTCGAGGCCCTGGACGCCGGGGCCGACGACTACGTCACCAAGCCGTTCAACATCGACGAACTGCTGGCCCGCATCAGGGCCGTCACCCGCAGGACCACCGTCCACGAGGCCGAACTCGCCCGCGTCGAGGTCGGCGCGCACGTGGTCGACCTGGCGGGCAAGACGATCTCCGGAGGGGTACGGCTGACGCCGACCGAGTGGCAGTTGCTGGAGATCCTGCTGCGCAACCCGGGCAAACTCATCAGCCAGCGCCAGCTGCTGACCGAGGTCTGGGGCGCCGCCTACGTCAGGGAGACCCACTATCTGCGCCAGTACATGGCCCAGATCCGCAGGAAACTGGAGCCCGACCCGGCCCGACCGGTCCACCTGCTCACCGAACCCGGCATGGGCTACCGCTTCCAGCCCTGAACGAACCCCGTCCTGGAAGGGCGGGCGACGGGACAGCACCGTAATCCTGAAAAATCAGGAAAAGGCGGCTCATGCCGTGCGGGGGCGTGCGATGGCCGTCATCAGCAGGCCGCCGGACACCAGCCACCGGCCGTCGAACCCCGTCAGCGGGCGCCCCTCGACCAGCGGGCCCTCGACGAGGATGCGGGCGCTGAAGACGCCCGAAGGGTCGAAGGTGACGTGGGCCTCCTCGAAGCCGAGCCAGCGCCGGGCCAGGGGATACCAGGCCTTGTAGACGCTCTCCTTGGCGCTGAACAGCAGCCGGTCCCAGTGCACGTCCCCGCCGAGCAGTTCGAGCTCCTTGCGTTCGCCCTCCGAGGAGACGGCCCCGAGCACGTCCTCGGGGAGCGGCTCGTGGGGCTCGGCGTCGATGCCGACGGTCAGGGCCTCAAGAGAGACGGCGGCGGCGCGGTAGCCCGCGCAGTGGGTGATGGCGCCCGTCACCCCGCCGGGCCACGTGGGTGCCCCGCGCTCGCCGGGCAGGATCGGCACGGGCGGCAGTCCGAGATCGGCCAGCGCCTGCCTGGCGCAGTGGCGCGCGGTGGTGAACTCGATCCGCCGTTTGCCGACCGCGCGGGCGATGACGGCCTCCTCCTCGGGGAACAGCGTGGCCTCGGGCGGGTCGTCGAAGGCCTCGGCGCTCGCCACCCAGGACGGCAGAATCCTGTCGATCACGAGGCCGCCCCGGGGGAGGACAGGATCAGGCGCGGCCTGCCGGGCGGGGTCGGCCGGGGCCGCCACTCACGGGGATAGCCGAGGGAGACCTCCTCGAAGCGCACGCCGTCGTGCCAGGTCGTCCTGGGGATGTGCAGATGGCCGTAGACGACCGCGGCGGCGTCGAAACGCAGGTGCCAGTCGGCGGTCAGCTCGGTGCCGCACCAGATCGCGAACTCCTGGTGCCGCAGGATCCTGGTCGGCTCACGGACCAGCGGATAGTGGTTGACGAGCACGGTGGGCACGCCCTCGGGGCGTCCGGCGAGCCTGCGTTCGGTCTCGGCGATCCTGGCCCGGCACCAGGCGGCACGGGAGGGGTACGGGTCGGGGTGCAGGAACATCTCGTCGGTGCACACCACCCCCTTCTCGTACGCCAGGGCCAGCGCCTCCTCCTCGGTCGCCGCGCCGGGCACCCGGAAGGTGTAGTCGTAGAGCACGAACAGCGGGGCGACGGCCACCGGCCCGCCGGGCCCCTCCCACACCGGGTAGGGGTCCTCGGGGGTCACCACCCCCAGGTTCTGGCAGACCTTCACCAGGTGCCGGTAGCGTTCCTCGCCGCGCAGCTGGACGGGGTCGCTGGGATGGGTCCACAGCTCGTGGTTGCCCGGCGCCCACACGACCTTCGCGAAGCGCTCGGAGAGCAGGCGCAGTGCCCACTCGACGTCGGCGACCGCCTCGGAGACGTCCCCGGCGACCAGCAGCCAGTCGGAGGGGGAGTCCGGCCGCAGCCCCTCGACGATCCTCCGGTTCTCCTGGTATCCGATGTGCAGGTCGCTGATGGCCAGCAGCGAGGTCATGCTTGCACCGTCCTCGGTGGTTCAGAGGTCTCCCGGGCCACGGCGGCCCGGGGGTCGTCCGCCGGGGCGGGCCCACGCGGCCGCGCCGTACGGCGTCGCCGCCTCCGTCCCCGTCCGCCCCGATGCCAGGAAGATATCCGGAACCCCCGCGATCACCAAGAGGGTGGGTTCGGGGAGCCACGGCCGTAGGGCACGGGCGGGTCAGGGCGGGCGCCGGTCCCCGGAGAGGGTGAGGGCGCGTTCCAGCAGGCCGAGCAGCCGGGTGTGCTCCCGGCCGCCGCGCTGTTCCGGGGGAAAGGTGTTCAGCGCGGCCCGCAGCCAGCAGGCGGCGACCCCTGGAGCCGACTCCATGACCGCCGCGGCGGCCTCGCCCAGGGCCGTCAGGTGCTCGTGCTCCGTACACGCGGGCGTGGGCCTCGCGGCGGTGCCCCGGCCCGTCCCCTCGTGGGGCGAGCCCGACCGTGGCCGCGCCCGTCTTCCGTGCGCGGTTCTCTCACATGTGGTTCTCTCACGCGCGGTGCGGACCCGCTTCCACCGGACCGCCGACTTGTCGCCCGCCACGCCATCACCCGACCAGACCGACTCCATAATGTCAATATTACCTACCGATTTATAGGGTATATCTGCGACGTGTGACTTCGGGAGCGGGAGGCCGGTGGCGGCATGCCCATGATCAGACCTTTACCCCGGTTTGCAGCGCCGGAGGTGTCGGCGTCTCGGACACGCGTCGTAGCCTGACGACTACCGCGGACAACGGAGCGTTCACCCATGCCAGTGACATCGACCATGCATCCGGCTGTCGGCGCGGCCTTCCTCAGACGCGACCGTGCGGGCCGGGCACTCGCGGCGGACGCCGAACGCGTCGCCCTGGCCTGCCGTGAGATGGCGTCGCGGTTCCGCAGGGGCGGAAAGCTGATCGTCTTCGGCAACGGCGGCTGCGGCACGGACGCGGCCCACATCACCGCCGAGTTCATGCACCCGGTCATCGTCGGCAGACGGACGCTTCCCGCGCTGGCGCTGAGCAACGACTGCGCGACCGTCACCGGGGTGAGCGGAAGGGAGGGCCTCGCCGAGGCCTTCGCCCACCAGGTGCGCCGCTGGGCGGACCCGGCCGACATGGCGCTGGGGATCTCCCGCGACGGCCGCTGCGAGAACGTGCTGCGCGGCCTGGAGACGGCGGGGGAACTGGGGCTGCTGACCGTCGCGCTCACCGGGGGCGACGGCGGGATCACGGTCGGGCGGGGCGTTGCCGACCATCTGCTGACGGTCGACTCCGACGACCCCGCCGTGGTCAAGGAGGTCCACGTGACCCTCTGCCACCTGCTGTGGGAACTGGTCCACGTGTTCTTCGAGAAGGCGGGACCCGTGGGCGAGGGAGCGCGATGAGCACGCTTGAGGATCCCGCCGCCGGGGCGGTGCCCGCCCTCTACCCCTTTCCCGTCCCGGGACGGCGGATCGCCGCCCCCGCACGATCCGACTCCGCCGCGGCGCTGGCCGAGGCCCGCAGGTCGGCCGAGGAGAAGGCGGCCGAGATCGTACGGCTGCGCTGGCAGGTCGCCGAGGTCGCGGGCGACGAACTGGCCGAGTGCGCCCAGGAGATGGCCATCAGGTTCGCCGCGGGAGGCAGGCTGTTCGCCTTCGGCAACGGTGGCGGCAGCGCCGACGCCCAGCAGGTCGCGACCGCCTTCCTGCACCCGGCCTACGGCCTGTCGCTGCCCGCCCTCAGCCTGACCGGCGACGTCGCCGTGGTCACCGCGCTCTCGAACGACGTGGGCTTCGAGGCCGTCTTCGCGCGTCAGCTGGCCACGCTCGGAAGGCGCGGCGACATCGCCCTCGGCCTGTCCACGAGCGGCGGCTCCTTCAACGTCCTGCGGGCCCTGGAGGAGGCCGCGCACCAGGGCATGCTCACCATCGGCCTGGCCGGGGACCAGGGCGGCAGGATGGCCGGGCTCGGCCTGCTCGACTATCTCTTCGTCATCCCGTCGTCGTCGGCGCACCGGGTCCAGGAGGCCCAGGCGACGGTCTACCACGTGCTGTGGGAACTCACCCAGCGAGCGCTCGGGGTGAACCCGCCGGGCACGGGCTGAGGGCGGGCGGCGACAGGACAGAGACACAGGACAGAGACACAGGACGGTGGCACAGCGGCGACGGGGTACCGGCGGGCGGCGGGCGCGAGATGGCGGGAGGCGGCATGACGGCGTGGACCGGAGACGGGATCCCCTCCGGCGTGCCCGCGCGGATCGCCCGCAGGGTCGCCGACGCCGTGCTGTACCGGGACCGATCGCCCGCGGCTCCGGGGGAGCGGCCGGGAACGCTGGTGCCGCCGGGACGTCCCGAGGAGGAGGGCACCTCGTGGAGCATGACCGAGTGCCTGCTCGAACGGGCGCAGGACGCCTCGGTCCACCTGTGCCTGCGCTTCCTGCACCTCAGGAGGTGCGGTGTCGAGCGCACCCGGCCGGAGTCCGGGGAGGGGACCTTCCTGTCCTACGACGAGGCGACCGAGCGCGAGATCGGAGTGTCCTTCCCGCTGGCCGTACTGCTCGGCGGGGAGCGGACGACGGAGGTGAACGTCCCCGGGGACCGTTTCACCGAGCAGATCCGCGGCCCCCGCGGCGGACCGGAGGGGCGGGTGGTCTGCGAGCACCTGCCGTTGGACGCTGCCCTCACGATGAGCGCCGAACGCCTGGCCGGGCCGTGCGGGCTCATCCGGTTGCGTGTCGTGGCGCGCAACACCGCGCTCCTGATCGGGCGGGGGGTCTCGGGCGAGTACGCGCTGCGGCGGTCGCTGCTTTCGGCGCACCTGATCGTCGAGACAGACGGCGGGGGCTTCGTCTCGCTCGCCGATCCCCCCGAATGGGCCGGGCCGTTCGCCCGTGCCTGCCGTAACGAGCACACCTGGCCCGCGCTGGTCGGTGAGCCGGGGCACCGTGACGCGGTGCTTTCTTCGCCCGTGGTCCTGCCCGACCACCCGGACGACCCCGCGCAGGCGGGGGATGAGGAGGCCATCGCGTGAGGAGCTTCGCCATGGGAGGAGGACTGCCGCGACGGCCGCTGACCGCGGTGACGACAGCGGTGACGACGGTGGTGACGACGGTGGTGACGAGGGCGCTGGTGACGGGAGCCGGCTGGGTGGTCTACCGGGTCCTGCCCCGTCTCAGGCGCCGGGGCGGCCGCCCGGAGAACGGTGGGACGTGACACTCCGCGCGGCGGGAAGCCGCTGAGGAACAGGACAAACCGGGAACGAGGGAATCGGGCATGCACGAGTTCGGGGTCGCGGAGGCGATCCTCATCGCGGTCGAGGAACGCGCGGAGGGCCGGAGGGTGGGCCGGGCCAGGGTGCACGCGGGCGCCCTGCTCCGGGTGACGGAGCCGGAGATCAACCACGCCTTCGCCAAGGTCGCGGAGGGCTCGCTGGCCGAGGGGGCGAAGGTGGAGCTGCTCATCGTCCCCGCCCAGCTCATCTGCCGCAGGTGCGGCCAGACCGCGGCGGCGTTCGTCCCGCGCTCCGTCTGCGTCGAGTGTGACGGCACCGACGTCGAGACCGTGGGCGGCGACGACCTCTTCCTCGACTCCGTCCAGTTCCTGGAGTCCGCCCAGGCCGCCGGGCCCGCGGACGTGCCGGAGCGCGCTTGACCACACCAGGGCGTTTTATGGCCTTTTTTGCGACTTCTTGCGTGATGGGGTGATTTATTAGCACGGAGCCCGGGGATGGATCGTCAGGGAATGCGATGATCATGGCCCATTCCGGCTCGCTCTCCGGTAGGCGCATCCGAATGCGGTTGCGGCTGCGAAGTTACCCCCAACAAGACAGAGGAGCGACGCCCATGGCCACCGTCACCCGCGAAACCGATCATCTTCGCGAGCGGATGAGCCGCTACCTGGACGAGTTCCTGGAGCGGGAGACAGCGGAGATGGCCTTCCTGGGTGAGGACCTCGACTTACTACGGCACACCCTGCTCGGTTTCGTCCGCCAGGGCGGCAAACGTCTCAGGCCCGCCTTCGTCCACTGGGGGCACCGGGCGGCGGGCGGCGAACCAGGGGACGAGGCCGTGCTCGCCGCGGGCTGCGCGGTCGAGCTCGTGCACGCGTGCGCGCTGATCCTCGACGACGTGATGGACGAGGCGGAGACCCGGCGGGGGAGGCCCGCCGTACACCTCGCGCTCGCCGAGCACCACGGCGGACGGGGCTGGCGGGGGGACGGGCGGCGTTTCGGGGAGTCGGCCGCGACCCTGTTCGGCATGCTCGCCTACACCTGGGCCGACGCGGCGCTGCTGCGCGCCGGGCCCCACCTCACCGACGCGTTCGAGGTCTTCACCCGGATGCGGACCGAGGTCGTCGGCGGCCAGTATCTCGACCTCGCCTACGCGGCCGGGGGAGCGAGCAGCCCGGTCGAGGCCGCTCGGGTCGCGACGTACAAGTCGGCCAAGTACACCATCGAGCGCCCCCTGCACCTCGGCCACGCCGTCGCGGGTGGCGACCCGAGGGGGCGCGCCCCGCTCAGCGCCTACGCCCTGCCCCTCGGGGAGGCGTTCCAGCTGCGCGACGACGTGCTCGGTGTCTTCGGCGACCCGGAGGTCACCGGCAAACCCGTCGGCGCCGACCTGCGCCAGGGCAAACACACCTGGCTCACCGCGACGGCCAGGGAGCGGGCGGGCCGGTACGACGCCGCGCTGCTCGACGACGTCCACGACGAGGCGGACGTCGCGGCGGCCCGACGGCTGATCGTCACCACGGGAGCCCTGGAGACGGCCGAGGAACGCATCACGGACCTGGTCTCCCTGGCCAGGACGGCCCTGGACGAGGCGGACCTGCCGGCGGAGGTCGTGCGCGGGCTCGGCGAGCTGGCCGACCTGGCGACGCGGAGGCGGGCGTGAGCCCGGTCGTGGTCGTCGGCGCCGGGCTCGGCGGCCTGGCGGCGACGGTCAGGCTGGCCGCGGCGGGCAGGGACGTCACGCTCGTCGAGGCCAGGGACGTGCCTGGAGGCTGCTGCGGCTCCGTGAGCCTGGACGGCTACCGCTTCGACACAGGTCCCTCCGTGCTGACCATGCCGCAGGTGCTGGCCGACGTCTTCGCCGCGGCAGGGCACGACATGGAGAGCCTGCTGCCGCTGCGGCGTCTGGACCCCTACTACCGGCTGCGTTTCCACGACGGTTCCCACCTGGACGTGGTCGCCGGCCGGGATGCCATGGCCGAACGGGTACGCGAGCTGTGCGGAGCGGCCGAGACCGACAGGTATCTCCGTTTCAGGGCGAGGCTCGGTGAGCTCTTCACCGCGGAGTGGCACGACTTCATCGACCGTGACGTGACACGGTTGCGGAGCCTGCTGCGCCCTCTCGCCCTGGCGAGGCTGGCCTCTCTGGGGGGTCTGCGACGCCTCGACCGGCTCGTCAAGGCCCACCTCACCGACCCCAGGCTGATCAGGGCGCACACCTTCCAGGCTCTGTACGTGGGGTTGTCCCCTCGCCAGGCCCTCGGCATCTACGCCGTGATCGCGCACATGGACACCGTCGGCGGTGTCTTCTTCCCCGCCGACGGCGGCATGCACGCCATCCCGCGGGCACTGGCCGACGTGGCGCGGAAGGCCGGGGCGCGCATCAGGTACGGCACGCGGGCCGTCAGGGTCGAGACCGGCCACGACGGGGTCCGCGCGGTACGGCTCGACACCGGCGAACGCCTGCCCGCCCGGCACGTCGTGGTCGCCTGCGACCTGCCCGGCGCCCATCAGGGGCTGCTGCCGCCCGAGGCGAAGGACTGGCGCCTGCGCCGCCCCCGTTTCTCACCCTCGTGCCTGGTCATGCACTTCGGCCTCGACCGGAGGCTGGCCGACCAGGCTCACCACACGCTGCACTTCGGCAGCGACTGGGAATCCGGCTTCTCCGCCCTGCGCGCGGGCAGGCCACAGCCCGACCCCAGCCTGCTGGTCACCTACCCCGAGTCCGACTCCTCCGCCGCCCCCGAGGGCCACGCGACACTCACCGTGCTGGAGCCGACCGCGAACCTGCGTGGCGAAGGAGACTGGACCCGTCTGACCCCGTACCTGCGCGAACGTCTGCTCGGCAGACTGGCCGGCCTCGGCTACGGCGACCTTTCGCAGGACTCCCGGCTGACCTTCGACCCGCCCGCCTGGGCCGGGCTCGGCCACTCGGCGGGCACCCCTTTCGCCCTGGACCACCGCCTCACACAGACGGCCTGGTTCAGACCGGCGGGCGCGGCCGGTCGTGTCCCCGGCCTGCACTTCGCTGGAATGCACACCGCCCCCGGCGTCGGCGTGCCGCCGGTGCTGATCTCCGGCAGGCTGGCCGCGGAACGCATCCTGAGGACACCCCGATGACCCTGGCGCCTCCGGTGACGCTGACCACCAGCTACGAACTCTGCCGCAGACTCAACGCCCGCCACGGCCGCTCCTACTACCTGGCGACCCGGCTGCTGCCGGCCTGGAAACGTCCCCACGTGCACGCCCTGTACGGTTTCGCGCGCCGTGCCGACGAGATCGTGGACTCTTTCGCGATGACCGGGGACCGGGCGGCCGCGCTGGACGGGTTCGCCGTACGTACGGCCCACGCCCTCGCGGGCGTCCCCCAGGACGATCCGGTGCTTCCGGCGTTCGCGCAGACCGTGCGCTCGTTCGGCATCGACCACGGCGACATCGAGTCCTTCCTCGCCTCGATGCGGGCCGACCTGACCGTCAGCCGCTACACCACCTACGACGACCTGCTCGGCTACATGGAGGGGTCGGCGGCGGTCGTCGGCACCATGATGCTGCCGGTTCTGGAGGCGCTGCCCGGCATGGTGGAACGGGCCCGCGAACCCGCCAGGCAGCTCGGGTTCGCCTTCCAGCTGACGAACTTCCTGCGTGACGTGTCCGAGGACCTGCGACGTGGCCGGGTCTACCTGCCACTGGAGGACCTGGAGAGGTTCGGGGTACGGGTCGCAGACCTGGGGCGGCCCACCCCCACCCGCGCCCTGCGCGAGCTGCTGGCCTTCGAGACCGAGCGGGCTCGTGAGCACTACAGACGCGCGGCCGAGGGAATCGACCTGCTGATCCCCTCCTCCCAGCCGTGCGTCCGCGCCGCCCACGAGCTGTACGGCGAGATCCTCAGCCGTATCGAGGCGGCCCGCCACGACGTCCTCGGCGCCAGGGCGGTCGTGCCGCTGGGCCGCAGACTGGCCGTCTTCACCCGGCACCTGTACGCGGCCTGTGTGGCGGACAGGGCCGAACGCCGGGTGGTCACCCGGAGTCCCCAAGGAGGGCGCGATGCCTGATCCGGTGGCCGTCGACGCCATGGGCGGAGACCACGGCCCAGCCGAGACGGTCGGCGGCGCGGTCGTGGCCAGCCGCGAGTGCGGCGTCCCCGTCGTGCTCGTCGGCAGATCCGGGGAGATCCGCCGGCACCTGGCGCGACACGGCGCCCTGGGGGAGATCGGCGTGGTGCACGCGGAGGAGGTGATCCCGATGGACGAGCCGGGCGCGGCGGCCACCGAGGCCGCCTCAAGCCTGAGGATCGGCTGTGAACTGGTCGGGCGGGGCGACGCCTCGGCGTTCGTGTCCTCGGGCCCGACCGGGGCCGTCGTGGCGTGCGCTGTCCGCGGCATCGGCAGGGCGCCGGGCGTGCTCAGGCCCGCCCTGGCCGTCGCCCTGCCCTCGGTGACCGGTGGCGCGACCGTGCTGATCGACGCCGGGGCGACCGCCGATCCGGTGCCGGAGATGGTCGCCCAGTTCGCGGTGCTCGGCACCTCCTACGCCCGGCTGGTCCTCGGCGTGCCGGACCCGTCCGTCGGCCTGCTGTCGATCGGCTCGGAACCCGGGAAGGGGAACCGGGTGACCCGTGGGGCGGGAGAGTTGCTGTCCAGCCTGCCCCTGCGCTTCCACGGCAACGTCGAGGGACACGATGTGCTGGCCGGGACCGTGGACGTGATCGTCACCGACGGGTTCACCGGCAACATCGTGCTCAAGAACGTCGAAGGGACGGTGCGCGCGGCGCTCACCCTGGTCGCGGAGGGGGGAATCGCCACCTCCGAGGCGTTGCGTGAGGTCACCCGCCGCTATGACCCCGAAACCCACGGCGGGGCGGCGCTGCTCGGTCTGCGCGGCACCGTCGTCGTCGCGCACGGCGCGTCCGGGGCTGCGACGATCGCACGGGCCTGCGTGCTCGCCCGTGCCCTGGCGGGCGGCGGCGTCACCGGCCGCCCCGGGGACTGGCCCGCCGCCGAGTCCGTTCGATGAGCCGGGCGCTCCCCTCAGGCGATGGGGTCGGCGCCGTTCCAGGTCCCCTCACTGGCGTACGGCGCGAACCGGGCGAACAACTCCTCGGAGTACCACCGCTGTGCCCTGGTTCGCTCGATCACCTCCCGATGCGCCCGTCCCCGGTAGGCGAAGTCCCGTACCGCGCCCGTGTCGCGCCACAGCGAGAACGTCGCCTGTCTGGCCAGCGGCCACTCGCCGACGCCGACGCAGGCCAGACAGCCGTCCTGGCCCAGCAGGAGACGGTCGACTCGGGGAACGGACCGGTAGAACGCCACCAGCCGGGACGGCCGGATCGACGCCCGGGTGAGTACGGCCACCGGCCCGCCGCCCGCCGCGTCGTCTCCGCCCGCCTCCGGTATGCCGGAGCCGAACGGTTCGACGCCACCCCACCTCCCACGCGAGGCCAGCGGCCTCAGCCGTACCTGCCATGCCTCCACGGCCCGCCCGCGCCAGCGCGCCACGATCGGGGAGGTCGCGAGGAAGCCGTCGAGGGCGGCCTCGTGCCGCCAGACCGCGAACAGAGCCCAGCGGCGCAGGTCCGCGCCCAGGCTCATCGACGCGCCACGGCCGGTGCCGAGCAGCCGCCAGAACACCAGCCCGTCGGTGCCCGTGAGTGAAGGCCGGTCGAAGGCCATGTGACCGACAGCCCCCAGATCCGCATATCTGATGAGATGGAATGAGGCGATGACTCCCGGACCGCTCTGCGCGCTGGTGGCTCTCATCGGCGGCTACCTCCTGGGATCCGTGCCGGTCGCCGTACTGGTCGGGCGGATCCACGGCTTCGATCCCCGCGAGACGGGGGACCGCAACCCCGGCTTCTGGAACGTCATGCGAAGTCTCGGCCGGCGGGCCGCCGTACCCGTCTTCGCGGGCGACACCCTCAAGGGCACGCTCGCCGCAGGGCTGGCCCTGGCGGTGAGCGGCGCGCACACCACGGGGACCGGCGTGGTCGCCGGCGGCGGCGTCGTGCCGGTGTACCTGGCGGTGGCCGCCGCAATGGCCGGGCACGCATGGCCGGTGTTCGCCGGATTCAGGGGCGGCCGGTCCGTCCTCACCTTCGTCGGCGGCTTCGCCGTGATCTGCCCCCCGGCCTTCCTGCTGGGCGTCGTGGTCCTGGTCCTGGCCGCCCTGACCGCGCGTTCCTTCGCGGCCGGGGCCAGGGTCGCGGTTTTCGGACTGCCGCTCCTCCAGCTGTTCTTCACCCCGATCGGGCAGGTGGCCGCGACGGGGGCGCTGATGTGTCTCATCGGCCTTCGTTTCGGACAGGCCGCCTGGTCCTCCCACGCGGGCCGGGCGGCGGACGGTACGTGAGAGCGCCCATCTCCGCGGCGGGGTAGCGGCGGCCACGCCACGAGCGCACGGGGCGCATCGTCGCCTGCGTCAGCCGTACGGCTGTCAGCGGATCCAGCAGCGGAGAAAGCAGCACGCCGGGCCCCGGTACGGCGTAGTTGCCGCGCAACGCGCGGGCCAGCAGTGTCCGCGCGGCCAGCAATCCCAGATCGAGACGGGTCGGCCTGCCGGAGAGCAGCCGCAGGACGGGCAGGGCGGTCGTCAGCCAGACGACCGCCAGGTCGGCGACCTGCCAGCCTGGCCCGGTGACGTCGCGCAACGGCAGCGACCTGCCCCACTCACGCCACACCCCGGCGGCGGACTCGTGCATGTCCACCTCCAGCAGCCCGCCCGCGTCCAGGAAGGCGACCGCCCAGCCGTCCGCCGCGAGGAGCCTGGCCAGCGCCACGTCGTCGGTCATGTGCCCGCGCACCCTGCCGAACCCGTCCGCCTCCAGCATCGCCGTACGGCGGAAGGCCATGCACTGGCCGTTGGCCACGACCCGGTGGGGAGGCGGTGGCGTTGACGGCCCGATCGGGCCGAACCGGTAGACCAGCGTCGCCAGGAAGGAGGCGTGCAGTGCCTGCTCGGCGACCCCGTCGCAGACGAAGCGCGGACCCGCGCTGACCAGGTCGTGGTGCGCCAGGGCGGCGGTGAGCGCCCCGACCAGGCCGGGGGCGGGCCTGGTGTCCGCGTCGAGGGTCACCACGACGTCGTTGACCGCGGCCGTGATCCCCTGCCGCAGCGCCCACTGCTTGCCGACCCAGCCACGGGGCGGCGGCGTGCCCGCGACGACCCTGGCGCCAAGCCCGGCCGCCAGGGCGGCGGTGCCGTCCCGTGACTCGTCGTCCACGACGACGACCTCGGCCACCGCGGGATCGGCCAGGAGCGCCTTCAGGCAGGGACCGATGCGCTCCTCCTCGTCGCGTGCCGGCACGACCACGGAGACCGGCGTATCCGTCGTCGTGGGACTCAGCGGAGGCAGGCGGTCACGGCCGCGGGCGAGCCGCACCGCGGCGGTGACCGCGGCCGCCGCCTGGAGCACGGTCAGCGCCCTCATCGGCGCGTCCGGATACGCGGACGGCGGGCGTCCTGCTTCAGGGAGAAGTCCTCCTCCACGAGCGAGGCCACGATGCGACCGCCCAGCGTCACCAGCGGCAGCCCGCCGCCGGGATGCGCGGAACCGCCGACCAGGTAGAGGCCACGTCTGGGCCCTCTGTTGCCCGGACGCCTGAAGGGCGCCAGCGGGCCGTCGTAGGCGCCGCCGTAGATCGCCCCGCCCCATGCGCCGTAACGGTCCCGCAGATCGGCGGGGGTGAACAGGTCGACGAAACGCAGCCTTCCCGACAGGTCGTGACCACGCGCGGCCAGGCGTTCCAGAACCAGGTCCCGGTAGGCGGACGGCGACATCGGCCACCGCAGCGGATCACGGGCGGGGACGTTGACCAGCATCACCCAGTTCTCCGCGCCGTCCGGTGCCTGCGACGAGTCGTCGACGGCCGAGCAGCCGACGTAGACGGTCGGATCCTCCGCAGGCCTGTGCCGCTCGAAGATGTCGGCGAACTCCCGCCGGTAGTCGGCTGAGAAGACCACCGAGTGGTGCGCCAGGCCTTCGGTCCTGCCCTCGACGCCGGCCAGCAGCAGGAACGCCGAGGACGACCTGCCGAGCCTGGCGATCCGCCGCAGCCGCCGCCGGTCAGGCAGGAGCCGCCCGTACAGCGCCGCCGCGTCGACGTTGGCGATCACCACGTCGGCCCGCTCGCGTTCTCCCGAGGCGAGCCGTACCCCCAGGACCCGCTCCGAGTCGGCGAGCACGTCGGTGACCCCGGTGCGCAGTGTCACCTCGACCCCGGCCTCCTCAAGCCGTGCCCGCAGGGCGTCCGCCAGACGGGGCAGGCCGCCACGCACGTACCAGCCTCCCTGCCCGTGTTCGAGGGCGGGGACGCATCCCAGCGCCGCCGGAGCCCGGTAGGGGTTCGCCCCCGCGTAGGTCGCGTACCGTCCCGTGTACTGCCGCAGGCGGGGATCGGTGAAGAAACGCCTGGCCAGACCGTCGAGCGTACGGCCTGGCGCGACCGCGAACAGGTCGGACAGTCGTGCTTCCGCGGGCGGCCGGTCGATCGGGCCCGCGAAGAACGTGCGGTGCGACGCCTCAAGACAGGTCCGTCCCCAGCGGTGGAAAGCCAGCCAGTTCCGGCCCTCCCCGGGCGCGAGCCGGTCGACCTCCGCGGCCATGGCGCCGGGATCACGGCGGGCCGTCAGCACCGAGCCGTCGGCGAAGCGGTAGCGGCACAGTTCCCGGGGTTCGACGAGGTCGAGGCCGAGCCCGGCGAACAGGTGCGGCATGGTCAGCAGCGACGGGCCCAGGGAGAAGGCGAAGCCGTCACGCCGGTGCTCGGCCAGTTTGCCGCCGAGGCGGTCAAGCCGCTCGTACAGGCGCACCCGGTGGCCCCGCCCTGCCAGCAGAAGGGCGGAGACCATCCCGCCGACGCCGCCTCCCACCACGATCACGTCTGCCACGCGCGGCTCCTTCTTCTGACGCCCGACCAGGCGGCCACGGCGAAGCACCCCATGCAGACCCCTCCCAGGACGGCCACCAGGGGGTCGGGCGGGGTGAAGACCACCGCGAAGCCGACCGTCTCCATCAGGGCCATCACGGTGTAGAGACCCACGAGCCCCGCGCTCGTCGTGGCGCCTGCCGCGGTGATTCCGTCGATCAGGACCATGACCAGCAGCGAGACCAGCAGCCAGCCGGCGAAGTTGCTCAGCGGGACACCGCGGTAGGGCCCGGGGGCATGCCAGGTCCACAGGCCGAGCCGCGTCATCTGAGGGTCGAGGAACAGGTCCCAGGCGGTGAGCGCGCAGGCGCCGAGCACGATCCGTGTGACCCGGCCGCCCCTTGAAACCGTGGTGGCGGCCAGTGCCGTCGCGTGCGCGGCCAGTCCCATGCCGCCCCAGGCGAGCGCCACGATCACGGGCACCCCGCCCGGCTGCGGCCAAAGGACGTCGGTGTAGGCGTAGCCGCCGAACGGCAGCCCTGTTCTGACGCCGACCCACTCGGCGGCGTACCCCGCCGCGGCCGCGGCGCAGAGGGCCGCAGAGGCCCTGAACGGACCGTACGTCCCGGCGGCGAAGGCCAGGGCACAGACCGTGAGCAACAGCACGATCAGACCGGTCAGCCGGGCGGGCCGGGAGTCGAGACCGGACACGACCTGCGCCGCGACCATGACGGTCAGCAGGATCCCGCCCGTCGCATCCGGAAGGGAGGGTCTGGCGCGCGGGGCGCCCCGGGCGTCCGTCGCGCCAGGACCCGGCCGTCCGCTGCTCATCTTCTCGCTGTGCCCCACGAACGGTCATTCGAGCGTTGCCCCATGGTCAGATTCACTTTGGCCTCCCGGAGTCCGTCCCTGTTCCCCACGGTGTTCCCTCCACCCGTGCCGCTCAGTGCCGCTCAGCGCCGCTCCGCGCGGAGCGGCGCACCGGGTGCGGGAGGGGGAACGGCGGGTGTCGCGGCCGAAACTTTTTCGGAAATCCGGGACGAGGTTATCCGCCGCCATGAATACACATCAAAGGTTGGCGCGAAATATTAAGTTAACCAATGGTTTACATGGTTTGCACTGCATGCACCTTATGTCCATTACTTGCTCATGTAAAACCAGAAAGGGTTGTCCGTAAATCCTATTTGGGGCTGAAAGAATAGATTATTAACTGCGCCCGCAAACCCGGGTTTCTGTCATTGCTTCTATGGGTTGAGGGTGGCCTGCAAAAAATCTGGTCCGCGTCATATTGATTCCGGTTGGTGCCTGTGGTTACGTCTGAATGTCGAACGATGGGGGATGAATTACCGCATTGTCCGAACATGGGAAAATTGTCGCCAGCCCAAATCTGCCCAGGTCAAAGCCATTTTGGAGTACTGTGACGTTGTCCGGACTCTTGATAGAGGGATGTCATGCGCGAGAGCGTCTTCGGGGGAGGGGGGGTGAAGATGACGGGCTTCGGGGGAGCTCTCCCGTTCCGCCGGAGGTCGCCGCCGTGATTTCCGTATCCGCCGTTCCTTTGACCGATTTGCGGTCGTTCGAGTCTTTTTAGGTGGATGCGTGGCATGGGTATTATGTTCGAACAAGTGTCGCAACGGCGGCGAAGGTTAAACAGTTTCACGTTTCCGGCGCGCCGTCTCGTGCGCCGTTGCGCCTACCCCGTCCTTCTCGTCGCCGTCGTTTCGACGGCCGTGGTGGCCATAGACCGCCACCTGGATTTCGGTCAGGTCAGCGCTCTTTTCCTGGCCGGCACGATCGCATACCTCGCACTGCTCGAACGGGTGGTCCCCTACGAGCGTGGCTGGCATCCCGACCGCCGCGAATGGGGCTGGTACGGTCTCTACCTCGTGCTGACGCTCGCCACCAGCAGCGTGGCGCAGTTCCTGGTGACGACCCTCGTCGGCGTCCTGGCGGTCCGGGTCCCGATGATCCCCCTGTGGGCGGAGATCCCCACGGCCCTTCTCATCGGCTCGCTGGCCAGTTACTTGGTCCACCGGCTCGCGCACACCCGCCCCCTGTTGTGGCGCCTGCACGGTGTCCACCACGTCCCCGAGAAGGTCAACGTCGCCAACAACGGCGTCAACCACGTCTTCGACGTCCTGTTCGAGCAAGGGATCGTGCAGCTGTCGCTGGCGCTGGCCGGCTTCTCCCAGGAGGCGGTCTTCGCGGTCGGCCTGTTCGTCGTCGCGCAGGGCTACTTCGTACACGTCAACGCCGACATCCGCATCGGCCCGCTCAACTACGTCTTCGCGAGTCCAGAGCAGCACCGTCTCCATCACAGCACCGACCTGTCGGAAGCCGGTCACTACGGCTCCGACCTGTCGATCTGGGATCTCATGTTCGGCAGCTTCACATGGCGTTCCGGCCGCACACCGGTCGCCGTAGGGCTGACGGACCCCGCGTCCTTCCCCAGGACGGACGCAGTCCTTGCCACCTTCTCCCACCCCTGGCGCCGACGCCCCGCGGTTTCGTCGCCGGAGGCCGGTGGCCCGGCCGCCTGACCAGGCCGGGAACGCGCGCCGTACGGGCGCGTCCACTGTTGTCCGCTTTCCCCTCATGCTCGCGCACAGCGCCATCACACAAGGATCAATCGTGACGGACCTCAGTAATGCTACTCTCCGTGACAAGATCGCCATTATCGGTATCGGGTGTAGATTCCCCGGAGGAGCCTCCGATCACCGCACGTTCTGGCAGAACCTGATCGAGGGCAAGGACTGCATCACGCCGACACCCGCCGACCGCTACGACGTCGCGACGCTCGGCAGCCGGGACAAGACGAAGCCGGGAAGGCTCGTCGGCGGCAGGGGCGGTTACATCGACGGCTTCGACGAGTTCGACCCCGCCTTCTTCGGCATCAGTCCCCGCGAGGCCGACCACATGGACCCGCAGCAGCGCAAGCTGCTCGAGGTGGCCTGGGAGGCGCTGGAGGACGGCGGCCAGAAACCCGGTGAACTGGCCGGGACCGACGTCGGAGTGTTCGTCGGGGCCTTCACCCTGGACTACAAGATCCTGCAGTTCGCCGACCTGAGCTTCGAGACCCTGGCGGCGCACACCGCCACCGGGACCATGATGACGATGGTCTCCAACCGCATCTCCTACTGCTTCGACTTCCGCGGCCCCAGTGTCTCCCTCGACACGGCCTGCAGCTCGTCGCTGGTGGCCGTGCACCTGGCGTGCCAGAGCCTGAGCAGGGGCGAGACCAGCCTCGCGCTCGCCGGAGGCACCCTGCTGCACATGACGCCGCAGTACACCGTCGCGGAGACCAAGGGCGGCTTCCTGTCCACCGAGGGGCGCTCGCGCACCTTCGACGCCTCGGCCAACGGCTACGTGCGCGCCGAGGGCGTCGCCGTGGTCGCCCTCAAGCGCCTTGAGGACAGCCTGCGCGACGGCGACCCGATCCACGCGGTGATCGTGGGCAGCGGGGTCAACCAGGACGGCCGTACCAACGGCATCACGGTGCCGAACCCCGACGCCCAGGTCAGGCTGATCGAGCGTGTCTGCGCCGAGGCGGGCGTCGAACCCGGCAGCCTGCAGTACATGGAGGCGCACGGCACATCGACACCGGTCGGCGACCCGATCGAGGCGGGCGCGCTCGGCCGCGCGCTGTCCATCGGCCGCAGACCCGGCGCCAAGTGCTACGTCGGCTCGGTCAAGACGAACATCGGGCACACCGAGTCGGCCGCGGGGATCGCCGGTCTGATCAAGACCACCCTGGCCCTGAAACACAGGAAGATCCCCCCGCACATCAACCTCGAACAGGTCAACCCGGCCATCGACCTGGAGTCGATGCCGTACGAGATCCCGGCGGAGCCGACCGACTGGCCCGAGCACGAGGGACCGGCGCGCGCCGGCGTGAACTCCTTCGGCTTCGGCGGCACGAACGCGCACGTCCTGCTTGAGGAGGCTCCGTCACGCCCGGCCGAGCCCGCCCCCGCGCGCGACACGGGACACGCCATCCTGCCGCTGACCGCGCGCGACCCGCAGGCCCTGCCCGAACTGGTCAGGGGCGTCAGGCAGGAGCTCGCGGCCGGTGTCTCGCCCGGTGACCTCGGCTACACGCTGGCCCGCCGCCGTCAGCACCTCGAATCACGGCTCTCCGTGGTCTACTCCTCACCCGAGTCGCTCGACGAGCGCCTGGCCGACTACCTGCGCGGCGAGCAGGGGCCGTACGTGCTGCAGGACCAGCGGCGCGAGGGGCCGCGGCCCGAGCTGGTGTGGGTCTTCACCGGCATGGGCCCCCAGTGGTGGGCCATGGGCCGCCAGCTGCTTGAGAGCGAGCCGGTCTACCGCGAGGTGATCGAAGACTGCGACCGTGAGATCCGCCAGCAGGCGGGCTGGTCGCTGATCGAGGAGATGGGCGCGGCCGAGGCCGACTCCAACATGGCGGAGACCTGGCTGGCGCAGCCCGCCAACTTCGCCGTGCAGATCGGCCTGGCGGCGCTGTGGCGCTCCTATGGCGTGTACCCCGACGCCATCGTCGGGCACAGCACCGGCGAGGTCGCCGCCTTCCACGAGGCGGGCGTCTACGACCTGCGCGAGGCGGTCAGGGTCGTGCTGCACCGCAGCCGCCTGCAGCAGAAGCTGGTCGGCACCGGCACCATGCTCGCCGTGAGCCTGCCGGAGGACGAGGCGCGGAGCCGCGTCGCCCCCTACGGCGACCTGATCTCGGTCGCCGCGGTCAACAGCCCGACCGCGATCACGCTGGCGGGCGAGGAGGAGGCGCTCGGCAGGTTGCAGGCCGAGCTGCAGGCCGAGCAGATCTTCGCCAAGTTCCTCACCGTGCGGGTGCCCTACCACAGCGCGCAGATGGACCTGATCAAGGACGAGCTGCTGTCCTCGCTGGCCGGGCTCGAAGGACACCCCGCACGGGTCCCGCTCTACCTGACGGGCAAGGAGGGCCTCGCGCGCGGCCCCGAGCTGGACGCGGAGTACTGGTGGCACAACGTCCGCGACAGCGTCCGCTTCCGCGCCGCCGTCGACCGCCTCGCCGACGACGGCTACGGCCTGTTCCTTGAGATCGGTCCGCACCCGGTGCTGGGCCACTCGATCAAGGAGTGCCTGGAGGCCAAGGACGTCGAGGGCAGGACGCTGCCCTCCATCCGCCGCCAGGAGGACGAGAACGCGCGCTTCACCATGTCGCTGGCCGCCCTGCACAACCTGGGTGTCGACATCGCCTGGGACAGGCTCTACCCCTCGGGTGAGACGGTGACGCTGCCGCGCTACCCGTGGCGGCGCGACCGCTACTGGACCGAGCCCGAGCAGGTCAGGCAGGTACGGCTCGGCAGGCTCGACCACCCGCTGCTCGGCCGCCGCCTGGCCATGACCGAGCCCACCTGGGAGGTCAAGCTCGACACCGAGGCGCTGCCCTACCTCGACGACCACCGCATCCAGGGCAACGCGCTGTTCCCCGCGGCGGGCTACCTGGAGATGGCGACCCAGGCGGTGCTGGCGATGACCGGCGGCACGGAGGCGACCCTGGCCGACGTCGAGCTGCGCAAGGCGCTGTTCCTGCCCGAGGGCGAGGTCAGGACGGTCCAGCTGTCCTTCTCCTCGGAGGGGGCGTCCTTCACCGTGGCCACGGCGCCCGACGGCTCGGGCGACCGGGTCGTGCACGCGGGCGGCGTCGTGCGCGCGGGCCAGCACCGCAGGCTCAACCCGGCACTCGACATCGAGGGGATCAAGGCGCGCAGCGAACGCCACCTCCGGGGAGAGGGCTGCTACGCGGCGCTGGCGGACATGGGCTACCACTACGGCCCCGCCTTCCAGGGGATCGAGGAGGTCTGGATCGGCGGAGACGAGGCGCTCGCCCGCATCCGCCCGCCCGAGGCGCTCGGCGGTGACGCGGCCAACGCGCACTTCCACCCGGCGCTGCTCGACGCCTGCTTCCAGACCCTGCTGACGCCGCTGGTCCTCAGCCACACCGAGGGGACCGGCATCCGCCTGCCGCTGTCGATCGAGGAGGTGCGCGTCCGCCCCGTCGGCGACCGGCCGCTGTGGGTGCACGCGACCGTCGTACGGCGCGGCGGCGACGAACTGGTCGGCGACATCGCCGTCCACGACGCCGACGGCGCCTCGCTCGGCCGGATCAGCGGCTTCCGCGCCGCCGACGTCGAGAAGGCCTCGACGGCGGTCGGCAGGAGCACCATCGACGGCTGGCTGGCCGAGGTGACCTGGGTCCGCAGGCCGTACGGCGAGCCCGCGGCCGAGAGCGGCGAGGGCGCGGCGGAGAACGCCGGTGAGACAACGCGGGACTGGCTGATCCTCGCCGACTCGCGAGGGGTCGCCGACGAGCTCGCGGGCCTGCTGCGCGCCCGGGGCACCCGCTGCCACCTGGTCCGCCCCTCGGACGTCTACCGTCTTGAGGACGCCGACGGCGAGTCCGCGGTCGTCCCCGGCTCCGCCGACGACCTCGCCCTTCTGTTCGACGGCCTGGAGGCGAGCGGCACGTCGTTCGGCACCGTCGCGCACCTGTGGAACCTCGACCTGCCGTCGATCGAGGAGACCGACCGCGACTCACTCGCCGGGCACAACGGCCTCGGCGCCTACTCGCTGGTCGCGCTGGCCCAGACGCTTCCCGCGGGGCAGGACGACAGCAGGCTGCACGTCGTCACCCGGGGTGCGCAGGCCGTCACCGCGGACGAGGCGGCCGAGCCGCTCGGCGCTCCCGCGTGGGGCGTCACCCGGGTGCTGCGCCACCAGGAGCTGACCGCCTGGCGCGGCAAGCTCGTCGACCTCGACCCCGCGGGCGGGGACGTCAAGGCCGAGGCCGAGGCGTTGCTGCGTGAGCTGCTGACCGACGATGAGGAAGAGATCGCCCTGCGCGGCGGCGAACGCCACACCAGCAGGCTCGCGCAGGCCGCGGACCTGACCAGCCCGCTCCCGCTGCGGCTGCGCGCCGACGGCGGCTACCTGGTGACCGGCGCGTTCGGCGCGCTTGGCAGGCTGATGTGCCGCACGCTCGTCGCGCGGGGCGCCCGCAGGCTGATCCTCGTCGGCCGCACCCGGCTGCCGGAACGAGACCGATGGCGCGAGACGGACCCGGACACCACCGCGGGCCGCAACGTGCGCTTCGTCAAGGAGCTTGAGGCGCTCGGCGCCCAGGTGATCCTGGCGCCGCTCGACATCACCGACGAGGCGGCCCTGACCGCCTGGCTCGACGACTACCGGCGCAACGACTCCCCGCCCATCCGCGGCGTGTTCCACCTCGCGGGCCACGTCCGCGACACGCTCGTCCCCGAGATGGACCGGCAGGCCTTCGACGCCGTCCACGGCCCCAAGGTCGCGGGCGCCTTCCTGCTCCACCGCCACCTGCGGGACGAACCGCTTGAGCACTTCGTGCTGTTCGCCTCGATCGCCTCGCTGCTGACGACCGCGGGCCAGACGAACTACGCGGCGGGCAACGCCTTCCTGGACGCGCTGGCGCACCACAGGCGCGCCAAGGGGCTGCCCGCGCTGAGCCTCGACTGGGGCCCCTGGGCCACCGGCATGATCGAGGAACTCGGCCTGATCGACCACTACCGCAACAGCCGGGGGATGAGCTCGCTGCCACCCGACGCGGGCATGGCGGTGCTCGAACGCGTCATCGGCCAGGACAAGGCCCAGCTGCTGGTCGCGACCGTCGTCGACTGGCCGGTCTTCATGGCCTGGTACGACTCGCCGCCGCTGCTGGTGACCGAGCTGGCCGCGGCCGCGGACACCTCCTCACCCGCGGAGAGCGGGGGCTTCCTCGACACCTTCCGCGAGGCCGACGAGGACAAGCGCAGGCTCCTGGTGACCGAGCGGTTCACCGCGCTGGTCGCGGGCGTGCTGCGGGTGCGGGCGGAGCAGGTCGAGCCCGAGGTCAGCCTCAACACCCTGGGACTGGACTCCCTGCTCGCGATGGAGGTGCGGGCCCGGGTCCAGGCCGACCTCAAGGTCGCGCTGCCGGTGGTCGCCCTGCTCAGCGGCACCTCCGTCGGAGACCTGGTCACCCAGCTGCACGACGGCCTGGCCGCCCTGGTCGCCGCGGACGCGGACGACGACGGCGCCGACGCCGCGGTCGAGGTGTACCTGGACGAGAACCAGTACCCCCTGACCCAGAACCAGAAGGCGCTGTGGTTCCTCAAGCAGCTCAACCCCGACGGCTTCGCCTACAACATCGGCGGCGCGGTCGAGGTGCGGGTCGAGCTCGACCCCGAGCTGATGTTCGACGCCGTCCGCGCGCTGATCCGGCGCCACCCCATCCTGCGCGGCAACTTCGTCCTGCAGGACGGGCAGGCGCTGCAGCGGATCTCCGCCGAGGCCAGGGAGGACCTCGCCCTGTTCGACGTGCAGGACGAGGAGTGGGACGACATCTACCAGATGATCATCCGTGAGTACCGCAGGCCGTACGACCTGGAACGGGACCCGCTCGTCCGCTTCCGCCTGTTCAAGCGGGGTGAGGACCGCTGGGTGATCATGAAGGCGGTCCACCACATCATCTCCGACGCCATCTCGACCTTCACCTTCATCGAGGAACTGCTGGCCATCTACGAGGGTCTGCGCCGGGGTGAGCAGGTCGAGCTGCCGCCGCTGACGGCCACCTACCTCGACTTCCTCAACTGGCAGAACCGCTTCCTTGCCAGCCCTGACGCGCGGCGGATGCTCGACTACTGGCGCGGTCACCTGCCGGCCGAGGTGCCGCTGCTCAGCCTGCCCGTCGACAAGCCCCGCCCGGCCGTGCAGACCAACAACGGCGCCTCCGAGTTCTTCGTGCTCGACGCCGACCTCAGCGCCCGCGTCCACGCGCTGGCCCGTGAGAACAAGATGACCGTGTTCATGGTGCTGCTGAGCGCCTACTACCTGCTGCTGCACCGCTACTCGGGACAGGACGACATCATCGTCGGCAGCCCGGTGACGGGCCGCACCCAGGAGGAGTTCGCCTCCCTGTACGGCTACTTCGTCAACCCGCTGCCGCTGCACGTCAGCCTCGCCGGTGAGCCGTCGGTCTCCGAGCTGCTGGCGCAGGTCCACACCACGGTGCTCAACGGCCTGGACAACCAGGAGTACCCGTTCGTGCTGCTGGTGGACAAGCTCGGCCTGCAGCACGACCCCAGCCGCTCGGCGGTGTTCCAGGCGATGTTCATCCTGCTCGCCCACAAGGTCGCCACCGAGAAGTACGGCTACCGCCTGGAGTACATCGAGCTGCCCGAGGAGGAGGGGCAGTTCGACCTGACGCTCTCGGCCTACGAGGACGAGGCCGAGCAGCGCTTCCACTGCGTGTTCAAGTACAACACCGACCTGTTCCTGCCCGAGACGGCACAGCGCCTGGCCTCGCACTACGTCAACCTGCTCGACGCGCTGACCCGCGCCTCCTCGGCGCAGCCCGCCACCCGCCTCGAACTGCTCGCCGCCGACGAGCGCGAGCGGGTCCTGGAGACCTGGAGCGGTGCCAGGCGCAGGACGCTGCACGAGACCCCCGTGCACGAGCTGATCAGCAGGGCCGCCGCCAGGAACCCCGGCGCGGTCGCGGTCACGGCCCCCTCGGAGACGGGCGAGACCGCCCGGCTGACCTACGCCGAGCTTGAGGAGCGGTCCAGGGCGCTGGCGGGCAGGCTGCGCGGCCTGGGCGTGCGTGAGGGCGCGGTGGTCGCGCTGTGCCTGGACAAGTCCCCCGACCTGATCGTCACCCTGCTGGCGGTGCTGCGGGCCGGTGGAGCCTACCTGCCGCTCGACCCCGACTACCCCGCCGAGCGCCTGGCCTACATGGTGCGCAACGCGGGTGCCGCCCTCGCCGTCGTCGACGAGTCGGGCCGGGAGAGCCTGGCCGGGGCGGCGGGGATGACGCTGACCCTGGAGGAACTGCACCGGGACACCGCGGAGGCGCGGGACGACGAGCCGGAGCCCGAGGTCGGGCTCGACGACCTCGCCTACGTCATCTACACCTCGGGATCGACCGGCAGGCCGAAGGCCGTGCAGGTCACCCACCGCAACCTGGCCTCCGTCAACGCCGCCTGGCGGGAGGCCTACCGCCTGGACGAGGACGTCCGGGTGCACCTGCAGATGGCGAGCTTCTCCTTCGACGTCTTCACCGGTGACCTGGTCCGCGCGCTGTGCTCGGGCGGCAACCTGGTCCTGGTCCGCCGTGAGCTGCTGTTCGACACCGCGCGGCTGTACCGGACGATGCTGGAGGAGAAGGTCGACTGCGGCGAGTTCGTGCCCGCGATCGTCCGTGGCCTGACGGCCTACTGCGAGCGGGAGGGCGAGCGCCTGGACTTCATGCGCCTGCTGATCGTCGGCTCCGACGCCTGGAAGGTCGAGGAGTACCGGCGCCTGCGCGCCCTGTGCGGCTCGCGGACCCGCCTGGTCAACTCCTACGGCCTCAGCGAGGCCACCATCGACAGCGCCTACTTCGAGGGCCCGGCCGACGAGCTCGACCCCAGCCAGATGGTGCCGATCGGGCGGCCCTTCCCCAACAGCGCGCTGTACATCCTCGACGAGCACGGCGAGCCGGTGCCGCCCGGTGTCCCCGGTGAGCTGTGGGTCGGCGGCGACGGCGTCGCGACCGGTTACCTCGGCGACCCCGAGCAGACCGCGCAGCGCTTCGTCACCGTGACCCTCGGCCGCGGGGACGGGGCCGAACCGTTACGGCTCTACCGCACCGGCGACCTGGCGAGCTGGGACGCCCACGGCGACGTGCGGCTCCTCGGGCGCGTCGACGCGCAGATCAAGGTGCGCGGCCACCGCATCGAGATCGGCGAGATCGAGACGCGGCTCGTCGCCTGGCCGACGCTGGCGCAGGCGGTGGTCACGGTCGTCGCGGACGCGCGCGGCGAGAACGCGCTGTGCGCCTACTGCGTGCCCGCCCAGGGCGAGTCCCTGGACTGGCGCGAGCTGCGCAGGCACCTGGCCGGGTACCTCCCGACCTTCATGGTCCCGTCGTACTTCGTCGAGCTGCCCGAGCTGCCGCTGACTCCCAACGGCAAGGTCGACGTCGCGGCGCTGCCCGCACCCGAGGCGGACACCGGGGAGCGGGCCTACGAGGCGCCGGTGACGCTGTACGAGATGCGCATGGCCGAGCACTGGAAGGCGCTCCTCGGCCTTGAGCAGGTCGGCCTGCAGCACGACTTCTTCGAGGTCGGCGGCAGCTCGATCAAGCTGATCGAGCTCATCTACCGGCTCCAGGGCGAGTTCAACATCACGATCCCGGTCAGCCACCTGTTCAAGGTCACGACCCTGCACGGCATGGCCAAGACGGTCGAGCACATCATCACCGGCAGGCTGGGCGGCGCGCAGCCGTACCTGTGGTTCAACCCCGACCAGGACCGGACGATCTTCTGCTTCCCGCCCGCCGGCGGCCACGGCCTGGTCTACCGGCAGCTGGCGGCGCACCTGCCCGAGTACCGGTTCGTCGCGTTCAACTACGTGGCGGGGGACGACAAGGTCACCCACTACGCCGACCTGATCGAGTCCCTGAGGCCCGAGGGCCCCTGCGACCTGTTCGGCTACTCGCTCGGCGGCAACCTCGCCTTCGAGGTGGCCAAGGTGCTCCAGAGCCGGGGGCGCGAGGTGCCGAACGTGGTCATCATGGACTCCTACCGCATCTCCGAGTCCTTCGAGCTCGGGGAGGAGCACCTCGCGATCTTCGAGCGTGAGCTGAGCGAGCACCTGCTCAGGCACACCGGCTCGGAGATCGTGGCCGAGGAGACGCTCGGCCAGGCCAGGGAGTACATCGACTTCTCCAGCCGCACGCCGAACCTCGGAGTGGTCTCCGCCGCGGTCAGCGTGATCTCCGACGAGGAGAAGGTCTCCTTCTACGCCGCCGCCGAGAGCGGCACCTGGCACGGCAGCTCCGAGGTCCGCACCGAGGTCTTCCGCGGTTCGGGCACGCACGCCGAGATGCTCGGCCAGGACCACATCGCACGCAACGCGGACCTGGTCCGCGAGATCCTCGCGGGAGGCGCCACCCATGCCGGCTGAGACCGAACCGGACTGGAGCGTCCGCGAACGACCTCCAGGAGGCAGGCCCCGGGTCCTCGTCATCGGCGGGGGCGTCGCGGGCATGGCCACCGGCTGCTACGCGCAGATGAGCGGGATGGAGACCCGCGTCCTCGAAAGGCACGTCCTGCCGGGGGGCTGCTGCACCGCCTGGGCGCGTGACGGTTACGTCTTCGACTACTGCATCGAATGGCTGATCGGCACCGCCCCGGGCAACAACGCCAACCAGGTGTGGCGGGAGCTCGGCGCGCTCGACGGCAAGACGATCACCAACTTCGAGATGTTCAACAAGGTCACCGACGAGACCGGCAGGTCGGTGACGTTCTACAACGACCCGGACCGCCTGGAGCGGCACCTGCTGGAGGTCTCTCCCGCAGACGCCGCCCTGATCCGGTCGTTCTGCCGTGACCTGCGGCGCTTCGTGAACATCGACCTGTACCCGTTCCTGAAGCCGCCGCCGCTGCAGACGGCGCGGGAGAAGCTCGGCACGCTGCGGACGGTCCTGCCCGCCTTCCGGCTGTTCTGGCGCACCGCGGCGACGCAGATGCACACCTTCGCCGACAGGTTCCAGGACCCGCTGCTGCGCCGGGCCTTCCGCAACATCTTCTTCCAGGACCCGGAGAGCTTCCCGGTGCTGCCGTACCTGTTCAACATGGCCAGCGCCCACAACGGCAACGCCGGCTTCCCGCAGGGAGGGTCGCTGGGGCTGGCCCGCTCCATCGAGGAGCGCTACACCTCGCTGGGCGGCACGATCAGCTACCGGGCGAGGGTGGACAGGATCCTGGTCGAGGACGGGCGCGCGGTCGGGGTCGAGATGCGGGGCGGCAAGCGGTACTACGCCGACCATGTCGTCTCGGCCTGCGACGGCCACACCACCGTGTACGGCCTGCTGGAGGGCAAGTACACCAGCCCGAGGATCGAGAAGCTCTACGACGAGATGCTGAACCGCCCCGGCATCCTGTTCCCCGCGGTGGTCTCGGCCTTCGTCGGCATCGACGGCGACTTCGAACCCGGCGACGCGCACAGCACCACCTACCTGCTGCCCGAGGAGGAAGGGGCCAGGCTGCCCGGCGCGCTGCAGAGCAGCCTGGTCGTGCAGCTGCGCTCGCGCTACTCCGAGGGGTTCGCGCCGCAGGGCAAGTCGGTGATCCACTGCACCTACTTCAGTGACTTCGGCTACTGGAGGACGCTGCGCACGGAGAACCGCAAGGAGTACTGGGCGCGTAAGCGGCAGGTCGCCGACTTCGTCCGGGACTTCCTGGAGCGGCGCTATCCGGGGCTCGGTGAGCGCATCGACCTGGTCGACGTGGCCTCGCCCGCGACGACAAGGCGCTACACCGGCAACTTCAACGGAAGCATCCTCGCCTGGAAGGCCTTCTCCGACGCCGACGACCTCGCGACCAAGCTGGTCAACGAGGACCGTATGCGGCTTCCGGGGCTGCGCGGATTCTCCATGGCCGGTCAGTGGGTCGGCATGGGCGGCCTGATCCGCGCCGCCTCGACCGGGCGTTTCGTCGTGCAGTACCTGTGCGAGGAACTGGGAATGGAGTTCAAGGCCTGGGAGAGCGACAACGACGAGGCCTGGCATCCGGGGAAGTTCGGCCACATGCCACAGCTCGACAAGCGGCTCGTGCGATAGGTGGCGACAGTGATCACCAAGGAGAACAGGGACGTGTCACGGCCCGGTCAGAACAGAGAGACGATGATCATCATCGGCGCCGGTCTCGGTGGTCTGTCCACCGGCTGCTACGCGCAGATGAACGGGTACAGGACCCAGATCTTCGAGATGCACGAGATCCCCGGCGGCTGCTGTACGGCGTGGGAGCGGGGTGACTTCACCCTCGACTGCTGCATCAGCTGGCTGCTCGGCAACGGGCCGGGCAACCAGATGCACCAGATCTGGCTCGAACTCGGCGCGCTCCAGGGCAAGCAGATGCGTCACTTCGACGTGTTCAACATCGTGCGGGGACGCGACGGCAGGGCGGTGTACTTCTACTCCGACCCCGACCGGCTCCAGGCGCACCTGCTCGACCTCTCGCCCGCCGACGCCAAGCTGATCAAGGACTTCTGCGCGGGGCTGCGGGCGTTCAGGAAGTGCCTGGCCGTCTACCCCTTCCTGAAGCCCGTCGGCCTGATGGGCCGGATCGAACGGCTGCGGATGCTGGCCTCCTTCGTCCCCTACTTCAACGTCATCCGCAAGTCGATGGCGGTGCTGATGACGGAGTACTCGGCGAGGTTCAAGGACCCGCTGCTGCGGGAGGCGTTCAACTTCATCCTCTACGAGAAGCACGCCGCCTTCCCGGTGCTGCCGTTCTACTTCCAGCTGGCCTCGCACGCCAACCTGTCGGCGGGCGTTCCCGAGGGCGGCTCGCTCGGCCTGTCCACCTCGATCGAGCAGCGCTACCTGCGGCTCGGCGGCAAGGTGACCTACAACGCCAAGGTCGAGGAGGTGCTGGTCGAGGACGACCGCGCGGTCGGCGTACGGCTCAGCGACGGCAGCGAACACCGCGCCGACATCGTGGTCTCCGCCTGTGACGGCCACACCACGATGACGAAGTTCCTCAAGGGGCGCTACCTCAACGAGGCCTACCGGAAGCTGTACACCACGACCATCAAGGAGCCGGGCATGGTCTTCCCCGGCTACTTCTGTCTGTTCCTCGGCCTGCGGCGCCCCTTCCCCGAGGGGGACCCCTGTACGACCTATCTGCTCACGGAGGAGGAGGCCGCCGACCTGACCGGCATCCGCCACCCGAGCATCAACGTGCAGTTCCGCAGCATGCACTACCCCGAGCTGTCGCCGGAGGACAGCACCGTGGTCTACGCGACCTACTTCTGTGACATCGCCCCCTGGCGCGCCCTGGCCGAGGGGCCGGAGCAGTCCAGCCGCAAGCACAAGGGAGAGGAGATCCACACCATGCCGGTACGGCGCGGCCGCGAGTACTCCGCGGCCAAGCGCCGGGCGCGGCTGGCGCTCATGGAGTTCCTCGAACGGCGCTTTCCCGGCATCACGGACGCGGTGGCCGTACGCGACGTGTCGACGCCGCTCACCCAGGTCCGTTACACCGGCAACTACGACGGGACAGTCCTGGGCTGGCAGCCGTTCGTGGAGAGCGGAGAGACCCTGGAGGAACTGGTCAAGAAGCACGGGCCCGGCCTGCCCGGGCTGGAGAACTTCTACCAGTCGGGCGTGTGGGCCACCACCGGCGGCCTGATCCGCGCCGCCGCGGCGGGCAGGCACGTCATGCAGTTCGTCTGCCGTGACGACGGCAAGGAGTTCACCGCCTCCATCGACGACACGGCTCCGCCGCCGACCCACCTCGTGATACCGGTCGGGCCGCGTCCCGGCCGGGCGGACGCCCCGGCGGAACCCCGCAGGCAGGCCGTGCCCACCGGCCGGTAGTTTCAGGGGGCGGCCGGTTCTCCGGCCGCCCCCATGAGCGTCTCCGCGACGGCCCGGGCCCGCAGGGCGGGGACGGTGGAGCGTTCACGCAGGGCGGTGACGATGGCGCCGTCCATGAGCATGACGAGTTGCGGCGCGAGCGCGGCGGCGCGGGGGTGCCCGGCGGCGGTGAGCAACGACTCGACGTAGCCGGTCACCCGGTCCTTGTGGCCGGCCGCGACCCGGTGCGCGGCGCCCGCGGGGTCGGCGGCCTCCACCATCGTGTTGATGAACGCGCAGCCGCGGAAGTCGGCGCGGGCGAACCGTTCGGCGAGCGCGTCGAAGACCGCCAGCGGCCCGCCGCCGTGCGCGGCGACCCGTTCGGCCAGCCACTCGCGCCACCGCCGGTCACGGCGTTCGAGCACGGCCACGACCAGGTCGTCCTTGCCGGGGAAGTGGCGGTAGAAGGAGGCGCGCCCCACCTTGGAGACGGTCAGGATCTGCTCGACGCCGACCGCGCGCACCCCCTGGGCGTAGAAGAGCTCCTCGGCGGTGTCCAGCAGGCGTTCACGGGCTCGGGTCGGCACGTCGTCGATTCTATCCGCCGTTGACGCAAATGGAACTGATCGGTACCGTCTTCTCAAACGGAACCGACCGGTACCGTTTTGGGTTCTGATCACGGAGGACACCATGCCGAGGCTGCCGCAGCTGACCGAGGATCCCGACGGCCTGCTTGAGGAGACACGACGGCAACTGGGCAGAGTGCCCAACCTGTACGCCGCCCTGGCCAACGGCCCCGCCGCGCTCCGCGGCTATCTGGCCATGCGCGACGCGCTGTCCCGCGGCGTGCTCAGGGCCAGGCTGCGCGAGCAGATCGCCCTGCTGGTCGCCCAGGAGAACCGCTGCGTCTACTGCGTCAGCGCGCACACGCTGCGCGGCGGCCTGATGGGCATGGACGGGCGGCAGCTTGAGCGCACCCGCGACGCCCGCGACGACGACCCGCACACCGAGGCGGTGCTGCGCGTCACCAGGCAGGTCGTCAGGACGGGCGGCAGGGTGGACGACGAGGAGCTCGCCCTGGCCAGGAAGGCCGGGGTGACCGACGCCGAACTCGCCGAGATCGTCGCGCACGTGGCGCTCAACACCCTGTCCAACCACTTCAACCACCTGGCCCGCCCCGACCTGGACTTCCCCGAGGTGACCGTATGACCCTCACCTGGCGCACCGCCTCCGTCGAACTCGTCGAGGGATACCTGCTGACCGGCGAGGACGGCGCACCCACCACCCGCGTGGGACAGGCCCGCGTCGCCTTCGAAGGGGGGTTCGCGCACGTCGAGGTGCCGGGCAGCGGTCGCGTCGAGGTGCTCTCCGCCCCGGCGATCCGCCTGGTCACCTACCGTTCCGAGGACTCCTGCGCCGTGTGACGCCCGCCGTGAACCTTCCGGCGGGGCCGCCGTCCCTCCAGGTGGTCCAGTACGGCTCGCGCCACCTCGCGCTTGGAGGCCGAGGGACGCTGGAAGCGCAGGTCGGCGACCTCCTCGAAGAAGGCGGCCCTGCGCTCGTGCAGCTCGGTCGCCAGGGCCAGCGGCTCCATGCCGAACCGCGGCCGGTACGGCTTGGCGGCGATCTTCTCGGCGACGAACTCGGGGGCGGCGTCCAGCCAGACGACCAGGGCGGGCTTCATCTCGGTCCGGGCGCCGGGGTCGTCGAGCACACTGGAGGCGGCGGCGATGACCGGAGCGGGCCGCTCCGCGAGGCAGGCCCGCAGGTGCTCGACCTCCCTGGCGTGCAGGACCTCCATCCCCTCACGCTCGGCGATCTCCGCGGCCGTGGCGCCGTAGCGTTCCCGGAGATACTCGTCGCTGTCGCGCACGGGCCTGCCGAGGCTCTCGCCGAGCAGGCGCGAAACGCTGGTCTTTCCCGCCCCCATCAGGCCGACCACGACGATCGGGATGTCGTTCGTCATGCTGCCCTCCTCCTGCCGGCGCCCAGGTGATCCCCACCGTCGGCCCCTGCCCGGAAAACACCGTCCCATCCACCCTGGTTTCCCCTCTCCTATCGGCTTCCCGGCCTTGTGAGGGAACAGACCGGTTTGCTGCGTCCTGCTGGAGGACCGGAAAACGGGCACACGCGACGGTCCTCCACGGCGAACCTCTCGATGGAGGGCTGTTACAAAGCCGCAGGAAGACCGAGAAGTTTCCCTCCTACCGTCATCGTTGTGCCGGGCGGGGCGTGCTGAGACGCCTCTCGTCGGGTCCCGGCGCGTACGAGGCCCAAGGGGGAGACGATGAGAAGGATCACAACGGCCGTGGCCGTCACGCTGCTCGGGTTCGTGGTGGTGACCTGCGCGGCGGCCTGCGGGGCCGACGAGGTCAGGCGGCCGCTGGCCCAGACGTTGTCCCCGGAGGACGCGGAGCCGGTCTCCCACGAGGTTCCGCAGGAGAGCGGGGTCTACGTGATCAATCTGTACGGTGCCGAGGAGGGGCAGCCCGCCCGGCGCCCGGCGAACCTGGTCGCCTCCGAGTTCAGCACCCTCAAGGGGATCACCTGGCGGAGCTGGGGTCCGGAGAGGGCCGTCGGCGGCGGCAGGCTGAGCGGGACGTGGTGCCTGCCCGGCTGTCAGGCCAGACCGTACGAGGCGACGATCACTCTCAGCAAGGCCAGGAAGGTCGGGGAGAGGCGCTACTTCACGAAGTTCGACATCACCGGTGACTTCCCCCGCCCTGACAGCCCCAAGGACACTCTGAGCGGGACGCTCCCGCTGCCGTTCTCCACCCCCTGAACTGCGGGTTTCTGAGCGGAGGGGTCAGCGGGTCGCATACCCTCCACACGATGATGACCGGTGTGAAGCGAGCAGCCCCCCTGAGCGCCGCCGTTCTGACCGCTGTTCTGACGATGATTCCGGTGGTGGCGGGGTGCGGAGCGGACGGCGGGGTGCGGGTGGAGGGGTCGGCGCCGCCCTCCAAGCCCCCCAGAGGGCCCGTCTACGTGATCGCCTACCTGGGAGATCCGCTGCGACGGCCGAGCAGGCTCGCGTTGGACGAGTTCAACAGCGTCACGGGGATTCGCTGGGAGTCCTGGGGAGGAGAGAGCGCCGTGGGAACGGGTGAGCTGAGCGGCACGTGGTGTCTGCCCGGCTGTCAGGAGAGGCCCTACCGGGGGACGATCACGCTCAGTGAGCTGATCTGGCACGAGCGGGCCGGATACTACGGCCGGTTCACGGTGAGGGCCGACGGCCTCCCTCCTGACAAGGCCAAGGAGCTGACCGGCGGGAAACTCACGGTGCCGGAGTCCTGAGACATGATCGACGTGCTCCTGGTCGAGGATGACCCGGTGATCCGCGAGGCCACTGGCATGGCCCTGGAGCTGTACGGCATGCGGGTGCGGACGGCGTCCGACGGACTGGGCGGCCTGGCCGAGTTCCGCGCCCGCCCACCGGATGTCGCGCTGCTGGACGTCATGCTTCCGCACCTGGACGGGGTCAGCCTGGCCAGGCGGATCAGGGAGGGCGGCGAGACCCCGATCATCATGATCTCTGCCAGGTCCGACGCGATCGACGTGATCAACGCCCTGGAGGCAGGGGCCGACGACTACGTCACCAAGCCGTTCGACGCCGCCGTGCTTCACGCCAGAATCCGCGCCGTGCTCCGCCGTGTCGCCATGCCCGGGCAGGCGAACGCGCCACTCGCCTTCGGCGACCTCGCGATCGACGTCGAGTCCATGGAGGTACGGCTGCGCGGCGAGCGGGTGGCGCTGACGCCGACCGAGCTGAAGCTCCTGCTGGAGTTCGCCGCGGAACCGGGGGTCGTGCTGTCGAGGGACACTCTGCTCAACCGGGTCTGGGACTACGCCTGGGACGGGGACACCAGGGTCGTCGACGTCCACGTGCAACGGCTCAGAGCCAAGATCGGTAACGACCGCATCGAGACCGTGCGCGGTTTCGGCTACAAACTGCGGAGATGACGCATGGGTCTGCGCGCGAAGCTCAGCCTGGTCATCGTGGGAATGTCGGTGCTCGTCGCCACGGTCTTGAGTCTTCTGGTCCACACACGTACGGCCGTCGTCACACTCGACTCCGCGCGGCGCGGCCTGGACGCCGAGCTGACGAGCACCCTGATCCGTCACCAGGAGGGGCAGGACACCCCGCTGGCGGCCGGAGACGTTCCCGCGCCGCTGGCCGCGGCCCTCGGCGAGGGGACACGCGCCACCTACCTGCAGGACGGCACCACTCTCTGGGCGGCGACCAGGGCCGACGGGCAGACGCTCTCGCTGCGCCGCTCCTACGAGGCGGAGAACGCGGAGCTTGCCCGGCTCGACCGCATCCTCCTCGGTTCCGGCCTGGCGGCGGCGCTGTTCGCCTCCGGTGTGGGGCTGGTGGTCGCGGGCGGGCTCAGCAGCAGGATCCGCGCGGTGGCGAGAACGGCCGCCCACATCGCCGAGGGGGACCTGTCCGCCCGGGTCGAGGCGCGGGGCCGGGACGAGATCGCAGCCGTCGGGGCGGCGCTCGACCAGATGGCCGACGCGTTGCGGGCCAGGCTCGAAGCGGAGCGGCGGGTCACCGCCGACATCGCCCACGAGCTGCGCACCCCCGTCGCGGGACTGGTCACGGCGGCGGGGCTGTTACCGTCGGGGCGCCCCGCGGAACTGGTCAGAGACAGCGCCGCGACGCTGCGCCGCCTGGTCGAGGACATCCTGGAGGTGGCCCGGCTCGACGCCTCCGCCGAGACGCCGGTCAGGGAGGTCCGCTCCTCGGGGGCGCTGGCCAGGCGGGCGGTCGTGGCCTCGGGGGTGCCGGGCGTCGAGGTGGTCGTCGCAGGTGAGGCCGAGGTGGAGACCGACCCGCGACGGGTCGAGCGGATCCTCGCCAACCTCGTCACCAACGCGGCAAGACACGGAGCCCCGCCCGTTCGGGTCAACGTCACCGGGTTCAGCGTGACGGTCAGGGATCACGGTCCCGGTTTCCCCGAACCGATGCTCGTCATGCTCCGCGAGCACGGCCCACAGCGCTTCGGCACCGGGTCGGCCGCCCGTGAGGACGGCGTCGGCCTCGGGCTGACCATCGCCGCGGGACAGGCCCGTGTCCTCGGGGCGCACCTCAGCTTCGCCAACGCCCCGGACGGCGGTGCGATCGTCCGGCTGGACCTCGCCTGACCCGGTGGTGCCTGCCGGGTCGCCGGGCACCATCTGCGAGACGACGGAACCGGACGCAGGCTCGAACACCGGGGCTGGAGATCGGCCCCGGATATTGTCTGAGCCCCGCGGTAGCGTCCCTGGCGACGCCGACGAGAACGGGGAACCCCATGAGTGACATCGCCACCCGCTATCGAACCCGTGCCGACATCTTCGCGGCCAAGATCGCCGCTGTGGAGCCCGGCCGCTGGTCCGACCCGTCCCCCTGTGAGGAGTGGACCGCGAGAGACGTCGTCGGTCACATCATCGACATGCACGCCGTGATGCTCAGGCCCCTGGGCCGGTCGCTGAGCCCCGCGCCGTCCGTCGCGCAGGACCCGCTCGCCGCCTTCACCGCGGCCCGCGCCGACGTGGAGGCCCTGCTCGACGACCCGGCCACCGCAGAGAGGAAGGTGGACACCCCGACCGGCAACATGTCCGTCGAGCAGCACATCGACCAGGTCGCCAGCGCCGACATGGTGCTGCACGGCTGGGATCTGTCCCGGGCCACCGGGCAGGACGACACGATCGACCCGGCCGAGGTCGAGGCGATGTGGCCCCATGCTCAGTACATTCCCGATGAGATGCGCATCCCCGGTGCCTTCGGCCCCGGGGTCGTCGTCCTGGGGCCGGAGGTCGAGGTCCCCGACGACGCCCCGCTCCAGCACCGCCTTCTCGGCTTGTTCGGCCGCGACCCGAACTGGTCCGCCTGAACCGGGGAGGGCGGAAGCCCCGGTCCGCGCGTCCGGGCCGGGAGGAGAGCTCGCCCATGCGTCCTTGGTCACGGTCCGCTTCATGAGCCCAGGCAGGAGAAAGAAGCACGCACACGGGTGGGAGAGGGGGTCCTCCGGCGGGGCGATCAGCCGGTGACGCCGGTCCTGGGGGTGAGGCCGCGTGAATAGTCCTTCGTCCTGACCTCGTCGTGCAGGCGCAGCCCCCTGGCGCCCATGTCGGTCAGGGTGCGGGCGGCGGAGGTGGGGATGTGGTTGATCAGCCACATCCCCCACGTCAGGGTCCGCAGTGCCCCGGGGCTGGTGGGGATGAGCCGCTTGGCCGCGCCGACGGCGAAGGAGCGGCTGCGCCGTACGTAGTCGCCGATCTCCCGCTCGTAGGCGGGGAAGGCGCGGGTGTGGTCGCCGCCTGACTCGGCCAGCTCGCCCGCCAGGACGTAGGCGCCGACGACGGCCAGACTGGTGCTGCCGCCGACCGCGGGGCCCGGGCAGTAGCCCGCGTCCCCGGCCAGGCTCACCCGCCCCCGTGACCAGGTGTCCATGCGCAGCTGGGTGATCGAGTCGAAGTAGAACGCCGTGGCGCGGTCGAGCTCCTCACCCAGCAGGCGGGGGACCTCCCAGCCCATCCCGGCGAACTGCTCCCGCAGCAGTTCCTTCTGCCGGGCGACGTCCCGGTGGTGATAGTCGAGTTCGGCCGGAGGGCGGAACAGGAAGACGGCGCGGGCGTCGTCCAGGTGGGCGCCGCCGTACACGCCGACCATCCTGTTGACGCCGGTGATGCCCGATATGCGGTCGCGCAGCCCCAGATAGTTGGGGATCGACATGACCGCCAGGTAGGCCCCGATCCAGGCCGTGTAGCGCGACTCGGGGCCGAAGACCAGGCGCCGGACGTTGGAGTGCAGCCCGTCGGCGCCGATGACCAGGTCGAACCTGCGGGCCGGTCCCCGTTCGAAGGTGACCTCGACGCCGTCGGCGTCCTCGGTCAGGGAGGCGATGGAGTCGTCGAAGACGTACTCGACGTCGTGCCGGGTGGCCTCGTACAGGATCTCGCCCAGGTCGTCGCGCATGATCTCGGCGTGCCGGTCGGACACGACGCGCATCAGCCTGCCGACGTCGAGTGTGTGCGGGCGGTCGCCGTTCTCCGCCAGGAAGGAGAGCCACTCGGTGCCGGTCTTCCTCGCCTGGACGGCCCCGGCCAGTCCCATCCTGTCGACGATGTCCATGGCCGGGCGGAACAGGTCGACCGCGTGGCCGCCGGCCTTGCGGGGGGAGGGGGCCCGCTCGACGACGGTGACGGCGAAGCCGTATCTGGTGAGCCAGTAGGCGAGGACGGGCCCGGCGACGCTGGCGCCGGAGATGAGGATCCGCATGCGCCGTCTCCTTACTTAACGGGAGGTAAGTTAATTACTTAACGATAGGTAAGCACGGTTGACGGCGGGGCGCAAGTCTTACTGAACGATAGGTAAGCGATACTCTTGGCTCATGGCGAGGCCCTCGGACACCAAGATCCGCATCCAGGCGACGGCGCGTGAGCTCTTTCGTGAGCAGGGTGTGCAGAACACCAGCCTCAAGCAGATCTCCGACCGGCTCGGCATCACCAAACCGGCTCTCTACTACCACTTCTCCTCACGGGAGGAGCTGGTCAGGAGCATCCTGCAGCCCGTCATGGACACCCTGGAGGCGTTCGTCATCGGGCGTGAGCCGGGGGAGGGGCGGCTACTGCTCGAAGACTACTTCGATCTCATCTGGCGCTACCGCGAGGAGATCTCGATGGTGCTGCACGCGCCGACCGTGCTCGCCGAGCTGGAAATGGTCGATCGGATGTGGCGCTGGCGCAAGGAGCTGACCGTGCTCCTGCTCGGCCCCGCTCCCTCGGACGCCGCCCGGATCCGCTCGACCGTGGCGCTGGGCGGCATGGCCGACTGTGTGGTCGAGCACGCGGATCTCCCCGCGCAGGAGGTCAAGGCCGCCGCCGTCGAGGCCGCGCTCGCCGCCCTCGGACCGCTCGGCCAGGCGACCCCCTGAGGATCACCGAAAGGCGCTTTTCGGGCACCTAAAGTGACCGTATACCCTCCTTCGTACGAGTATGGGTGGTGTACGGGTGGGGACCGGTATCCGTTCTCCCAGACGGCCGTGTGGAATGTTGTGGGGTTCCTCCATGCGTGACCCGGCACCTCCTGGTGTGGGATCGACCTCATGACAGATGAAGGGAAGACGGTGTCACAGCAGGAAGGGACGGCGGGCTCCTCGGCGGGCTCCTCGTCGGGCCGAGGCTTCTCCACCGGAGATCTGGCCAGGGTCAGCGTGTTCGCCGCGCTGATCGCCGTGCTCGGACTGCCCGGGGCGCTGAACGTCTTCGGCAACGCGGTGCCCATCACCCTGCAGACGTTCGGCGTCATGCTCGCCGGAGCGATCCTGGGCACCTGGCGGGCCGGGCTCGCCGTAGCGGTCCTCATGGCGCTCGTCGCGACGGGACTGCCGTTGCTGGCCGGCGGCCGTGGCGGACTCGGCGTCTTCGTCGCGCCCTCCGCCGGGTTCCTGATCGGCTGGCTGCCCGGCGCGATGCTGACCGGCTGGATCGTCGAGCGCGGCGGGCGCACCCCGGGCATCGTCCGCCTGCTGATCGCCTGCCTCCTCGGCGGCGTCGGGATGGTCTACCTCCTCGGCATTCCCGTGCAGGCGGCCGTCACCGGCGTCTCCCTGGGACAGGCCGCGCTGCTCAGCCTCACCTTCCTGCCCGGCGACCTGATCAAGGTGGTGCTCGCCTCCCTGGTGGTCAGGGGGACGCAGCGGGCCTACCCCGACGCCGTCCCCGCCGTGCGGCACGAGCGGCTCAAGGCCGCGGGGAGGCGTTGACCCGCCCATGCCGGTGGCCCTTCAGGTGGTGCGACACGCCTCGGAGCACCCGCGCCGGATCGCGCTGCGCGCTCCAGGAGGCGACCTGAGCTACGCCGGGCTCGCGAGGCGGACGGAGGCCGCCGCGGCGGCACTGCGGAGCCGGGGGATCGGCCGGGGCGCGCTGACGGCGCTCAGCCTGGCCGACCCGGCCGAGTTGCTCGTCGCTGTGCTCGCCGCGGACCTGGCCGGTGCCACGCCGCTGGTCTGCGACCACACCTGGGAGCGGGAACGGCGCGAGCGGATCATGGCGACGGTCCCGGCCCACGTCCGCGTCGAGGCCCCGCTGCCCTCGGACCCCGGCCCCGTCCCGGTGGACTCCGGGGCCTCGCCGCAGGACCGGGCGTGGGCCTGCTTCAGTTCGGGCAGCACCGGCAGGCCACGCGCCGTGGTACGAACCCGCGCGTCGTGGACGGGTTCGTTCCCGCACCTGAGCGCGCTCACCGGGATCGGCCCAGGCGACGTCGTGCTGGTCCCCGGCCCCCTGACCTCCTCCCTGTACGGCTTCGCGGCCGTGCACGCCCTGGCGACCGGCGCCACGGCCGTCGTCCCCGGCCGCTGGCCGGCGAGGCCGGCCGCCCACCTGGGCGACGTGACCGCGGTCCACGTGGTGCCGCACCGGCTGCCCGCCGTACTCGACGCGCTGCGGGAGAGCGGCGGTGCACGGGGGCAGCTGCGCACCGCGGTCGTCGGCGGGGCGGCGCTGGGCGCGGGCGTCCGTGACCTGGCGGTGCGGGCCGGGGTGGACGTGGTCGCCTACTACGGCGCGACCGAGCTCTCGTTCGTCGCCGCCGACACCGACGGCCACGGCCTGCGGCCCTTCCCCGAGGTGGAGATCCAGGTCAGGACCGATCCGGGCCAGGAACTCGGTGAGGTGTGGGCGCGCTCGCCCTGGCTGGCCGAGGGATACCTGACGACCGGGACGGGCCCGCTGCGGATCGACGGCGACGGCTGGGCGACGGTCGGCGACGTGGCGGAGCCGTACCGGGCGGGGGAGGTTCTGCGGCTGCGCGGCCGGGGCGGCGGCGCGATACAGACCGGCGGCGCGACCGTGGTGCCGGAGGACGTCGAGGAGGTCCTCCGACGGGCACCGGGGGTCGACGACGTCGTGGTCGTCGGCTCACCGCACCCGGAGCTCGGCTCCGTGGTCACCGCGATCCTGGAGACGGACGGTCCCCGGCGACCCTCACGCGCCACGCTTGAGGAGGTGGCGCGCGGCGGCCTGGACGCCGCGCAACGGCCAAGGCGCTGGTACGCCGTCCGCAGCCTGCCGCGAACCCCGGCGGGCAAACCGGCGCGCGGCCTGCTCGCCGCCCGCCTGGCCGACGGCGACCCGGACATCAGGCGGCTCACCTGACATGAGACGGGACCCATCCTCACGGCCGGTCGTCGTCGCGGCCCGCCGCGGCCCCATCGGCACCGCCTTCCACGCCTTCAAGGAACTGACGGTCGAGGCGCTCGCCGCCCCTGTCATCGACGCCGTCGCCCGGGACGTCGCCCACCTGGGCCCGCCCGTCGAGGACGTCGTGCTCGGCAACTGCACCGGCCCCGGCGGCAACGTCGCACGGATCTGCGCGCTGGCCGCCGGGCTGGGCCACGGCGTCCCCGGCGTCACCGTGGACAGGCAGTGCGGCAGCGGCCTGGCCGCGATCCTGCTCGCGGGGAACGCGGTCGCCGCGGGAGAGACGGACCTCGTCGTCGCCGGAGGGGTGGAGAGCGCCTCGACCGCTCCGCTGCGGATCCGCCGAGGAACGGCCGTTCCGTACGAGCGGGCGCCGTTCGTCCCCGCGGGGTGGCACGACCCCGAGATGGGGCCCGCCGCCGAGGCGCTGGCCGCCGCGCGCGGTGTGACCCGCGAACGTCAGGACGCCTACGCCCTGCTGAGCCACGCCAAGGCGCTGGCCGCGCGGGAGGCGGGCCGGTTCGCCCAGGAGATCGTCACGGTCGGCGGCCGGGACGACGACCAGTGGCCGCGCCCGCTGCGCGCCCGGTCGCTGGCCCGGCTGCCCGCCGCGTTCGTGCCCGGTGGCACGGTGACCGCGGGCAACTCCTCTCCGGTCAGCGACGGGGTGGCGGCCGTCGCCCTCGTGCCGGAGTCGCTGCGGGCCGAGCTCGGGCTTGCGGGACTGCGGCTGCGGGCCGGAGCCGTCGTCGGCTGCGACCCCGCGCTTCCCGGACTCGGACCGGTGCCCGCCGTACGGCGGGTGCTCGAACGCGCGGGGGCCGGCCTCGGGGAGGTCGTCGCGGTGGAGATCGTGGAGGCGTTCGCGGCGCAGGTGCTCGCGGTGACCGACGAACTCGGCCTCGACCCCCTCGGCGCGGACGCGGAGCGGGTCTGCGCGGACGGCGGCGCGCTCGCCCTCGGCCACCCGTGGGGCGCGACCGGCGCCGTGGTGGTCACCAGACTGTTCAGCAGGCTCGTACGGCAGGGCGCCCCAGCCGGGACACTGGGACTGGCCACGGCCGCGGTCGGCGGCGGCCTGGGCGTCGCCGCGTTGTTCGAGGTGGTGTAGATGATCGAGATGAACGACGTCGGGGTGCGGTTCGGGCGGCGTGAGGTGCTGCGCGGCATCACGGCCTCGCTGACCGAACGCAGGATCGGCGTGGTCGGGGCCAACGGCTCGGGCAAGAGCACCCTCGCCCGCCTGGTCAACGGCCTGGCCCTGCCGACCTCGGGCGGCGTCACCGTCTTCGGGCTCGACACCCGCCGTGACGCGGCCAGGATCAGGCGCCGGGTCGGGTTCCTGTTCAGCGACCCCGACGCGCAGATCGTCATGCCGACGGTCGCCGAGGACGTCGCCTTCTCCCTCAGGCGTGGAGGGCTGACACGGCAGGAGATCGACCTGCGGGTGCGGGAGGTCCTGGACAGGTACGGCCTGGCCGATCACGCCGACCATCCCGCGCACCATCTGTCCGGAGGCCAGAAGCAACTGCTCGCCCTGTGCTCGGTCATGGTGCTCGACCCGGAGGTCCTGGTCATGGACGAGCCGACGACGCTGCTCGACCTGCGCCACTCCCGCCAGGTCGCCGGCCTGCTGCGCGAGCTGCCGCAGCAGGTCGTGGTGGTCACCCACGACCTGCCGCTGCTGGCGGGTTTCGACCGCGTGCTGGTGCTGGACGAGGGACGGATCGTCGCCGACGACGAGCCGGAGGCGGCCATCGGCCACTACCGGAAGCTCATGGCGTGAACGCGCTCACCGGCGCCTACGTCCCTGGGGACTCGTTCCTGCACCGTCTGCCCGCCGGGGTCAAACTCCTCGGCCTGGCCCTGTCGTGCACCGCGCTCCTGCTGCTGCACCCGCCCGTGGCGCTGGCGGGGGCGGCGTTCGCCGTGGCGCTGCTGTACGCGCTCTCCGGGGTCGGCGCCGCGGCGGCCTGGGCGCAGATCAGACCGGTCCGCTGGTTCGCCGTGGTCCTGTTCGCCATGCAGTACCTGCTGGACGGCTGGGCGGGGGCGCTGTCGTCCGTGCTTCGTGTCCTGCTCGCCGTCGCGCTGGCCGGGCTGGTCACGCTCACCACGCGTACCGCGGTCATGATGGCCACCCTGGAACGGCTGCTGGCCCCCGTCAGGTTCGTCGGCGCCGACCCCTTCCGCCTGTCGCTGCTGCTCTCCCTCACCCTGCGCAGCGTGCCCGTCGTCGCCGGGCTGGCCACCCGGGTCAGGGAGGCGCAGCGCGCCAGGGGCACCGAGTGGAGCGTGCGGGCCTTCGCCGTACCGCTGGTGGTGAGCGCCCTGCGGCACGCCGACACCCTGGGCGAGGCCCTCAGCGCCCGCGGCCTGGACGACTGACCACAGATCTCCATAAAAGCGGAAAAATCCAGATCCTCCTCGGTTATCGTGTGGACGATCTTGGCGGCGACCGTCACCACGCGTCCGGAGGGAAATGTGGCCGAGGGCTTTCCTGACCGTGGGTTCAAGGCCTACTGGTCGGCGATCGGGGTCTCGCAGTTCGGCACCGCCGTCAGCATGGTCACCATCCCGATGGTCGCCGTGCTGACCATCGGGGCCACGCCGGGGCAGATGACCTGGCTGGTGGTGATGGAGCTCGCGCCCGCGATGCTCGCCGGGGTTCCCGCCGCGGCCTGGGCCGACACGCTGCACCGGCGGTTGCCGCCGCTCATCGGCTGCAACGTCGTCCAGGCGCTGGTCGTGGGGGCGATTCCGCTGCTGTGGTGGCTGGGCTCGCTGAACTATCCGGCGCTGCTGGCCCTGGTCGGGGTCTCCTCACTGGTCCGCGGCCTGCAGTCGGCGCTGTCCAGTCCGATCCTGGTGCAGATCGTGCCCAGGGAACACCTCGTCGACGCCAACGGGAAGACGAACGCGACCCGCAGCGTCGCCGACATCGGCGGCCCCGCGGCCGGCGGGATGCTGATGGCGGTCCTCGCCGCCCCCCTGGTCGTCCTGGCCGACGCGTTGTCGTTCCTGCTCTCCGCGGCGCTGCTCACCCGGGTCAGGACGCCGCCACCCTCCGAGCGAGCCCCGAGGGAGAGATCACGCGGCACCCTCGGCGAGGTCGTACGGCTGGCCCGCGCTCTGGGCCGCCGCTCCGGAGTGCAGGCACTGGCCACCCTGTGCGTCGCCCAGGGGATCATGCAGCCGATCCTCGTCCTGTTCCTGGTGCGGGAACTCGGCCTGGGGCCGGCACCGATCGGGCTGCTGCTCGGCCTGGGCGCGGTCGGCGGCGTCGGCGGGGGACTCCTGCTGGGCAGGGTCATCGGCCGGCACGGCCCGGGACGGACGCTGGCGCTCGGCACCGCCGTCTCCATGTGCTCGCTGCTCGCACTGCCCTTCTCCGCCCCCGGCGTCTCCGGAGCCGCCGCGGTCGTCCTGTTTGAACTCGCGGGCAGCCTCGGCGGCACCGTCATGGCCGCCACGGTCTACGGAACCCTCCAGAGCGCGGCCAAGGACGGTGAGGTGGCCAAGGTGATGGTGCTGGCGGGCACCTTCCTGCAGGTCGGCGGCCTGGTCGGCTCCTTCGCCGGGGGAGCGCTGGCCACGGCGTTCGGGCTGCGCGCCGCCGCAGGAACGGCCGCCGCCCTGATGCCGCTGCTCCTGCTGCCCCAGCTCGTCCGCTGGTACACGGCCCGGTGGCGGATCGACACGGCCACCATCGGGTGAATCCACGGTCGAATCCACGGTCCCGCCCCGGGGCGCTGCGGGACCGTGGATGTGTCACCTGGTCTCGACGGGCATGACCGAGGAGAGGCTCCGCTCGACGCGCTCGGCGTCGCCGAGCAGCACCGCCGTGGCCCGGCCCGGTCCCATGTAGGTCGAGGCCACGCGGTGCACGTCCTCGACCGTGGCCGCGGTGAGCCGTTCGACACGCCGCGCCAGGTGGTCCAGCCGCAGGCCGAACCCCGCCAGCGTCCCGGCGAACCTGGCCAGCCCCGCCTGGGTGGCCGTGGCGACCTGCAACGTGCCGATGGCGTACCGCCGGGCCTGCTCGACCTCCTCCGGCTCCGGCGGCAGCGTGGCGATCCTGCCCAGCTCGTAGAGGGTCTCGACCAGCGCGGGAGCCGTCACCTCGGTGGAGACGTCGACGGAGAGTATGACGGCGGAACCGCCGAGCGAGTGGTCGACGATCGAAGCGGGACCGTAGGAGTACCCCTTGTCCTCGCGGATGTTCTCCGTCCAGCGGGAGGAGAAGTAGCCACCGAAGATCAGGTTGGCCAGCTGCATGGCGGCGCTGTCCGGGTGGTCACGGCCGGGGGCGGGCAACGCGAACCGTATCGACGACTGGAGCGTGCCCGGCCGGTCGACCAGCAGCAGCGGCCCCGGCACCGGTGACGGTGCGGGCGGCATCGTCACCTTGTGCCCGCTCCCGGCCCACCCCCCGAGCCTGCGCCCGGCCAGTTCGATCGCCTCGCCGGGGTCCAGGTCGCCGACCAGCACCAGGACGGCGCCGTCGGGACGCATCCGCCGCTCGTGCAGGGCGCGTACCCGCCCGGCCTCGACCGCGCCGACCCGCTCGGGATCGGGCGTCTCCACCGCGTACGGGTGCGTGCCGTAGACCCGCTTCAGCAGTTCGGCCCTGGCCAGCGCGGGCGGCTGGCTCAGCGTCACCCGGAACCGGTCGGCGAGCCTGTCCCGTTCGACGGAGAACTCATGGTCGGGGTACCGGGCGTCGCAGAGCGCGTCCGCGAGCACCTCCAGCAGCCGGTCGAGACCGGAGGCCAGGCAGTCTCCGCTGACCAGCCACCGGTCGGGGCTCGCCCCACAGTCGAGACTGCCACCGATGGCCTGCGTCTCCTCGGCGATCACGGCGGCCGAGCGGGTCCCCGTACCGGAGAACAGCGTCTGCGCCAGCAGGGCGCCCTCGGCGATGTCCACCTCCGCCATCGGCACCCACAGCCGCGCCTCGACCAGCGGCGTGGTACGGCGGGCGATCGCCACCACCGTCAGCCCCGAGGGCAGCACCGCCTCCGCCTGCGGTGGCAGGACCAGAGGAACGGCGGGCTCCAGATCGGGCAGGGGCCGTACGGCCTGGGCGCTCATCGGCCCCTCCCCGCCACGACCTCGACCGAGGCCCGCCGGTCCGGGACCAGCCTGGCCGCGGCCGCTCCGACCTGCTCGGCCGTCACCGAGGACAGCAGCGCGGGCAGCTCGTTGAGCAGCGCCGGATTTCCTCGTTGCAGCTCCAGCACGGCCAGCCGTGTCGCCCGGTCGATCATCGTGTCCCCCTCGCGCAGCAGCAGAGCGGTCATCCGCGCCTGGACGCGCGACAGTTCCTCGGGAGCCGGGCCCTCGGTGGCCAGCCGCTCGGTCTCCTCGCCGATGACGTCGAGCACGTGCCCGGCGGACCCGCCCGCGGGCAGGTTGGCCTGCAGCAGCAGCGCCGTGGGGTCGAGGACGTCGAAGGGGTCGCCCATGAAACCCACGTAGCCGCTGACGCCGGTGGCCAGACGGTCCCCGAGCACGAGCCGGGAGACCAGACGCGAGGAGGCGCCGTCGGTGAGCACCTCCGACAGCACCACGTACGGCAGATAGCCCGCCAGGTCGGAAACCGGGTCGGGCACTCGCCACGCCGCCGCGACCGCGGGGGTCGGCGCCGCCGCGTCCACGTAGGAGTGGTGCCGGGCCGCGGTGAGATCGGGCTCCGCCAGGACGGGCGCGGGCGGCGCCGGGCGCGCGGGCACGTCGCCGAAGTGCCGCCTGACGAGCACCTCGGCCTGTTCCACGGAGAAACCACCGGTGACGCACAACACGGCGTTCCCGCAGGCGTAGTACCGGTCGAAGAACTCCTCGGCCTCGTCGACCCCGGCCGCGTCGAGGTCGGTGAAGGAGCCGTAGCCGTCGTGCGCGTTGGGGAAGGTGTCGAACATCACCGGGGGGAGCCGCAGCCACGGGAAACCCCCGAAGGGACGGTTGAGGACGTTGACCCGGATCTCCTCCTTGACCACGTCCACCTGGTTGCGCAGGGTCTCCGGAGTGATCCGCGGCGCGCGCATGCGGTCGGCCTCAAGGAACAGCACCCGTTCGAGGGCGTTGGCGGGAACCGTCTGGATGTATCTGGTGTAGTCCAGGTGGGTCGAGCCGTTGAAGGTGCCTCCGGCTCCCTGGATGTGCCGGAAGTGCGCGAGTTTCTCCAGGTTCTCCGACCCCTGGAACATGAGGTGCTCGAACAGGTGGGCGAATCCGGTACGGCCCTGCGGCTCGGACCGGATGCCGGCGCCGTACACGACGGCGACCCCGGTCACGGGGCAGTCCGGCTCGGGGGCGAGCACGACCCGCAGCCCGTTGTCCAGGGTGAGGCGCTCGACCCGGTAACCGGTGCGCGGCCGGATGAGGTTTGACGTCGGCATTCGCGGCTACCCCCCGACCTGGGGCGCGTGCCCGAAGAGGGGGATCAAGCCGTCCTGGCCGATCGGTTCTCCCGCTGCCATGGTGTCCTTTCGTGATCGCCGGGCAGATGCCTCCCCAGTCTTCCCAGTCGGAGCCCGGGGCGGAAGTGGGTCCCTGATCACGTCTGGATTGTCCGTTTCCTGGACAGTCGTGCGAGACTTTCGAGAGCGAGGTCCGCCCGCTGCTGGGCGGCACGTGAGGAAAGAAGGTCCGGGATGGTCAGGAAGGCTCCGCGAGAGGACGTCAACGAGGACGGGCTGGAGGTCGGCCCGCCCAAGGAGTGGGCGGCGGGCATCCCCGGGGTGACCCGGTCGCTGCTGACGTCCTACGCCCAGATGGGCGCGGGCCGTACGTTCCTCACCCTGGCCCGGGTCAACCAGAAGGACGGCTTCGACTGCCCCGGCTGCGCCTGGCCGGAGGGCGGGCACCGCAGCCCGGCGGAGTTCTGCGAGAACGGCGCCAAGGCGGTCGCCGAGGAGGCCACGACCCGCAGGGTCACCCGTGACTTCTTCGCCGCCCACACGATCGGCGACCTGGCCCGCCACACCGACTACTGGCTGGGCCAGCAGGGGCGGCTCACCGAGCCGATGTACAAGCCGGAGGGCGCCGACCGCTACGAACCGATCACCTGGGAGCGGGCCTTCGGCGTCGTCGCCGAGGAACTGCGCGCGCTCGGCGGCCCCGACGAGGCGGTCTTCTACACCTCGGGCCGCACCTCGAACGAGGCGGCGTTCGTCTACCAGCTCCTCGTGCGGCGCTTCGGCACCAACAACCTGCCCGACTGCTCCAACATGTGCCACGAGTCGAGCGGTTCGGCCCTCACCCAGACCCTGGGCATCGGCAAGGGCACGGTCTCACTGGAGGACCTGCACCGCGCCGACCTCGTCTTCGTGGTCGGCCAGAACCCCGGCACCAACCATCCGCGCATGCTGTCGGCCCTGGAACGGGCCAAGCGCAACGGGGCGCGGATCGTCGCGGTCAACCCGCTGCCCGAGGCGGGACTGCTGCGCTTCAAGAACCCGCAGCGCCCCTCGGGGCTGGCCGGGCGCGGCACGACACTGGCCGACCGGTTCCTGCAGATCCGCCTCAACGGCGATCTGGCGCTGTTCAAGGCGCTGTCCCGGCTGCTGCTGGAGGCCGAGGACGCCGCCCCCGGCACCGTGGTCGACCACGCCTTCGTCCAGGAGCACACCCACGGCTTCGAGGAGTGGGCGGCCGACACCCGTGCCCTGGACTGGGCGGAGGTCGAGGAGGCGACCGGGCTCGACCGCGGGGCGGTCGAGGAGACCGCCCGCGACGTGCTCGGCGCGAAGTCGGTGATCGTCTGCTGGGCGATGGGTCTCACCCAGCACAGGAACTCCGTCGCCACCATCAGGGAGGTGGTCAACTTCCTGCTGCTGCGCGGCAACGTCGGCCGCCCCGGGGCGGGGGTCTGCCCGGTCAGGGGCCACTCCAACGTCCAGGGCGACCGGACGATGGGCATCTACGAGAAGCCCTCCGAGGCCTTCCTCGACGCGCTCCGTGACGAGTTCGGCTTCGAGCCGCCCCGCGAGCACGGCCTGGACACCGTCGAGGCGATCAGGGCGCTGCGCTCGGGCGCGGCGAAGGTGTTCTTCGCGATGGGCGGCAACTTCGTGGCCGCGACGCCGGACACCGAGGTGACCGAGGCGGCGCTGCGCCGCGCCAGGCTGACCGTGCAGGTCTCCACCAAGCTGAACCGCTCCCACGCCGTCTGCGGCGAGCGGGCGCTGATCCTGCCGACGCTGGGCCGTACCGAACGCGACAACGACCGGTTCGTCACGGTCGAGGACTCCATGGGCATGGTCCACGCCTCCCGGGGCAGGCTCAGGCCAGCCTCGCCGGACCTGCTGCCCGAGGTGGCGATCGTCTGCGGCCTGGCCCGCGAGCTCTTCGAGGACGACCCGCATGTGCCCTGGAAGGAGTTCGAGGCCGACTACGACGCGATCAGGGAGCGCATCGCGCGGGTCGTGCCCGGCTTCGGCGACTTCAACACCCGGGTCCGCGCCCCCGGCGGATTCGCGCTGCCCAACGCGCCCCGCGACGAGCGGCGTTTCCCGACGGCGACGGGCCGGGCGACCTTCACCGTCAACCCGCTTGAGGTGCTGCGGGTCCCCGAGGGACGGCTGCTGCTGCAGACGGTCCGCAGCCACGACCAGTACAACACGACCATCTACGGCATGGACGACCGCTACCGGGGCGTGAGCGGCGGGCGCAGGGTCGTCTTCGTCAACCCGGACGACCTGGCCGAACGCGGCCTGGCGGACGGTGAGACGGTGGACCTGGTGAGCGAGTGGCCGGACGGCGAACGCAGGGCGGAGCGGTTCCGCGTCATCGCCTATCCGACCGCTCGGGGGTGCTGCGCGGCCTACTTCCCCGAGACCAACGTGCTCGTGCCGCTGGACTCCGTCGCGGAGACCTCCAACACCCCGACCTCGAAGAGTGTGGTCGTCAGGCTCGTCCGGCCCAACTGAGCACCGGGCGGCGGACGTGGACCGGCTCCCCGGGGCGGAGCATGCGAAACAGCGGTATGGCGTTGTGCAGCGGCACCCGCACGCACCCGTGGGAGGCGGGACGGCGCGGTACGAGCGTGGAGCCGTGCACGGCGATGCCGCCGTTGAAGTAGACCGGGTAGTACATCGCCCCCAGGGGGCCGGTCGACCAGCCGTGCACCCGCTCGCCGACCGTGAAGTCGCCGGGCGGCGTGTCGGCGAACCCGCAGTGTCCCCGGTCGCAGTAGGACTTGCGCGCGCCGGTCGAGACATGGCTGACGAGTACGGCCTTGCCGTCCCGCCACACCGTGAGCAGCTGGCGGGTCAGGTCGATCTCGACCCGTGAGGGGCTTCCCCCGGGCACCAGTGGCCTGATCCGCGCGGGCCTGGCCATCGCCCGCCGGGTGGCCGTGTCCACCCGGTCGAGGGCGGGCAGCCCGTTGGCCTTCTGGAAGGCCCACACGGCCATGCGCAGGGCGGAGTCGTACTCGGGGCCGGGAGCGCCGGGGGCGAACCCCAGCTCGCGCAGGCGCCTCTTCACCTGGCGGACCTCCTGCAGCCGGACGCCGAAGCGCAGGGTCTGCGGTGGCTGCCCGGCCGCCGAAGGAGGCGCGTCGTCCGCGTGGGCGGGCCCCGTGGACATGAGCGCGGTCGGGGTGAGAGCGGTGAGCACGACCAGAAGACAGCGGCCGACGGTACGCATGGTTCACGCCTGTCCGTTGCCGGGAGCGGATGTTCCCGGTGATCTTCCCGCAACGGCATGGAGTTGACGGGCTTTCCAGTGGTGTTCGTGCCGGGAGGGACGTGGCCCGGCGGGGAACGCCCGCCGGGCCCGTGGACCTCTACGACAGGAAGCGGGAGGTCATCATGCGAAGGAGCGGGCGCTTCTCATGGATCGCCCCGGGACCCCGGCCGTGGCACACCGGCCGGTGGCAGCCGAACCAGTGACGGCCGCCGTCGAGGTGGTGCCTGCTGTGGGTCCACACCTTCCCGGCCTGCCCTCCCGTTCCACCCTCCACCGGAGGCTTGGGTGGACGCGGGGTCCGGGTGGGACTGGGCGTGGGTGTGGGAGTAGGTGTCGGGGTGGGTGTGGGTGTGGGTGTGGGTGTGGGTGTGGGTGTCGGAGTCGAGGTGGGTGTCGGCGTTGGGGTCGGGGTGGGCGTGGGTGTCGGTGTTGGTGTGGGCGTCGGTGCCCCGCAGTCGGGAAGGTCCCCGTTGAAGGGGTAGGCGTGGATCTCGTATCCGCCGTTCCCCGTGTGCGTGAGAGAGCCGTTGACGAACAGCCGCCCGTTGAAGCCCGGCATGCTCAGCGTCGTGGTGCTGGCCGGGTCGGCCACCAGGACGCTGCCCTGGAAGTTGCCGCCGCCCTGCAGATTCACCGTGGTCGCGTCGGGGAAGTTCCACAGCGACCGCTCACGCAGCGCGTTCCACGGGTCGGCGTCGGCGATGTCGCCGCTGAAGGTGTTGATCGTACGGCTGGTGCCCAGCATGTTGATCAGGACGGTCGCGTTCGCGGGGATGCCCTCGAACACGATGCCCTGCGTGGAGCCCCCGGGGCCGGTCAGGTCGAAGTCGACGTTGAAGACCTGGAGCGCGGAGGTGCCGTCACCGGTGAACAGGGTCTGGGCGCCCTGGTTCACCGCGGTCCCCGTCGGTGTGCTCGGAGGGTTGCCGGTCGAGTCGGCGTAGCACCGGCTGGCCTGCTGCAGCGCGGGCACCAGGTCCAGATAGGGGGTCGCCGCGTCCGGGTCCTCAACGAGGGTTCCGGTGACCGTGCCCGTCAGGGGACCCGCGTGCCGTACCACTCCGCCTTCGGCCAGGAGGCGCTGGCCCGGAGCGACGGTGACCGATCCGCCGGTGGTCAGGAAGTCGGCCCCCTCAGGAGGCGGCACCCGTGAGCCGACCCCCGCGATGCCCACGTTGTAGGCGGGGGAGGCGGCGGCGTTCTTGTTCTGGTCGAAGTCGCCCAGCACGACCGCCCGGCCCTCGGCCTCGGCCGCGAAGCCCCGGACCAGGAAGTCGCCGCCGACGAAGGTGTTGATGGCGTTGTCACGGCCCGCGAAAGGCCCGTTGTTCACCGGAGGGAAGGGGGAGGGGCAGCTGCCCGGTACGCAGGGGCCCAGGCCGAAGGGCAGCGTCGCGGCCATGACGGCGGGAAGGGCGATGACGCCTCCCACCACGACGGCGAGGACCCCGGCACCTCCCGTCAGCAGCGAAGGGCGGCTGAAAACCCGGTATTTCCCGGGCCGTCGCATCTTTTGGAGCATGATCGATTCCTTTTTCCGAACGAGTCCTCCTCATCCTGAGCGGGAACATGATCATCTCCGTGATGGAAACCCCCTGGTTGGTCACTGTTTGCGATCTACGGGGAAAAGCAAGGCGAAGATCAGTGCGGGACCGTGGCGAGCAGGTGCCGCAGGTGGTCCCGCAGGACCACGGCGTTGTTGTGCTCGGTGTCCCGTGCCGAGTACAGCAGGGTGACCGGCCCCTTCCTGGCGGCGTCGAGCAACGGCCGTACGGCCTCCGGGTTGGCCTCTAGCTCCCGCAGGTAGCGGTCACGGAACTCGGCGAACCGCTCGGGGCGATGCCCGAACCATGTCCTCAGCTCCGGCGAGGGCGCGACGTCGCGTGTCCAGCCGTCGAGCCTGAGGTCCTCCTTGCGCACGCCCCTCGGCCACATCCCGTCCACGAGGAAGACCGCCCCCGTGGTGGGTTCGGGATCGTACGCCCTGCTGATCGTGATACTCCCCATCCTCCGGACCTACCCGTCGCCGGTGCCGTGAAGCCGTACCAGAGGTTATGAGGATTTTGTGAGGGATCTGCCAGAGAAGGTTCCTAGATTCGTCCTCGCCTCACCGAAACGCCTCACCGAGACAAGAAAGACGAGGACGAATGGACATGACCATGTGTGCCGTCACGAAGGGACCGTCGGACCCGGCGCGGACGTTCGCCGGGCGCGGGGGCGCCGGCCACGGGGACGCGGTGCGGGACGACGGCGTCCGCATCACCCGTGGCGTTCGCATCACCTGATCCGGGCCGGGGAGGGGTGGACGGGGGTGTGCGCCCCTCCCCGGTTCTCAGCCTCGGCCAGGCGCAGCCGTACGGCCGCCGCCCGGTCGTCGTCGAGCTCGGCGAAGATCTCCGCGGCCTCCCGCCAGTGCGCCCGAGCCGCCTCGTGGTCGCCGGAGTCGCGCAGGACCTCGCCGAGCAGGTCCAGGATCTCGGCCTCGTCCAGACGGTCGTCGAACTCCCGCATCACCCGCAGCGCCTGCGACAGCAGGACGCAGGCCTCCTCGTGCCGGCCGAGCCCGGCGTTGGCCGTGCCCAGCACGCGCAACGCCTCACCCACGCGATAACGGTCACCGAGCTCGGTGTAGCCGTCGAGCGCCGCCCGCGCGCCGGCCAGCGCCTCGTGATGGCGGCCGAGTTCGTTGTCGTTCCTGGCCAGGTCGTTGAGCGCCTCGGCCTCAAGACGCCGGTCACCGCTCAGCCTGGCGATCTCCAGCGCCCGGCCGTAGCACGACGCCGAGTCGGCGAACCTGCCGAGCCTGAAGTAGGTGGCGCCCATGTTGACCAGGACGTCCCCCTCAAGCCCCGGCTCCCCGATCCGCCGGGCCACCGCCAGCGCCTCCTCGTAGTGCGCGACGGCCTCCTCCGGCCTGCCGAGCAGCGCGCTGACCCAGGCCAGGTGGTTGAGGGCGAACCCCTCCTCGTACGGCTCACCCGCCCGCCCGCTCGCCTCGGCCGCGACGCGGAAGACGGTGGCCCAGGCCTCTCCGGGCACGTGCAGGTCGAGGAAGGAGGCCAGCAGCCGGGGAATCCGCCAGGCGGCCTCGTGCCGGTCAAGCGACGCCGCGCGCCGGGCGGCGGCCATCAGGTTGGGCAGTTCCTCCTCGTACCAGTCGACCGCCTCCTCGGGACCGCCGAAGCTCGGCAGGCTGAGCCCGGGCGGAACCGGCCCGTGTCCCGAGTCCCACACGGCCGGCGGCAGGTGTTCGGCGGCGGCGCGGGCCGCGTGCAGGTACCAGTCGAGCACCCGGCCGAGCGCGGCCTCCCGCTCCCGCCGGTCCTCTCCCTCCCCGGCCCGTTCGGTGGCGTAGTCGCGCAGCAGGTCGTGGAAGTCGTACCGGCCGGGGAAACGGGACCTGAGCAGATGGTCGGCGGTGAGCCGGTCGAGCAGCGGGGTGACCTCCGCGAGGCCCGCGCCCATCAGCGCGGCCGCGGCCCCGGCGCTCACCTCGGGTCCGGGGTGCAGGCCGAGGAGCCGGAACAGCCGTGCCGCGTCCTCCTCAAGGGCGCCGTAGGTCCACGAGAAGACCGTGCGCAGGTCGGTGTGCCCGCCGTCCCCGGCGTCGAGCGCCGACAGCCGGGTCGCCTCGTCCCGCAGGTCGGCGACGAGCCTGCCGAGCGGCACGGCGGGGAAACGCGCCGCGCGCTCGGCGAAGATGCGCAGCGCCAGCGGAAGACGGGCGCACCGTTCGACGGCCTCCGCGACCGCCTCCGGCGCGGCGGCGACCCGGTCCCGGCCGAGGACCCCGGCCAGCAGTTCCGTCGCCTCCCGCTCGGACATCTGGTCGAGTACGACGCGCCGCGCGCCGTACTCGACGACGAGGCCGCGCAGCTGGTTGCGGCTGGTGACGACGACCACCCCGCCGGAACCGGGGATCAGCGGGCGGACCTGCTCGCTGCTGCCCGCGTTGTCGAGCATCAGCAGCGTCCGCCTGCCGCTCAGCAGCGTCCTGAACAGGGCGGAGCGCTCGTCGAGACCGGCGGGAATCCGGCCCGCCGGGGTGCCGAGGGCCCGGAGCAGCGTCTCCAGTGCCTTGGCAGGGTCGACGGGCGGTTCGGGGCCGTAGCCGTGCAGGTCGAGGTAGAGCTGCCCGTCGGGGAAACGGTCGGAGATCCGGTGCGCCCAGTGGACGGCCAGCGCCGTCTTGCCGGACCCCGCGGTCCCCTGGAGGGAGACGATTCTCGGCCCCGTCGTGGGAACGTCCTTCCCGAGCAGCAGGTCGAGCGCGGCCAGCTCGGTCCTGCGACCGGCGAAACCCGGCGTGTCGGGCCGCAACTGCCGGGGGACGGGAGCCTCCTCACGCGGCGCGGCTGCGGGTGCCCGCAGAGACCGGCCGGGCGACTCACCGGCCAGGATCGCCTGGTAGGCGGCGCGCAGCGAGGGGGCGGGATCGACACCGAGCTCCTCGGCCAGCAGCTCACGCAGTGAGTGGTAGGCCTGGATCGCCTCCGCGTGACGCCCGCAGCGGTGCAGCGCGAGCATCAGCAGCTCCCAGAACGGCTCCCGCAGCGGGTGGGCACGGGTCAGCTCGCGCAGCGGGGTGACCAGCTCGGCGTGCCCGCCGGTGCGCAGCCCGATCTCCAGGCGTTCCTCCTGCAGGCGCAGCCACTCCTCGGTGAGCGGCCCGACCTCCTGGTCGTGGAGCACGGCCGAGTCCACGTTGGACAGCGCCGGGCCCCGCCACAGCCCCGCCGCCTCGGACAACGCCCGCGAGGCCGCGGCCAGGTCGCCCGCGGCGGCGGACCGCCGCCCGCTCTCCGCCAGGGAGCGCAGCCGCAGCAGGTCCAGCGACCCGGCGTCGACCTCGGCCCGGTAACCGTCGGGAAGGGTACGGATGACCTCACCGGGTTCCAGTTGCCGCCGCAGCCGGTTGACGTAGCTGTGCACGGTCGCCCTGGCCCTGGCGGGGTCGTCCGTCTCCTCCTCCCACAGCCAGGAGACAAGCCGGGAGACCGGGACGGTCTCACCGGGGCGCAGCAGCAGACCGGCCAGCACGACACGCAGCTTGTTGCCGCCGACCGGCACCTCCCGGCCCTGGGAGATTACGGTCAGCGGGCCGAGTACACGAAATCTCACACCATCACCTGTGACGCGGAACCGACGAGCCCGCCGTCCGGTCCTGGGACGGCGGAGGCGGCGCGCCACACGCTACCGCCGCTCGGCCCCACATGCCTCCTTGTACGGCGGAGGCGGGCGGCTCAGGCGTCCCGGGCGAGCAGTTCCTTGAGCGCGTCGTCGATGAAGGCGGTGTCCACCGGGTTGAGGCCGCCACCCGCGAAGTGCCCCCACGAGCCCGGGATCACCCGCAGTTCGGCCGAGGGCATGTGGGAGACCTCCCACTCGTTGTCCTCCGGCGGGAAGTAGAGGTCCTGCCGGCCGGGCATGATGATCGCGGGCATCCTGATCGAGGACAGCGCCTGCTCGGTGCCGCCGGCCCCGGGGGTCTTGCCGATGTCGGCGTTCTGCCAGGTCCACAGCATCGTGAGCAGGTTGTTCGCGTCGCGTTTGACGAACAGCCCCTCCCAGAAGCCGACGAGGAAGTCCTCAAGCGAGCCGTAGTCGAACGGGTCGCGCTCGTAGGTCCTCTCCCGGTAGAACTGCTGGGAGAAGCCCCAGCCCGCGTAGACCCGCGCCAGCGCCCGCAGGCCGGTCCAGGGCTCCTCGGTGTACCAGCCGTGCTTCCAGGCGGAGTCGGCGGTGAGCGCGGCCTTGACCCCCTCAAGGAAGACGATGTTGTGCAGGCTGGTCCTGGCCGAGCCGCAGAAGGGCAGGATGCGCCGCACCATCTCGGGATGGCTGACCGCCCACTGGTAGGTCTGGCCCGCTCCCATCGACCAGCCGGTGACCAGCGCGAGACGCTCGATGCCGAACACCTCGGTGACCAGGCGGTACTGCGCCTCGACGTTGTCGTACATCGTCACGTCGGGGAAGCGCGCCCTGTCGTGCGGCGGCGGGGTGTTGCTCGGCGACGACGACAGGCCGTTGCCGAACATGTTCGGGATGATGATGAAGTATCTCGACGGGTCCAGGGCCATGCCCTCGCCGATCAGCCACTCGTTGTCGTAGTGCTGGCCCGAGTACCACGTGGGGTAGACGATCGCGTTGCCCTTGTCGGCGTCGAGCTCGCCGTAGGTCTTGTAGGCGAGCTTCGCGCCGGGTAGCGTCGCGCCGTTCTGCAGCCGCACGTCCCCGAGTTCGAACACGTCGTAGTCCATCGTGGCCTCCCTCGCCGACCACCGGTCCCGGCCGTCCCAACCCCCTCATGGTAACCGGGACACTTCGGACAATCAGGAGGTAGGCGGGGATCTGACCTGCCCTTTCCCCACGCCGTACCCGCCCCCGCGCCACAAGCCCGCGGCGCGGTCCGAGACCACCGGGGTCGCCACCCGTACCGGGCGCCGCGCGAGTCTTCTCTTCGTGGGGGTTCTCGGGGCGCGCGACGGCCGGGTGGCGCTCTGGCGGGAGTATCAGGACACCGCGGGCATCGCGCGGGCCCTCGGAGCGGGCTGACCCCGCGCGGGGAAGGGCGCGCTCAGCCCACCCGGGACAGGACGGGGAGCAGGTGGACCTCGGCGGCCGAGGGGAGGGCGCAGGCGAGCCCGCCGAGCCCCCTGGCGTTCTCGCCGCAGACGAACACGCTGATGTGACGGCGCATCCGCCCGTGGTCGTCGCGGAGCCTGCGCTCAAGCGACGGGTGGGTACGGCAGAGCGTGTCGAGGGCGGCCCCCAGGGTGGGGCGGCCGCCGTCGCGGTCGGCGACCGCGAAGACGCGAAGCTCGACCATGTCGCCCGCCCAGCGTCCCAGGGCTGAGGGGAACACGAAGGTGACGAGTGTGGCGGACCTGGTCAACGTTCTTCCTTTCCGATGCGGCCTCATGCTGTCACGGCGCGGGACGCCGCGTCCCGCGCTCAGCCGGTCAGGTATGGCAGTGGGCGCCCCGGCGCCGTCCCTCCTGGGGGCGGTCCCGGTGGATGTCCGCGGGCGGGACCCCACCGCGCTGGAGCCTGAGGATCGTCTCCTCGACCATGTCGTCGGGTCCGCAGACGTAGACCTCGTGCCCGGCCCACGGCCGCAGGCGGTCGACGACCTCGGGCAGCCGCCCCCGTTCACCGCCGTAGCGGGGCTCGTCGGAGACCACGGGCACCACTTCGAGCCTGGGCACGCGTGAGCGCATCCTCATCAGGTCGGGCAGGTCGTAGAGCTCGCGCGAGGTGCGGGCGCCGTACAGCAGGCGGACGCGGGGCGGGGTGGCGTCCGAGGTGATCACGTGTTCCACGATGGCCTTCAGCGGGGCCAGGCCGGTGCCCCCGGCGACGCACAGGATGTCACGTCCGCGCTCGGGCGGCGTCATCGTGCCGCCCGGCGCGCCGAGCGTCACCGTGTCCCCGATCCGGGTGTGCCCGACAAGGGCGGAGGAGACCCAGCCGCCGGGGACGGCCCTGACGTGCAGGCGGACGGTGTTGTCCCGCCTGGGCGCGTTGGCGATGGAGAACGGGCGCCACACCCGCGGCCAGCGCGCGGTCTGCACGTCGACGTGCTGGCCCGGCAGGTACGGCAGCGGCTCGCCGGGCCGCAGGGTTATCACCGCGATGTCCGGGGCGCGCAGTTCGTGACCGATCACCTCGGCGGTCCACCAGGCGGGCGAGGTCCGGGCGTCCTCCTCGGCGGAGGTGATCATGATGTCGGCGGCGGCGGTGTAGGCGGCCAGCCACGCGGCCTCCATCTCGGGGCTCCACACCTCGGAGGCGAAGCGTCGCACCGTGGCCAGCAGGGCGCTGCCGAGCGTGGTGTAGTGCTCGGGGAGCACGCCGTACCTGCGGTGGCCCCGGCCGAGCTCGCCGAGGAACGACGACAGGCCGTCGAGGCTGTCGAGGCTCCACACGATTCTGGTCAGCGCGCCGAACAGGCGGTCGCGCTGGGTGTCCATCGCCGGGGGGAACATGGCCCGCATGTGCGGGTTCTCCGCGAACAGACGGCCGTAGAAATACGCGGCGGCCTTGTCCGCGACGGGTTCGATGACGGCGAAGCTTTCCTTCACGAGACGCGGATTCAAGGACATGGACGGAACCCACCCTAATTGACCGGATCGAATGTCCGATCACGCAGACCTACCTCCTGACGAATCCGGGTGATGAGCGTCCTGCGGCCCCGGCGCACCAGAGCGCTCGCATTTGAGTCTTCCATCACCATGTGAGGCTCACAACGTGTTCTCAGCAATATGGCGGGAATTCAAACTATCTGTAATTGCGAGACTATTTTTGGCGATCGTGCTATAGGAGTGGCCTGGGTGGTTGCAAATCGTATTTATCCGAAGTTTGTTATTTATCCCTTGTGTGGGTGTTTGCCGTGTCGCCTGGTGCGGCCCGTCCCGTCCCTGCGTGGCGACGGCGCGGTGAGACGACACTGAGACCTTCAAAAGCGTGACATAACCGAAATAGGGTGCGCCATGATAGGGAAGTTGCTGAAGACGGGACGGGTGCCGCCCGGAACGGGGACGCCGCCGTCGCATGGCCCCCTTGGAGTTCCACATGCCCCGACCCCTGATCGGTGTCACCGCTTACCTTGAGGCCGCCCGCTGGGGCGACTGGGTCCGCGAGGCCGTCCTGTCGCCCCCCTCCTACGTGCGCGCGATCGAGAAGGCGGGCGGGATCGCCGTACTGGTCCCGCCGACGAACCCGGCCGCGGCCGGCGACCACGTGCGGCGTCTGTCCGGGCTGGTCCTCGCGGGCGGTGGCGCGCTCGACCCCTCCCTGTACGGCGCGTCCCCCGAGGGCCGCGCGGGCGCGCCCCAGCCCCACCGCGACCGGTTCGAGCTCGCCCTCGCCCGCGCCGCCGTACGGGAGGGTCTGCCGTTGCTGGCCGTGGCCAGGGGCATGCACGTCCTCAACGTCGCCCAGGGCGGCTCGCTGATCCCGTGGCTCTCCGACGAGGTCGGTCACGACCGTCACTCCGCCGCGGGCCGGGAGCACCTGATCCAGATCAGCGTCTCAAGCGGCCTGGGCAAGGCGGTCGGCGACCACGCGGAGGTGACCGCGCCGCACCACCAGGCCGTCAAGAGGCTGGGTGAGGGGCTGCTCGCCGTCGCGTGGGCCGACGACCAGATCGTCGAGGGGGTCGAGCTTCAGGGGCACCCCTTCTGCGTCGGCGTCCAGTGGCACCCGGAGCGCGCCGGCGACAACCGGCTGTTCGAGGCGCTGGTCCAGGCGGCGCGCTGAGGTGCCCCCGAGGTGTCACAGGTCGCAGGCGCCTGCGGTGTCGAGGCTCCGAGGCCTGCGCACGTGGTAGACGAAGGCGGGGGGAAGGTTGCCCCAGACGGTCCTGCCGACGACGACCTCCTCGAAGGTCTCGTGCAGACGGCGCCGGAAGCGCTGCGCGGGCCGCATGCGCTTGGCGAAGCTGTAGGCGAAGGTCGTGAAGGCCGTGTGCGGGCTCATGGTGGCCACGACGGCGTCCAGCAGGCGCGTCTGGGTGTCGGCGGAGAAGGCCGCCCAGGGCAGGCCGCTGATGACGGCGTCGGCCTTCTCAAGACCGCGCTCACGCAGCATCTCGGGCAGCCGCGCCGCGTCGCCGACCACCACGTCCACCTTCGGGTGCCGCTCCGACAGGAACGAGGCCAGCGCGGGATTGATCTCCACGGCCAGGTGGTGCCCCCTGCCGTTCAGCCGCCGCTGGATCTCCGCGGTGAACGCCCCCGTCCCCGGGCCCAGCTCGACGATCACGGGATCGCCCCGCTGGGGGACCGGGGTGGTCACCGTCTCGGCCAGCCGCCGTGAGCTCGGCGCCACCGCCCCAACGGTTCCCGGGGAGCGTAGCCACTGCCCCAGAAAGAGCGTGGTGTCTTTGGTCATGCTGTGAAGGGTAGAGGCTGAAGCGGGCGGAATGGCCCCGTAATCCGATTGATTTTCCTTCCGCCATGAGGAGGAGAGGGCCGACCTACCTCAGGAGGAGAGGCGCGGGCGCCGCGAACGGGTTCCGTCCCGGCGCCGTCCCCGGAGCACGGCGAATCCGCCACGCGGCGGATCGGCGGGTACCCCTGGAGGCTGACGACCCGGCGGATCCGCGCGGCCACGATGTGTCCCTGAACAGTCATTGCAGGAAGGACACATCTCATGCAGGAGGGCATCACCCGGCCGCTCGCGGCACCGGAGCGCTCCGTCTCCGCGGGCCTGCTGTACGGCCTGCGCGTTCTGGTGACCGCGCAGGCCGTCGGTCTGATCGTCGCGGCCTCCTTCGCGGGCCAGGCCGTACAGGGCGGAGCCGATCTGGCCGAGACCCACGTCATGGTCGGGATGGTGGTGCACCTGATCGCACTGCTGCAGACCGTCGCGGCCGTGCTGTTCTGGCGGCCGGGCCGAGGCGCGGGATGGCCCGCGGCGGCCAGCGCGGGCCTGCTCCTGATCGGCATGGGGCAGCACTTCACCTGGAACCTGCTCGGCACACACGTGCCCAGCGGGCTCACCCTGTTCGGGCTGACCGTGGCCCTGCTCGTCTGGGTCTGGTCGCCCCGCGCCGCGGTCCGCGGCCGCTGAGGCGCGGCGCGGGCGGTCTCCCGGCCCGCGCCTCGCCCGACCCCCGGAACCTCGGAAGGCCCGGGACGCACGAGACGGATCCGTCTCGTGCGTCCCGGGCCTTCGCCGTGCCGCCAGGGCCGCCCGGAGACGAAGGTCGTTGACAACGACAGTTGCGAATAGTTGGATGTTATGTGGGTCAAGGAACATCCGTGGCCGGGTCCGTCACCCGCCGTCCTTGTCGCCCGTTCGGTGACGATCGAAGTGCTCGTGCTGTGAAAGCACAGTTCCGGCCCCATTTTTGGCGTTTGTGCAGCGCCGTACCATGCCCAAATAGTTCAACGTTCAACCAAACGTCGACCTGTGGGTGCCGGTTCATCAGTGAACTACATCGCAACAGGAGAAAAGTCATGCTGGAGAGAATCGGGCCTTACACCCTTTTGCTCGCCCGGGTCGTCATCGGCATCGTGTTCATCGCGCACGGCCTTCAGAAGCTCCTCAGCAGCGGGATCGACGAGGTCACGGCCGGGTTCACCCACCTCGGCATCCCCCTCGCCGCCGTGGCGGCCCCGGCCGTGGCGGGCAGCGAGGTCCTCTGCGGCCTCGCCTTCATCCTCGGCGCCGCCCTGCCTGTCGCGGGCGTCATCCTCGCCCTCAACATGGTCGGCGCCTACGTCTTCGTCCACGCGGGCAAGGGCTTCTTCTCGCAGCAGGGTGGGTTCGAGTACGTCCTGGTCCTGTTCGCCATCTGCCTGGCGATCGGGTTCAGCGGCGGCGGGGCGCTGGCCCTGGACAGGCTGTGGCGGCGTGACCGCTCCCCGGTCGCCGTGGGAGCCGCGAACTGAGCCGTTGCGGCGGGCCGTGACCGGGTCCGCCGAATCCTCCCCGGGTGCGGGACGGGCGACACGCCCGGCCCGCGCCCGCGGCACACTCCCCCCACGACCTCGAAGAACCTTCACAAGGTTCCTGCCGAAGCTGTGAAGAGACCTGTGGTGCCCGTCACCTGCGGGATGCCGCGGCGAACGCAGTAGGGTCGGCTTCAGGTACGGGGAGGGAGACATTCGGGTGAATCCGGAAGCATCGGGTGCCGAAGACCGCATTTTGACGGTGCCCAACGCGCTGAGCCTGGCCCGGCTTGTCGGAGTCCCGGTCTTCCTGTGGCTGGTCCTCGGGCCGAAGGCCGACAGCTGGGCCGTGGCGCTGCTGATGCTGGCCGGCCTGTCCGACTGGCTCGACGGCAAGATCGCCCGCGCGTGGAACCAGACCAGCAGGCTCGGCCGCCTCCTCGACCCGCTGGCCGACCGCCTCTACATCCTGGCCACCCTCTTCGGCCTGGCCATGCGCGAGATCATCCCCTGGTGGCTGGCCCTGGCGATCCCGCTGCGCGACGTCATGCTGCTGGGCATCCCGCCCATCCTGCGCCGCCTGGGGTACGGCCCCGCGCTGCCCGTGCACTTCCTCGGCAAGGCCGCGACGGCCAACCTGCTCTACGCCTTCCCCCTGCTCTTCCTCGCCCACCACGACGCCTGGTACGCCGGGCCCGCCCGCATCGTCGGCTGGTCGCTCGCGATCTGGGGCACCGGACTGTACTGGTGGTCCGGGGCGCTCTACTGGGTACAGGTGCGTCAGCTCATACGCGGAGCCGGACGCATTAAGAGGTGATGTGTGAAGGCCGTCGTGATGGCGGGCGGGGAGGGGACTCGGCTGCGGCCGATGACCGCCAACCAGCCCAAGCCACTGCTACCAGTGATCAACCGGCCGATCATGGAACACGTGCTGCGCCTGCTGAGGCGGCACGGGTTCACCGAGACCGTGGTGACCGTGCAGTTCCTGGCGGCGCTGGTCCGCAACTACTTCGGTGACGGCGACGAGCTCGGCATGAGCCTGTACTACGCCACCGAGGACACCCCTCTCGGCACGGCGGGCAGCGTCAAGAACGCCGCGGACAAGCTCAGGGACGAGCCCTTCCTGGTCATCTCCGGCGACGCGCTGACCGACATGGACCTCACCGACATGATCCGCTTCCACCGGGAGAACGGCGCGCTGGTGACGATCGGGCTCAAACGCGTCCCCAACCCCCTGGAGTTCGGCATCGTCATCGTCGACGACCGGGGCAGGGTCGAGCGCTTCCTGGAGAAGCCGACCTGGGGCCAGGTCTTCTCCGACACCGTCAACACCGGCGTCTACGTGATGGAGCCCGAGGTCCTCGACGAGATCGCCGCGGGCGGGGTCGTCGACTGGTCCGCCGACGTCTTCCCCCGCCTGCTGGCGCGCGGCGCCCCGCTGTACGGCTACGTCGCCGACGGTTACTGGGAGGACGTCGGCACCCACGAGAGCTACCTCAGGGCGCAGGCGGACGTGCTCTCCGGGCGGGTGAGGGTGGACATCGACGCCTTCGAGGTCTCCCCGGGTGTCTGGGTGGCCGAGGGAGCCTCGGTCGACGCCGACGCCGTGCTCAAGGGCCCCCTGTACGTCGGCGACTACGCCAAGGTCGAGGCGGGGGCCGAACTGCGCGAGTTCACCGTGCTCGGCAGCAACGTGGTGGTCAGGGAGGGCGCCTTCCTGCACCGCGCCGTCGTCCACGACAACGTCTACGTCGGCCCGAGCGCCCACCTGCGCGGCTGCGTCGTCGGCAAGAACACCGACCTGATGACCGGGGTCAGGATCGAGGAGGGCGCCGTCGTCGGCGACGAGTGCATCATCGAGGCCGAGGCGTACGTCTCCTCGGGCGTCAAGGTCTACCCCTTCAAGACCGTGGAGGCCGGGGCGGTCGTCAACACCAGCGTCATCTGGGAGCCCAGGGGCCAGCGCAGTCTGTTCGGCCCGCGCGGCGTCTCCGGCCTGGTCAACGTGGAGATCACCCCCGAACTGTGCGTACGGCTCGCCAGCGCCTACGCGACCACGCTGAGGAAGGGCGCCTCGGTCATCACCTCCCGGGACTCCTCCCGGGCGGCCAGGGCGCTGAAGCGGGCCGTGATCAGCGCGCTGACCGCCAGCGCGATCAACGTGCTCGACCTGGAGGCGGCCCCGCTGCCCGTCTCGCGCTTCCACACCGCCAGGGAGAACGCGGTCGGCGGGATCGCGCTGCGCACCACCCCGGGCGACCCGCAGAGCGTGGACATCGTCTTCATGGACGAGCACGGCGCCGACCTCTCCCAGGGCGCCCAGCGCAAACTGGAGCGGGTCTTCTCCCGCCAGGAGTTCCGCCGAGCCTTCCCCGGGGAGATCGCCGAGCTGAGCTTCCCGGCCAGGGCGATCGAGGACTACACCTACGAGCTGCTGCGCTGCGTGGACGTCACCGGGGTGCGCGACGCCGACCTGAAGGTCGTCGTCGACTGCGCGGGCGGCACCTCCTCACTGGTGCTGCCCAGCCTCCTGGGCAGGGTCGGCGTCGAGGTGCTCACCGTCAACAACCGCCTGGACGACGCCTCGCCGACCGAGACCCTCGCCGAGCGCCGCCGGGCCCTGCAACGCCTGTCCGAGCTGGTCGGCTCGGCCAGGGCGGCCTTCGGCGTGCGCTTCGACCCGGTGGGGGAGCGGATCGCGCTCGTCGACGAGACGGGCCAGCTGATCAGCGAGGAGCGCGCCCTGCTGGTCGTGCTCGACCTGGTCGCCGCAGAGCGGCGCGGCGGCAGGGTGGCCCTGCCGGTCACCACGACCCGGGTGGCCGAGCAGGTCTGCCGCTTCCACGGCGTGCAGGTCGAGTGGACCTCGACCGCGCTGGACGCGCTGACCACCGCGGCCAGGGCGGAGGGCATGGTCTTCGCCGCGGACGGGCGGGGCGGCTTCGTGGTACCCGAGTTCGGCCCGACGGTCGACGGCCTGGCGGTGTTCCTTCGGCTGCTCGGCCTGGTCGCCAGGACCCGCCTTTCGCTCAGCCAGATCGACGCCAGGATCCCGCAGGCCCGGTTGCTGCGCCGTACGGTCCCCACGCCGTGGGCCGCCAAGGGCGTGGTGATGCGCTCGGTCATCGAGGCCGCCGAGCTGTACCGGATAGACACGACCGACGGGGTGCGCGTCGTGGCGCAGGACGGCAGCTGGGCGCTGGTGCTGCCGGACCCGGCCGAGGCGGTGACCCACCTGTGGGCGGAGGCGGGGGACGTCGACTCGGCGCAGAGCCTGATCGAGCACTGGGCCAGGGTCGTGGAGGGGGCGGCGGCGACCTGAGGTCTCCCCTGGGATCCCCGGCCCGGAGAGCGCGAAAACCCAGCGCGGCGGCATGGACCGGGGCGCCGCCCGGCGGTAACTTTGTCCTCGACCGAACCCGTCCTCGAGCGTCGGACTTGATCTTTCTCGCTATTCGGTGTATGTTGCGGCATTCGCAGTCTGAGCAAATACTTGAGAAGCGATGAAGCGAGGCGCGCGTACCGAGAACCGTTGCCGCGTCCTCGCGGTAGGAGGCCGAGCCGATCGATGCCGAGCGTCTACTGCACGCAGTGCGGTCATGCCAACCCTGAGGACGCCCGTTTCTGTTCACGATGCGGGTCGCCGCTGACCAGGTTCGACTCCCCGGGAGACAGTACGTCGACGATCTCCCTGTCCGGGATCGAGGCCTACGAGGCGGAGACGGGAGAGACGCTTCTCGCCGAGCGGCAGGCCGTCGAGCAACTGCCTACGGGCGCCGCGCTGCTCGTCGCCATGCGTGGTCCCAACGCGGGCAGCCGCTTCCTGCTGGACAGCGACCTGACCACGGTCGGACGTCACCCCGAGAGTGACATCTTCCTGGACGACATCACCGTCTCGCGGCGTCACGTCGAGTTCTACCGGCGCGGCGGAGGGGTGTTCACCGTCCGTGACGTCGGCAGCCTCAACGGCACCTACGTCAACCGCGAGCGGATCGAGGAGGTCCCGCTCTACGGCGGCGACGAGGTGCAGATCGGCAAGTTCCGCCTGGTCTTCCTCACCCGTGGCGCCGCTGGAGGATGATGAGCTCCCAGGCGGCTCGTTCGCACATGAGCATCGGGGAGGTGCTCGCCCTGTTGCAGGGCGAGTTCCCCGACGTCAGCATCTCCAAGATCCGTTTCCTGGAGGGCGAGGGGTTGATCGAGCCGGAGCGCAGTCCCTCCGGCTACCGGAAGTTCAGTTACGCCGACGTCGAGCGGCTGCGTTACATCCTCGGCGAGCAGCGCGACCGTTACCTGCCGCTGCGTGTGATCAAGGACCGGCTCGAGGCCGCGGACCGCGAGGACCGGCCGGTCACCCCTCCGCGGGCCCTTCCCGGCGAGGCGCCGCCGGAGGTTCGTCTCACCCGCAAGGAACTGCTCGCCGCCGCCGAGCTCGACGAGGAGACCCTCACCGAGCTTGAGGACTTCGGCCTGCTCGCCGCGGTCGCCCGCCACTACGACGCCGAGGCGCTGGCCGTGGCCCGCAGCGTGGGGGCACTGGCCGCCTTCGGGCTCAGGGCACGCCACCTGCGGGTCGTCAAGGCCGCGGCCGAGCGGGAGGCCACCCTCGTCGAACAGGCCATCGCACCGTTGCTTCGCCGCCGAGGCCCGGGGGCCATCGACCGGGCCGACGAGACCGCCAAGGAGATTTCTGGTCTTCTGCTGGAATTGCACGCCTCGCTCCTGCGTTCCGCCGTGCGTGGGGGCTTGGGCCGGTGAGAACCTGACCAGGCACTCGTCCCCTCACGAGTGTTACGTTGAACAAACCGGTCATAATCCAGCGAAGACGGAGCAGCCCGTGTTGCAGATGGAGGTCGTGGGCGTTCGGGTTGAGATGCCCTCAAACCAGCCTATTGTCCTGCTGAAGGAGGCACATGGGGAGCGGTACCTGCCGATCTGGATCGGCATGACCGAGGCGACGGCGATCGCGATGGCCCAGGCCGAAGAGCCGCCACCCCGGCCACTCACCCATGACCTCTTCCGCGACGTGCTCGACGCGCTCGGCGTCCGGCTGAGCACCGTGAACATCGTCGCACTCCGTGATGGGATCTTCTTCGCCGATCTCGTGTTCTCCAACGGGGTCGAGGTGAGCGCCCGTCCTTCGGACTCCATAGCCCTGGCGTTGCGTACGGGAGCCCGTATCTTCGCCAGTGAGGACATCGTCAGGGAGGCGGGGGTGATCATTCCCGACGACCAGGAGGACGAGGTGGAGAAGTTCAGGGAGTTCCTTGACACGATCACGCCCGAGGACTTCGGTCGCGCGGGGTAGGTATTTCGGTGCATTTACGCTTCACGACGCGCCGGGGAGGGTCGTTGACTGATCTTGGCCCCAGTCCTACGGTGCAAGTGAAACCCGCGGCTGTGCGCAAACCCCCAGATCAGGCCGCGGGATGAGAGAAAGCCGGAGGTCCGCGTGGCGGTCAGCAGCGGCGAGGGTAGAAACGCCGACCAGGATGACCCGGAACGGCGCGGGGAGGCACGTCAGCGTGCGGGCGAAGAGGGCCTGCTGTTCGACGGGCAGCCGGTGAAACTGCCCGCCGACATCGGATACCGCGGTCCCACCGCCTGTGCCGCGGCCGACATCACCTATCGGCAGCTGGACTACTGGGCGCGCACCGGTCTGGTCGAGCCCACGGTCAGGGCCGCTCACGGTTCGGGTTCCCAGCGCCTGTACGGCTTCCGCGACATCCTGGTGCTCAAGGTCGTCAAACGGCTGCTCGACACGGGTGTGTCCCTCCAGCAGATCCGCATCGCCGTCCAGCACCTGCGCGACCGCGGCGTCAACGACCTGGCCCAGATCACCCTCATGAGTGACGGGGTGAGCGTGTACGAGTGCACCTCACCCGACGAGGTCATCGACCTGCTCCAGGGAGGGCAGGGTGTCTTCGGCATAGCCCTCGGCCGCGTCTGGCAGGAGGTGGAGGGCTCCCTGGCCGACCTGCCCGGAGAGCGCGCGGAGTCCGGCCAGAGCCCTTTAGGCGATCACCACGCGGATGAGCTGGCCCGTCGTCGCCGGGCTCGCCGCACCGGGTAAGGTTGTCTCGCTGCTGACTCTGCGCGGGAGAGACCCCGGCATGATCGGGGCGCCGAAGGAGCAACCTCCCCGGAATCTCTCAGGCACCCGGTACCGCGTGGGCGAGGCGACTCTGGAAAGCAGGCACGCCCGCCAGGCGCGTCTCACCGACGGGGAAAGCCTTCCACGCACCGGAAGGTGAAACTCTCAGGTCGCGATGACAGAGGGGGAGATCCGGCATACGCCCGCGCCCAGCGCCGGTCTCCAACGTCTCGGGAGGCTTCCCATGACCGACCTGTCACCGCTCAGCGAGCTGACCCCCCCGCCGTTCGCCACCCGTCACATCGGGCCCGCGGACGCCGACCAGACCCGCATGCTCGAGGCGGTCGGATTCGCCTCGACCGCCGACCTGGTCGCGGTGGCCGTCCCCGAGGCCATCAGGGCGAAGGACAGGCTCAACCTCCCGCCCGCCGCGAGCGAGACGGAGGCCATCGCCGAGCTGCGCGCCCTCGCCGGGCGCAACACCGTGCTCACCTCGATGATCGGCCTGGGCTACCACGACACGATCACCCCGGCGGTCATCCGCCGCAACCTCCTGGAGAACCCCGGCTGGTACACCGCCTACACGCCCTACCAGCCCGAGATCTCCCAGGGGCGCCTTGAGGCCCTGCTCAACTTCCAGACGGTCGTCTCCGACCTGACCGGTCTCGACGTGGCGGGCGCCTCCCTGCTGGACGAGGCCACCGCCGCCGCCGAGGCGATGACGCTGGCCCGCAGGGCGGTGCGCGGCTCCTCGAACGTGTTCGTCGTCGACGCCGGCTCGTTGCCGCAGACCAAGGCCGTGCTGCGCACCAGGGCCGAGCCGCTCGGCATCGAGCTGGTCGAGAGCGACTTCACCGAGGCCCTTCCCGACTGTTTCGGCGTGCTCGTGCAGTACCCCGGGGCCGACGGTGAGATCAGGGACTTCCGTGCCGTCGCCGAGGCCGCCCACGCGCGCGGCGCCCAGGTGGTGGCCGCCGCCGACCTGCTGGCCCTGACCCTGCTGGCCGCCCCCGGCGAGCTCGGCGCCGACATCGCGATCGGCTCCTCGCAGCGCTTCGGCGTCCCGCTGGGCTTCGGCGGCCCGCACGCCGCCTACATGGCCGTCCGCGACGGCCTGCAGCGGCAGATGCCCGGCCGTCTGGTCGGCGTCTCCCAGGACGCCGACGGCCGCCCCGCCTACCGCCTGGCGCTGCAGACCCGTGAGCAGCACATCCGCAGGGAGAAGGCGACCAGCAACATCTGCACCGCGCAGGTGCTGCTCGCGGTCATCGCGGGCATGTACGCCGTCTACCACGGCCCCGAGGGCCTTCGCAGGATCGCCAGGCGCGTCCACCGGCACGCCGTCGTGCTGGCCGCGGGCCTGCGCCACGGAGGCGTCGAGGTCGTCCACGACGCCTTCTTCGACACCGTGCTCGCCCGGGTGCCCGGCCGCGCCGCCCGGATCGTGGCCGCGGCCCGCGACAACGGCGTCAACCTGCGCCTGGTCGACGCCGACCACGTCGGTGTCACCTGCGACGAGCGGACCGAGCAGCTCCACCTGGAGCAGGTCCTGGCCGCCTTCGAGGTCAGCGGCGCCGTACTGACCGACCTGGACGCCGCGGCGCACGACGCGCTGCCCGAGGGGCTGGCGCGCACCGGCGACTACCTGACCCACCCGGTCTTCCACAGCCACAGGTCGGAGACGGCCATGCTGCGCTACCTGCGCAGGCTCCAGGACAAGGACGTCGCGCTCGACCGGTCGATGATCCCGCTCGGCTCGTGCACCATGAAGCTCAACGCGACCACCGAGATGGAGCCGATCACCTGGCCCGAGTTTGCCGGGCTGCACCCCTACGCCCCCGCGGAACAGGCCGAGGGCTACACGGAGCTGGTGCGGGAGCTTGAGGGCTGGCTGGCCGAGGTCACCGGCTACGACGCGGTCTCCATCCAGCCGAACGCGGGCTCCCAGGGTGAGTTCGCCGGGCTGCTGGCGATCCGCGCCTACCACCACGCCCGCGGCGAGGCCCATCGCGACGTCTGCCTGATCCCCTCCTCCGCGCACGGCACCAACGCCGCCAGCGCGGTCATGGCCGGTATGCGGGTCGTCGTGGTCGCCTGCGACGACAACGGCAACGTGGACCTCGCCGACCTCGACGCCAAGCTCGGCAAGCACCGCGACCGGCTCGCCGCGATCATGGTGACCTACCCCTCGACGCACGGCGTCTACGAGGAGACCATCACCCAGATCTGCGAGCGGGTGCACGAGGCGGGCGGCCAGGTCTACGTCGACGGCGCCAACCTCAACGCCCTGGTCGGCCTGGCCAAGCCGGGCGAGTTCGGGGCGGACGTCTCCCACCTGAACCTGCACAAGACCTTCTGCATCCCGCACGGCGGCGGCGGCCCCGGCGTCGGCCCCGTCGCGGTCCGCGCCCACCTCGCCGGCTACCTGCCCGGTCACCCGCTGCGCGACGACTCGCCGGTCGGTCCCGTCTCCGCCGCGCCGTACGGCTCGGCGGGCATCCTGCCCATCTCCTGGGCCTACGTCAGGATGATGGGCGCAGACGGGCTCAAGGCGGCCACCGAGCAGGCCATCCTGTCGGCCAACTACCTGGCCCGCAGGCTCGCCCCGCACTACCCCGTCCTCTACACCGGCCGGGGCGGCCTGGTCGCCCACGAGTGCATCGTGGACCTGCGCCAGATCACCAAGGAGACCGGTGTGACCGTGGACGACGTGGCCAAGCGCCTGGTCGACTACGGCTTCCACGCTCCCACCATGTCCTTCCCGGTGGCCGGTACGCTGATGATCGAGCCCACCGAGAGCGAGGACCTGGCCGAGCTCGACCGGTTCTGCGAGGCGATGATCGCGATCAGGGGGGAGATCGAGAAGGTCGCCTCCGGCGCCTACGACAAGACCGACAACCCGCTGCGCAACGCCCCGCACACGGCTGCCTGCCTGCTGGCCGACGACTGGGAGCACGCCTACTCGCGGGCCGAGGCGGCCTACCCGCTGCCCTCGGTGCGCGAGGCCAAGTACTGGTCGCCGGTCCGCCGGATCGACCAGGCGTACGGCGACCGCAATCTGGTGTGCGCCTGCCCTCCGCTTGAGGCCTACGAGGACTGATTCGCACCGTTAAGATCCACCTCGTGGACAGGGCTCCGGGCCACCGGGCCCGGGGCGATTCCTTACCCGGAGGGACCCTGCATGCCAGAGGTGGACACCCGACCGCTGGAGACCGCGCGGCGGCTGGCCGAGGACGGTGACCTGGACGGCGCCGCGGTGATTCTCGCGGAGCTGGCCGCGGACCCCGAGGGGCCCGACCGCGCGCAGGCGGCGGTCGGGCTGGCGGTGGTGCTCGAGGAGCGGGGGGACGCGGCCGACGCCAGGGCGGCGGCCCGTGCCGCGCTGGCCACCGGCCATCCCGAGTTCGCCGGGCAGGCCGCCTGCCTGCTCGCCAGGAGCTTCGAGCGCGACGACCTGCCCGACCAGGCGCGGGCGGCCTGGCAGGCCGCGCTGGGCACCGGGAACGCCGCCTGCGCTCCGCTGGCGCACATGGGCCTGGCCAGGCTCGCCGTGGGCCCCGTGGAGGCGGAGGAGGCCCTGAGGGCCGCGCTGGCGACCGGAGAGCCGGAGATCTCCTCCCTCGCCGCCCAGCGGCTGGCCGAGATCCTCCTTGAGGAGGGGGAGGCGGCCGAGGCGGCGGGAGTGCTCGTCGAGGCGCTGTCCGTGCCGGACGTCGTGGAGACGGCGAGGCTGCGGGTGCTGCTCGGCATCGCCCATCTCGAACTGGCCTGCGCCGAGCTCACCGGGGCGGTGGAAGAGGGCGGCGACGCCGAGACCGGGGCGCTGGCCATCGAGCTGCTGGCCCGCACGCTGCCGCTCAGAGGGCGTGAGGAGGACGCCGAGCGGGTGTGGCGTTACGGCCTGGACAGCGCGGACGAGGAACTGGCCGAGGAGGTCAGGCTGCGACGCAACCGGGACGCCTGAGTCTCCGGCCCCGCTCTTCAGTCGCGGTGGCGCAGCCCGCCGAGGGCGTGGGCGATGTTGATCACCACGATGCCGCCCCAGGCGACCAGGATCCCCACGGTCCCGCCCTCGGCGGCGACGGCGGTCAGCGGGATGGCCAACCCCAGCGAGCCGAGCGCGATCGGGACGGTGCCGTTCCCCTTGCGCCGCGGCGCGGGGGGAGGACCCTGGGGGTGCGGATAGTGCTGCTGGGGGTGATAACCCGTGGCCTGCAGCTCCGCCCGCACCCTGGCGGCGATCGTCGAGTCGAGGCGTTCGACGAAGGACTCGACGAGCGCGGCCTCGTACTCGGGGCCGAGGTCACGGCGGGCCCCGATGGTCGCCCGTACGTCCTGTCGGATATCGTGATGATCCTGCACCCTGAGATTGTCCGCCCTGCCGCAGGCCCGGACATCAGCCGTTAGGACTAGATCGGTGTCCATCCGGAGTACTGCCTCGTCCGTGGAGATCGGCACCGTTCACGGCCCGGCCGTGGCCGAGATCGACGAGGTGGCCGATCCACGTTTCCTGCTGGTGCTCACCCACGGCTCGGCCGGGGGAGTGGACGCACCCGACCTGCTGGCCGTACGGGACGCGGTGACGCCGATCGGCGGAGTGGTCGCCCGGGTGCTCCAGCCGTTCAGGATGCGAGGGGCCAGGGCTCCCGGATCGGCGGCCAGGCAGGACGAGGCCTGGCTGGAACTGGTCGCCGGGCTTCGCGGGCTCCGGCCCGGTCTGCCGCTGGTGCAGGGCGGGCGGAGCAACGGGGCCAGGGTCGCCTGCCGTACGGCCTCGCAGGCGGGGGCGACGGCGGTGGTCGCGCTGGCCTTCCCCCTGCATCCTCCCGGTAAGCCGGAGAGGTCGCGCGCGCAGGAACTGCGCGCGGCGGGGGTCGACGTGCTGGCGGTCAGCGGTGACCGTGACCCGTTTGGGGTCCCCGAGGCGGCGGACACCTCGCGCCTGGTGGTGCTGCCCGGTGAGGGGCACGATCTCAAAAGGCATCCCGGCAGGGTGGGCGAGGTGGTCGCGCACTGGCTCGGCGCGAGGATGCGCGCCGCCGCGGAGTGATCGGTCAGGCGATCAGGCGACGCCGGCCAGGGGCCGGTGCGGCTCGATGACCCCGCCGTCGGGCAGGATCTCACCGGTGTCGTCGAACAGCACCACACCGTTGCAGAGCAGGCTCCAGCCCTGCTCGGGGTGGGCGACCATCGTACGGGCGGCTTCGCGGTCCAGCGCCTCGGCGGGCGGACAGGACGGCTGGTGCGGGCACATCGGCGTGCCTCCGGATCTCTATCGTCGGCTCGCTGGATCGACATCGGACAGCGGGTGGACACCGTGTCCCCGATGGGAATCCGTTCCCATCGCGTGACGGGTGACGAGCATCTGGTGTGGACATGTGGGTCGTGCGTGCCTCGAACGGGGTGAGGTCCGCACGTTGGTCAAACTCAAGTGTGCGATCTGGATCTCACCCCGGGACATAGCCCGTTAGGACTGTTTGCGAACTCTGGAGAGTGGTCCTTCAGGGCTCTTCCGGAGGTGTGACCTATAGCACAGGATGCCTCATAGCGGACATCTGGCCAAGCGAAACGCGCCATCTGGCAGGTAAAAAAGGATCGGCCTCGCGTTTCTTTACCGTTCAGTCTCCGTTCGCTTTCCGTTGAGTCCCGCCAGCAGGGCGTTCAGCCCGTGCTCGAAGTCGGTGTCGGCCGCCGCGGAGCCTCCGCCGGCCGACGGGGGACGCCACGGTTCGGCGCCGTCCGCCGGGGGGTCGGCCCATCCGGAGCGCTGTACCTCGACCGCGACCGCGCCGAAGACGTAGGCCCGCAGCGTCCGTACCGCCTGCGCCGCGTCGGGCAGCCCGGCGTCGGCGAGCTGCTCGGTCTGCTCCATGAGGGCGATCGCCGCGCGGCCCTTCGGGGGCTTGGTCAGCGCCAGCGCCAGCACCCCGGGATGCTCCCTGAGCGCGTCCCTGCTCGCCCTGCACCACGCCCTCGCGCTGTCCTGCCAGGTGCTCGCGGGCTCGGCGTGGACGGCCGTGACGTGCTCGGCCAGGGCGTCCATGAGGGCATCCTTGCCGCGCGGCAGATGGTGGTAGATGGCCATGGCCTCGACCTGGAGCGCGTCGCCCAGGCGCCGCATCGTCAGCCGCCGGAGCCCCTGGCTGTCGGCGATGTGCAGGGCGGCCTCGATGATGCGTTCCCTGGAGAGCGGGACGGGTGGTCGTTTGGCGGGCATGGCCGCATCCTGTCATCGGTGACCTTACTGTGTAAAGGGCGCCGCGCCGTGCCGTCCAGGGTGGGCCGGTCCCTGAGTGGGTGGTCCGGGGGTCGACGGCGTAGGCTACAGCCGTGATCCGCCGGGAGGTTCCCGGCGACGGGTGAGAGAGGGCAGACGATGGCGTTTTTCCGACCGGGCGTGAGCCGGGAGGCGGAGGTCCGTCACCACGCCGACCAGGAGGTCGGGAAGAGCTTCCCCGAGTTCCTTGAGAGGGCGCGCACGGCCGAGGCCGAACTGCGCCGGGTGCAGGCGGCCGGGGCGTCCCCTGAGGAGCTCAGGGCCGCCGGGCTGGTCTTCGACGCGGCGCTGACCGAGGCGCTGCGCGCGGCCGAGGCGGGCCAGCGGGCGACCTTCGGGCCCAAGGCCTACGACGACAGGATCCGCCGCCGCAAGGGCAGGGCGACCCCCAAGGGAGCGGAGTGGACCGCCGAGGTCAACCGGCTGCGCACCCTGCGCGAGGAGAACCGGCTGACCGGCATCGCCCGCGTCCCGCGGCCGGTGACCACCGTCGTCCGCTGACTTCTCGTGTGAACGACCTGCCGGGTCGTTCACGCACCAGGCGGCTCCGGGATACCGGGGCCGCCTTTCTCATGCCCGGATGCCTCGACATGCCCGGGTGGCCGGTGGTCGTTCCCGGCGTCGCCTCCGAGGCGCCCCTCTCGCCGCGCCGTGCCCGTCGCCGCGTGCGATGACGGGCGCCGCCCTCCGGCCGACCGGACCCGGGGTCAAATGGACATCGTGTCCGCTTGCCGCTATGGTGATTAAGCGGACACAACGTCCGCTTTGGCATCGAGGATCGGAGAGCCGTGAGCCGCCTGCTGCACCTGGACGCCAGCGCCCGCCGTGCGTCCTTCTCCCGCACCCTGTCGGGGATCTACGCCGCCGCGTGGCGCGCGGCCAACCCGGAGGGCGGATACACCTACCGGGACCTGGCCGCCGACCCCGTCCCGCACATCGGGCAGGCCTGGACGGAGCTGTGCGACCGTGTCCTGGCCGGTCAGATCACCGACATCGGCCGCTACCACGAGGTGGTGAGCACCCCGGAACAGGCCGAGGCCTGGGCAGTGGTCGAACCGCTGCTCGACGAGCTGGTGGCCGCGGACGTCGTGCTGATCGGCACGCCGATGTACAACTTCTCCATCCCCTCGGCGCTGAAGGCCTGGATCGACCAGGTGACCTTCCCCAAGATGAAGCTCACCGGCCGGACGTTCGTCGTCGCGGGCGCGCGGGGCGGCGCCTACGGCCCCGGCACCCCCAGGGAGCCCTTCGACCACGAGGAACGCTATCTGCGTGACTTCTTCCTCGGGCACTTCGCCGTCGAGGACGTCACGTTCGTCCACGCAGAACTGGTCAACTCCCTGGTGGACCCGGCCCTCGCCGACCGGCGGGCCGTGCACGAGCGGTCCTACGCCGCCGCGCGGGAGCTGGCAGGGAAGCTGGCCGTCCGATGAGCTGGCTGCTGCTCATGGCGGCCGGGCTGGTGGAGATCGCCTGGTCGCAGAGCATCAAGCCGACCGAGGGGTTCACCCGGCCGCTGCCCACGCTGGTCTGTTTCGCGCTGGGGGCGCTGGCGGTGTGGCTGCTGTCGAAGGCCATGCAGCAGGGACTCCCCGTCGGCACCGCCTACGCCGTCTTCACGGGCATCGGCGCAGTCGGCGCCATCACCCTGGGGATCGTACTGCACGGCGATCCCGTCGGGGCGGGACGCGTCGCGGCCCTGGCGTTGATCGTCGGCGGGGTCGTGCTGGCCAGGGCGCTCGCCTGACCCCGGGCACGCGTGAGGGGCGTCGCGGACCGGTGGTCCACGACGCCCCTCACGAGCGGGTCTAGCTGGCCCAGTCGAGCAGCGGGCGGGTGTTGCTCGGGTGGCGCAGCTTCGACAGCGACTCCTTCTCCAGCTGGCGGATGCGCTCGCGCGTCAGGCCCAGGTGCTTGCCGATCTCGTCGAGGGTGTGAGGCTTGCCGTCGACGAGGCCGAAGCGCAGAGCCATGATCTTGGCCTCCCTGGGGGAGAGGTTGCCCAGCACGCCGCGCAGCTGCTCACCCAGCAGCTGACGGTCGACCACCTCGGACGCCTCGGGCGAGTCGACGTCCTCGATGAGGTCGCCGATGGTGGTCTCGCCGTCGTCGCCGATGGTCGCGTTGAGGCTGATCGGCTGGCGGCTGGTGCGCAGCAGTTCCTCGATCTGGTCGGGGGTCTTGTCCAGCTCGACCGCCAGTTCCTCCGGGGTGGGCTCACGGCCGAGACGCTGGTGCATGTCACGCTCGACGCGCGACAGCTTGGAGAGCATCTCCAGCACGTGCACGGGAAGGCGGATGGTGCGCGCGGAGTCGGCGAACCCACGCTGGATGGCCTGGCGGATCCACCACATGGCGTAGGTGGAGAACTTGTAGCCCTTGGTGTAGTCGAACTTCTCAACCGCGCGGATCAGGCCCAGATTGCCCTCCTGGACCACGTCGAGCAACGCCATGCCACGGTCGGTGTACTTCTTGGCGACCGAGACGACCAGGCGGAGGTTGGCCTCAAGCATGTGGTCCTTGGCGCGGCGGCCGTCCTCGGCGATCCATTCGAGGTCGTCGCGCATGGCGGCGGGCAGGCCGGGCTCGGCCTCAAGCTTGGACTCGGCGTACAGCCCCGCCTCGATCCGCTTGGCCAGCTCGACCTCCTGGGCGGCGGTGAGCAGGGTGCGCCTGCCGATCGACTTGAGGTAGGTGTGCACCGAGTCGCCCATGACCGAGGACTGGTCGTCCAGGTCCATGGTCTGCTCGGCCTCGAGCTCGGCCTCCTCGGGGGTCCACTCCTCCTCGCCGATCTCCGGCTCGGCCTCGGCGGGGGCCCCGGCGGTCTCGGCCTTCTTGGCGGTGGTCCTGGCGGCCCTGGTGGTGGCCTTGGCGGGCGCGGCCTTCGCCTTGCGGGAGGTCCGGCGCCCGGCGGTCTTCTTGGACGCGCCGCTGAGCGTGGGCTCGTCCTCGGCGGCCAGGATGACGCCGGCCTCGGTGAGCTCCCGCAGGATCGAGCGGCCCTCCGTGGGGCTGGTCCCGGACTCCGCGAAGGCGTGGCGCAGCTCCGCGAGCGAAAGGTGACCCTGGACTCGCCCTCGGTCAAGGAGCTTCTCAAGGGGCGTCGGGGCCTCCGATGAGGTCGCCACGGCGGTTTGGGGCATGAGGACACCTCCTCCATCACGGAGTCGTCTGCTTACAGATTGTCGGGTGGGGCGGCCTGCGGGCCGCTCAGCGCACCAGTACCAATAACCCCAGTCAAGAACTTTATGTTCCCGACTTGACGGGGAAAATAAGATGGGCGGATCGTCCCGAGGCGGTCCGTTCCGTCATCAGCCGTGGTCAGGGGCTATTCGATCCCCTCCACCCGGCTTCCGGAGGGCCCCGCCGGGTCGTCGGCCTCGGGCATGGGGAAGGGGCTCGCCTCCTGCAGGCGCTGCTCGGTCCAGTAGGTCGTGACCGACCCCGGGTCGGGGTTGACGTCCCTGGAGACCACGGACCCGTCGTCGGGCGCCGACGTGGGCGCGGACGTCGGCTCGGAGCGCGGTGTGTCGTCGTCGGCCTGCGGCTGCGCGGTCTGTCGCGTCGCCGGTGACACGGCGGGCCCGGAGCCGGACTCCACGACCCTCCAGATCTTCTCCACCCGGCCGGCAGAGGCGGCGGCCGTCACGGAGACGCCGCCCACGAGGATCACGCCGACGACTCCAGCGGAGACCAACGCCTTGCGGGTGATATGCATGGGGTCGTCCCTTCTGTCGCGGCTGTCTGTTTGACGTGCCGGGTCTCCTCACGGTTCCCGATCACGACCATAACGGAGGGCGGCGAGATTCGGCTTGCCATTGGGCAGAAGTGGTATTTCGGACATCACGACCAGTTCGGCGGGGGCCGCGCAGGCGGGGAGCCGTTCCTTGACGAAGGCCCGCAGCTCGGCCAGCGACGGCGGGTCGGGGGAGACGACGACGGCCACGACGCGCTCGCCCCACTCCGGATCGGGGCGGCCGACCACGACGGCGTCGGCGATAGCGGGGTGCTCGGCGACGGCGGCGGCGGCCACGGCGGCCACGACCTTTTCGCCGCCGGTGTTGATGACGTCGTCGCAGCGGCCGAGCACGCGCAGGCCCCCGCCGTCCATGACGCCGAGGTCGGAGGTGACGAACCAGTCGCCGTCGAGGGCCGAGGCGGTCAGCTCGGGCCGCAGCCGGTAGCCGGAGAACAGCACCGGGCCCGCGACGCGAATCCGCCCGTCGTCGCCAATCTTGAGATCTACATTGTAAAGGGGGGTGCCGTCGTAGACGCACCCGCCACAGGTCTCGCTCATCCCATAGCTGAGCACCACCCGCGCGCCTGCGGCCCTGGCCTCCTCGACCAGCCCCGGCGGCGGCGCCGCGCCCCCCAGCAGGATCGTGTCGAACACCGACAGGTCGGCGTCCAGCAGCCGACGCAGCTGCGTCGGAACCAGCGAGACGTGCCGGGCACCGCTGGAGAGCACCGCCTCGGGGGAGAAGCCCTCGTGCACGATCGGTTCCGTCCCGCCGACCAGTGACCTGACCAGGACCTGAAGCCCCGAGACGTGGGAGGGGGGCAGGCAGCAGAGCCAGCGCTCGCCGGGCCGGGCGCCCAGACGGTGCAGCGAGGCCGAGGCGGAGGCGCGCAGGGCCGCGGCCGACAGCTGGACCCCCTTCGGCGCCCCGGTCGTGCCGCTGGTGGCGATGACGACGGCCACCTCGCCGGGCACCCCCACACCGTGCTCGCGCCGTACACCGTTGACATGGGTGGGGCGCAGGGCGTCGAGCGTGGCCCGCAGCGCGGCGGCGGGCAGGGCGGGAGACAGGGGAAGCACCGCGGGGCCGCCGTCGAGCGCGGCGCCGACCGCCCTGAACAGCTCCGGTCCCGGCGGCAGCACGAGCGCGTGCAGCTCCCGCCACCCGCAGGACGACTCCGCGTGCACAGGACCGTTCGTCACAGTCGTAAGGTTAGTGCCGGGAAAACGGACGGCAGCCGGGCGGGTCCCGGCGAGGCGGAAGGGACGCAGTCATCGTGAGCACGGAGCAGGCGGTGCCGGGCACGGACGGGCGGGCGAAGGGCGAGGCCAGGCCCATGCCGGAGAGCGTCCAGGTGCGCGCCGCCGACTGGAGGCGCTCCGGGGACTACGAGGACATCGTCTACGAGACCGCCGAGGGCATCGCGAAGATCACGATCAACCGGCCGGAGCGGCACAACGCCTTCCGCCCGACGACGCTCTTCGAGCTCAGGGACGCCTTCAACGTCGCCCAGGAGGACTCGGAGATCGGTGTGATCATTCTCACCGGCGCGGGCGACCGGGCCTTCTGCTCGGGCGGCGACCAGAAGATCCGCGGTGACGACGGCTACGTCGACAAGTCGACCCCGCACGTGGGCAGGCTGAACGTGCTGGACCTGCAGGTGCAGATCCGCCGCTGCCCCAAGCCGGTCATCGCGATGATCGCCGGCTACGCGATCGGCGGCGGCCACGTGCTGCACGTCTGCTGCGACCTGTCCATCGCCGCGGACAACGCGGTCTTCGGCCAGACCGGGCCCAAGGTCGGCTCCTTCGACGGCGGCTACGGGTCCTGGCTGCTCGCCGAGACCGTCGGCCTGAAGCGGGCCCGTGAGATCTGGTACCTGTGCCGTCAGTACGACGCCGAGACCGCCCTCGGCTGGGGCCTGGTCAACACGGTCGTCCCGCTGGAGCGCCTGGAGGAGGAGACGGTCGCCTGGGCCAGGGAGATGCTGGAGAAGTCCCCGCTGGCCCTGCGCATGCTCAAGGGCGCGCTGAACGCGGTCACCGACGGCGCGGCGGGCATGCAGCAGTTCGCCGGCGACGCCACCCTGCTCTTCTACATGAGCGAGGAGGCGCAGGAGGGCCGCGACGCCTTCAAGGAGAAGCGCACCCCCGACTTCGGCAAGTTCCCGCGCAGGCCGTGAGCCGCAGGCGATTCCAGCGATGAGGCGAAACCGGCCCGTCCCCGCAGTGCGCCGCCCCGGCGCGGTGAGGACGGCGCCGGTCCGCCGTCAGCCGTCGTGTCCGTCCTTTCGGACACGGCTTCTCTCAGCACGACGACGACCAGAGGAGGCAGTGCGGTGAATCCCGCCACCGCGCTCGCGACCGTGCTGGTCGACGAACTCGTACGCTGCGGTCTCACCGAGGTGGTGCTCGCGCCGGGCTCACGCTCGGCTCCGCTCGCACTCGCCGCGCACGCCGACAGCCGCGTACGGCTGCACGTGCGCATCGACGAGCGCTCGGCGGCCTTCCTCGCCCTCGGACTGGCCAAGCGCGGCGGCCGGCCGGTCGCGCTGATGTGCACCTCGGGCACCGCCGCGGCGAACTTCCACCCCGCGGTCGTCGAGGCGCACGAGTCGGGGGTGCCGCTGCTGCTGCTCACCGCCGACCGGCCGCCCGAGCTGCGCGACACCGGCGCCAGCCAGACCATCGACCAGATCAAGATGTACGGAACCGCGGTCCGCTGGTTCAGCGAGGTCGGCGTGCCCGAGGACCGGCCTGGGCAGGTCGCCTACTGGCGTTCCCTGGCCTGCCGCGCCTACCAGCGTTCCCTCGGCCCGGCCGACCCCGGCCCGGTCCACCTCAACCTCGCCTTCCGTGAGCCGCTCGTCCCGGACGGCGACGTCTCCTGGAGCGAGTCCCTTGAGGGCGACGCCAACGGGCCGTGGGTCCGCGCCAGGGTCGCGCCTCCCGCGGCCGCGCTGCACCTGCCGCCGACCCGAAGGGGCGTGCTCGTCGTCGGGGACGGCGCCGCCAACATGCGCAGATACGTGGCGGCGGCCGGCATGGCCGGATGGCCGGTCCTGTCGGAGCCGAACGGCGGCGCCCGCTACGGCGACCACGCGGTCTCGACCTACCACTTCCTGCTCGGCACCCCCGAGTTCGCCGACCGGCACCGTCCGGACGTGGTGGTCACCCTGGGCCGTCCCGGCCTGTCCAGGCCGCTGCTGAACTGGCTCAGGCACGCCGAGGAGCACATCGTCGTCGCCCCCGACCTGTCCCGCTGGCCCGACCCGACCCGTTCCGCGACCCAGGTGGCGCAGGCGGTCGAGATCCCGGTCGCGGCCGGGGACGACGACTGGCTGCGCTCGTGGCGGCGCGCGGACACGGCGGCCAGGGCGGCGATCGACGAGGTGCTCGACGCGGGCGGGCTCAGCGAGCCGCGCCTGGCCAGGGACCTGGCCGAGCAGCTGCCCAACGGGGCGCTGCTGTTCTCCGGCTCGTCCATGCCGATCCGTGACCTCGACCAGGCGATGCGCCCGAGGAGGGGGCTGCGGATCCTGTCCAACCGGGGCGCGGCGGGGATCGACGGCGTGGTGTCCTCCGCGATGGGCGCGGCGCTGGCGCACAACGGTCCCTCCTACGCGCTGATGGGCGACCTGACGTTCCTGCACGACCAGAACGGGCTGATCCTCGGTCCCCGCGAGCCCCGCCCCGACCTGTGCCTGGTCGTGGTGAACAACGACGGGGGCGGGATCTTCTCGCTGCTGCCCCAGGCCGCGCTGCGCGACCCCTTCGAACGGGTCTTCGGCACCTCGCACGGAGTGGACCTGTCCCACGTCGCGGCGGCGACCGGCACGCCGTACACCTTCGTCGGGGAGGCGGAACAGCTGCCCAAGGCGTTGCGCGGGGAGGGGGTGCGCATCGTCGAGGTCCACACGGACCGGGAGCCGAACGCGGTGCTGCACGCCGCGCTGCGCGAGGCGGCCCACACCGCGATCCACGGCGTCCTGTGAGGGCCTGACACCGGCCCCTGCGAGGCCGGATGAGATCGGGGAGGACGCAATAAGGTGACGGGCATGCATGTCGACGAGTTGCTCCAGGCGATTCCCGCGGTGTGGATCTACGTCCTGGTCGGCCTGGTGATCGGGATCGAGAGCCTGGGCATCCCGCTGCCCGGCGAGATCGTCCTGGTCAGCTCCGCGCTGCTGGCGGCCAAGGGCGTGGTCGACCCGCTGTGGGTCGGCGCCTGCGCCGGCGTCGGCGCGATCGTCGGCGACTCGATCGGCTACGCCGTCGGGCGCAGGGGCGGCAAGCCGATGTTCGACCGGCTCGGACGCAGGTTCCCCAAGCACTTCGGGCCGGAGCACATCGGCAGGGCCGAACGCTACTTCCACCGCTACGGCATGTGGACGGTCTTCCTCGGCAGGTTCGTCGCGCTGCTGCGCATCCTGGCGGGGCCGCTGGCCGGGGCGCTGCGCATGCCGTACTGGAGGTTCCTGGTCGCCAACGTGCTCGGCGGGATCGTCTGGGCGGGCGGGACCACCGCGGTGATCTACTACCTGGGCATGGCCGCCGAGCGGTGGCTGCGGGGCTTCTCCTGGGTCGCGCTGGTCGTCGCGTTGCTGTTCGGCGTCGCGACCACGCTGTTCGTCAAGCGCAGGGCCGCGCGGGCGGTGGCCGAGACGTCCGGGGAGCCCGGGGTGGCCGAGGGAGACCCGGAGGCCGGACAGGCGGGCAGTCCGGTCGGCGCGGGCTGATCTGCTACCAGACCTGGGGATGTGCGCCGGGCCGCGGGCCGGTCACGCTGAGTCGGTACGGACTCACCGTGGAGGGGAGGCGGCATGCTATCCGACCAGACCTTGACCGGCTATGAACCGGTAGCCACCTACGGCCGTTACGAGGAGGCCCAGCGGGCCGTCGACTACCTGTCGGACCAGCGTTTTCCCGTCCAGCACGCGATGATCGTCGGGATGGACCTGCGGATGGTCGAGAAGGTGCTCGGGCGGCTGACCTACCTGCGCGCCGCGGGGATGGGGGCGGCGACCGGTGCCTGGATCGGACTGCTGATCGGCCTGTTCTTCGCGATCTTCACCCCCGGCAGGTTCCCCTGGATCCTGGTCCTGTGGAGCGTGATCTGGGGTGTGGTCGCCGGAGCCATCTTCGGGCTCATCGCCCACGCCTTCACCGGCGGCAGGAGGGACTTCCTCTCGTCGAGCGCCATCGTCGCCAACCGCTACGAGCTGCGGGTGACGACGCCCCAGGCCGCCGAGGCCCGCAGGCTGCTAGAGACCGGCATACCCCAGCACACCTAGGGCGGCGACCGCCCGCGGGGTTCACGCCGGGTCGCGCCTCAGGGGCCCGTCCGTCAATCCGAGGACGCGGCCCCGCGCGCCGTACGGCCGTCGCGGGAGGCCCAGAAGGAGACCAGCATGGCTAAGGCAGTCGGGATCGACCTGGGGACGACCAACTCGGTGATCGCCACGATGGAGGGCGACAAGCCCACGGTGATCGCCAACGCCGAGGGGTCGCGGACGACCCCGTCGGTCGTCGCCTTCACCGAGGACGGCGAACGCCTGGTCGGGCAGCTGGCCCGTCGTCAGGCGATCCTCAACCCGAAGGGGACGATCTACTCGGCCAAGCGTTTCATCGGCCGCCGCTACGACGAGGTCACCACCGAGATGCACGCCGTGTCGTTCGACGTGGTGCCGGGGCCGGACGACGCGGTCCGTTTCGACGTGCGCGGCAAGATGTACGCCCCGGAGGAGATCTCCGCCCTGATCCTGCGCAAACTCGTCGACGACGCCTCCAAGTTCCTCGGGGAGAAGGTCACCGAGGCGGTCATCACCGTGCCCGCCTACTTCAACGACTCCCAGCGCCAGGCCACCAAGGACGCGGGGAAGATCGCCGGTCTTGAGGTGCTGAGGATCGTCAACGAGCCGACCGCCGCGGCCCTGGCCTACGGGCTCGACCGCAAGGAGAACGAGACGGTGCTCGTCTTCGACCTGGGCGGCGGAACGTTCGACGTCAGCATCCTGACCATCGGGGACGGCGTCGTCGAGGTACGTTCGACCGCGGGCGACACCCACCTCGGCGGTGACGACTTCGACCGGCGCATCGTCGACTACCTCGCCGACGAGTTCCAGCGGGACACCGGCGTCGACCTGCGCGCCGACCCCCAGGCTCTGCAACGGCTCTTCGAGGCGGCGGAGAAGGCCAAGGTCGAGCTGTCCTCGGTCTCCCAGACGCAGATCAACCTGCCCTTCATCACGGCCGACGCCTCGGGCCCCAAGCACCTGAACACCACGCTGCGCCGGGCGACGTTCGAGGACATCACCTCCGACCTGCTGGAACGCTGCAAGGGGCCGGTCGAGCAGGCCATGGCCGACGCGCGGCTGAGCACCGGGGACATCGACGAGGTGATCCTGGTCGGCGGATCGACCAGGATGCCCGCCGTACAGGCCCTGGTGCGCAGGATGACCGGGGGCAAGGAACCGAACATGACGGTCAACCCCGACGAGGTCGTCGCGCTCGGCGCGGCGGTGCAGGCGGCCGTCATCAAGGGCGAGCTGAAGGACGTCGTCCTGCTGGACGTGACGCCCCTCTCGCTCGGCATCGAGACCCTCGGCGGCATCATGACGAAGGTCATCGACCGCAACACGACGATCCCCGCCCGCCGTTCCGAGGTGTTCAGCACCGCCGAGGACAACCAGAACGCGGTGGACGTCGTGGTGCTGCAGGGCGAGCGCGAACGCGCCGGGGACAACCGGGTGCTCGGCCGCTTCAGGCTGGAGAACATCAGGCCCGCGCCGCGCGGTGTGCCCCAGGTCGAGGTCACCTTCGACGTCGACGCCAACGGGATCCTGAACGTCTCGGCCAAGGACAAGGACACCGGCGCCGAGCAGCGCATCACCATCAGTGAGAGCTCGACCCTCGACACGGGCGAGGTCGAGCGGATGGTCGCCGACGCCGAACGGCACCGGGAGGAGGACCTGCGGCTGCGGCAGGTCGTGGACGCGCGCAACGAGCTCGACAGTGTCGCCTACCAGGTGGAGCGGCGGCTTTCCGAGCTGGGGGATGCCGTGCCGGTCCATGAGAAGGCACGGGCCGAGATGCTCGTCTCCGACGCCAGGGAGACGGTCAGGCAGCAGGAGACACCGATCGACCGGCTGCGCTCGCTGACCGGCGAGCTGCAACAGGTCTACCAGGGGCTGGGCACGGTCTCGGCCTCCGGCGGCCAGAGCGGCCAGAGCGGCCAGGGCCCGCAGGGGGCTCAGGGCGGCGGCCGGGACGACGACGTCATCGACGCGGAGTTCACGACCGATGAGTGAGGAACCCCGCGACGACGAGGCCGTGAGGCAGGAACCCGACGGCCTCCAGGAGCGCGTCACCGAGCTTCAGGACGAGGTGGCCGAGCTCCAGGACCGGTGGCGGCGAGCCCTGGCCGACCTCGACAACCTGCGCAAACGGGTCAGCCGTGACGCGTCCCGGGTGCGGGAGGAGGAAAGGGCCAGGGCGGCGGCCGAATGGCTTCCGGTGCTGGACAACCTGGAACGCGCCCTCGAACACGCCGGAAACGACCCCTCCTCCGTCGCCGAGGGGCTGCGGGCCATCCACGAGCAGGCTCTCGACGTGCTGGCCCGCCTGGGCTTCCCGCGCCGCGACGACACCGGCGCGAGGTTCGACCCCGCCAGGCACGAGGCGGTCGGCGTGCTCAGCCAGGAGGGCACACCGGACGGGACCGTCCTGCACGTGGTGCAGCCCGCCTACGGGGACGGTGAACGGCAACTGCGGCCCGCGACGGTCGTCGTCTCCAAGGCGGAATGATGCCGGCAGCCCGGGACTTCTACGAGATCCTCGGCCTGCAGCGCAACGCGAGCCAGGAGGACATCCAGCGCGCCTACCGCAAACTTGCGCGGGCCAACCACCCCGACGTCAACAAGGACCCCGAGGCCGAGGACCGCTTCAAGGACATCTCCGAGGCCTACAGCGTCCTGTCCGACCCCAAGACCCGCCGCCGCTACGACGCGTTCGGCCCCGACTTCCGCCAGGTCCCCGAGGACGTGGACCCCGAGACCTGGGCCCGTGCCGGGGCGGGACGCGCGGGGGCAGGGCGGGGCGGCCGGGGGAGCGGCTGGCCCGGTCAGGGCCCCTCCGGCTTCGGGGAGGGCGTCGACATCGACGACCTGCTGGAGGGACTCTTCTCCGGCAGGGCGGGCGGCGCGGGCAGGGCGGGCCCCGGATGGGGGCCCATCCCCGGCGCCGACCAGGAGGCCGAGCTGGAGCTGAGCGTCGAGGACGCCTACCGGGGCGGCCGTAAGTCCCTCACCGTCGGGGGCCGCAGGATCGAGGTCCGCATCCCCGCAGGGGTGACCGACGGCCGGCGGATCCGCCTGGCGGGCCAGGGCGGCAGGGGCGGTGACGGGGCACCCCCCGGAGACCTCTACCTGATCGTCAGGATCGCGCCGCATCCCCGTTACCGGGTCGAGGGACGCGACATCCACATCCGGCTCCCGATCACACCCTGGGAGGGGGCGCTCGGCGCGGCCGTAGCCGTCGAGACACCGGGCGGCGAGACCAAGGTCAAGGTGCCGCCGGGCACGTCGAGCGGGCGGCGGCTGCGGCTGCGCGGCCGGGGCATGCCCAGTCCGAGGGAAGGCCCCGGCGACCTGTTCGCCGAGATACAGATCATGGTGCCGCCACGGCCGACCGACGAGGAGAGGCAGCTGTTCGAGCAGCTCGCGGCGGTGTCGGAGTTCGACCCGAGGAGGCGGTGATGCCCTACGCCCTGACCAGGCCGCGACGCCTGGACATCGAGTCGTTCGCCCGCCTGACCGGCACGCACCCCGACCTGGTGCGCCGCCTGGTCGTCCTCGGCGTGCTCGACGCGCAGCGGGACGCGGCGGGGGAGCTGTGGTTCCCGCTCTCCCAGCTGCCGGCCATGGCCAGGGTCCAGCGGCTGCGCGCCGGGTTCGCCCTCAACTACGCGGCCCTCGGCCTGGTGGTCGACCTTCTGGACCGCATCGCCGAGCTGGAGAGCGCCGCGCGTGGGCGCTCCCGCACCCCGGGAGGACCGAAGTGGACGTCAACCAGCTGACGCAGAAGTCGCAGGAGGCGCTGCACGACGCGCAGACCAAGGCCCTGCGCCACGGGCACACCGACGTCGACGGCGAGCACCTGCTGCAGGCGCTGCTCGACCAGCCGGACGGGCTGATCCCACGGCTGCTCCTGAACGCCTCCGTCGACACCGACCGGCTCGGCGCCGACCTGGAGGCGGCGCTGAACCGGATGCCGAGGGTCAGCGGGCCGGGCGTCGAACCCGGTCAGGTCCGGGTGACCCAGCGCCTTTCCCGGCTGCTGGAGACGGCCAAGCGGGAGGCCGACCGGCTCAAGGACGAGTACGTCTCCGTCGAGCATCTGCTCGTCTCCCTGATCGAGGAGGGCGAGACGACGCCCGCCGGGCGGCTGCTGCGCCAGCAGGGGCTGACCAGGGACTCCTTCCTGCAGGCGCTCACCGCCATCCGCGGAAACCAGCGCGTCACCTCGGCGATGCCCGAGGTCGCCTACGAGGCGCTGACCAAGTACGGGCGGGACCTGGTGGCCGACGCCGCCGCGGGCAGGCTCGACCCGGTCATCGGGCGCGACGCCGAGATCCGCCGCGTCATCCAGATCCTGTCCCGCAAGAGCAAGAACAACCCGGTGCTGGTCGGCGACCCCGGAGTCGGCAAGACCGCCATCGTCGAGGGACTCGCCCAGCGGATCAGCAACGGCGACGTGCCCGAGGGCCTGCGGGACAAGGTGGTCTTCAGCCTCGACATGGGATCCCTGGTCGCCGGGGCGAAGTACCGGGGGGAGTTCGAGGAACGGCTCAAGGCCGTGCTCACCGAGGTGGTGGCCGCGGAGGGCCGCATCCTGCTGTTCGTCGACGAACTGCACACGGTCGTCGGGGCGGGCGCGGCCGAGGGCGCCATGGACGCGGGCAACATGCTCAAGCCCATGCTGGCCCGCGGCGAGCTGCACATGATCGGCGCGACGACGCTTGAGGAGTACCGCAAGCACATCGAGAAGGACGCCGCCCTGGAACGCCGCTTCCAGCCCGTCACGGTCGACGAGCCCTCCGTCGAGGACGCCGTCTCGATCCTGCGTGGCCTGCGCGAACGGCTGGAGGTCTTCCACGGGGTGACGATCCAGGACGCCGCCCTGGTGGCCGCCGTGGTGCTGAGCCACCGCTACATCTCCGACCGCTTCCTGCCGGACAAGGCCATCGACCTGGTCGACGAGGCCTGCGCGATGCTCAGGACCGAGATCGACTCGATGCCCGCCGAGCTCGACGAGCTCACCCGCAGGGTGATGCGCCTGGAGATCGAGGAGGCCGCGCTGGGCAAGGAGGAGGACCAGCAGAGCCTGGCCCGCCTCGACGAGCTGCGCAGGGAGTTGTCCGACCTGCGCGCGGAGGCCGACGCCATGCGCGCCCAGTGGGAGGCCGAACGGCACGCGCTGCGCGGCGTCCAGGGGTTGCGCGAGGAACTGGAGAACGTGCGCGCCGAGGCGGAGCGGGCCGAGCGTGACTACGACCTCAACCGTGCCGCCGAGCTGCGGCACGGCAGACTGCCCGAGCTGGAACGGCGGCTGAAGGCCGAGGAGGAACGCCTGCGCAGCAAGCAGGGGGTCGCCAGGCTGCTGCGCGAGGTGGTCACCGAGGAGGAGATCGCACTGATCGTCTCCAGGTGGACGGGCATCCCGGTGAGCCGCCTGCAGGAGGGCGAGCGCGAGAAGCTCCTGCACCTGGACGAGGTCCTGCACGAGCGGGTGATCGGCCAGGACGAGGCCGTGCAGACGGTCTCCGACGCCATCATCAGGGCCCGCTCGGGGATCAAGGACCCGCGCCGCCCGATCGGGTCGTTCATCTTCCTCGGGCCGACCGGGGTGGGCAAGACCGAGCTGGCCAAGGCGCTGGCCGCGGCGTTGTTCGACACCGAGGACAACATGATCCGCATCGACATGAGCGAGTACCAGGAGCGGCACACCGTCAGCCGCCTCGTCGGCGCCCCGCCCGGTTACGTGGGCTACGAGGAGGGCGGCCAGCTCACCGAGGCCGTACGGCGCAAGCCGTACTCGGTGGTGCTCTTCGACGAGATCGAGAAGGCGCACCCCGACGTGTTCAACACGCTGCTGCAGGTCCTCGACGACGGGCGGCTCACCGACGCGCAGGGCAGGACCGTCGACTTCCGCAACACGGTGCTGATCATGACCTCCAACATCGGCTCGGTCTACCTGCTTGAGGGCGTCACCTCAAGCGGGGAGATCAAACAGGACGCCCAGGAGCTGGTGATGGCGGACCTGCGTTCGCACTTCCGCCCCGAGTTCCTCAACCGCGTCGACGACATCGTGATCTTCAAGCCGCTCACCGAGGAGGAGATCGAGCGCATCGTGGGCCTGATGTTCGGTGACCTGCGCGCGCGGCTCGGCGAGCGGGGCATCCTGCTGGAGGTCTCCGAGGACGCCACCAGACACATCGCCGAACGGGGCTACGACCCCGTGTACGGCGCCCGCCCGCTGAGGCGCTTCATCGCCAAGGAGGTCGAGACCCGCATCGGGCGTGCCCTGTTGCTCGGCGACGCGCACGAGGGCGCGGTGATCCGGGTCGGCATGGCCGGGGGGGAGCTCGTGGTCACCGTCGCCCAGGAGACCGAGACGGCCAAGGTGGCCTGAAGCTCACCGGCCAACCCGCCGGTGGAGAAGGCTTTTGGCCGGGACCCTACCGGCGCCGTGCCCAAGCCCCGCGACGCCGCCAGGCGGAGCAAGGAGACACAGCCAGACACAACCTAGGGGCCGCCGCGGCCAAGGGTGAGCCTGGTCAGCTCGACCCGCGAGTGGATGTCCAGCTTGCGGAAGATCTGACGTAGGTGGAAGGCGACGGTGTGCTCGCTGATGAACATCTGCTCGGCGGCCTGGCGGTTGGTCAGCCCCTCGGCGACGAGGCCGCAGACAGCCAGTTCGGTGCCGGTCAGGCTGTCCCAGCCGGAGACGGGGTGGTCGGTGGTGACCCAGTGGCGGCGGCGTTCCCCGAGGGCGCGCAGCCTGCCGCGAACCCGGGCCGCGTCGCGCAGCGCCCCCACCTCGTCGTAGCGGGACAGCGCGTCGTCCAGGGCTCGTACCGCCAGGTCGCGGCAGCCGCCGTCGGAGCCGAGCAGTACCCCGAGGTCCTCGGCGGCCGAGGCGCGGGCCCACGGGTCGGTGTGCCCGTCCACGGCGCGGCCGAGCGCCTGCCGGTCGCGTTCGCGCAGGCCCCGGGCGTGGACCGCGGAGATCGCGGGGTTGGGCAGGCCGGGGTTGCGGCGGGCGATGTCCTCGGCGGCGCCGACCACGGCGTCGGCCCTGCGTGTGTCGTCGACGGCCATGGCCACCCGCACCAGCCAGGCGGCGGCGGCCGGTTCGCTGGTCAGCGCCCCGGTGTGCCGGGGCAGCGCGTCGTAGACCCGGCCGAGGGAGCTCATCCCGCCCGCGGCCCCGTCCAGGGCCTCGCTGATGCGGCCCGCCGCCAGTTCCGAGCGCAGCCGCGCGTATGGCGGCGCGTCCCGTGCTCCCCGCGCCAGTTCGCTCTCCAGGCATCGGATCGCCCTGGGCAGGTCTCCCGCCCGCAGTGACGCGGTGCCGAGCACGGACAGGGCGGAGGAGGTCAGGGACGGTACGCGCAGGGCCTCGGCGGCGGTCAGGCCGGTCTCCGCCCGCGCGATCGCGCTGCCGAACCGCCCGGCGGCCAGGTCGAGGCGGGCGCGCAGCAGCGGGATCTCCACGGCCCACTCGGGGTGGCGGGCCGCCTGCGTCTCCGCGTCGGCCGTGACGGCCTCGGCCTCATCGAGCAGCCACAGGTCGATGAGCATCGTGGCCAGTACGGCCCTGGGCCCGGGGTGGTGCCCGGCGCCCGGCCGCTCCACGGCCTCGCGGGCCAGGTCCAGGCCGTGGGAGAGCCTGCCCTCGTCCCAGGCCAGCAGGGCGGGCAGCATCAGCGTCTCGGTGCTGGCGCCGCCGTTCACCCGGTGCGGCCCGGCGACCGGTACGGCCCGTTCGATCTGGCCGTGCAGCGCCCGCCGTACGGGGGCGGGGACCGTCTCGACGACCGAGCGCCACAGCAGTTCGTGCCGGAAGGTCAGTTCCTCGGGGGTGGCGTCCAGCACGCCCGCGGCCAAAGCCTCCTCAAGGGCGGGCAACAGGGCGGCGGGGGTCTCGCCGAGCATCTCGGCGGCGTAGGCGGGGGAGAAGGACCGGCCGAGTACGGCCGTCGCCTCAAGCAGGTGCCTGGTCCTGGTGCTGACCTCCTCAAGGCGCCGCCGTACCGCGGTGTGCACGCGGCGGGGCAGCGTGGGGCCGGTCAGCCTGGCGAGGCCGTCCTCGACCTTGACCGCGTCCTCCTCGCGCAGCCCGGTGAGCAGTTCGACGAGCAGGAACGGGTTTCCCCCCGCCTGCGCGGCCAGGGCCGTCAGTTCCTCGTCCGGCGGCGCCCCGAGCGTGTCGGCGGCCACCAGGGCCACCGCCTGCCCGCACAGGGGGCGCAGTGTGACCGTCGCGGCCCCCTCGCTCCGCAGCAGGCCGAACAGGCGGGCGTCGTCGGTGCCCTCCACGGGACGGCGGGCCAGCAGCCAGGCCAGGGGGAGGCCGGTCAGCTGGGCGGGCAGCGCGCGCAGTGCCATGAGTGTGGCGGGGTCGGCCCAGTGCAGGTCGTCGAGGGTCACCAGCAGCGGTCCCCGCTTCGCGCGCCGTTCGAGCGCGTCGCGCACCTGATCGGCCAGCCACATCAGCAGGCTCGGCGCGTCGGGCATGGCGTTCCTGGTGACGGCGGCGGCGGAGGGGGACTCGTCGAGGGCGGACAGCAGCGGCCCCAGCGGGGTCAGCCTGCCGAGCATGTCGGCTCTTCCTGAGACGACGGCCGCCCCCGTGCCGGGGGCGGCGGCGCACGCCTCGGCGAGCAGGAGGCTCTTGCCCGTTCCCGGTTCGCCTTCGACGAGGATCACGTTGCCCGGGGCTCCCGCGGTCTCCAGCAGCCGCAGGACCGTCGCCCACTCAGGGGCCCGGCCGCGCATCGTCCTGTCCGAGATCCGAGATCATATAGGCGATTTTCTCCCCGATGTCCACTTCCATCATGTCCTTGGGTGGCGAAACGGCTCGCCAAGAGAGGTTCAGGGTTGGGAGTGGACGGGTGTGATCGCCCGGTTACCGCATATCGCCTCCGGTGTGTGAACGCGCGTAGTAGCCTGCCTTCGAGACCCGGGTAAACGTCATCCACCTCGCATGTTCCAGTATTACCTATTGATCCTGTAGGAAAAGGGGGTAAACTGGTGGTCCCCCGCACGAAGGAGCCGCCATGAGCCCGGAACCTGGGACAGAGAGCCCCTTGCGCGCGGCGACCGAGGCCGCGAGATGGATCCGCTCCGCGGCGGTCGACGACGAGCGGGGACGGCACTGGAAGGCCAACCCCGACCCACGGGGCAAGGCCGCCCTGACCGGCCATCCGCTCTCGCTCTACTCGGGCGCGGCGGGCATCGTCCTGTTCTTCCTCGAACTGGCCGCGGCGACCGGCGACGAGAGCTACCTCGACGACGCCAGGGCCGGAGCCCGCTACCTCGCGGCCACCTGGCGCGAACAGGCCGACCTGTCCCTGCACCACGGCCTGGCGGGGGTGATGTTCACCCTGGCGGAGGCGGGATGGGCCGTCGGGGAGGAGGCCTTCGAGGCCGAGGCGGTCGCGGTCGCCGACCACGTCGTGCGCAGCGCCCGCTCGATCGACGGGGGCCTCGGCTGGACGGGCGACCCGGCCCAGCGTGGCGACGGCGGCGTCATCCTGGCCCTGCTGCACGCCTCCGGCATCCTGGGCGTCCCCGCCTACCAGGAGGTCGCCGTCGAGGCGGGCACCCGCATCGCCGAGCTCGCCGTACCCGGCCATCGCTTCGGTCACGGCGCGTGCGGCGACCTGCCGCTGGACGCCGTCACGCCCGGCTTCCTGTCCGGCACCGCGGGCACCGCCTTCCTGCTGGCCCGCCTCTACGGCCTGACCGGGCAGACCCGCTTCCTCAGCGCGGCGCGCAGGGGGGCCGACTTCGTCCGCGCGGTGAGCGCCGTGAGCGAGCGGTGCGCTCTGGTCCCGCACCACATCCCGCAGGGCCGCGACCTGCACTATCTCGGCTTCTGCTCGGGTTCGGCGGGCGTGGCGCGGATGTTCTACGAGCTGTACCGGGTCGCGGGCGACGCCGGAGACCTCGACTGGGTCGAGCGGCTGGCCAGAGGCATCGTCCGCAGCGGCGTGCCCGGCCGCCAGACCGAGGGCTACTGGAACGTGGCCTGCCAGTGCTGCGGCACCGCGGGCCTGGTCGAGCTGTTCGTCGGCCTCTGGGCGGCGACGGGCCGCCCCGCCCACCTGGAGTTCGCCTGCGAGCTCGGCGACAACCTCATCGGCAGGGCCGCCGGGCACGACGAGCGCGGATCGCGCTGGTACCAGGCCTACCGCAGGTTACGCCCCTGGGAGGTCACCGCGGACACCGGCTACATGGTCGGGGCGGCGGGGATCGGGGCGGCGCTGCTCCACCTGGACGCGACCGCGCGTCCCGAGGAGGCGCGCAGGCTCCTGCTGCCGCCGGACAATCCCTTCCCCGCCATCCCGTTCCCGGCGGCGACGCTCCGCAGGCCCTGACCGTCTCACCGACCTGTGCCTCGTGGCCGTCAAGAGACGGCCAAAACTCGTGACCATGATTGGTGATTCCCCGTGAGCGCTGCCGAAGCCCTGCCTAGCGTCGATGACGTGCTGACATTCGACGATCTCCTGCCCGACCCCGCCCGCTCCGCCGTGGCCGTCGAACCACCACGGGCGGCACCGGGCCACTGGGCGGGCGCGCCCAGCGCGGTCGCGGCCGACGGGCTGATCTATCTGGCCTACCGGTTGCGCAGACCGGTCGGCGAGGGACGCGGTTACGCGGTCGTCGTCGCCAGGTCCCGCAACGGCGAACGTTTCGAGACCCTGGTCACTGTCACCCAGCAGGAGATGGACACCGAGTCGCTGGAGCGCCCCACACTGGTGCGCACCCCGCAGGGCCGCTGGCGGCTCTACCTCAGCTGCGCCACCCACGGCACCAAGCACTGGCGGGTCGAGGTGCTCGAAGCGGACGACCCCGCCGGGTTCGACCCCGCGGTGCGCCAGGTCGTGCTGCCCGGCGACCCCAAGACCGGCGTCAAGGACCCCGTCATCGTACGGCGCGGCGGCCTGTGGCACCTGTGGGCCTCCTGCCACCCCCTGGCCGACCCCGACGAGGCCGACCGCATGGTGAGCGACTACGCGACCAGCGTGGACGGGATCGAGTGGACCTGGCAGGGCACGGCGCTCAGCGGAAGGCCGGGGATGTGGGACGCCCGCGGAGCCCGGATCTCGGCCGTCCGCTTCGTGGGCGAACAGGTCGTGGCCCTGTACGACGGCCGGTCCTCGGCACTGGAGAACTACGAGGAGCGCACGGGGGTGGCGACCGGCACCGACCCGGCGGAGCTGACCCCCCGGGGGACCGGCCCTGCCGCATTCTCCCCGCACGCCGGCGGCGGCCTGCGCTATGTGAACGTCGTGGACCTGCCGGACGGCGGGCGGCGGCTCTACTACGAGTACACCCGTGCGGACGGTGCCCACGAACTGCGCACCGAACTGCGCTGAGCGCCGGGTTCCCGGGGCTCTCCCGGGAACCCGGCGCTCACACCTGCGGGCGCCCGTTCCTGGCCTGGCGCTGACCGTCGGGACGGGTGCCGACCAGGCCGCCGGAACGCTCCCGGGGCAGCAGCCAGTCGCTGAAGTCCTCCCCGGTCACCCGCTGCAGCAGCGCCACGTCCTCGGCGAAGTGGCCGATCAGCCGCTCGCGCTGCTCCCAGGTCAGCGGACGCCGGGCGCGGGCGCGCTGCTGCAGGCGCCGTTCGAGGGGGTCGGTGAGGGCGCCGCTGATCCGGGGCGGCAGGAACCGGCCGACCGCGGCCCCGGTGCGGAGCACCCTCGACAGCGCCCGGTGGGTGCGGGTCGGCTCGGGGTGGGCGGTCACGTTCTCCCTGGGCACCTCGGTGATCAGCCCGGGTTCGGCCCCCAGGAAACGGCAGATCCGGTCGAGGGTGGCGACGGGCCTGTCGACCAGGTCCCGGTACCGGAAGATCAGCACCTGCTCGCGGGGGAACAGCGTGAACAGGTGCTCGAGCTGCTCGCCGTACCGGCCGAGCGCGAGATAGTGCCAGAACGGCGCCCAGCCCGCCGCGATCCTGTGCTCCTCCTCGGCGCAGGCCTCGACCACGTCGCCGACCGGCTCAAGCCCGGCCGACCACAGGTGCGTCCAGTTGGAGTGTGCCCGCTCGACCGGGTCGCGCAGCGCCGCGATCAGCCGGACGCCGGGGATGGTCTTCCTGATGCGCCGCTGGGCGGCCCGGTCGTAGAGGTAGAACGGGGTCGACTCCCCTCTGGGCACCCCGGTCGGCGCCTGCGCGAACAGTGCCTCGTAGTCCTCACGCCGCCAGAGGTGCTCACGGTAGGTCTGGGCGTCGCCCGGCCCGCCCCTGGTGGGCGGCGGGCCGTCGCTGAGGAAGAACTTCGGTTCCTTCACGGGGGACAGGAAGAGCCCGGGATGACGGGACAGCGCGGCGTGCAGGGCCGTCGTCCCGGACTTGGGGGCGCCGATCGTGAGGAAGTCTGGCAGCGGCATCGTATTACCCCTAATTCCTACTTATTTTATCGCAAATATAGCTCTTCCTGGGGCGAAGACAAGCGCCCGGGTGGCCCGGGGGAGGCCCGGTTGGCTAGCCTGACCGCCATGACCGCCTCGCAGCCCTGGACGGTCGGCGTGCTCATCGCCGACGACGACCCGCTGGTGCGCGCGGGCCTGTCGATGATGCTGCGCGGCGCCCCCGACATCCGGGTGGTCGCCGAGGCCGGTGACGGCGCCGAGGTGCTGCCCCTGGTCTCCCGGCACGCCCCCGACGTCGTCCTGATGGACATCCGGATGCCCGTCATGGACGGCCTGAGCGCGACCGAGGCCCTGCGGGCCAGGGCGGGAGCGCCCGAGGTCGTCGTCCTGACCACCTTCGACGCCGACGAGCACGTGCTGCGCGCGCTGCGTGCCGGAGCCGCGGGCTTCCTGCTGAAGGACACCCCGCCGGAGGAGATCGTGGCCGCGGTGCGCCAGGTGGCCAGGGGCCTGCCCGTACTGTCCCCGGCGGTGACCAGGCGCCTCATCGCCCGGGTCGCCGACACCGGCCGCGACCGGCACCGCGCCCGAGCCCTGGAACGCCTCACGGCGCTGAACGACCGCGAGCGCGAGGTCGCCCTCGCCCTCGCCGGAGGCAGGTCGAACGCCGAGATCGGGGCGCTGCTGCACCTCAGCGTCCCCACGGTCAAGACCCACGTCTCCGGCGTCCTGGCCAAGCTCGGCCTCAACAACCGGGTCCAGATCGCGTTGCTCGTGCACGACGCGGGACTGCTCGACGACCGGGAGTGAGAGGCGCCGCCGTACGCCCGGCCGTCATGACGGTGAAACGGCCGGGCGGCTAGCATGACCGCATGGAACCCCGGCACATGCGGCTCGTGCTCGGCGGGGGCTCCCTGGTCAGCCAGGTCGGCCGTGATCTGCGCGCGGCGACCGAGGCCCAGCTGACGCCCTTCGACGTCACCACCCAGCAGGCCGCCGTCCTGCTGCACGCCGCGCGGCACGAGAGCAGCCCGAACCAGCTCGCCGCGCAGCTCGGCACCGACACCGCGGGCATGACCAGGCTGCTCGACCGTCTGGAGGCCAAGGGCCTCATCCTGCGGAGCCCCCGTCTGGGCGACCGCAGGTCCGTCGTCATCGAGCTCACCGGGGAGGGGCGGGAGCTGGTTCCCCGCCTGATGCCGGTCTTCCGGCACATCGCACACAGGCTCCTGGAGGGCTTCTCCGACGATGAGGTCGAGCAGCTGCTGGCGCTGCTGCAGCGGATGCTCGGCAACCTCGGCGGCCCGGCCACGGCCAATCAGTGAATCTACTTTGTAAAGGGCCAAGGCCCATGCAACGAAAGAGGGGAAGCAGTGGCACACGAGACCGTCTGGGCGGTCATCACCGCGATGTACGAGGCCTACCTGCGCGGTGACCGGCCGGGGATCGACCGGCTGCTGCATCCCGAGGCGACCATCTGGGACTCGGCGGAGCAGGTGCTGATCACCAGCAGGGAGCAACTGGACAAGGTCCGTGACGCCCGCCCGCAGGACGGTCCCGCCGAGACGGGGCTACGGGTCCACGACGAGGTCGTCGACGTGTGGGGCGACACGGCGCTGGCCAGATACCTGCTGCGCGTGGACTTCGCTCAGGGGGTTCCGGAGATCGTGCGGACCACCGCCGTGCTGCGGCGCTCCGGAGACGAGTGGCGCATCGTGCACCTGCACGAGAACACGCTCTGACTCCGCCCAGGTCACCGGGGCCTGAGCCGGCGCAGCGTGTAGCCCTCGCCCGAGGGGTCGAGTGACCGGGTCGCCCGCTTGAAGAGATACTCGGCCCGTTCGTAGGAAAGCCGCCCGCGTCCCGTCTCCGGGCACAGATCCGCCGGGACGGGACGCCGGGACGGCCCGGGTCTGCGGTCGGCGAGGAACAGCGGGCCGCGGGCCCGGCCGGCCACCAGGCGGGGCAGCAGCCGAGCCGTCCCCGAGCGCCAGCCGATCCAGACGCCGCCCGAGAGCGCCCGGCGATCCTCCAGGTCCAGGTCCTCGACGTTCAGCGACAGCACGGCCCGCACTCCGGCGGCCGACTCGTGCAGCAGCCGCCACAGGGCCAGCTCCCGCACGGGCAGGTCGTCGCGCTCCCAGAGCGCCGCCAGCAGCGCCGGGTCGATCATCCCGGCGGGCGGGCCGGTCTCGGCACGCCGGTCGAGGCGGGCGGACAGGTCCTCCAGCGAGGCCCAGGCGCAGAAGGAGCGGACGGCGGAGCGGTGCCGGTTCCACGTCCTGGCGGCGGAACCGCCCCAGGCCGTCTCGAACACCCGCGCCACGCGTTCCGGGGTCATCGAGGTGAGCGGGGCGCGCTCGCCCAGGGCCAGGCACAGCCGCCGCAGCGTCTGCCCGTAGGAGCGCGAGGTTCCCGCGTCCAGGTCCTCACGCGCCAGGAAGCCCCGTACGGCCTGGCCGAGCGTGGGCCCGGCCACGTGGGGGAGCGCGAACCCCTCCGCCCGGCGGAGCAGGAAGTCCCGTTCGGCGGCGTTGCCGGTGAGAAGGGCGGCCCGCTCGAACTCCAGCCGCGCCTCCTCGTACCGTCCCAGCCTGGCCAGCAGATCGCCCCTCACCCCGGGCAGGAGGTGGTAGTCGCGCAGCGCGGGATCCCCGGTGAGCGACTCGACCAGGTCGAGCCCGGCCTGCGGGCCATGAGCCATCCCCACCGCCACGGCCTGGTTGAGCCGCACGACCGGGGTGGGCAGCAGCAGGGCCAGCGCCTCGTACAGGCTCGCGATCCGCGCCCAGTCGGTCTCCTCGGCGCTCGCCGCCTGCGCGTGGCACACGGCGATCGCGGCCTGCAGCACGTACGGCCCCGGCGTGCCGCCCGCCTGCCTGGCCCGTAGCATCGCGGCGAAGCCACGGTGGATGAGCAACCGGTCCCAGCGCCCCCGGTTCTGCTCGTGCAGCTGGACGGGCTCACCGGAGGGACCGGTACGCGCCGCCTCACGGGAGGCCTGGATCTCCATCAGCGCGACCAGCCCGTGCACCTCCGCCTCGTACGGCGCCAGCCCGGCCAGCAGCCTGCCCAGGCGCAGCGCCTCAAGGCAGAGCGCGGGACGCGTCAGGTCGCCCCCCGAGGTCGCCGAGTATCCCTCGTTGAAGATCAGGTAGATGACCTCCAGCACCGAGGCCAGCCGCCCGGCCAGCTCGGGGCCCTGCGGCAGCTCGAACGGCACCCGCGCCTCGGCGAGGACACCTTTGGCCTCGGTGACACGGCGGGCGATCGACCGCTCGTCGGTCAGGAAGGCCCGGGCGATCTCCGCGGTCGTCAGGCCGCCGACGAGCCGCAGGGTCAGCGCCACCCGCGCCTCGGTCGCCAGGATCGGGTGGCAGGAGACGAACATCAGCCGCAGCACGTCGTCCTGTTCGGGGTCCCGCTCGGGGCCCGGCGGCTGGTCCGCCTCCCGGGTGAGGCGTTCGTCACCGAGTTCGAGGCGCCGCGCGCGCCGGATGTGGTCGACGGCCCGGCGTTTGGCGACGGCCGTCAGCCAGGCGCCCGGGTTGTCGGGGACACCGGAGTCCGGCCACTGTTCGAGCGCGGAGACGAGCGCGTCCTGGGCCAGTTCCTCGGCCAGGCCGACGTCGTGCACCAGCCTGGTGAGACCGGCGACGATCTTCGCCGATTCGAGTTTCCAGACCGCGCCGACCGTGCGATGGACGTCCGTCACGGCATCGATGACAGCATCCGTCACCTCGGCTCGCAAACCGGCGAAGCGCTGGAGGGCTACCGCAGGGCGTTCAGGAAGCGGGCCGCGACCGGGGCGGCCGTCGCTCCGCCGCTGCCGCCGTTCTGGACGAAGGCCGCGAAGGCCAGGGAGCCGCGGTAGCCGATGAACCAGGCGTGGGAGTGGCCTCCGGCGACCTCGGCGGTGCCGGTCTTGCCTGCGGTGCCGGGGGGCAGACCCGCCGCCGCGGCGGTGCCCTGGGTGACGACGGAGCCCATCATGTCCCGCAGTTGCGCGGCCACCTCGTCTCCGATCGGCACCTCGGGCGGTGAGTCGGCCGGGGGTCGTTCGGTCATGACCGCCGGTTTCCACACGCCGGTCGCGGCGGCCGCGGCGACCTCGGCCATGCACAGCGGGCTGGCCTGCACCGAGTTCTGCCCGATGGCGTCGGAGCCGAGCTCGTTCAGGTCGGTGTGCGGCCTGATCCGGCAGGAGCTGAGGCCGGGCTTCTCCCTGAAGCCGAACCGGTCGGCGGCCTCGGCCCGCAGGCCGCCGTCCCGCAGCCGTTCGTAGGACTGCTGGACGAAGGTGGTGTTGCAGGACAGCGCGAAGGCCGTGGTGAGGGGGAGGACGCCGCGGTCGGCCGGTTCGGCGTTCGTGAAGCGCCTGGCGTTGGGGATGGTGTAGGCGGCGGGGCAGGGGACCGGGGACCGGGAGGTCAGCCCGGTGCGCAGCAGCGCGGCGGCGGTCACCACCTTGAACGTCGAGCCGGGCGGGTAGAGGCCGTTGAAGGCGCCCTTGCCGCCCAGGGTGTCGGCCACCGCCCGCACCTGGCGGGTGTGCAGGTCGATCGCCACGAGGGCGGCGGGCGCCTGCAGGCCGTCCAGGGCGTGGGCCGCGGCGCTCTGCACGTCCTGGGAGATCGTGGTGCGGGTGGCCTCACCCTCTTTGGAGGGGGAGGCCAGCAGTACCCGTCCCGAGGGGAACTCCCGCAGCTTCAGCTCGGTCGTGGTGCCCTCCAGCCCGGTGAAGTAGTCACCCGCCCTGCTGCCGGCGGGGAACGGCAGGCCCTCGCGGGTGAGCGTGGCCGGTCGCCTGACCTTGGTCTCGGTGAGCCGCAGGCTCCTTCCCTCGCCGAGCGAGGGGTGCATCGTCTGCGGGGTCCAGCGGACGCGCCACTGGCCGGCGTGCCGTACCAGGCGCAGCACGGAGGAGAACGGCCACGGCCCGAGGCCGGTGATCTGCCGCACCCCCTGGAAGGGCACCTCGGCTTCGAGCGCGCTGCGCCGCCGCGGTGTCTGCGGGGTCAGGGACGGCGGCACGGCGATCCGCAGTTCGGCGTCGAAGCGGCGGTGCCGTTCGGCGAAGTCGGCGGGGGGAGCCGAGACGAGGCCGGCCATCGCGGCCAGGTCCCCGGCCTGCCAGGCGGCGAGGTACCTCACCGCGACCTCCTGCGGATCCCCTGCCTGAACGGTGGCCTGGGTGGTGGCCTGGACGGCGGCAGGGGGCGCGACGGGCGGAGGCGACGACGGAGCGGGGGACACCGGGGGCGACGTTTCGGGCGCGGGGGTCTCGGCCGGCTCGAAGACGAAGGTTCCGGCGGCCCTCGGAGTCGGCGTGGGCGAGGTGGAACCGCCGTCCGTGACGATCAACGTCCCGTACACGCCGAACCCGGCGATCGCGAGCGCCAGGGCGATCAGGGCGAGAACCAACCGGCCGCGCATGTCCTCCTCCGGAGGTCTCGACGGGGGCACGCGAACGTCCGGAAACGGTCTCGTCCATCGTCCGTACGGCTGCGCGTCCCTGATTGTGCACCATATAGTGCGAAATCCATAATCCTGGGACGTGCTGAATATCGCCGTGGATGAAACAGATGGGATACGCGACCGAATTCCCTTACATCAAGCTTTCTCCAGAAATTCAGACATCTGCTAGTAAGAGATGGGTTTTCCCGGTTCGCGGAAAGGCGCGCGAAAATCGGGAACCCGGCAAGCGGGGCTCCCGCACCGGGCCCGGGTGACGCGACCGTCCGTGACGGGGCCGGTACGCTCTCGGGCTTCGAGCCGGCCGTCGGGCCCGTGGCGAGCCGGTCAAGCCCGGGGCGCCGTGAATCTACTTTGTAAAGGCGAGTAGCCTGGAGGAATGGCCCAGCCGTACCTGACCCCGGAGGGCGTCACCGAGCACGAGATCGAGATCAAGCGGTCACGGTTCATCTGCGCTCTCGCCCCCGTCCGCTCGGAGGAGGAGGCGCGCGCCTTCGTCGCGGCCCGTAAGGGGCTGTACGCCGACGCGACCCACAACTGCTCGGCCTACGCGGTCGGGGGAGAGCTGGGCGCCCGCAGGGCCGACGACGACGGCGAGCCCGGCGGCACCGCGGGCACCCCGATGCTGGAGACCCTGCTGCGCAGGGGGATGGGCGACGTGGTCGCGGTGGTCACCCGTTACTTCGGCGGGGTGAAACTGGGGGCGGGCGGCCTGGTCAGGGCGTACGGCTCCGCGGTCGGCAAGACCCTGGACCTGGCGCCGCTGGCCGAGATGGTCCCGGCGAGGGTGATGACGGTGACCGTCGACCACGTCCGCGCCGGGCGCCTGGAGAACGACCTGCGCGCCTCGCCGTACGAGGTCAGGCAGGTCGGTTACGGCGCGGAGGTCTCCTTCCAGGTCGCGGTGCGCGAGCGCGACCTGGCGGCCTTCCCCGACTGGGTCGCCACCCTGACCTCGGGCGGCGCCGAGGTCGAGCGGGGTGAGGAGATCCACCTGCGGGCCTGACCCCGGCCCGGGTGGTCAGCCCTCCAGGGCGTACTGCATCACCCGGAACTTGGCCTGGGCCTCGGCCAGTTCGGCGGCCGGGACGGAGTCGCCCATGATGCCGCAGCCGGCGAACAGGCGGGCGCGGGAGCCGTCGACGCGCGCGCACCGCAGCGCGATGCCCCACTCTCCGTCGCCCCGGGCGTCGATCCAGCCGACCGGGCCCGCGTAACCGCCCCGGTCCATGCCCTCAAGCTCGCGGATGACCTCCAGGGCCGTGCGTGTCGGCGTGCCGCCGACGGCGGCCGTCGGGTGCATGGCGGCGACCACGTCCAGCACCGAGGCGCCCGCCGAAAGGCGGCCGGTCACCGGGCTCGCCAGATGCTGGACGTTCGGCAGCACCAGCAGTTCGGGTTCGGCGGGCACGTTCAGCTCAGAGCAGAGCGGGGCCAGGGCGGCCCGGACGGAGTCGACGGCACAGGCGTGCTCGTGACGGTCCTTGCCCGAGGCGCGCAGCGCGGCGCCGCGCCGTCTGTCGTCGGTCTCGTCGGCACCCCGCGGGGTCGTGCCCGCGAGCACCAGTGACTCGACGGTCTCGCCGGTGCGCCTGACCAGCAGTTCGGGGGTCGCGCCGACCAGCCCGTCGCAGGAGAAGGCGTAGCAGTCCGGGTAGCGGCCGGTCAGGCGGGCCAGCAGCACGCGCACGTCGATCGCCCGTTCCGCGACGGCGGTCAGGTCGCGGGCGAGCACGGCTTTCTCCAGACGGCCGGACCTGATCCGCGCCACGGCCCTGGCCACGGCGTGCTCCCACTCGGGGGCGGTCAGGCTGCCGTCGCCGTAGCGGATCCTGCCGGGGTCGCGCGGTGCCGTGACCAGGTCGAGCGGTTGCCCGCCGACGGTGGTCAGCCAGGCGCGGCCCGCACGGCGGGCCAGGACGATCCTGGGGACGACGAGGACGGAGCCGGGGGAGTCCTCGTCGAAGGTGAAGGAGCCGAAGGCGACCGGTCCCGAGCCGGGGACGCCGACGCCGTCGTCCACATGGGCCTCGCCGAGGGTCGCCGCCAGCCAGTCGCGGGCCCAGCCGAACCGTCCGGGACCGGGGGGAATCTCGGCCCGCGCGGCCTCTCCCCAGGCGACCAGGCCTTCGCCGCGCCTGATCCAGGCGTACGGCGAGGCCTCGGGGAGCCGGGAGAGCAGATCGACGGGGTCGTCGACGGGGGTGGTTCTCACCACGAGGGGGCGGGTCAGTCCGAGCGCGACACTCACCCGGAACACTCTATTCCGCGCTCCGGCCGCGTCCGGAGCCCGGTCCCTCGCCCGGCCGGGGCGCCGTGCTCCGTCAAGAAATCCGAAAGCGGCCGGTCGGCGACGGGCGGCCCGGTGTCCTGCGGTGATACATCCGAAGCACTGGTGATCTCTCAGGCGGAGGTGTCATGCCCGGCAGGACTGTGATGGTGCTCACGGCGGCGGCGGCGTTCACGGCCCCGTGGGCCGCCTGCCCGGCTGAGGCCTCACCCGCGGTCTCGTCTTCGGCCCCTGACGTGCGGGGGCCGTGGCGTCCCGCGGTGGTCGCGGCGCTCGGCGACTCGATCAGTGCGGGCTTCAACGCCTGCGGCTGGTACGTCTCCTGCCGTTCCCGGTCCTGGTCGACCGGCGACGACGTGGGTGTCCAGAGTCACTACATGCGCCTGCTCGACCTGAACGCGGGGCCCGCACTCGGGAGCGAGGTGAACCTCGCCGTGCCGGGAACGACCAGCGCGGGCCTGGCCGCCCAGGTCGGCCAGGCGGTCGCGCGGCGGGCCGACTATGTGACGGTGCTGGTCGGCGCGCAGGACGCCTGCGCCGAGCAGGAGCGGCTGATGACCCCGGTCTCCGTCTACGAGCGGCGGGTGGCCGGGGCGCTGGCCGCTTTCAAGCGGTCCAGGCCCGGCGGCAGGGTGTTCCTGGCGAGTGTGCCCGATCTGAAGCGGTTGTGGCGGGTCGGCAGGGACAATCTGGTGGCGCGTGGTTTCTGGGCGGTCGGCAGGATCTGTCCCACGATGCTGGCCAAGGCGTCCTCCGACGCCCCGGCCGACCGGGCCCGCCGTGACCGGGTGCGTGCCCGGGTGGCCGCCTACAACGCCGCCCTGGCCAGGGTCTGCGCGGCGTACGGCCCGGCCTGCAGGTTCGACGGCAACGCCCTGTTCGACTGCCCGTTCACCCTGGACCAGGTCAGCAAGTGGGACTTCTTCCACCCGAACGCGGCGGGGCAGCGGCTGATCGCGCAGCGGACCTACCCGGTGGTCCGTGACTGGTTCGAGCGGCCGGAGCTTCAGCCTTGATCGGACGAAGGAAAAATCTACATTGTAAAGGCGCCTGGCAGGGAAAAATCACGAACAGAGACGAGGTCAACCCCCTCAGCGAGGACGTGAAGGGCCTGCCGGGGCCTCATCTGCGAGGCAGCAGTACGGCGGACGCGCACATCACGCCCGCGGCGACGAAGAGTGATGTGCGGGTGCCGGTCCAGGTCGCCGTGAGGCCGCCGAGGAGGATGAACAGGGGCTGGGTGACCGTCGTGGCGAACGACCACAGGGTGGCCACGCGGGCCATCAGGTGGTCAGGGGTCTGCGCCTGCCGGTATCCGGCCATGGTGGAGTTCGCCGTACCGGCGAACAGCAGGACCATGCCGAACCCGAAGCCGCACATCAGCAGTCCGGGTGTGCCGGGGAGCGCCGCCGGGATGAGGAGATACCAGGGGCCGCGCAGCATGCCGGCCCACCACAGGGCGCGTACGGCTCCCAGCCGGGTCACGAGTGTCGGTGCGAGTCTGGCGCCGAGGAACCCGCCCAGTGACGGCACTCCCATCAGCAGTCCGTACTGCCAGGCGTCGAAGCGCAGGTCGCGCAGGTAGAACACGGCGCTCACCGAGGCCGCCATCGAGCTGGCGCCGGCGAAGGTCACCCAGCTGATCAGGATCGGCCGGAGCGTCGGGTGTCCCCAGGCGAAGCGCCATCCGGCGAACAGTTCCGCGCGTCGTGACGAGCGTTCGTCGCGCGTGGGCGGGGCCGGCTCCGGGGCGCGCAGGGTCTTGATCGCTGCCGCGCTGACCAGGAAGGACAGGGCGTCGACGGCCAGGGAGCCGGCCGCGGTGAGGAAGCCGATGAGGGCGCCGCCCAGCGAGGGGCCGGCCGAGACGCCGAGCCAGCGTGTCGACTCAAGGCGGCTGTTGGCCTCGATCAGCTGTTGTGCCGAGACCAGCGCTTTGAGGTGGGCCTGGGCGGCGGCGGTGAACGCGATCTGGCACGCGGCGTTGATCACGGCGATCACGCCCAGTTGCACGAAGGTGAGAAGGCCCGTGACCGCCGCGATCGGGACGCTCGCCAGGCAGGCGAATCTGATGACGTCGGCTGTGATCATCACTGGGCGTTTGTGTCTGAACTCGATGTGGTCGCCGAGGGGAAACGCCAGCAGTGCGGTGGTGATCGCGGTCAGTGCCGACAGCAGCGCGACCTGGAAGGTCGAGGCTTCGACGACGGTTACGGCGACGACGGGCAGTGCCACCATGCCGACGGCCGATCCGAGTTGGCTGATGGCCAGGCCCGTCCAGAGCCGTTGGAAGTCGGCGTGGCCTCTGAGGCTTGTCTGGGGGGAAGTCACTCTGCCGCATTATGTCGTGGCGATCGGCTTCAGTTGGCCGTCTGGCCGCCGGTGGTTTCGGGGACGCCGGGCCGGTGGCCGGTTGGGTGGCGGCGTCGCATCAGGACGCAGGAGAGGGCGCCGAGTGCGATCACGGCGATGGGCAGTGCCAGGGTCGGCCGCATCGCGTGGACGAATCCGTGCTCGAACACCGACTCCGCCGTCCGGTGAATGTGTTCGGCGAGGTCCGCCGGTGTTCCCGGGGGTGGCCTCAGCGCGGCGCCGGCTTCCAGGCCGCTTTCTGCGGCGTTGTCGAAGCCGGTCAGGAACCGGTCGCGGATGCCGGCGGGAAGGTCGGCGGCCTGTTGGGCGGCCTCGGTGTGGAGTGAGGCGGCGAGGCGGTTCTGCAGTACGGCGCCGACCGCGGCGCTGCCGCAGATCGTGCCGATCTGCCGGATGGTGTTCAGCACCCCGGAGGCGGCTCCGGCCAGTCCGGGTTCCACGTTGCGCAGGGCGACCGTGACCATCGGGCCGAACACGCAGCCGATCCCGGCCCCGGTCATGATCAGGGCGGGTTGGAACTCCCATCCCGTACGGCCGACGTCGGTGACCCAGGCGAGCCAGGTCAGGCCGGCCGCGAACAGGGTCAGGCCGCCCATCAGGATGTATGTGCCGCCGATCCGGTCCGACATCCGGCCGGCGAGCGGTGACAGGAGTGCCGATACCACCATCGCCGGCGCCATCACCAGGCCGGCCGTGAAGGCGCTGAGGTGCAGCACCGACTGCAGGTAGATCATCACCGGCAGGAACAGGCCGATCATGCCGACCTGGACGGTCGCGGACACGAAGCTCATGACGGCGTAGCCGCGGTCGCGGAAGAGCGCGAAGGGCAGCAGTGGTTCGTCGCCCTGCCGGCTGCGCTGGTGGATCAGGAACGCCGCCAGTGAAAGCGCGGCGCCGCCCAGCAACGCCTGGATTGCGGTGCCCCAGTCGTATCGTTCACCTTCGGTGAGGGCGAAGGTCAGGCAGAACAGTGTGGCCGTGGCGAGTGTGACGCCTGGCATGTCCAGTCTGCGGTGGGAGCCGTGCCGGGTGTCGGGAACGAGGGTGAGGGCCATCGCGAGGACGACGGCGCCGATCGGGACGTTCACGAAGAAGATCCAGCGCCAGTCGGTCGTGCTGACGAGGAGTCCGCCGAGGGTGGGGCCTGCGATGGTGGCCACGCCGGCGACCGCGCCCCAGACGCCGAGTGCCGCGCCGCGGCGCTCGGCCGGGAACGTGCCGATGATGATGGTCATCGTCTGCGGCACCAGCGCCGCGGCGCCCAGCCCCTGTACGGCGCGGGCGGTGATGAGCTGGGCCGGGTCCTGGGCGAGTCCGCAGAGTACGGACGCCACGGTGAACAGTGCGACGCCTGCGACGAACATGGTGCGTGGCCCGCGCACGTCGCCCAGGCGCCCGGAGGTGATCAGCAGCGCGGCGAGGACGAGGACGTAGACGTTGATCACCCACAGGATCTCGTCGAGTGACGCGTGCAGTTCGCCGATCATGCTGGGGATGGCGACGTTGACGACGGTGATGTCCAGCAGCGTCATGAAGAATCCGAGGCTGAGGGTCAGCAGTACCGCCCATGGGTCGCCGCGCCATCTGCTCATCCGTGTCTCCTGGGCTGTCAGCTCTTGGCGGGGGCCTGCAGGCTCCACAGCCGCCCGTCGGGGTCGCGGACGGTCATCTCCCGGGTCCCGTAGTGGGTGTCCTCGAACGGGGTGACCACTTCGACGGCCGGGTCGGTGTGGAAGAGGTTCTCGTCGGCCACCTTCAGGGCGAGCTGTACTCGGGGTTCGCGGTTCTCGGGGATTTCGACGGTGACGAGATAGGGGCCTTCGCCGTTGCGGAAGACGCCGGAGCCGTCGCCGGTGGAGATCTCCAGTTCGAAACCCAGTGCCTGGAGGAACCTCGCGGTTCTTCCCCAGTTGTGGGTCTCCAGGAACACCGCCTCGAGTCCTTGGGTCGTCATTGTCATGACTCCTTGTGTGGTGATTGCCGTTGTTGCCCGGGGGCGTCGTCGAGGTAGGCGCGCAGGGCGTCGGCGACCAGCGCGGACAGGGACATGCCCTGCTCGATCGCGTGGTGCTTGACCTGTCTGATCAGCCCTGTCGGGAGGTACACGTTGAACTGCTTGACTTCCGCGTCACCCATGACGCCGATGCTAGCATCCTAGCAAGCTAGATCGCGTGGTCGTTTTCGTGGCCCCGCCGTGCGCGCGGGTGACGCGGGGTTGTGGCCGGTGCGCCGGTCGTGATCGCGGTGGTGAGGCGGGCCGCGAGGATCTGTTCACGGAAAACGGGAGCGTCATACGTCCGTGCGGTCGTCGGCTCCGCCCGGTGGTTTGCCGGGGCCGGCGGAAAGCGGCCGCCGGGTCACGGAAAGGACCGCTGCGGGAGAGCGTTCGCCCACGTCGCGGGCTGCGGGGAACACAGGTGGCGGGGGCGGAAAGAAGCGGTAAATCGCCGCCATGTAAATGGATAACGATCTTCATGATTGGGCAGGAAACCGGCACACGCCTTGCGTCCCGGGGAGGTACGGCATGGCCTGGTCGCAAGACGAGGAGCGAATGCTGCTGCAGATCGAGCGTCACCTCACCGACGAGGACCCACGCTTGGCAGCTCGGCTGGAGTCGTTCAATGAGCGTGTCCAGCGTCAGGAGGGCCGCCGCAGGCGCCGTGTGCGCGGGGAGGGCGGACCGGCCAGGGGTCCTCGCGGGACGACGGTCGTCATCGTGGTCAGCTGGATGCTGATCGCGATCCTGATCGCCATGCTGCTCGTCCTGGTGTTGCGTCACGAGGCCGCGGCGGCGCTCCCTCTCTGAGGACCCGGCGGGCTCGGGCGGGGAGTGGGGGGCCTCAGCCCAGCGCGCGCAGGAAGGCCGCCGCCACCGGGGCCGCGACCGCTCCGCCTCCGGTGCCCTCCTCGACGATCACCGCGAAGGCCAGGTCGCCGCGGAAGCCCATGAACCAGGCGTGGGTCTTGAGGTCGTCCTGCGGGCCGTACTCGGCGGTTCCGGTCTTGCCGCGGGTGCCCGCGGGCAGGCCGGCGTCCTTGGCCGTTCCCTTGGTGACGACCGCGGACATCATCTTGTGCATGTCCTGCAGGACTCCGGAGGGCAGTTCCCGGGGTTCGGCCTTCTGCTTGAGCGCGGGGACCAGGGTGGGCGGCCGCCAGGTGCCGTCGGCCAGGGCCGCGGCGGCGGAGGCCATCACCAGGGGGCTGGCGGTGATGCGGCCCTGGCCGAAGGACTCGGCGGCGAGTTCGGCGTCGCTCTGCGCCCTGGGGAAGCTTCCCTTGGTCGCGGGGACGCCGATGGTGAGCGGTTTGTTGAAGCCGAACAGCTCCGCGGCCCGCAGCAGTTTGTCGGCGCCGAGCCGCTCCTTGGTGAGGGGGGCGAAGGTGGTGTTGCAGGAGTAGGCGAAGGCGTCGGAGAGGGTGACCGCCCCGTAGCCCGCGTGGTGGGAGTTGCGGATGGGCAGGCCGCCGACGGTGACGTCCTTGGGGCAGGTGACGTCCTCGCCGGGGGTCATTCCCGAGGCGAGCAGTCCGACGGCGGTGACGGCCTTGAAGGTGGAGCCGGGCGGGTAGTTGCCGTCGAGGGCGCGGTTGAAGCCGCCCTGGTTGTTGACCACGGCGAGGATCTCGCCGGAGGAGGGTTTGACCGCCACCAGTGACGCGGTCTGCTTGAGGTCGCGTACGGCGTCGGCCGCGGCGCGCTGGACCCGCAGGTCGAGGCTGGTCTTCACCTCCTGGCCGTCGTGTCCCTCGATCGTGTCGAGGGTCTTGGCGGTCTTGCCGGGTCCGACGATCTGAATCTCGGTGGCGGGGGCGCCCGCCAGGCTCCGCTGAAAGGTCTGCTGCAGCCCGCCCCTGCCGATCGGGTCGCCCGCCTTGTACGGCGCGCCGAGGGTTTTGACGTCCTTGTCGGTCGCCTTGTCGAGGTAGCCGACGAGTTGCTGGACCGAGCCGCCGGCGTCGCCGGTGTCGATGCGTTCGCCGCCCGCGGCGGTGATCCGGGCGCGCTGTGGCCACTTGGTCTTCAGGGCGAAGGCGGAGCCGTCGGCCAGGCGGGGGTGGAAGGCGGCGGGGGACCACTTGACCCGCCAGTTGCGGTCGACGACCGCCAGGGGGAGGGTGCCGGTGTAGTCCCACTGGCCGATGTCGCGCAGGCGCAGGGTCGCGGTGTAGGCGGCCTCCCCGGTGCCGTCGCCGGTCTCGCGGACGGAGCCGAGGCGGATGGAGACCGACTCGACCGCGAGGTTCCTGCGCATGTCCTCGTAGGTCTTGGTGAGCGCCGGGGCGGGGGTGCCCGTCTCGGCGCGCATGGCGGCGAGGTCGCCCGTCTGCCAGGCGGTCACGAATCGCTGCGCGGTCTCCTGGGGGGTGCCTCTGGTGTGCAGGAACCACCAGGCCCCGGCACCCGCCGCCCCCGCGGTGAGTACGACGGCTGCCGACGTGATCGCGATCGTCCTGCCCTTCGGCACTTGGCTACCCCCCCAGTTGTCCGTGCCCGAAGGTCGCAGCCTAGCGTGAACGCCCCGAATTGTGACGACAAATAGTCAATTGTCCTTACTGCGGCTGGGGGCGTATCCCGGGGCACGCTCCTGGCCGGACAGCGCGTGGATCGCGTCCATGATCTCATCGGTCACCCGGCGGCGGTCACGGGCGTCGGTGTGCGAACCGGTGAAGGTCAGGGGCGCTCCGATCCGGATGCCGACCCTGCCGAACCTGGGCACGCCGGTGCCGATCGGCAGGACCTTGTCCGTGCCCTTCATCGCCACCGGGATGACCGGGGCACCGGTGGCCAGGGCGAGCCAGGCGACTCCGATCTTGCCGCGGTAGAGACGGCCGTCGGGGGAACGGGTGCCCTCGGGGTAGATGCCGAAGAGCTCGCCGTCCTTGAGCACCTTGGCGGCGGCGTCCAGCATGTCCTGGGCGGCGGTCGGGCTCTGCCGGTCGATGGGGAGCTGCCCGGTGGCCCGCATCCAGGCGGCGGTGACGGGGTTACCGGTGAAGTACTCGGCCTTGGCGACGAAACGCACCTGGCGGGGCAGTACCAGTGGCAGGAAGGTGGAGTCCACCACGGACAGGTGGTTGGAGGCCAGAATCGCCGGTCCCGTGTCCGGCACGTGTTCGGCCCCGGTGACCGTGGTCGGCCACATCAGGTGCAGGAAAGGAGCGCTGACGATCTTGGTCAGGCGATAGAGCACGGGCTCTCCTCATCAGATGGGATCACCACACTAGGCGGTGTCCCGGCGTCCCGCTGGTGTGTGCACCCGAACAGGCGGCGTCTTCATGTTTGTAGCCTCCCTCCAAAGCCGGAGGCCTCCCACGAGAGGAAACCGCAAAACGAACGCCCCGTGGGAGCGGACTCCCACGGGGCGGAACGTTTGAGCCGATGTGGCGGTCGCCTCCTCGGCGAGAGGCACAACACGGCTCCAGCCGAACGGTATTCCGTGAAGGCGGTAATTTGCGGCCCGGGGGACACAAACCACATCGGCACGATCACTCTAACGGACGCCGGACGGTGGTTATTCCGTAACGGGCCCGGTGTGTCAGCTCCGATGCGGCGCGGGCCCGTGTACGGGGCCCCGCACGGAGCGCGGGCGTGGGGCCAGGTTGACAGCGGACGACCGGCTCCAACACCCTTTCACTAGTCGAATAGTGAAAGGGTGTTTTCGTTGATCGAGTTCGTCCTGGACAGGGGCTCGGGCGTCGCGACGTACCTGCAGCTCGTTCACCAGGTGAAACAGGCGCTCCGGCTCGGCGTGCTCCGTCCCGGGGACCAGTTGCCGACCGCCCGCGAGGTGGTCGAGAGCCTGGCCATCAATCCCAACACCGTGCTCAAGGCCTACCGGGAGCTGGAGCGCGAGGGCCTGGTCGAGGGACGGCCGGGGATGGGGACGTTCGTCCGGCAGGGTGTCGCGGGCGCGACGCTCGCCGAGCACACACGGCTGCGGCGCGCCCTGGAGGCGTGGGTGTCCGAGGCCCGCGCGGCGGGACTCGACCAGGAGGATCTCCGGGCGCTGTTCGCCGTGGTCCTGACCGGCGCCGCGAAGGAGGGCGTGGCATGAGCCCCGTCCTGGAGGCGACCGGGCTGGGCGTCCGCTATCGCCGTACATGGGCGTTACGCGACTGCTCGCTGTCGTTGCCCGCGGGCCGGGTGGCGGCGCTCGTCGGACCCAACGGGGCGGGCAAGACCACACTCATGCACGCGGCCGTCGGGCTGCTGCGGCCCAGGTCGGGGGGCGTCCGCGTGGCCGGCACGGCCGCGTTCGTGGCGCAGGACAAACCGCTGTACGACGGCTTCAGCGTCGCCGACATGCTCACCTTCGGCCGCCGGACGAACGCCCGCTGGGACCAGGCCTCCGCCGTCGACCGGCTCGCCGGGCTGGGCATACCGCTGGAACGGAAGGTGAGCGGGCTGTCGGGCGGGCAGCGGGCGCAGGTGGCGGTCACGATGGCCCTGGTCGGCCGGCCGGACCTGCTCATCCTGGACGAACCGCTGGCCAACCTCGACCCGCTGGCCCGTCACGACGTGATGCGTTCGATCATGGCGGAAGTGGCCGATCGGGAGCTGACCGTGCTGCTGTCCTCGCACGTCGTCTCCGACCTGGAGGAGACGTGCGACTGGCTGATCGTGCTGAACGGGGGACGGCTGCAGGTCAGCGGTGACATCGAGGAACTGCTCCAGGAGCACCTCGTGCTCACCGGGCCGCGGGAGGCCACGGCGGCGGGGGTAGGGGTGGTGAGCGAGAGCCGTACCGGCAGGCAGACCGGCATGCTGGTCAGGGGACCGCTCCCGCCCGACCCGCGCTGGCGGGCACGACACCCCGGGCTGGAGGAGCTCGTCATGGGCTACCTGCGCAGCCCCGAGTCGGCGGCCCTGCCGCGACCGGCGGGGGTGGACGCGTGATCTGGGTGACCTGGCGCCAGCACCGGGCGCAGATCCTCGTGACGGCGGGCTTCCTGGCGCTGCTGGGGCTCCTGCTGCTGGGTTCGGCCGTCGAGGCGGGCCGGTACGCGGCCGAGCACACCCCGCCGGGCTGCCCGGGCCCCGACGTGGCGTGCGGGGAGCTGGAGGTGGCGCTCGGGCGGCGCTACGGCGCGGTCTACACGATCTTCGGATGGATGCCGCTGGTGGCCCCCGCACTGATCGGGGCGTTCTGGGGCGCGCCGCTGCTCGGCCGCGAGTACGAGCGCGGCACCCACCGGCTGGCCTGGACCCAGTCGGTGTCCGTACGGCGGTGGCTGCTGGTCAAGCTGTCGGTCCTGGGCGCGACGGTCACGGCCGGGGGGCTGCTGCTGTCGCTCATGGTGAGCCTGTGGCGGCCGGTGTTCAGGAAGGGGGCCGACTCCACCTTCGGCAACATCGGCGTGTTCAACATGGTCGGGGTCCAGCCCGGGGTGTGGTGGCTGTACGCGTTCATGCTCGGCGTCGCGGCCGGCGCCCTGTTCCGGCGGACGCTGCCCGCGATGGCGCTGGTCGTGGCGGGGGTGACGGTGACGATGTTCACGCTGTTCCAGCTGAGCGACCACTACGCCGAACCCGTGCGCGCCGAGCTGTCCGGCGACGTGCTGCTCGCCGACCCGGACGCCCGGCTGGTGGGCGCCGCCTGGGTGGAGCCGTCGGGCAGGGAGGTCACCGAGCCGTCGGTCGGCGGCTGCCCGCACCGGGCGGACATGGGACGGAGCGACAGGAACGCCAGAGCGTGGGAGGCCTGCCTGTTCGGCAAGGGGTACCGGCACGCGGTGTACTACCACCCGCCGTCCAGGTTCTGGCGCTTCCAGTGGACCGAGGCGGGCATCCTGACGCTCGCGTCGGCGGCTCTCGCCGGGCTGGCCGTACGCCGCACGCTGCGCAGGCCCGGCTGACGGGCCGGCGCCCGCGGGTCACAGCGGTCTGGCGGGGGGAAGGGTGATCCTGTCGACCGCCTCACGGCGGCGCCGTTCGGGGCGCCGGTCGTAGCGGGCCGTGGTGGCGGGGGAGGAGTGACCCACGAGGGCCTGGGCGGTGGCCAGGTCGACGCCCGCGTCGAGCAGCTCCCCGATGAAGGTGCGCCGGAAGTCGTGCGGGGTGCGGGCGGAGGCCCCGGCCTGAGCCAGCCGTCTGGCCAGGATGTCGGCGACCGCCTGGCCCGTCATGGGGGCGGGCCCGGCCCCGGTGGTCCTGAGCGAGCCGTACCGGCCGATGGGGCAGAACAGCGCCCCGGCGGGACGCCCCCGTACGGCCAGCCACCGTTCCAGCCTGCCGACGGCCTCGGACGTCAGGTAGACCAGCCGTTCCTTGTCGCGCTTGCCGCGCACCCGCAGGGAACGGGCCCCGGGGTCGTAGTCGTCCAGGGCCATCGCGGCGATCTCGGCGCGCCTGCAGCCGGTGGAGTACAGCACGGCGAGCAGGGCGGCGTCGCGTGTCCCGGCGGGGGAGGGGTCGTCGTCGCAGGCGGCCAGGGCGGCGCCGACGACCTCGGGCGGAACGTGCCTGCCCGCGGGAAGACGGGTGTGTTCGACGGTGGGCAGGTCGGCGGCGCGCTGGTACTCCTCGGCGGTCATCTGGCCCAGGCGCCACGCCTCGCGCAGCACCCTGCGCAGCGCGACGAGGTGTTTGTTGACATAGGCGGCCGACCAGCCGCGTTCGGTCATCAGGGTGCGCAGGCGCACGGTGTGCTCGTAACGCAGCAGATGCCAGGGCTGGCCCTCACCGCTGGCGGCCTGCCCGCCGGAGACGAGACCGGCCAGGCGGTCCAGGCAGCCGCGCATGGCGCGGCGGGACTCGGAGCTGGTCAGGGAGTCGAGGTACACCCGGTAGGGATCACGGGCGGGTTCGACGACGGGCCCCGAGGGCTCGGGCAGCACGGGCACGCTCACCCGGCGACCTTATCGAACCCTGGAAATCTACATTGTAAAGCCATCGGGTTGAACGCCCTTCCTCACACACCACAAAAACCCCTCGTCGAGGAAGGAGGCGGCCTCCTCCGGAGGGGAGAAAACCCGATGCGCCGGGCGGTTCCGGCAGGCAGAGTGAATGGAGTGATGTCCAGTTTTGTCCCTGGTCTGCAGTTTTCACGTGACTTCTACACGCAGGAGGTACGGCCCGTCATCGCCGGCGTCGCGCACAGCGCGGCGTTGATCGGGCCGGGCTCGGAGGTGCTGGCGTTCGACACCGAGCGTTCGGCCGCCCGTGGCTGGGGGCCGCGGGTGGTGGTGTTCGTTCCCGAGGGGTCGGTGGGTGAGGTCACCGCGTCGCTGGCCGAGGCGTTGCCCCGGGTGTTCGGTGGTTATCCGGTCGTGGTGGGGGAGGGCGGCGGGGTCCGGGTGGTGGAGCCCTCGGTGTGGTTGCCGGGCAGGCTGGGGTTCGATCCGCTGGCGGGGGCCGGGGTGCTGGATTGGTTGTCGGTTCCCTGGCAGCGGTTGGCGGAGGTCACCGGTGGTGAGGTTTTCCACGATGGCCTGGGGGTTCTGGAGCGGGTTCGTTCGGTGTTGCGCTGGTATCCGGCTGATCTGGAGCGTTACGTGCTGGCGTGTCAGTGGCGGCGGGTGGCGCGGTTGGAGTCCTTTCCCCGCAGGTGTGGGGAGACGGGCGACGATCTGGGGTCGGCGGTGTTCACGGCGTCGCTGGTGGGGGAGTTGATGCGGCTGGTGTTGCTGGTGCGGCGCCGGTATCCGCCGTATGCGAAGTGGGTTGGGGGTGCGTTCGCGCGGCTTTCCGGTACGGCGGAGCTGGGTGAGGTGTTGTCGGCGGCGGTGGGGGCGGGGGATTGGCGGGTTCGTGAGCGGTGTTTGGGGGAGGCGGTCGAGCGGGTGTCGGTGTTGCACGGGCGGCTGGGGTTGGGGGCGGCGGTGCGGGGTGGTGGCGCGCGGGGGGTGGCTGAGGCGTTGGCCGGTGGGGTGGTCGATCCGGTGGTCAGGGGGTTTCCGTTGACGGGGTCGGTGGATCAGCTGGGTGGGTGTGCGGAGTTGCTTGAGGATCCGGTGCGGTGCCGGGCGGCGGTGGGGGCCGTATTGGGGTTGTGAGGGGGTGGGGGGTGGCGTCTATGGTGGGGGGATGTTCGCCCGGATTTCTTAGCTGAGGACTCGCTTCCACGTCAGGAGTGTGTCCTTTTCGCTATCCGGAGCGTTTTTTCATGATTACTGTCTGTGGTGTCGGTGTGCGGGCCGGCGCGCGTCTGTTGCTGTCCGATGTCTCCTTCTCGGTGTCTCCCGGTGATCGGGTGGGCCTGGTGGGCCGTAACGGTGCGGGCAAGACGACGTTGTTGTCGGTTCTGGCGGGTCTGTCGGAGCCGGCTGGGGGGACGGTCACCCGTAGGGGGCCGGTGGGGTTCCTCGCGCAGGACTCGCGGGCCGCTGATCAGTCGGTCTCGGTCACCGATCGGATTCTGTCGGCTCGTGGCCTGGATGCGGTTTCGCGTCGTCTCCGGGCGGCTGAGGGGGCGATGGCCGGGGCGGAGGGTCCCGCGTTGGAGCGGGCGATGGCTCGTTACGCGCGGGCGGAGGCGGAGTTCCAGGCGGGCGGCGGGTACGCGGCGGAGGCGGAGGCGGCTCGGGTGGCGGCCGGTCTGGGGTTGCCTGAGCGGGTGCTGGCGGAGCCGTTGGGGGCGTTGTCGGGTGGGCAGCGGCGCCGGGTCGAGCTGGCGCGGATCCTGTTCGCGGGGTACGGCGGGGGCACGTTGTTGCTGGATGAGCCGACGAACCATCTGGATGTCGACGCGCTGGCGTGGCTGCGGTCTTTCCTGCTGGGGTATCGGGGTGGGCTGTTGGTGATCAGTCATGACACGGCGTTGCTGGCCGGGGTGGTCAACCGGGTTTTCCATGTGGACGCCGTGCGGGGTGCGGTCGATGTGCACAACACGGGGTGGGCGGCGTATCTGGCGCAGCGTGAGGCCGATGAGCGGCGGCGGGTGCGGGAGCGGGTGAACGCTGAGCGTAAGGCGGCGTCGTTGCACGCGCAGGCGGATCGGATGAAGGCGCGTTCGGCGACTTCGGTGGTGGCCAGGAGTATGGCGCGGCGGGCGGATCGGATGCTGGCCGGTCTTGAGCCGGTGCGGCGTGCGGAGAAGGTGGCGAGGATTCGGCTGCCGGAGCCTGAGCCGTGTGGGCGGGTGCCGTTGGGTGCGGTGGGCCTGTCGAAGTCCTATGGCGGCCGCCGGGTGCTGGACGGGGTTGATCTGGCGGTGGATCGGGGTGCCCGGCTGGTGGTGCTGGGTCTCAACGGTGCGGGCAAGACGACGTTGTTGCGTGTGCTGGCGGGCCGGGAGGAGCCGGATGGTGGCCGGGTGGTGCGGGGGCAGGGGTTGCGGCTGGGGTATTTCGCGCAGGAGCACGACACCGTCCGGGGGGATCGGACGGTGCGGCAGAACCTGGTGGAGGTGGCGCCGCATCTGACGGATGGTGAGGTGCGGGGGGTGTTGGGGGCTTTTCTGTTCCGGGGGGACGATGTCGACAAGCCGGCCGGGGTGTTGTCGGGTGGGGAGCGGACGCGTCTGGTGTTGGCGGGGTTGGTTCACTCGGGGGCGAATGTGTTGTTGCTGGATGAGCCGACGAACAATCTCGATCCGGCGTCGCGGGGTGAGGTGCTGGCGGCGGTGGGTTCCTATCCGGGGGCGATCGTGATGGTCACCCATGATGAGGGGGCCGTGGAGGCGTTGCGGCCGGATCGTGTCCTGTTGTTGCCGGAGGCGGATGAGGATCTGTGGGGTGAGGAGTATCGGGGGTTGGTCGCTTTGTCGTGAGGGGGGTCACACGGTGGCGGTGTGGCGGGTGAGCATGCGTCGTTCGAACCACAGGGAGGTGAAGGGGGGGATGGCGCAGGCCAGGCCGAGTGCCGTGGTGGGGATGCTCCAGCGGGCGGTGCGGGCGGCGGCGATGACTCCGGCGACGTAGAGGACGAACAGTGCGCCGTGGATGGGGCCGAACACTCTGACGCCGAGGTCGCCGGTGGCGGCGATGTATTTGAAGTACATCCCGATGAGGAGTCCGGCCCATGAGCACGCTTCGGCGATGGCGACGTATCGGAACAGGCGGAGCGTGGTGGGCACGATGGGGGACCTCTCCCTTGGGGACCGGGAACGGGGGGTGGGTTGGTCCTCACCTTAGGGGTGGTGGGTGGCGGTCCTGTTTCCGGGTTGTCGGCGGTGTCTTCGGGCTGGTGGGGGCGGCATGCTGGAGGGGTGGATGTGGATGATGGGCTGCTGCCGATCGGGCAGTTCGCGAGGTTGTGCCGGTTGAGTGTGAAGCAGTTGCGGCATTACGCGGATTTGGGGTTGCTGGTTCCGGCGTGGATCGATCCTGACAGTGGTTACCGGTATTACCGGGTGGCGCAGGCCAGGCAGGCGTTGTCGATCGGGTTGCTGCGGTCGTTGGATGTGCCGTTGAGCGCTGTCGGTGAGGTGTTGTCGGGGGTGGCGGTGGCTGAGGTGCTGGGGCGGGTGCGTGATGAGTTGGAGGCGGAGCTGGCGCGGCGGAGCCGTACGTTGGCGACGTTGGAGCGGTTGTTGGTGTCGGGGGTGCCGCCGGTTGAGGTGACGGTGGAGCGGCAGGGGCCCCGTCAGGTGGTGTTGGTGCGTGATGAGGCGGTTTCGCCGCAGGACATCGCTCGGGCGACGGGGGCGTGTGTGGCGTCGTTGGTGCGTGCTGTCCGGGAGGGTGGGTTGGAGGAGGGGTTGCGGTTGACGGGTTTGTTTCCGGTGGAGATGGGGGAGCCGATTCCGGTGGTGGTCGCGGCGGAGTTCGGGGGGCCTGCTCCGCGGGGGACGCGGCCGTACATTCTGCCGGGTGGGGTGTTCGCGGGGGCGGTGCATGTGGGGCCGTATGACCAGATTGATTTGACCGCGCATGCTGTGTTGGCGTGGTGTGCTGAGCGGGGTCATACGCCGGATGGGCCGATTCGGGAGGTTTATCTGTCGGATCCGGCGCGGACTTCGCCGGATCGGTTGCGTACCCGGGTGATGGTCAGGTTGGGGGAGCAGGGTCTTTCGGAGGGTCTCACGGCAGGGTGAGGATGCGGGGGCCGTCGTCGGTGATGGCGACGGTGTGTTCGACGTGGACGGTTTGGCTGCCGTCGACGCTGGTCAGGGCCCAGCCGTCGGGGGCGGTGAGGTAGGTGTCGTGGCCTCCGGCCATGAACATGGGTTCGATGGCGAGGACGAGGCCGGGGCGGAGGGTCATTCCGCGGCCGGGGCGGCCGTGGTTGGCGACGTGTGGGTCTTCGTGCATGGCGCGGCCGACGCCGTGGCCTCCGAAGTCGGTGGGGATGCCGTATCCGGCTTGGCGGCCGACGGTGGCGACGGCGTGGCCGATGTCGCCCAGTCGGCCGCCGGGTGTGCAGGTGGTGATGGCGTTGGCGAGGGCGGTTTCGGCGTCGGTGATGAGTTTCAGGTCCTGGGGGTCGGCCGGGCCGACGGTAAGGCTGATCGCGGCATCGGCGGCCCAGCCGTCGAGGTAGGCGCCGCAGTCGATGCTGAGCAGGTCGCCGGGGCGTAGCCGGTAGTGGTCGGGGATGCCGTGGACGAGGACGTCGTTGACGGAGGTGCAGATGACGGCGGGGAAGGGGGTGGGGGCGAAGTGGGGTTTGTAGTGGAGGAAGGCGGGTTTGGCGCCGGCCGCCGAGATGACGGTGGCGGCGGTTTCGTTGAGTTCGAGGAGGGTGGTGCCGGGGGTTGCCTGGTCGCGTGTCGCCTGTAGTGCGTTGGCGACGACGCGTCCGGCCTCGCGCATGGCTTCCAGTTCTGCCGTTGTTTTGATCTCGACCACGTGTCACCTTCCGGTCCAATATTTATACCGGTATTGTTATCACGTTTGCTAAGCTTCCGCACATGGTGCGACCCCCACTGACCGAACTCGACCACGAACGCGGCCACCGCCTGGGCGCCCTGCTACGCCAGGCCCGCGGCACCCGCAGCATGACGGAGGTCGCCGCCGCCGCCGGACTGTCCGCGGAGACCCTCCGCAAGATCGAAACCGGCAGAGTCCCCACCCCCGCCTTCTTCACCATCGCCGCCCTCGCCCAGACCCTGAACATCTCCATGGACGTCCTCGCCGAGGTCTGCACCGCCGAACGCGCCGCCTAAACCCCGCCCCCGCCCGAAACACCCCGCTCCCGCAACAACGGATGAGCCCGCATCGCCACCTCCAGCTCACCCGGCAACTCATCCCGGTAACGCCCCAGCGTCGCCAGATCACCGTGCCCCAGCACCCGCCGCACCGCGTCCATGTCCACCGCCTCGGCCAGCAGATGCGTCGCCGTCGTATGCCGCAACCCATGCGGCGTCACCGAACGCCGCCGATCCGGATCAACCCGCCGCTGCACCCGGTCGATCACCGCCTGAACATCCCCCCGCGCCAGCCGCCTGCCCCGCCACGACAACAGCAACGCCTTGTCCTGCACCCCCCGCAGAACCTCACCCCGCCACGACAGATACGCCTCAAGCACCCGCGCCACATCACCCGGCAACGGCACATCACGCGTCTTACCGCCCTTACCGAAGATCCGCCAGTAACGCACCCCGTCGTTGGTGTAGAAATCCTCCACATCCGCCCGCACCAACTCCGAAACCCGCGGCCCCATCGTCGACAGCAACAACACGATCAACGCATCCCGCAACTCCGTCCGCTGATCACGCCGCCGCGCCCGCCCCGCCTCCTCAACCGGCCCGTCACCCAACTCCCGCGCCGCCCCGACCAACCCCTGAGCCTGCTCCCGCGTCAACGCCCGCCGCTGCGGCCGCAACCCGCCACGCTCCTTGGCCGAAACCGTCACCAACGCCATCGGATTGACCTGCACCCACCCCGCCAGCGACGCGTGCTTGAACAACGCGGAAACCGACCGCCGAAACCTCGCCTGCGACGAAGCCGACTGCACCCCGCCCCCCTGACCGGGATCGGCCCGCCGCCCATCGGGCTTACGCGCGAACGCCAGCAGAACCGCATCGACGTCCTCACCGGTCAGATCATCGAGAACCGTCTCCTCACCCGCCAACCCCACGAACGTCGCCACATCACGCGCGTAAACCTCCGCCGTCGCCGGAGACAACGCCCCCGTCAACGTCTTGGCCCGCACCAACTCCACATACCGATCGGCCGACTCCCGCACCGTGAGGCGATTCAGACCCGCTGGCCGCATGACTCCCCGGACACCCTTCCTCGACGATCAGCCCGGCCGTACCCGCCCCAGACCACCCCGCCTGGCACACAGACCGCCACCGGACACCACCGCGGGCACCCCACACCCACACGGGGGAGAGGGGGAAACCAGCCGACGACGCGCAGCGAACCGCCGGCCACGCCCACCCGCCCAACGTAGACGATCACACCCGCCCACGGGCGGACAAGTCACATGTAAGGGCGGGCAGCCGCGACCAACCCGGCAACCGCACCGGCCGTACTGACCGCGACCGCCGACGGGGGAGTGCGCTCCCGCACATCCTCAGCCCGGATCGCCATCACCGCCGGAGGACTCCCCAGATCACCGTAACGAGCCGCGACCGCCTCCGTCACCGCCCTGCCCACGTCGGCCACCACGTCCTTGACCCGCCCGCACCCGCCGCTCACCGACAGATGACCCAGCAACGCCGCGAACCGCAACTCCTCGGCCACCGGCCCAACCCCGGCCTCACGCTCCGCCGACACCCTCGGCGGATCAAGCCAGAACACCGCGCCGTGCAGAAAACCCGCATACGACACCGCACCCCGGCCCGGCTCCCGCACCGCGTCGGCGAGCAGCCGCCCGAACTCCGCCAGATCAGCGTCCGGCGGCAAATCCGTGGTCACCAGCAACGGCACAATCAGCGAGTCAAGCATCGGCGAACACCCTTCCTGAGAGTCGGCTCATCGTAGAACCCGGCACCGACAATTCCAGGAGCCCACCGCAACCAAGAGGGCAAAACCCAGCCGCCGGACAACATTTCAGGAAAAACCCTCCAGGACGAAAACCACCAGGATCCGGCCCTGCCCCGCCGGACCGGCCACGAGCCGCACCTGAGCAAGGCGCCCCGCCGGGCGGCGAACCCCGGCCCCCGGAGACCCACCCCACAAAACCGGCGCAGACCGCCGAAAAACCCGGCAGCCTACAAACTCCTCAAACCTTTCCCCGACAGGAACGAAAACACCACCCGCCCTCCACGCACAAAACACAAAAAACTCCACGCCCTTCGACCAACGCGTCATCAACGAATTCCACACCAACGGCGGACGTGTCAACGGACCTTTCGATTCGAAAGGACACACCCCCTTCACCACAACCGAGCGCGAACCGGAAACCCCCGGACCCGTCCCTGGACGGCCTCCCGTTCGCCACCACCTCGACCGGGGCCGGCTCCACCGCGCCGTCACCGGTCCCGGCTGGGCCGTCCGTCGTGTCCTCGCCCCGGGCCCGGCGGCTCGGCGGGGGAGGCCTGTCGCGGTTCCGGCGGACCCGCCGGGCAGGGTCCCTGCAGGGGAGCGCCGGAACCGCGTCGTTCCGTGTTGTCTGTGTGGGGAGCGGGACGCCGGGGCCGCGGGGGCGGTGCTCCCCGTCCTGGGCCGGGATTTCTTATACCAAACAGAAACCCAATTCTGTTTGGTATCACGATTTTTCCGGACAAAGCGGGTGAGGTGGCGGAGCCAGGGGGTGCCGGAGCCGCGCACCCGGGTTCGACGTCCCGCCGCCGGCCAGGACCGTCCGGGCCAGCCGAATGCCGTCGGCCGTCCGCGTTCGGCCGTCCGCCGGAACCTCGCCGCGCCTGGAGGCCGCGGGCGTGCCGGGAGCTCCGTTTCCCCGTTTTTCATGATCGATTTACGGGCGGGCGGTGTTCTCCCGGACGGCCGGTGCGCGTCACCCGGTGCCTGGCCCGTCGCGGTGTGTTCGCCGTGTTCCGGTGTGGGTGTGTTCGCCGTACGGAACTACCGTGCCGGCGTTCGCCGGGCGGGCGTCGCCGCGGGTTCTCCAGGGCTCTCCGACGGTTTTGATGCATAATTTTACTTATGCATCACTTGTGACCGCCCTCCTCCGCCGTGGCCTCTCCCTGTTCTCCGGGGCTCGCGGGGTTCGGGAACAGGCGGGCGAGCCCGCTGCGCAGGATCGCGGTGGCCTCCTGCGGGGTGCGTTGCCCGGCGAGGACGGCGACGCCCAGTCCGGCGGCGGTCGCCAGCAGGGTGACGGCCTCGGTGCGCGGGTCGAGGCCGGGTGCGAGGTCTCCGTCGTCGCGGGCCTGGGTCAGCTGGCGGGTGACGAAGGTCTCCATGGCGTCGGGTGCGTTCAGGAAGGGGTGCGCGGCGAGTGTCTCGTCGGTGACGGCCAGGACGGCATAGGAGGTGTAGGCCAGGTGGAAGGCGCGGCTGCGTTCGTCGGTGGGGACGGCTTCGGCGAGGACGGCCTCCATGACGTCGCGTGGCCGGTGGGCGCCGGTGAGGCGGGTGCGCAGGCGTTGGGTCATCTCTTCGGTGAGCCGGTTCAGGGTGGTGTGCATGAGGTGTTGTTTGGTCTCGAAGTAGTGCTGGACCAGGCGGAGGGAGACGCCGGCCTCCGCGGCGACGGCGCGCATGGTGACGGCGTGCAGTCCTGATCGGGTCATGACGCGCAGGACGGCTTCGGTGATGTGGTGGCGGCGGGTTTCGCGGTTGTCGGTCCGGTTCACGGGTGCTTCCTGGTGGACGTGGCCTCACAATATTGATACAACCGTACCGTATACGTATGTATCAATTTTGCCGGGAGGGCGTGTGGACGGTGGGACCCGTGCCGGGATCGGACGGTTTCGTGATGGGCGGGCCGAGCGGAGGTTCCGGGCCGCGTACGAGGTGGCGATGGGGTTGTGGCCGCCGCACGAGGTGTTCGACGTGGAGACCTCCTTCGGGACGACGCGGGTCTACCGGTGCGGGCCGCGGGACGGGGAGCCGGTGGTGCTGTTGCACGGGCACGGTGCGAACGCCTCCATGTGGTATCTGCAGGCCGCCGGGGTGGGGTGTCGCCGTCCGGTGTACGCGGTGGAGACGATCGACGATCCGGGGGGTGGTGTGCAGCGGCGGGTGGTGACGGGGTCCGGGGACTCGGCGGCCTGGCTTGAGGAGGTTCTGGCCGGGCTGGGGCTGGAGCGGGTGCATCTGGTGGGGTTGTCCTACGGTGGCTGGCTGGCGCTGAACCAGGCCGTGTACGGGGCCCGGCGGCTGGCGTCGGTGACGTTGCTCGATCCGGGTGGGCTCGCGCGGGTGCCGCTTCGGTTCATGGTGACGTTGCTGGTGACGTTGTTGGCGATGGCCGCTCCCCCGTCGTGGCGGCGGGCGCTGTACCGGGTGGTGGCGGAGTGGGCGCTGGTGGGGCGGCCGGAGATCATGGCGCCGGTCGTGGCCGGGGCGCGGGGGTTTCGGCCGGATCGCAGTCCGGCGCGGCGGTTCGGTGACGAGGAGCTGGCGCGGGTGGCGGTGCCGGTGCAGTTGATCGTCGGGGGGCGCAGCAGTCTGGTGCGTCCGGCCGAGGTCGTCGAGCGGGCGCGGCGGTTGCTTCCGGTGGTGCACGCGGAGGTGGTTCCGGGTGTGGGGCACGCGGTCGCGCTCGAGGCGCCGGAGTTGGTCAACGATCGTCTTGTGGCGTTCGCGGATCGGTGTCGCGGTGGTGGGGGCCGCTCCCCCGGGCCGGATGCATAATCGCCTGTGTGATGGACGGTTGTGGTCTGCGGGAGGTCGCCGGGGAGTTCCTGCTGTCGTTGCGGGCCAAGAAGCTCTCCCCCAGTACGGTCGCCGGTTACGACAGTGATCTGCGGATCGTGGCGGAGCTGGTGGCGCGGCGTGCGGAGGTTCCGGTTGAGGATCTGCGGGTGGAGGTGTTGACGGCGCGGCTGGTCAGGGGGGCGTTCGCTGATTTCGCCGGGTCGCGTTCTGCGGCCAGTGTGAACCGGGCGTGGAGTGCGTGGAATCGATTTCTGACGTTCTGTGTGGCGGAGGGGGTGCTGGAGGGTAATCCGATGGCGGCGGTGCCGCGGCCGAAGCAGCCGGCGAAGGCGCCTAAGCCGTTGCTGGGTGACGGGTCGGCGTCGGTGACGTTGCTTGAGCGGGTGGCGGCGGGGGCGCGTAAGGCGCGTGATCCGTGGGTGGAGCGTGATCTGGTGGTGCTGGCGCTGGCGTTGGTCACGGGGATGCGGTCGGCGGAGTTGCTGGGGCTGACGATGGGGTCGTTCGGCGGTCCTTCGGGTGAGCGGCGGGTTCAGGTGGTGGGCAAGGGCGGCAGGACGCGGTCGCTGCCGATCGAGGAGCCGGTCGAGGTGCTGGCCGATCGGTATGTGCGCAGCCGGTTGGAGCGGTTCGGGCTTGGGGGGTTGCCGCCTTCGGCGGTGTTTCTGGTGGACACGCGTAATGAGCCGTTGCGGCGGGGTGGTCTGCAGTATTTGGTGCGGCAGTGTTATCGGTACGCGGGGGTGCACGATCGGGTGCAGCGGGGGACGTTGGTGCACGCGTTGCGGCATGAGTTCGCGACGCGGCTGGCGGAGCGGGGGGCCTCGGCGCATGAGCTGATGGAGTTGCTGGGGCATTCGTCGATCGTGACGGGTCAGGCGTATGTGGCTTCGACGGCGCGTGAGGTGCGCCGGGCGGCGGGGGTGAATCCGGCTTATGGGGTGATCGGCCGGTTGGCGGGGTCGTCAGGGGGTGTGGATCTTCCTGACGAGGCGTGAGGCGGCGCGGTGGCTGAGGCCGGTTTCTCCTCGGACGAGGATGACGGCCTGGTCGAACTGGCCGGTGGCTTTGAGGTGCAGGACCTGTTCGATGAGGGCGGGGCCGAGTCCGCCGCCGATGAGGGTGTTGCGGGGGCGCTGGGTGAGTCGTACGGCGAGCGCGATGAGGCCGATGATCACCAGGGCGGCGAGGGCCGCGAGGAGGATGACGGCGGCCGTGTTGACCATGGGGTGATCCTTGCGGGTGTGGGGGCCGGGTGGTGAAGGCCGTACCCGGTGTGTCGTCTGGTATGCCGTCCGGGCGGGGTGTTCTGTGTTCGTGGCCGTCCCGGCGGAGCCCTGCCGCGGTGCGGGGCCGGGGCGGGTCTCCCCCCGGTGCCGTACCCGGTTGGTGGGTTGCGGAAGTGTCGCCGGTCTCTGTTACGTTCCGGGCGTGTCTGCAGAGCCTCTGATCCGCGCGCGCGGGCTTGTCAAACGGTTCGGTGACTTCGTCGCGGTCGACGGGATCGATCTGGAGGTGGAGCCGGGTGAGGCGTTCGGGTTCCTGGGGCCGAACGGGGCGGGTAAGTCCTCGACGATGCGGATGATCGGCTGTGTGTCGATGCCGTCGGCGGGTGAGTTGCGGATTCTGGGGATGGATCCGGTGCGGGACGGGGCGCGGATCAGGGGGCGGCTGGGGGTGTGCCCGCAGCTGGACAATCTTGATCCGGATCTGAGTGTGCGGGAGAACCTGACGACGTACGCGCGGTATTTCGGGATGTCGCGGGCGAGGGCGCGGGAGCGGGCCGAGGAGTTGCTGGATTTCGTGCGGTTGCGGGATCGGGCCTCCAGCAGGGTCGAGCCGTTGTCGGGGGGGATGAAGCGGCGGCTGACGATCGCGCGGGCGATGGTGAACGATCCTGATCTGGTGTTGCTGGACGAGCCGACGACGGGGCTTGATCCGCAGGCGCGGCATCTGTTGTGGGAGCGGTTGTTCCGGTTGAGGCAGCGGGGTACGACGCTGGTGCTGACGACGCATTACATGGATGAGGCCGAGCAGTTGTGTGATCGGCTGGTGGTGATGGACGGGGGGCGGATCGTCGCGGAGGGGTCGCCGCGTTCGCTGATCGGGACGTACTGCGCGCCGGAGGTGGTGGAGTTGCGTTTTCCCGAGGGGGTGGATGTGGCGGGTGGGCTCGCGGGGATCGGGCGGGTGGATCCGTTGCCGGATCGGGTGTTGCTGTACACGGGTGATGGGGACGCGGCGGTGGCGGAGGTGCGGCGGCGGGGGTTGGTGCCGTCGAGTGTGCTGGTGCGGCGTTCTTCGCTTGAGGATGTGTTTCTGCAGTTGACGGGCCGGACGTTGGTGGATTGAGGTGGTTCGTCCGGCGGTGGCGGTGTTTGAGCGGCATCTGTGCCTGTACCGGAGGGTGTGGCGGGCGTCGGTGTTGTCGTCGTTCGTGGTGCCGGTGCTGTTCCTGGTGAGTTTCGGGGTGGGGGTCGGCCGGTATGTGGGTGAGGTCGGCGGGGTGGGGTATCTGGCGTGGATCGCGCCGGGGGTGATGGCTTCGACGGCGTTCCAGATGGCGGTGGGTGATTCGACGTACCCGGTGCTGGGTGACTTCAAGTGGGTGCGGGGGTTTCACGCGATGCGGGCCACTCCGGTCGGGGTGCGGGACATGGTGGCGGGTGGCCTGCTGTATGTGGTGTTGCGGGTGGAGAGCGCGGTCGTGGTGTTCCTGGTGGTGGCCGGGGTGTTCGGGGCGTTGCGTTCGCCGTGGGTGGTGGTGACGCCGGTGGTGGCGGCGTTGCTGGCGGTGGCGGTGGCGGCGCCGGTGACGGGGTTCTCGGCGAGTATCGATCACGACAGTTATTTCGCGTTGTTGTTCAGGTTCGTGATGATTCCTTCGGCGTTGTTCGGCGGGGTGTTCTTCCCGGTGGAGCAGTTGCCGCCGGTGGTGCGTCCGCTGGCGTACGCGTCGCCGTTGTGGCATGGGGTGGAGTTGTGCAGGGCGGCGACGCTGGGGGCGGCTCCGCCGTGGCCGGTGGGGTGGCATGTGGGGGTTCTGCTGGTGTTCGCGGGTGCGGGTGTGGTGTGGGCGGTCCGGGCGTTCGGCAGACGGTTGAGGGACTGAGGCGGTCATGGTTTCTGCGGTGCTGGCCGTGCGGGTCTCTCCGGCGCGGGTGGGGGCGGTGGCCGGGCGCAACGTGGGGGCGCTGCGGTCGGGTCCGGCGTATTGGCTGGTGCTGGCCTCGGGGTTCTTCGAGCCGGTGCTGTATCTGCTGTCGATCGGTGTGGGGGTCGGGGCGCTGGTCGGTGAGCTGCGGCTGGAGGACGGGCGGACGGTGGGTTACGCGGTGTTCGTGGCGCCGGCGATGCTGGCGGTCTCGGCGATGTCGGGGGCGTTGTCGGAGACGACGTTCAACTTCTTCTTCAAGATGAGGTACGCCAAGACGTTCGAGGCGATTCTGGCGACGCCGGTGCGGCCGTTGGAGGTGGCGCTGGGTGAGCTGGCGTGGGCGCTGGCGCGCAGTGCGCTCTACACGGGGGCGTTCCTGGTGGTGATGACGGCGATGGGGCTGACGCGGGCCGGGTGGGCGTTGGCGGCCTTTCCGGCGGCGTTGCTGGTGGGGCTGGCGTTCGGTGCGGTGGGGATGGCCGTCAGCACGGTGATGCGGGGCTGGCAGGACTTCGATCTGGTGAGTACGGGCCAGTTCGCGTTGTTCCTGTTCTCCGGGACGTTCTCGCCGGTCGGGGACTATCCCCCGGTGTTGCGGGCGGTGGTCGAGGCGGCGCCGTTGTTCCACGCGGTGGAGTTGGTGCGGGGGCTGGCGGCGGGGTTGCCCGGCTGGGGGCTGGCGGGGCACGCGGCGTATCTGCTGGTGATGGCGGCGGTGGGGTTGTGGGTGGCGGCGCGGCGGCTGGAGCGGGTGCTGTGCCGGTGACCGGGGTGTGATCGGGGGTGGTCAGGCGGGGGTGTAGGGGGTGGCGGAGACGACGGCGGTGAGGGGCAGCGGGCCGTAGATGTAGGGGAAGGTCTCGGCCGAGCCTGCGGGGGTCTCCAGGCGGACGTCGAGGCCGGCCGGGTCGATGGTCAGGACGAGCAGGGGCTGGGTGACGTCGCGGTAGAAGCGGCCGGCGACGCCGTCGAGCTGGGTGCGGTCGCAGCAGGCGTGGATGAAGCCCTCCTGTTCGAGGGTGCGGCCCAGGGTGGAGACGCGGTACTCCCCCTGGGGCTGGGCGGCGTCCCAGTCGGCGGCCAGGGCCAGGTGCAGGATGGTCATGGAGCGGGCCTTTCCTTGAGGGGGCGGGTCGTCAGGGGGCGCTGCCGGCGAGGTTGATCAGGACCACTCCCCCGATGATGAGGGCGATGCCGCCGGCTTTGACGAGGGTGAGGCTTTCGCCGAGGAAGAGCATGCCGATGACGGCGATGGCGGCGGTGCCGGCGCCGGACCAGACGGCGTAGGCGGTGCCGATCTCCAGCTGGCGTTTGAGGGCCTGGCCGAGCAGGGCGAACGCGGTGGCGTATCCGGCGACGACGAGCAGTGCCCATCCCTTGTGGGTGAAGCCGTCGCTGAACTTCAGGGCGGTGGTCGCCGTGATCTCGGCGATGATGGCTCCCGCCAGGAGCAGCCACGCCATGGGTCACTCTCCCGAATTCTGCTTACATCCCCTCCGAAACCGGCATGACCGTACCATTTCTGGCGGGGTTGGGGGCCGGAAACCCGGTGCGGCGGTTTCACTTGCGAGGGGTGTCGAATGCGTGTTCCACTGAGCGGCATGCGTTGGGAGGCTCCCGCCCTGTTGCCCGAGCCCGCCAGGGGTGGGCCGCGGATCGCGCGTTCGGCGGTGACCCGGGTGCACGGCGCGGTGACCTGTTACGAGGTGCAGGCCCGTACGGCGCTTGAGCGGACGGGGCAGGGGTGGACGGTGAGTCCCTATCAGGGGTGTGCCGGGGGGTGCCGTTACTGTTCGGCGCGGCACGGTCATCGCCGGCTCGGGCTGGACGGCGGTGCCGGGTTCGACTCGCGGATCGTGGTGCGCACCAACATCGTGCGGCGGTTGCGTGCGGAGCTGGTCTCCCGGTGGGACGGTGAGCATGTCGCCGTGGGGATGGCGGGTGACTGTTATCAGGGGGTCGAGGAGGTCTACCGGCTGATGCCGGGGGTGGTGGCGGCGTTGCGTGAGGCGGGGGCGCCGTTCACGGTGCACACCAAGGGGACGCTGATCCTGCGGGACGCCGATCTGCTGGCGGGGGCGCCGGGGGCGGGGGTGGTGGTCTCGATCGCGTTCGTCGACGACCGGGTGCGGCGTGGGGTGGAGCCGGGGGTGCCGGACGCGCAGCGGCGGCTGGAGCTGGTGGAGGAGCTGAACGGGCGGGGGGTGCCCAGCGGGGTGGAGATGGCGCCGATCCTGCCGTTGCTGACCGACTCCCCCGATCAGATCTCCGCGACGGTGCGGCGGGTGGCGGCGGCGGGGGCGGTCAGCCTGACGCCGCGGGTGCTGCGGCTGCCGCCGGGGGCGCGGGAGTGGTACATGGCGTGGGTGGGTGAGCATCATCCGGGGCTGGTGGCCCGGTACGGGGAGTTGTACGCCGCGGGGGCGGAGGCCGATCCGGTGTACGTGCGGGCGGTGGTGGGGCAGGTGCTGCAGGTGGCTGCCCGTTACGGTCTGAGCCCGACGCGGCCGGAGCAGCCGTTGCCGCTGGCGCTTCCGGCGCCGACGCAGATCAGCCTGTTGTGAGGTGGCCGCGCCGTGGCGGCGCGGCCTCGCCGGAGGGGCGGGTGGTCAGGCCTTGAGGGCGCTGCCCTTGCGCCACTCCTTGAACGGCATCTGCCAAAAGCCCCAGCCGTTGTTCCACTCCAGTTGCCGGGTGGTGCCGGTGATGGTGATCACGTCGCCGCGCTGGACCTGGTCGTAGAACCATTTGGCCTGGTCGGGGCGGGCGTTGACGCAGCCGTGGCTGACGTTCTGGCGGCCCTGGGCCCAGACGTTGTTGAGGGCGTGGACGTATTCGCCGCTGTTGGAGAAGCGCACCGCGTGGTTGATCATCAGGTCGTAGTAGCCGGGGTCGCCCTTCTTGCGGCCCGGGGAGATCATCCGTTCGGGGTTGGCCTTGCCCATGGTGAGGTGGACGCCGCTGGTGGTGGTGTACTCGCGGGTGTCGCCCTTGCCCGCGCTGATGAGCATGGTCTGCACGACCTTGCCGTCGCGTCTGACGATCATCTTGTGCTTGCGGGTGTCGACGACGGAGATCTGGGCGGCGCCGATGCGGATGACCTTGGTGAGGTTCTTGACGCCGTACATGTCCTTGCCGCCGCGGACGCCCTTGATGCGGGCGGTGAAGGTGACCTTCTGGTGGGCGGGCCAGTACTTGGCGGTGCGGTAGATCACGGTGGTGTCGTTGATCCACCGCCAGGCGCCGGGGACGGGTTTCTCCGCCTTGACCTCCAGGGCCTTCTCCACGGCGGCCTTGTTGGCGACCTGCTGGTTGAAGGTGACGATGATCGGCGCCCCCACGCCGACCTTTTCGCCCTTGATGGCCGGGGTGACGTCGGCGACGGCCAGTTCCACCTTCGGTTTGAGTGTGGTGAAGGTGCTGGTGGCGGTGGTGCCGTCCACGGTGCGGACGGAGACGTCGTAGGTGCTGGAGGGTTCCATGGGCACGGTGGAGGTCCACTTGGTGCGCTGGGCGTCGAAGTCGCCTTCGAGTTTGTGGCTGCCGCTTTGCACGGTGACCTCCTCCAGGGCGCCGCCGTCGGCGGTGACGACGACCTTGCGGTCGGGCCGTACGGCGGCGCCGCCCTGGGCGGGGCTGATCCTGATGGTGGGGGCGGCGGGTGTGGGGGTGGCCGTCTCGCCGCCGGGGGTGCCTGCGGCGCCGGGTGCCGCCGGGGTGCCGCCGGAGCAGGAGGTGGCCAGCAGGGCGGCGGCCAGGCCCAGTGCGGCCAGCGGTTTCCTCAGGTCACGGCGTTCCATGTTCAGCACAGCTCTCTCCCCCAACCGCAAAGTGCGTCTAAAAACTCTAATAGGTGACGCTGGAGCACTATGCACGGTTCGTGAGAGTTGAATCACATTTAGGTTACTTTCGGTGACGGGGGCGGCCGTTCCGGCCGGTTCGTGCCTCACCCGGGCGGGTGAGGCACGGTGTTCACCGGATGTTCGTGAGAAGGCTCACAGCGCCGTTTCGGGCGCGGCGGGGGCCTTGACCGGGTGGAAGGCGCGGCGCAGGGCGTACATCAGGTCGTCCTGCATCCGGCGGGAGACCTGGGCGTCGGGGACCCAGGAGCAGCCGTGGAAGGTCCCCGGGTACATGTGCAGGCCGACCGGGACCCCGGCCTGCACGAGTCTGGCGGCGTAGGCCAGGCCCTCGTCGCGCAGCGGGTCGAACTCGCACACCACCACGTACGCCGGGGGAAGCCCCGACAGGTCCTCGGCCCTGGCCGGGGCGGCGTAGATCGGGACGTCGTCGCCGCCGGGCCGGTGGGCCTGGCCGAGGTAGTAGTCCCAGCTGATCTCGGCCTTGTCGCGGCTCCAGCCGGGGGTGTCGACGAAGGCGCGCATGGAGGGGGTGTCCAGGCGGTCGTCGAGTTCGGGGATGCCGAGGTACTGCAGGCACAGCGCGGGGCCGCCGCGGTCCCTGGCCAGCAGCGCGACCGCGGCCGACAGGCCGCCGCCCGCGCTCTCCCCGCCCACGGCGATCCGCGCCGGGTCGACGCCGAGTTCCGCGGCGTTCTGCGCGGTCCACACCAGTGCGGCGTAGCAGTCCTCGACGCCGGCGGGGTAGGGGTCCTGCGGGGCGAGGCGGTAGTCGACGGAGACCGACACCACGCCCATGGTCTCGGCCAGGGAGGCCAGCAGCGCGTCGCCCATCTCGATCTGGCCCACGATGAAGCCGCCGCCGTGGATGAAGACCATCGCCGGGGCCGGTTCGGCCGAGCGCTCGCGCGGGGCGTACAGGCGCACCCGTACCGGCCCGCCGGGGCCGGGGATGTGGCGGTCCTCGACCGTCACAGTGTCGGGGAAGCCGCCGGGCATCGAGCTGAAGAACTCCTTGAGGACCTGCCGGGAGGTCACCGTGTCACGAAGGTCGTGCTCGGGCAGCAGGTCGGCGGTGAACGGAGCGAGCTCGGGGTCGAATCCGTAGGGCATCAGGGGGCTCTCCTCAGATCGGGTCGGCCCCATGATGCCCGGCGCCGGCGCGGCCGGGCCGGGCGCGGGCGGTGACTTGGACACGCACGCGCATGAACGGATGCGTGACGTCCAAGTCACCGCCCGCCGGGCCCCGCGGGAGGCCCGCCCGGGGGTCAGGGTGAGCGCAGGCGGTGGGTGAGGCTGGTGTGGCGGCGCCCGGCGCCGCGGGTGCGCACCGCCTGGGCCAGGGCGCGGCGGGAGCCGACGATGACGACGAGTCTCTTGGCGCGGGTGATCGCGGTGTAGAGCAGGTTGCGCTGCAGCATCATCCAGGCGCTGGTGGCCAGCGGGATGACCACCGCGGGGTATTCGCTGCCCTGGGAGCGGTGGATGGAGACCGCGTAGGCGTGAGCGAGCTCGTCGAGTTCGTCGAAGGCGTACTCGACGTTCTCCTCCTCGTCGGTCAGCACGGTCAGCCTGTGGTCGTCGGGCCTGATGTCGACCACGGTGCCGACGGTGCCGTTGAACACCCCGGCGGCGCCCTTGTCGTAGTTGTTGCGCAGCTGGGTGACCTTGTCGCCGACCCGGAAGACGCGCCCGCCGTAGCGGCGTTCCGGCATGCCCTCCCTGGAGGGGGTCAGGGCCTCCTGCAGCACGGTGTTGAGGTTGCCCGCCCCGGCGGCGCCCCGGTGCATCGGCGCCAGGACCTGCACGTCGCGGCGCGGGTTGAGGCCGAATCTGCGGGGGATGCGGCTGGCCACCACGTCGACCGTCAGCGCCGCGATCTCCTCGGGTTCCTCGCAGGGGAACAGGAAGAAGTCCTTCATGCCCTCCAGGGCCGGGGGCAGGCCGGTGTTGACGCGGTGGGCGTTGGTGACCACGCCCGACTCCTGGGCCTGGCGGAAGATGTGGGTCAGCCGTACGCGGGGGATCTGCTCCTGGGCGGCCAGCAGGTCGCGCAGGACCTCGCCGGCGCCGACGGAGGGAAGCTGGTCGACGTCGCCGACGAACAGCAGGTGGGTGCCGGGGGCGACGGCCTTGACCAGTTTGTTGGCCAGCAGCAGGTCCAGCATGGAGGACTCGTCGACCACGACGAGGTCGGCGTCCAGGGGGTTGTCGCGGCCGAAGGTGGCCTCGCCGCCGGGGCGCAGCTGCAGCAGCCGGTGCACGGTGGTCGCCTCGTGGCCGGTCAGCTCCGACAGGCGTTTGGCGGCCCTGCCGGTGGGGGCGGCCAGGATGACCTTGGCCTTCTTGGCGCGGGCCAGGGTGACGATGGAGCGGACGGTGAAGCTCTTGCCGCAGCCGGGGCCGCCGGTCAGCACCGCGACCTTCTCGCTCAGCGCCAGCCGTACGGCCTGGGCCTGCTCTTCGGCCAGGTCGGCGCCGGTCTGTTTGCGCAGCCAGGTCAGGGCGGTGTCCCACTCGACGGTCTTGAAGGCCTCCAGCCGGTCGTGGCCGGAGTTCAGCAGGGAGCGCAGCGCGCCGGCCAGGGACAGTTCGGCGCGGTGGAAGGGGACGAGGTAGACGGCGGGGACGACGGTGTCACCGGCCGGGATCTCCTCGCGGACCACGCCCTCCTCGGCGACGAGCTCCTCCAGGCACTGGACGGTCAGCTCCGCGGGGACCTGGAGGATCTTGACGGCGTCGGCGACGAGGTTGGGGGCGGGCAGGTAGCAGTGGCCGTCGTCGGCGGCCTGGGACAGGGTGTAGCGCAGCCCGGCCTTGACGCGTTCGGGGCTGTCGTGCGGGATGCCGACGGCCTGGGCGATGGTGTCGGCGGTCTTGAAGCCGATCCCCCACACGTCGTCGGCCAGCCGGTACGGCTGGCTCCTGACGACGGTGATGGAGGCCTCGCCGTACTGCTTGAAGATCCGCACGGCGATGGAGGTGGTCACCCCGACGCCCTGCAGGAAGATCATCACCTCTTTGATGATCTTCTGTTCCTCCCAGGCGGCGGCGATCATCTTGGTTCGTTTGGGGCCGAGGCCGGGGACCTCGACCAGTCGTTCGGGAACGGTCTCGATGATGTCGAGGGTGTCGGTCCCGAAGTGGGCGACGATCCGCTCGGCCATCTTCGGCCCGATGCCCTTGATCAGGCCGGAGCCCAGGTAGCGCTGGATGCCCTGCACGGTGGCGGGCAGCACGGTGGCGTAGGACCACACCTCGAACTGCCTGCCGTAGCGGGGGTGGGTGCTCCAGCGGCCGGTCAGGCGCAGCGACTCCCCCGGCTGGGCGCCCAGCAGCGGCCCGACGACGGTCAGCAGGTCGTCTCCCGACCGTTCGGTGGCGACCCTGGCGATGGTGTAGCCGGTCTCCTCGTTGGCGTAGGTGATCCGTTCGAGGACTCCGGAGATGCTGGTGCCGGGGGGTGCGGAACCGTCCTCGCGTGCCACCGGTGACCTCCCTGCCGAATGTCGCCCCCAGCGTAGGAGTGAACGCGGTTGATCGGCAATTTCGGTTCCGGGTGGTGCCTCACCGGGGGGTGAGGGTCCTGCCGATCCGGTCGAACAGGGGTTGCAGGCCGTCCTTGTCGGTGCTGAGGGTCAGGATGCAGGTCCTGCCCGAGGAGGAGGAGCGGGTGTAGTACTGGGTGCCTCTGATGTCGATGCCGCGGGAGGGCAGCCGGTAGACCACCCGCACGGCGGTGCCGTCGTCGATCGGGACCTCGCCCGCCTGGGAGACGGTGGCGCCGAGCTGGCCCAGTTGCCGTTTGACGTCGGCGACGATCTGGTCGGCGGGCACGTCCGGGCTCTCCTGGCAGAAGGCGTTGAGGTTGGTGGCGAAGCGGTTGGGGGAGGTCGCGGCGGAGGTGCGGTCGGAGGCCCAGACCGCTTTGTTGGCCACCAGCGGGCGCAGGCTTCGCCTGGCCTGTTCCAGGGCCTCGCCGGACAGGCCGATGGAGGTGAGGCTCTTGTCGAGGTCGTCCCTGGACAGGTCGAGGGCGACCCAGTCCTGCGGGACGGCGACGGTGAGCCCGTTGGCGGGGCCGCCGATGCGTGTGAAGCCCTGCGGCGCGGTGCCGGGCGGTACGGCGGGCCGCGCCGTCGTGGATGTCGCCGTGGGCGTCACCGGGGGTGTCGCCGTGGCCGGGGTGGTGGGGGGTGCCGGGGTCGCGGCGAGCGCGCCGCAGGCCACGGCCCCGGCGGAGGCCCAGAGGGCCGCCCGGACGGACGGCCGGGTCACGGCTCCTCCTCCAGGAGGGCGTCGGTGACGCCGGGCGGGCTGATGAGCAGCGCCCCGTTCCAGCCGGCGCGGCGGGCGCCCGCCTGGTAGGCGCTGTCGAGGAAGTCGAGCACGGTGGCCACCGGGTCGTCGTGGGCGCGCGCGTCGTCGTAGCGCAGCACCGCCAGGTGGCTGCCCCGCTGCGGCAGCCAGGCCGCCTGCTCGGGCCGCAGCGGTTCCCCGGCCAGGCCCTCGGGTTCGGGGGCGGTGTAGGAGTAGAAGGCGGGCCAGGGCATCGCCTCGTCGCCGAACCAGAAGCCGCTGCTGATCACCTCGCGGGAGTAGGCCTCCCGGGTGACGGGGTCGGCCTGGGGCTGGGGGCCCGCCGGGCGGCCGGAGAAGCGGGTCACGGCGATGTCGAAGGTGTGCCAGAAGTGGTGGACCGGGCTGACCTTGCCGCAGAAGCCCGCCGCGAAGCGGTCCAGCACCAGGCCGACCTGGGTCAGGACGCGCCAGTAGCGGTTGACCAGCGCCGGGTCGTAGTCGGCGTGCTTGGCGTCCTGGGCGAAGGGGGTGGCGTCGGTGAGGCCGAACGGTTCGGCCTCGATGCGGGTGGTGACGCCCAGGCCCTCCAGCACCTCGAACAGGGTCCGGTAGAAGGAGGCGACCGAGTGGCCGACGAGGCTGAACGTCACGCCGCGTCCGTCCAGGCGGTTGACGGCCAGGGTGTGGGCGACGAAGTCGAAGTCGATCGTGAAGACCGGAGCGCCGCCGAACCCTCCGGAGGGGCGGGTGGTGATGCCCCGCCCGGTCAGGTGGAAGGGCACGTTCCACCAGTGGTTGTGGCGGGTGCTCTCGGCGAGCCGTACCTTGCCGACGATCTGGGTGAACCGGTGCAGGGTCTCCTTGGTGCTCTCCCACTCCTGCAGTGGCATGGCGGGAAACCACTCGGTCGTGTCCATCGCTGCCCCCTCGGCGCGGGGCCGGCCGGTCCCGCATCCCTCTCAGCCATCACACTAAAAGTAGTCATATCATGACTTATAGTGATCATAGGGTGGGGAGGGGTCCCCGGCCGCACCGCGGTGGCCGGCGGATGATCCGGGGGGCGGCCCACGGGCGGCCCCCGGACGAGCGCCGCGGGCTCGTTCTCGCGGGTGCCGCCGGGGCTCCCGGGCACTAGCCTGAGCACACACGTCGTGTCGGGGAGGTATCAGTCTGATGTCGCCGCTTCTGGAGAGTACGGCTCGGGCGCTGCTGCGCAGGGTCGCGGTCGAGCAGGCCGAGTCGCGGCTGCCGTCCCTGGCGGCGGCCGTGGTGCGCGACGGGAGCCTGGCCTGGTTCGGCTCGCGCGGCCTGGTGGGCGAGGAGGCCCCCTCCCGCGACACCCAGTACCGGATCGGCTCGATCACCAAGAGCATGGTGGCCGTCGTGGTCATGCGGCTGCGCGACGAGGGCCGCGTCGACCTGCTCGACCCGATCGGCAAGCACGTGCCGGGCACGCCCGTCGGGGAGGTGACCGTCGCGCAGCTGCTCTCGCACACCGGCGGGCTGACCGCCGAGCCGCCGGGGCAGTGGTGGGAGCGCACCCCGGGCGTGCCGGTCGAGGAACTCATCGCCCGTCTCGGCCCGCAGACCTCCCGTCACCGGCCCGGCCGCCGTTTCCACTACTCCAACCTCGGTTTCGCCCTGCTGGGCGAGCTCGTCGCCAGGCAGCGCGGGACGGACTGGGCGCGGGCCGTGCGCGCGGAGGTGCTGCAGCCGCTGGGCATGGACCGCACCACCACCCGGCCGAGCGCCCCGCATGCCCACGGCTACGCCGTCCACCCGTGGGCCGACGTCCTGCTGCCCGAGCCCGAGCACGACGCGCTCGCCATGGCCCCGGCGGGGCAGTTCTGGTCCACCGCCGCCGACCTGGCCCGGTGGGCGGCGTTCGTCGCCGGGGACACCGGCGGTGTGCTGGACCCGGCGACGGTCGCCGAGATGCGCGAGCCCGCGACCGTCGACGACGGCGACGCCTGGACCGGCGGGTTCGGGCTGGGCCTGCAGCTGGCCCGCGCGGGCGGGCGGCGCCTGGCCGGGCACACCGGCTCCATGCCGGGCTTTTTGGCCACCGTGTGGGCCGACCCGGGCGACCGCACCGGGGTGCTGTTCCTGACCAACTCCACCTCGGGGATGAGCCGTACGTTCCTGGGCGAGATGCTGGCCGTCCTGGACGAGCACGAGCCGCGCATGCCCGCCGAGTGGCGGCCCTCGGCGGCCGAGGCGGGCCTGCTGGAGCTGACCGGGCCGTGGTACTGGGGGCCGAGCGCCTACGCGCTGCGGCTGCTGCCCGATCGGGGCCTGTCGCTGGCCCCGATCGGCGCCGCGGGGCGGGCCTCGCGCTTCGTCGCCCAGGACGACGGGACCTGGCTCGGCCTGGACGGCTACTACGCCGGGGAGCGGCTCAGCGTGGTGCGCGGCGCCGACGGGTCGGTCAGCCACCTCGACCTCAACACCTTCGTGTTCACCCGCACCCCCTACGACCCGGCGGCCGAGGTGCCCGGCGGGGTCGACGAGGGAGGCTGGCGGGGCTGACGGGCCCCGTCGTACGGCCGCCGGCGCTTTGACGGCAAATATTGTCGGTGAGAGGGTTGGGGCATGCTGGAAGTGGCGGTGATCGAGGACCCGGCGGCGGCCGAGGCCTCCCTTGACCCGGTGCGGGGGCGGCTGCTGGCAGAGCTGTCGCAGCCGGCGTCGGCCACGATGCTGGCCGCCCGGCTGGGCCTGCCCCGGCAGAAGGTCAACTACCACCTGCGGGCCCTGGAGCGGCACGGGCTGATCGAGCTGGTCGAGGAGCGACGCAAGGGCAACATGACCGAGCGGGTGATGCGGGCGACGGCGGCCTCCTACGTCATCTCCCCGCTGGCGCTGGCCGCGGTGCAGCCCGACCCGGACCGCTCCCCCGACGCGTTGTCGGCCCGCTGGCTGCTGGCGGTCGCCGCCCGGCTGGTCCGTGAGGTCGGCGAGCTCATCGGCGGCGCGGCCCAGGCCCGTAAACGGCTGGCGACCCTGACCATCGACGGCCACGTCCGTTTCGCCTCGGCGGCCCAGCGCGCCGCCTTCGCCGAGGAACTCGCCGCCGCCGTCGGCGCCCTCGTCGGCAAGTACCACGACGAGGACGCCCCCGGCGGGCGTGAGCACCGGCTCATCGTCGCCGTCCACCCCAGTCCCGACTCCCGGGCCCCGGGGGCGCCGGGCCGTAAGGAGCCGTGATGGGCCACGAGTTCGAGGTGCGCAGGCAGGTCGAGCTGGCGGCCGACCCCGAGGAGGTCTGGCAGGCCATCGCCACCGGGCCCGGGGTCGACTCCTGGTTCATGGGGCGCAGCCGGATCGAACCCCGGCAGGGCGGTTCGACCCGGCTGACCGTCGGCGGCGCCGTCGAGGAGGCGACCATCACCTCCTGGGAGCCGCCCGGCCGGTTCGCCTACCGCACCGGCCGGGGCGAGGACGGGACGTTCATGGCGTTCGAGTGGCTCGTCGAGGGCCGCGACAGGGGCTCCACCGTGCTCAGGCTGGTACACGAGGGCTTCCTGGAGGGCGACTGGGAGAGCGAGTACGAGGCCATGCAGTCCGGCTGGGACATGTACCTGCACACCCTGGCCGCCTACCTGAGGCACTTTCCCGGCCTCAGGGGCACACCGGTCTCGGCGCTCAAGGTGGGGGCCGCGGGTCCCGAGCGGGCGTGGGCCGCCCTGACCGGCGCGCTCGGGCTGCCCGCGACGGCCGCCGTGGGTGAGCCGGTGAGCGTCGCCCCCGAGGGGCTCGCGCCGATCGAGGGCGTGCTCGACTACGCCGACCCGTTCTCCTGCCTGGGGGTGCGCACCGGCGACGCGCTGTACCGGTTCCTCCACTCGGGGGAACGCAGGGGCGACGCGGTGTTCCTGGCCCACCACGTCTACTCCGGCGGCGCAGGTGAGCAGGAGCTGGGGCGGGCCTGGCAGGCCTGGCTGGAGCGGCTGTTTCCGGCATCCTGAGGCGCGGGAGGGTCAGAAGGGAGTGGGGGTGACCCGCCTGAGGAAGACGACGCCGTCGATTCCGCCGAGGCGGGCCGGGTCGAGCGGGAAGTAGGCGAAGTCGCGGGAACGGCGCGGCCCGGAGCCGGCGGCGGTGACGGTTTCGGCCAGGCGGCGGGCGTCCAGGAGGCAGCGTTCCCACGGGAGCGCGGACAGGGCGCCCTCGACGGTGTCCGGGGGCGGGACGTCGTCGCCGACCGTGCCGAAGGCCGAGGCCAGGAAGGCGTACCGGTCGCCCAGGCGTGCCGCGGTGATCGCCCCCGCGCCCCACCACCGCAGCGTCCGCTCGCCGAACGGCATCAGGCTTTCGCCGCGCTGCAGGTGGAGGTTGCTGGCGTAGACCAGGGCCGGGCCGTGTTCGGCGACGGCGCTCAGGTTGGCGGCCATCATCGCGTCCCGCAGCGCCGACAGGCGGCCCCAGCGGTGCGGGGAGTCCTCGGCCATCCCGTGGTGGTAGCGCAGCAGGCCGACGGCGGTGCGCCCGTACAGCTCCGCCCGCCACCTGTCGCGGGGGTTCAGCCGCGGGACCTGCGTCTCCAGCAGCGCCACCAGGTCGTCGGCGATCACGCGCAGCCGCAGGGCCTCGGCGGAGCGGCCGATCGACCGGGAGGGGTCCGTGGCCGTGGCCTCGTCGGACCACCGCTCGTCCGGGCCCAGCAGTTCCTCAAGGGTCTGGCGGGTCACGACCGTACGGGCGGGCGGGTCCTCCAGCAGGTCGTACAGGGCGGTGAGCGCCTGGCGCGGGCTCGCCGCCCAGTACTCCAGGGGGCCGTCGAAGCCGAAGAAGCGAAGCTTGTCGTCGTGCTTGTCGTTGTGGGAGCGCATCCAGCGCACGAGTTCGCGGTTGGCCTCCAGGGCGCCGAAGCCGTGGCTGAAGCCGCGCCGCATGACGTCGTCGAGGGTGCCCTCTCCCCTCGTGACGTAGTCGTCGACCAGCAGGCCCATGAGGCAGTCGCTCTCGATGGCGAAGCAGCGGTAGCCCTCGTGCTCGGCCAGGTGCCGGAAGATCTCGTTGCGTGCGCTGCCCAGGTCCTCCACCAGATGCCTGGCCTCGCCCAGGCCGAGCAGCAGGGGGCGGGCGGGAAGCGAGCGCAGCAGGGCCGACACGCCCGCGCCGTCGAGCGGCCAGGCGGTTTCCTTGATGTCCATTCCCTCAACGGTATCGTTGAACATCCAGTGTAAACTTTTCGCGGAAAATCCGGTGTCCGTCTTGGTGGACCTTCAAACGGTGGTGCGTTCATGAGGCCGGTCGACCTGGCGCGTGAGCACGGCCTGTCCGCCCAGGCGGTCAGGAACTACGAGCAGGACGGGGTGTTGCCGGCCGCCGGGCGCACCGTTCACGGCTACCGCGTCTACACGCCGTTGCACGCGCGGGCGCTGCGTGCCTTCCTGGCCCTGGTGCCCGGGCACGGCCACCGGACGGCGACGTCGGTGATGCGGGCGGTCAACCGGGGCGCGCTCGAGGAGGCGTTGCGGCTGCTCGACGACAGTCACGCCCAGTCGCTTGAGGACCGCCGCACCCTCCAGGCGGTCGAGGTCGCGCTCGGTGACCTGGTGCCCGTGCCGCAGGAGCGCGGCGACGTCTTCATCGGTCCTCTGGCCGGCAGGCTCGGCGTGCGCCCGGCCACGCTGCGCAAGTGGGAGAAGGCCGGGCTGGTGCGGCCGCGCCGCGACCCGAAGACGGGGTACCGGGTGTACGGCGCGGCCGAGGTGCGGGATGTGCGGCTGGCCCACCAGCTCAGGAGGGGCGGCTACCCGCTGGAGCGGATCGCCCCGCTGATCGCCCAGGTCCGTGCCGCCGGGGGTGTCGTCCCGCTGGAGTCGGCCCTGGGCGAGTGGCGGGCGCGGTTGGCGGCCCGGGGCCGCGCCATGCTCGCGGGCGCCGCGGCCCTGGACGCCTACCTCCGCGACCTCGAACCCTGAGGCGTCTTCGCGCCCCTGTTCAGCTCCGCGTGGCGACGCCCGGGTCGTCCTGGGTGAGGCGCACCGTGTCGAGGTAGTCGGCGATGGCGTCCCGGTTACGGGTCAGGGACTGGATGCGCTCGGTCATCCGGTCGCGCTCGTGCTCCAGTGTGGCGATCATCTCCGGGGTCGCGTCGGAGAAGTGGATGATCCTGGGCCTGTCCAGGCAGGGCAGGATCTGCTTGATGATCCGGGTCGGCAGCCCCGCGTCCAGCAGGCCCCTGATCTGCATGACCCGGTCCACCAGGCGCTCGTCGTAGGCGCGGTAGCCGTTGGCGCAGCGCTCGGGCAGGATCAGCCCCTGCTCCTCGTAGTAACGCAGCAGCCTGCGGGGCGTGCCGGTACGCTCGGCCAGCTCTCCGATCCGCATGTGCCCTACCTCACACCCTGTCACGTTGACCTTCACATCAATGTGATGGTTTGAACATACGCAACGTGCGAAACCACACCACACGATCAGCCGGGCCCGTCGCGGGAGCCGGCGATCAGAGACTACCCCTGCCCGCTCTGGCCGCGTTGGCCACGGCCGCCTTCGTCACCGTCCTGACCGAGGCCCTGCCCGCGGGTGTGCTGCCCGCGATGGGCGCCGACCTCGGGGTCGGCGAGTCCGCGATGGGACAGGCGGTGACGATCTACGCGATCGGTACGGCGGTCGCGGCGATCCCCCTCACCGCGGCCACGGCCGGATGGCGGCGCAAACGCCTGCTGCTGACCGGGGTCGCGGGCTTCGCCGTCGCCAACACGGTCACCGCCGCCTCGCCGTACTTCGCGCTGAGCCTGGCGGGCCGGTTCGTCGCCGGAGTGGCCGCGGGCCTGGTGTGGGCGCTGCTGGCGGGCTACGCCGGCCACCTCGCACCCGCCCGCCTGCGGGGCAAGGCCATCGCGGTCGTCATGACCGGCATCCCGCTCGCCCTGTCCCTGGGCGTGCCCGCGGGAACCTTCCTGGGCGGCTTCCTCGGCTGGCGGGCCGCCTTCTCCGCGATCACCGTGATCGCCGCCGTCCTGCTGGCGTGGATCGCCGTGGCGGTCCCCGACCGGCCGGGACGGCGGCACCGGGACCGGCACCCGATCCTGCCGACCCTCAGGATCGCCGGCGTGGTGCCGATCCTGTTCGTGACGCTGGTCATGGTGCTGGCCCACACCATCCTCTACACCTACATCGCCACCTTCCTGCGGCGGTCCGGCATGGGCGGCTCCGTCGACCTCGTGCTGCTGGTCTTCGGCGCCGCCTCCATGGTGAGCATCTGGATCGTCGGCGCCCACATCGACCGCAGGCCACGGCTCCTCATCGTCGCGGCCAGCGTCCTGTTCTCCGTGGCGGCGGCCGTCCTGGCCGTGCGGGGCGCCGATCCCGCGCTGGTCTACCCGGCGGTGACGCTGTGGGGGCTCGGCTTCGGCGGCGCCCCGACCCTGCTGCAGACCGCCGTGGCCGTGGCGGCGGGCCAGGCGGCCGACACCGCGCAGGCCATGCTCGTCACCCTGTGGAACGCGGCCATGGCGGCGGGCGGGGTCGCCGGGGCGGTCCTGCTCGGACTGCTGGGCCCCGGCTCCTTCCCGTGGAGCGTCCTGGCCCTGCTGGTCCCGGTGCTGGCCGTCGTGATCGGCGCCCGCACCGGCGGCTTCCCCGCCGTGAGGCGAGGCGCCCCCCGCTGAGGGCGCCCGGCTCACCTGCCCGCCAGATGACGCAGATAGGCCTCCCGGTCGAGCGGGTCGCCGCCGGCGCGCGGACGCGCGGGCGGGCGCCCGCTCACCGGCCGGTCCCCGCCGGGGGCCGACCACCACACCCCCTCACCGTGCGAGAGCCCGGGCAGTTCACGCTGGAACACGTGGACGGCCCCGGCCGGGATCTCCCCCTCCACCGACCAGGCCGCCTCCCGGGCCGCCGACCTGTGCAGCCGCGCCCCCAGCGCGGCCAGCCGGGCGGTGACCGGGCCGAGCGCCTCGGCGGGGATCTCCAGCTCGAAGGAGTGACACGGCTCGTAGACCCGGGTCCCGGCCAGGCGCAGCGCGCCCATGAGGACCAGCGGGGTCAGGCCGCGGAAGTCGGCCGCCGTGCTGACCGGCCCGCCGAAGCCGCTGTGGGTCAGCGTGACGGCGCAGTCGGTGACCGGCCAGCCGTACAGGCCCTGCCCCAGGGTCTCGTGCACGCTCTCCTCGATCGCCCGGTCGAAGGCGGCCGGAAGCGCGCCCAGCTCGACCTCGCGCCGGAACCTCACCCCGGAGCCCGGCGCGCCCGGCTCGACCCGCAGCCCGACCGTCGCCCAGAAGTCGGGCACCCCGCGCCGGTGGTTCATCTCCTCCAAGAGCGCCCCGATCCCCGCGGGCCGCTCGGTGTACACCGGCGTCGAGGGCTCGAAGACGGCCCCGGCCCCGAACTCGCGCTCCAGCCTGGCCGCGATGACCTCCTTCTGCACCTCCCCGTACAGCAGCAGCGAGGTCGCCCCGTCCGGTGTGAGGCGCGCCTGGATCAGCGGGTCCTCATCCGCCAGGCGCACCAGCGCGGCGCGCAGCCGGGCCGCCTGGTTCCGTCGCGGCGGCCGTACGAGCGTCTCCAGGCTCGGCGGCGGGAAGCAGGCGTCGGCGGAGCCGGGCGGCAGCGGGCCGATCAGGTCGCCGACACGGACCCCCGACAGTCCGCGCACCCTGGCGATGTCGCCCGCCCTGGCCGGGTCGCCGCCGCCGGAGGAGGCCGCGCCGGGCGCGACGACCCGCAGGGCGGTGATCTGCTCGGTGCGCTCGGCCGTACCGCCGCCCGGCTCGCGGCGCCGGTAGGTGACGCGCTCGCGGACGCGCAGCTCGCCCGAGCGCAGCCGCAGGTAGGCGACCCGCTCCCCGCGGGGCCCCGGCTCGATCGCGAAGACCGTCCCCCGCGCCTGGCCGCCCGCCGGGGGCGGCACCGGCAGGTAGCGGCGGATTCCCTCGACGAGGCCGCCGACGCCCTGGCCGCCCAGCGCCGACCCGAAGAACACCGGGTACAGCACGGCCGCCGCGCTCTGCCGGGCCACCGCCGCCTCAAGCCGCGCCGCCCCGGGGGTGCGGCCCGCGACGAGGTCTTCGAGCAGTTCCTCGTCGTGCTCGGCGAGGATCTCCGCCGCCCGCGCGTCGTGCGGCGGCGCAGGCCTCACCCGCACGCCCGCCGTACCGGCGCCCTCGACCGACGCCATGGGCAGCAGGTACGGCCACAGCGTGCGGCGCATCCGCTCGAACAGCTCCTGCGGGCGGGCGCCGGGGCGGTCGACCTTGTTGACGAAGATCAGGGTGGGCAGCCGCAGCCCGCGCAGGACGCGCATCAGGACCCGGGTGTGCGCCTGCACCCCCTCGACGGCCGACAGCAGCAGCACCGCGCCGTCGAGCACGCCGAGCGCGCGCTCGACCTCGGCGACGAAGTCCGCGTGTCCCGGCGTGTCGATCAGGTTGACCTGCAGGTCGCCGACCCGGAAGGGGGCGACCGCGGAACGGATGGTGATGCCTCGGCTGCGCTCGATGTCGCCGCTGTCGGTCTGGGTGCTTCCCTCATCGACGCTGCCCAGGCGCCCGATGGCCCCGGTGTCGAAGAGGAGACGTTCGGTCAGGCTGGTCTTACCGGCGTCCACATGGGCGAGAAGACCGATGTTCACGGTGGGCATGCTGGGAGAAGTCCTCGAAAACTCTCGTCCGGAAAAGGGGCTGAGATGTTCCGAAGACTCGCCGCATTGCTTCTCCCCGATCGGTGTGCCGGACCGCCTCATGATGCCACCCGGGCGTCCGGGACGCGCAACCGGATTTCCGGCCTCCGGCAGACCGGTGCCGCGCGTCCGCGGCGGGCAGGGGCTCTGGCGCGCGTCACCGGCCGGGCGCTGAGCACGTCACGGCACATATGAATTGAGGCGAGGTGATTCGCCTTGTTATGGTGAGGACATGGCTTTCCTCTTCTTCGTCTGAGTCCGGGCACGGCCGACGCCGCCGTCTCTGCCGCCCGTGGACCCTTCGTACGATCAGGGAAAGTCATATGCGCGACCGCGCCCATACCGTCCTGCCCGCTGCCGTGGCGCAGCTGTCCGTCAGGAACGTCACCAAGTGCTACGGCACCCGGACCGTCCTCGACCAGGTCTCCTTCACCGTCCGGCCGGGTGAGAAGGCCGCCGTCGTCGGTGAGAACGGCTCCGGCAAGTCCACCCTGCTGCGGCTGCTCGCCGCGGCGGAGCCGCCGGACGCCGGGCAGGTCACCGTCGCCTTCCCCGGAGGCGTCGGACACCTCGCCCAGACCCTCGGCCTCGACGCGGCCCGCACCGTGCAGGACGCCGTCGACCTCGCCCTGGCCGAACTGCGCGACATGGAGCGAAGGCTCCGCGCCGCGGAGGAGTCGCTCGCCGGCGCCTCGGAGGAGGAACTCGCCGCGTACGGCGAGCTGCTCGTCGCGTACGAGCGACGCGGCGGATACGCGGCGGACGCCCGGGTGGACGCCGCGATGCACGGGCTCGGTCTCGCCCGGATCACCCGGCGGCGCCCGCTCGGCTCGCTGTCCGGCGGCGAGCGGTCCCGGCTCGCGCTCGCCTGCGTCCTGGCCGCCGCCCCCGAACTGCTGCTCCTGGACGAACCGACGAACCACCTCGACGCGGCGGCCGTGCACTGGCTGGAGGAGCACCTGCGCGCCCACCGCGGCACCGTCGTCGCGGTCACCCACGACCGTGGCTTCCTGGAGCGCATCGCCACCACGATCCTTGAGGTCGACCGGGACGAGCGCGCCGTGCACCGCTACGGCGACGGCTGGGCCGGCTACCGCGCCGCGAAGGCCGCCGCCCGGCGTGGCGCGCAGCAGCGGTACACCGACTGGGTGCAGGAGGTGGCCCGCGCGGAGGAACTGCTCAGGGCCGCGGGCAGGAGGCTGGCCGTCACCGGCCGCGACCCGAAGCAGGGCTTCGGCAAGTACCGCCGCTCCAGCGAGGCGAAGCTCGGCGGGCAGGTGCGCTCGGTGCGGGAGCGCCTGGACCGGCTGCGGCGCGACCCGGTGGCCAGGCCGCCGGCACCGCTCCGTTTCACGACGGCGCCGCCGACGGTGGACGGCGGCCCGGCTCAGGGCCCCCTCGCCGAGCTCGACGGCGTGCGGGTCGGGGAACACCTGCGCCTGGACGGGCTCCTGACGATCACGCCCGGACAGCGGCTGCTGGTCACGGGAGACAACGGCGCGGGCAAGACGACGCTGCTGCGGGTCCTGGCGGGCGACCTGACGCCGGACGCGGGCACGGTACACCGGCCCGCCCGGATCGCCTACCTCGCCCAGGAACCGCCCGCGCACACCACGCGGCTGCCGCTGCTCGCCGCGTTCGCCGCGGGACGGCCCGGACCGCCGGACGAGCACGCCGAACGGCTCCTGTCCCTGGGCCTGTTCCGTGAGGAGGACCTGCACGTCCCGGTCGCCGCCCTGTCGGCGGGGCAGCGGCGGCGGTTGCAGATCGCGGCCCTGGTGACCCGGCCCGCGGACCTTCTCGTCCTCGACGAACCGACCAACCACATCGCACTCGACCTGGTCGAGGACCTTCAGGCCGCGCTCGCGGCGTACCCGGGGGCGGTGGTCGCGGTCTCGCACGACCGGGGCTTCCGTGCGCGCTTCGAAGCCGAGCGGCTGGAACTGCACGCCGGCCGCAGGCGCTGACCCGGCCCGGCCTGCTTCCGTCCCGAATCGCCTGACATCCGTCAACGCACCGAAACAAGGGATTATGACCACTTTCCTGACACCACAGCAGCGCGCCGACCGCACCGCCGCCGCCGTCGAGGCGGCCGTCACGGCCGGGCGTGATCTCGGCCTGACCGTCACCGGCCCCACGGTGCTCCACGACGTCTTCTCGGTCGCCGTCCACCTGGCGCCCTCGCCGGTCGTGGCCCGGGTTCCCACCGTCCTGCCCCGCCCCGGCGACCTGGCCGCCCTCGCGCGCCGCCAGCGGGACGAGCTGGACGTCACGCGGTGGCTGGCCGACCAGGGGGTCCCCGTGATCGCGCCCAGCCCGCTCGTGCCGCGCGAACCCGTGCGACGCGACGGGTTCTCGATGACGTTCTGGACGTTCGTCGAACAGGCGCGGGACAGGGAACCCGACTACGTGGCGAACGCCGAGAGCGTCGCCGGCCTGCACGCGGCGCTGCGCGCCTACCCGGGCCGCCGCCTGGAGTTCCTGTCCGCGGCCGACCCGCGGTTCATCGCCGACGGCCTCGCCCTGCTCGACCGACGTCCCGGCCTGATCGGAGCGGCCGAACTCGACCGGGCCCGCCGCGAATGGCGCCTCCTCGAACCCCTCGTACGCTCACGCGGCGCCTTCGAGGCCCGCTTCCCCGGCGTCGGCCTCCAGCCTGTCCACGGCGACTGCCCGCCCGCGAACATCGTCAACGCGGTCGACGGCGATCTCTACGCCGACTTCGAACTGGTCACACTGGGGCCCGTCGAGTGGGACCTGGCCGCTCTCGGGCCCGAGCACGAGGCCGCCTACAACCGTGGCGCCCGGCGCAACGGCATGAGACCGCTCAACGAGGAGGTCCTCGCCTTCGTCAACGCCCTGGGCATGCTGCGGATCATCGCCGCCCTCACGCTGGTCCCGCAGCTGCCCGAGCTGATGGGCTACCTCGAACCCGCCGTCGACCGTTGGCGGGCGACGCCCTTCGCCGGCGGCGTGAACGTCTGACACCGGCCCGGCCGCTGGAAACGCACCCGCCGGCTGCCAGCGGCCAGCCTGTGATCCGTGGCGCAGCATGAGTACGACGCGGCCGAAATCACCGTGCTCGAGTTCGACGAAGTGGTTCTCAAACGGCCCGGTATGTACTTCGGCGTCGGACTGGACGATCCGGGGCTGCCGGTCACGCTTCTGTCCGTTGCGGCTCAGCACGCGCTGCACCCGGCGGCACACGTCGCGGAGGACCGTTCGCTGACCTCTGTGATCGAAATCCTTGGCGATCTTCGCTTCGCGGTGACGATCAACCAGCGGCACACTTGGCCGGACTCACCGCCCCTCGGATACCACGGCTCCCTGATCGGTCCCGAGTGGTGGTCCCTGGCGGCCATCGCGGCGCTCTGCGGAACGACGACCGCCGAAATGTGGTGCGACGGCCGGGGCTTCGGCCAGGAACTCGCCGGTCTCCGGCCTCGTACCGCGGTGTGGCGGTTCGAGCCGCCCCCTGGAAGCGGTACCCGGGTCACCTTCACCCTCGACGCGCGGCGCCTTCCGCCCGGCACCGCGTTCCCAGCCGACCTGGGCGGCCTCACCGTTCATGGGCCGTACTGCGACGCGGCGGACGGGCCCGGGACCGTCGCCGTCCACGACAGCAGGAACGGCCCCGGCATCGGCGCCTCGTTCTTCTGACCTTCCCTGCGGGCCCGTCAGGACCGGTGCGGGGCCCGGGGCGTGCAGGCCGCCGGACTCCGACGGGCAGGCGCACCTCCGCCTGGTGAAGTAGGTGACGCGACCAGGAAACCGAACGCCACCGCGATCCCCACCGTCGACAGGGGCACCCCGTTCTCGGCCGCGTCCCGCCGCGCGGATGCTCGTGTTCCCCGGGTTCCCCGGGTTCCCTGCGTCCTTCGCTCATGCCGTGCCTCACCGAGGCTTTCAGGGTTTCGCGGGGGCGCCCCGGGATCACCGGTCGTGGTCGTGGAAGGGGCCCCTCGGGCGTCTGCTCCGTGGCCCGTCTCCGATGCGTGTTGTTTTCTCAAGGCCGGGACGGGGGCCCGCCGCCCTTGGGCACGAGACGCAGGAACGATCTCGCGCGGGCGGTCGCGGGGGCGTCGAAGAAGACGTTCGGATGCTGCTCCTCAAGGATGTGGCCGGCGTCCATGAACGCCACCCGGTCGGCGACCTCCCTGGCGAAGGGGATCTCGTGGGTGATGACGACCATGGTCGTGCCGCAGGCCGCCAGGCTCCGGATGGTCCGCAGCACCTCCGCGCCCAGCTCCGGGTCCAGGGCGGAGGTCGGCTCGTCGAGGAGGATGACCTCCGGCTCCATGGCCAGCGCCCTGGCGATGGCGACCCGCTGCCGCTGCCCCCCGGACAGCCGCGCGGGGTACTCGTCACGCTTGTCGTCCAGGCCGACGTGGGCCAGCAGACGCTCGCCCATCTCGACGGCGTAGGAGCGGGGCAGACGCCGTACCGAGATCGGGCCCTCGATGACGTTCTGCAGGACGGTCATGTGCGGGAAGAGGTTGAAATGCTGGAACACCATGGCCGTCCGGGCGCGGATGTCACGGACCAGGCGCCTCCTCGAACGGCCCTGCCCCCGCGCCGGATAGCTCAGCGTCGTGCCGTGCACGGTGACGCTGCCCGCGTCGGGCTCGTCGAGCAGGTTCAGGCAGCGGATGAGAGTCGTCTTGCCCGACCCGGACGGCCCCATGATCACCACGACCTCACCGCTGTACACGGTCAGGTCCACGCTCCTGAGCACATCCAGGTCACCGAAGCGCTTGTGCAGCCCCCGCACGTCGACGGCGACGTTCCCGCTCATGCGTAGGCCCTCCCCAGCCGTCGTTCCAGCGCCCCCTGCCCGGCGAAGAGAACGGTGTTGATCAGCCAGTAGACGGCGCCCGCGACCGTGAACGCCTCGACGTAGCGGAAGGAGGAGCTGCCCGCGGTCTCGGCGACGCGCGTCAGCTCGACCACCGTGATCACCGAGGCGAGGGAGGTGTCCTTCATCAGCGAGATGAACCGGCCGCCGATGGCGGGGGTGGCCACCCGCAGCGCCTGCGGCAGGACGACCCGGCGCAGGGCCAGGCCGTGGGACATCCCCATCGAACCCGCCGCGTCCCACTGGCCGCCGTCGACGGCCAGGACGCCGCCGCGCAGGTTCTCGCTCAGGTGGGCGCCCGCGTAGAGACTGAAGGTCAGGATCGCCGACGGGACGGGCGGCAGCCGCACGCCGAGCCGGGGAAGCCCGAAGTACACGAGCATGAGCTGGACGAGCGGCGGTGTGCCGCGGAACACCGAGACGTAGACGATCGCGGCCACCCTGAGCGGCCGGCGCCGGGAGAGCCTGGCCAGCATGACGAGGCCGCCCAGCACGAGGCCGAACACGAACGACACCACACCGAGTAACAGCGTGACGGCCACGCCGGAGAGCAGGCCGGGCATCGGCAGGGAGAGCAGGTCCATCGAGCGCGTTCCCTTCTGGGCCTTCGGCCGGTCCGTTCGGCCGGTGTCCCGCGGAGTTCGGGTGGGGGCCGTGCGGATCGGCGCAGTGGTCGTCGTGGCGCGAGGTCATGAGGCCTGCTCCGGAGGCCGGTATCCGCGGGCCGTGTCCGGGGCGTGGCTGACATGGGACAGGCCCAGGCCCAGCAGCATCCGGACGTGGGCGTCGTCGAGGCGGTGGTAGGCCATGCGCCCGGACCGGCGCGCCCGCACGACGTGACAGGCGCGCAGCAGGCGCAGCGTGTGGGAGACCGCCGACTCACTGTGGCCGCACGCCGCGGCGATGTCGCACACGCACATCTCCCCGCCCTTGAGCAGCGCGATGATCACCCGCAACCGCCCCGGGTCGGACAGCAGCGCGAAGACCCCGGCGAGTTCCTCGATCGACTCCGCCCCCGGCATCGCCTCAGCGACCGTGCCGACCCGATCCGGATCGACCATGCGCACCGCGCAGCCCTCGCCCGCGGAAACATATGAAGCTCTGCTCATATGAAGAAGCGTAGATACCGTTTTCGCCCGCCGCCATATTTCATTTCGGATGAATTTCCTGGCGATATGGTCAGGTGGGTGAACAATCGCTTTTGTTGACGATTGCGGGCCCGGCCGAATGGGCCTTGCTCCTCGCTTGAACTGCTGAGATGCCCATTGGTTTCATGTGGCAAAAAATCCAAAAACCAATGCCTTTTTGTGTCTTGTTGTGTTTTTGATCGGTCTTCGACCGGCCGATGCTCCTGTTTCAGGCTTACGCATGAAAAAGGCTGGCATATCCCTTCGGGAGGTCGGATGGCGGCCGCCTTCTGGCCGGAGGCGGTGTCGCGGCGCTGCGTGACCTCCCCCTCCGGATTGGCCGGTCCGGTGCCGGGCCGCCCGGCGCACGGCGGCCTCCGCCGCGCCGTACCCGATCCGCCGCCCGGCGCACGGCGGGTGGGATGTCGGTGATCCCCGCTAGGGTCACCGTCCATGCCGAGCAGTTACCTGTCCTGGGCCGCCGCGGTCGAGCTGTTCGAGCGGCGCGGCCTTGCCCGGGAGACCTACCGTGACCTCTACGAGGAGGAGTACATCCTGCACCCCGGCGCCGCCCGGGTCACCGGGGAGCTCTCCCTCGACGACCACGACGGCTCCCCGTGGTGCGCCGACACCCCGGACCAGGCGACGGGCTACGTGATCGACGGCGACCTGACCGTCGAGGGCAACATCGTCAACGTCGACGACGGGGCCGCCGCGCTGGTCGTCCTGGGAAACCTGCGCGCCGCCAACGTCCTGCTGGAGGGGGACGTCAAGCTCGTCGTGCTGGGCGACGTCGAGGTCGAGACCTTCGTGGGCAACTGGACCGACAAACTCGTGAAGGTCCACGGCGACCTGCGCACGGCGGTGACGATCCTCTGGAACGAGTTCTGTCCCGATCTGGTCGCCGGCACCCTGCGGGGCAGGGTGCTCGCCCCCCGATACATGGATCTCACGGACCTGGGAGCGGGCGGCCTCGAAGACCCCGGCCCCGACGTTCCGCTTTCGGCTCTCATGGTCCCCGAGGTCCTGGTGGACGGTGAGCCGGGGCCGGACGACTTCGCCGAGATCGGTGTGCGCTCCGGGGCGCTGCGTGAGCGCCTGAGCGCGGGCCTTCCCCTGATCCGGGGAGGGCGCGCCGTACCGGCCGCGTCCTCCTGAGCGGGTCAGCCCGCCTGGTCGGTGACCGTCTGGGACATGACGGCGCTGGAGCTCATGAGGGTTCCCGCCCTGCCCCGGCTGGAGTCGGCGATCAGGTAGTCGCGTGTGCCGAGGAAGGCCAGGAGCCGGCGTCGAAGATCCACTCGGTGCGCTCGCCGTCGGCGTCGAACGCCACCGCGATGCCCGGACGGTTCATCGCGTCCGCCGACCTGGCCACCAGGCGCACGCCGGGGATGAGCGCCGTCGCCCGGTACGGCGCGGCCCGGGTGGCGGGGGCACGATCCGTTCGCTCATCAGGCCCTGGATCTGGTCGAAGGCGCGAAAGGGATCTCGGTCGCCCTGCCAGGTGTACAGCTGTTCGAGCAGGACGGTGACGGCCGCGGCGATCCGCTCGGCCTCCTCGGCGGGGTCGGGGGCCGTGTCGCGGACCGGCATCCGGGACATCGCGGCGCGGTGCCTGCGGGCGGCGCGGGCGGTGTTGCGCATGACGTTGGCGGCGATGCCGAACAGCCACGGCCCGACGCCGTCGCCGTCGGGCCTCAGCCGTCCGCGGAGCCGCCAGGCCTCCAGGAAGGTCAGCGACACCACATCCTCCGCCGCCGTCCGGTCCCCCGTGGTCCGGGCGGCGTAGCGGTAGATCGTCTGCGCGTGTTCGCCGAACAGCTCGCTGAAAGCCGCCGGGTCACCGGCTCTGAGCCGGGTACGCATTGTTCGTTCCACATCCGTACCTGTCCGCCGCCCCCGCCGGGTTCCTGTGATCCGCGTCACCCTTCACCCGGCCGTCCGGGCGGGAGCCATTCCCTTGGGCGCCGGAGGGTTCAAGATTGTTCCCTTACCGCCACGTCACCGGCCCTCGGCCACGATCAACCTGCGGTGAGACGTACGGCGGTCGCTTTCCGGGGATTCGTCCCGCGGCCCATCGGATCACAGAACGTCTTGGGGCGTGAGTAAGATTGGCTCTCAGGTCGAGAGGCGCTGCAACGGGCTCACGCCCGCCACGCTCGGCCCGCACCATTCGAACAAGGGCGCCTCCCAGCTGAAGGGAGGCCTCGAAGTGGAGAAGACAGCGCCGGTCGAGACGCGTGCGGAGCGTACGCGGCGGCTGAGGGACATCCTCGACCAGCGGATCGCGGTGCTCGACGGCGCGTGGGGCACGATGCTCCAGGGCGCGAAGCTCACCCCGCAGGACTACCGGGGCGACCGGTTCACCGACCACGAGATGGACGTCACCGGCGACCCTGACCTGCTGAACATCACCCGGCCCGACCTCATTCTCGACGTGCACCGGCAGTACCTCGCGGCCGGGGCCGACATCACCACGACCAACACCTTCACCGCCACGAGCATCGCCCAGGCCGACTACGGCCTGCAGGAGCACGTGCGGGAGATGAACCTGCAGGGCGCGCGGCTGGCGCGTCAGGCCGCCGACGAGGCGGGCGGGAAGTTCGTCGCCGGATCGGTCGGGCCGCTGAACGTCACGCTGTCGCTGTCGCCCCGGGTGGACGACCCGTCCTACAGGGCCGTCACGTTCGACCAGGTCAAGGCGTCCTACGCCGAGCAGATCGCGGCGCTGGCCGACGGCGGCGTCGACCTGCTCCTCGTTGAGACGATCTTCGACACGCTCAACGCCAAGGCGGCGATCACCGCCGCCCAGGAGGTCGCCCCCGACCTGCCGCTGTGGATCTCGGTGACGATCGTCGACCTGTCGGGGCGCACCCTGTCCGGTCAGACGGTCGAGGCGTTCTGGAACTCGGTCAAGCACGCCAAGCCGCTGGTCGTCGGTGTGAACTGCTCGCTGGGCGCCGTGGAGATGCGCCCGCACGTGGAGGAGCTGGCCAAGCTCTCCGGCACCTACACCGCCTCGCACCCCAACGCCGGCCTGCCCAACGCGTTCGGCGGCTACGACCAGACGCCGGAGGAGACCGCGCACCTGCTCGGCGAGTTCGCGGCCGAGGGACTGGTCAACCTCGTGGGCGGCTGCTGCGGCACCTCCCCCGCGCACATCAAGCAGATCGCGGGCATCGTCGCCGGGCGGGCGCCGCGCCAGGTCGCCACCCCGCCCAGGCGCAGCCGTTTCTCCGGCCTGGAGACCTTCGAGATCGGCCCGGACACCGGCTTCGTCATGATCGGTGAGCGCACCAACGTCACCGGCTCCGCGCGGTTCCGCCGCCTCATCGAGGCCGGGAACTTCCACGCCGCCGCCGACGTGGCGCTGGAGCAGGTCCGGGGCGGGGCCAACCTGCTGGACGTCAACATGGACGCCGACCTGCTCGAAAGCGAGCAGGTCATGACCTCCTTCCTCAACCTCATCGCGACCGAGCCGGAGATCGCCAAGATCCCGGTGATGATCGACAGTTCGCGGTGGAGCGTGCTGGAGGCCGGGCTCAAGTGCGTCCAGGGCAACGGGGTGGTCAACTCCATCAGCCTCAAGGAGGGCGAGGAGCCCTTCCTCGAACAGGCTCGCAGGGTCAAGAGCTTCGGCGCGGGCGTCGTCGTCATGGCCTTCGACGAGCAGGGGCAGGCCGAGACGGCCGACCGCAAGGTCGAGATCTGCGGACGCGCCTACGACCTGCTGACGCAGCAGGTCGGTTTCGCCCCCGAGGACATCATCTTCGACCCGAACGTGCTGGCCGTCGCCACCGGCATGAGCGAGCACAACGGCTACGCCAAGGAGTTCATCGAGGCGCTGCCGCGCATCAAGGAGCGCTGCCCCGGCGCGCTCACCTCCGGCGGCATCTCCAACCTGTCGTTCTCCTTCCGCGGCAACGACGTGGTGCGTGAGGCGATGCACTCGGCGTTCCTGCTGCACGCCGTACGGGCCGGGCTGGACATGGGCATCGTCAACGCCGGGCAGCTCGCCGTCTACGCCGACATCCCCGCCGACCTGCTCGAACACGTCGAGGACGTCCTGTTCGACCGCCGGGAGGACGCCACCGACCGGCTCATCGAGTTCGCGCGGACGGTCTCCGGGAGCGGCACCGAGCGCAAGGTCGACCTGTCGTGGCGGGAGCAGCCCGTCGCCGAGCGCCTCGCGCACGCGCTGGTGCACGGCATCACCGACTTCGTCGAGGAGGACACCGAGGAGGCCCGCAAGATCGCCGCGAGTCCCCTTGAGGTCATCGAGGGCCCGCTCATGGACGGCATGAAGATCGTCGGTGACCTGTTCGGCTCGGGCAAGATGTTCCTGCCGCAGGTCGTCAAGAGCGCCCGGGTGATGAAGCGCTCGGTGGCCTACCTCGAACCGTTCATGGAGGCCGAGAAGGAGCGCGCCCGGCTGGCCGGGCAGGTGGAGACCCGCAAGGGCCAGGGCAAGGTCGTGCTGGCCACGGTCAAGGGCGACGTCCACGACATCGGCAAGAACATCGTCGGGGTGGTCCTGGGCTGCAACAACTACGAGGTCGTGGACCTGGGCGTCATGGTGCCCGCCGCGAAGATCCTCGACACGGCCGTGGCGGAGGGCGCCGACGCCGTGGGCCTGTCCGGGCTGATCACCCCCTCGCTGGACGAGATGGTCTCGGTCGCCGCCGAGATGGAGCGGCGTGGCCTGAAGCTGCCGCTGCTCATCGGGGGCGCGACCACCTCAAGGCAGCACACGGCCGTACGGATCGCCCCCGCCTACACCAACACGGTCGTGCACGTCCTGGACGCCTCCCGGGTCGTCGGGGTGGTCTCCGACCTGCTGGACGCCGAGCGGGCGGAGGCGCTCGACGCCGCCAACCGTGAGGAGCAGCAGGCGCTGCGCGAGGCGCACGAGAACCGCAGGCGCCAGCCGATGCTCACCCTGGAGGAGGCCCGCGCGAACGCCGAACGCCCGGTGTTCGACGAGCTGCCCGTCCCCGAGTTCACCGGCCTGAAGGTCGTCAGGCCGAGCCTGACCGAGCTGCGCGAGATGATCGACTGGCGCTTCTTCTTCCTGGCGTGGGAGCTCAAGGGCACCTTCCCGGCGATCCTTGAGCAGCCCGCCGCCCGTGACCTGTACGACGACGGGCAGCGGCTGCTCGACCAGATCATCGCCGACGGCTCGCTGCGGCCGGAAGGCGTCTACGGCTTCTGGCCGGCGCACCCCGAGGGCGACGACCTGGTGCTGGAGAACGGCATCAGGATCCCGATGCTGCGTCAGCAGACGCTCAAGCCCGAGGGGCGGCCCAACCGCAGCCTCGCCGACTACGTGGCGCCCTCCGGGGACCACATCGGCGGGTTCGCGGTGGCCGTGCACGGCGCGGAGGAACTGGCCGCCCGTTACGAGGAGAGCCACGACGACTACCAGGCGATCATGGTCAAGGCGCTCGCCGACCGTCTGGCCGAGGCGTTCGCCGAGCAGATCCACCTGCAGGCGCGTCGTTCCTGGTTCGAGCCGGACTCCCAGCCCGTCCTTGAGGACCTGCACGCCGAACGGTACCGGGGCATCCGGCCCGCGCTGGGATACCCGGCCTGCCCCGACCACACCCGCAAGCGGACGCTGTTCGACCTGCTCGGCGCGGAGTCGCACGGCATGGTCCTGACCGAGTCGTACGCCACGACCCCGGCGGCGAGCGTCAGCGGGCTGCTCTTCGCCCACCCCGACGCCCGCTACTTCACCGTCGGACGGCTCGGCCGCGACCAGATCGAGGACTACGCGCGCCGTACGGGGATGAGCCAGGAGGAGACCGAGCGCTGGCTACGCCCGAACCTCGCCTACGAGCCCGAGTCCTGATCCGCCTGCTTCGCGCGGTCCGTGCCCCGATCGTTCGGGGCACGGATCAGCGGACGCGCCTGGCCGCTCTGCCGCCCAGGTGCAGGAAGGCGATCTCGCCCGCGTCGTCCCGCAGGAAACGGCCGATGACCTGCTTGGGGTCGGCGGCGATCGTCAGGTCGTCGGAGCCCTCGACCAGCGCGAGCGGCATGTCGGGCATGCCCTCGACCCCCGCGGCCACCAGCTCGGGCCGCAGCACGAACCGCGCCGTCAGTTTCTCGTCCACCTCGAAGATCCACTGCCCGGCGTCGTAGCTGCCCGCGTACTCCGGCCCGGGCTCACCCAGCGGCAGCAGTACGGCCTGCGACGGCACGCCGAGCAGGTGCTCCAGGCACCAGTCGGTCACCAGCGTGCCCAGAACCCTGCCCGGCGCCGAGTTGGTGAGCGTGGTGACGGCGAAACCGTGCTCGGGGGCCAGCACGAACGACGACAGCTGCAGGTTGCCGATGTTGCCGCCGTGGGTGACCAGCCGCAGGCCCGCCCGTTCCTCAAGCAGCCACGGCAGGCCGATGCCGCTCCACGGCGCGCCGAGGTGCACGTGCTCCCGCTGCATCAGCTCCCTGGTCGTGGCTCCGATCGGCCCCTGGCCGTCCACGGCGCCCGTGCCCAGGTGGAAGGCGGCGTAGCGGAGCTGGTCGCGCACCGAGGAGACCAGTCCCCCTTCGGGCATGCCCTCGCGGAACAGCCCCCAGGTGTGCGCGACGTGCGGGCCGTCCGGCCGGACGACGTGGCCGACGGCGTGCGGCCGGGTCGCGACCTCCCAGGGGAAGAAGGAACTGGAGTCCATCCCCAGGGGCGTGAGCACGATCTCGCCGACCGCCGTCTCGTACGGCTTGCCGCACACGACCTCGACGATCCTGCCGAGCAGCCTGAACCCGGCGTTGCTGTAGGAGGCGAGCCGCCCCGGCGCGAAGAGCTGGGGCAGCCGGTCGTAGGTGGTGATCGAGGCCGCCAGGGCGTCGGCGCCCCAGCTGTCGCCGTCGTCGACGTCGCCGAGGAAGCCGCCGGTGTGGGTGAGCAGGTGCCTGACGGTCAGCTCCTCGGCGGCCTGTTCGTCGGCGAGCCGCAGGTCGGGCAGGTAACGCCGTACCCGTCCGTCCAGGTCGAGCAGGCCGCGCTCGACGAGGTGCATGATCGCCGTCGCGGTGACCGTCTTGGTGGTCGAACCGATCTGGAACAGCGTGTCGCCCGTCACGGGGGCCGGGGCGTCGACGCTGGCGACGCCGGTGGTGAGGACGTGCTCGGTGCCGTCGACGATCACGCCGACGGCTGCGCCGGGAACCTGGAGGGCTTTCGCCTGACTGTCGAGCAGGTCCCGCAGGTGGGTGAGGTCAGCCATTCACCCATCCTGCTGACGACCGGAACGCGAGGGCTTCGTCGGCCTCCACCATTTCCCGCGCCTGGTTCGTCCGGCAGCCAGAGCGGGATGCATGATCTTCCGGGGCCCGCACGCCGGAGACGCTCGGCCGGTTTCCCGGGCCTGGGAAGCGAGGAGACAGGTGAATCGATCGAAGGCCGGAGCCATAGCCGTGGAAAAGCTCGGATACTGGGTCGGTGAGGCCGCGTCCGAGGTCAGGGAGAGGCTTCTCGACGGGAGCGTCCGCGAAAGGTACGTGGACGAACAGGGGAAGACCTGGACGATCACCTCAAAGGCATTCTGGGATGGCGAGGATATTCGCGTCGTTGTCTCCGTGGACGACGGCGGTCTCCTCTCGTCACTGTTCCCGGAGTCTCAGAGTGACGTCATCAGGGTTTGAGACCGTGTGCCGGGGTCCGCCGGTGACTCCCGCATGGAGGGGGCACCCGCGGACCACGCGGACAACGGAGACTAGCGCCAGACCTGGGCGTGGCGGATCTTCACCGGAAGGACGGGCTTACCGTCGACCGGCGGGGTGGGGCCGTCCGGCGTCGGCTGGATGCCGCCCGCGGCGACACGGTCGAGGGCGGCCAGGCCCGCCGCGTCGACCGTGCCGAAGACCGTGTAGTTGGGCGGCAGGCCGGAGTCTCCGTAGACCAGGAAGAACTGGCTGCCGTTGGTGTCAGGCCCGGCGTTGGCCATGGCCAGCACCCCGCGGGCGTAGGTCTTGCGCGTGCCGGTGGTGTCACCGGGCCACGGCGGCAGGTCGGTGGGCAGCTCGTCCTTGTACTTGTAGCCCGGGCCGCCCTCACCGGTGAAGCCGGGGTCGCCGCACTGCAGAACCTTGAGGCGGTCGTAGGCGGTCAGCCGGTGGCAGCCGGTGAAGTCGTAGAAGCCGTGCCTGGCCAGGTGCACGAAGCTCTGCACCGTGCAGGGCGCCTTGGCGGCGTTGAGGGTCAGGCCGATCCGGCCGTGGTTGGTGCTGAGGGTCGTGGTGACCGTCCTGGTGGGGGTGCGACGCGGGTCCGGCGGCAGCGGCACACGCCGTACGGCGGGGTCGTCCGGCGTCGGGGTGTAGTGGCACGGCCCGTTCGTCGGCCTCGGAGGCCTGCCCCCGGCCTGGTTCGCGGCCGAGTCGGTGGCCGAGGGCGCGGCCGGGTCCGTGGCCGCGGAGGCGGGCAGGGAGCTGAGCGCGACCAGGGAGCCGGCCGTCGCGGCGGCCAGTGCGGCGCGGGCCGCGAATCGTAACAACGCGCTGTCGGACATGGTGCCCTCCTGGGGGGTGATCAACAGAACCCCTGAGGTCTAATCGATCTGACCGGCGCCGTCAAGGGTGCCGCCGCTTGCCGGCCGGGCGGTCACCAGGTCTCGTCCTCACGCAGGAACCGCCACAGCCGGTCGGTGGAGTTCTGGTCGCGGGCGAGGTGGAGGGTGTCCCAGCTGCCGGGCCCCTGGTAGGAGTCCAGGGTCAGCGCGAGTGTGGTGTTGAGCCGGGGACGGTAGGCGGCCCAGCCGGTGCGCTGGTCGGAGTCACCCTGCTCGGGGCGGCGCGACCAGTCCTGCAGGGGCGAGCCGTTGCACGTTCGCACGACCACCTTGTCGGCCTCCCGGGGAAGGCCCGTCACCGGTTGCAGGCACTTGTTGGCCGCCTCGTTCTTTATCACGTAGTAGCCGTCGTCCTTGACGGTGTAGGTCCATTTGACCGTCCGGTATCTCCACCGGGGGTGACGCAGGGCGATCGCCTCGGCGCCGTCGGCGAGGCTGTCGCCGAGGACGGCGAGACGGCCGCCGTCCATCCGGTTGATGAGCTCCCGGTTGGTCTGCGGGGGGTCGGCGTGCGCGGCGGGCGCGCAGATCAGCACGGCCGCGACGAGCATGGCCGCCACGCACACGATCTGGCTGGCGCTGGGCATGGGGAATCACCTCCGTGATGCCACACAAAGTAGCCACTCGGCTACTTTTCGTGCGCTCTCCCGGGAGGGGCTTCTTCGTCCCGCCGGGTCACACAGTCCTCACGGGCGGCACCGTTTGACTCGTCATGGGCCGGCGTGGGTTGTCCTCCCGGTGGCCGGCACACGTGCTGACGCGTCACCTTTTGACCGGCCGGCTGGTTGCGGCACGTAGACGCATCCGGCCACAGTGGGCGAGCCGGGCACGAGGCCGGATTCGCTCAGGACGTCGGCCGCCGTCGTGGCCGCACGAAGGCGGCCGGTACGGTCACGCGGACGATCCACCGGAAGGGTGGCCGTGACGGCGCGGCGGCCGGAGTACCGGAGCGATGGAGGATTCCGATGGGCGACGCGGGCTCCGAGCCGAGGCTGATCCTGCTGTGCGGACCGCCCGGCTCTGGGAAGACGACGCCGGCCAAGCGGCTGGCGGGAGAGATTCCGGCGGTGCGGTTGTGCCCGGACGAATGGATGGCCGATCTCGGCGTCGACCTGTTCGACGAGAACACGCGCGACCGGCTTGAACGGCGGTTCTGGGAGCATGCTCAGGAGTTGCCGGCACTGGGGCAGAACGTGATCCTGGAGTTCGGCTTCTGGGGGCGTTCCGAACGCGACGAGAAGCGTTTGCGGGCGCGCGCGCTCGGTTTTCCTGTCGAGCTGCGCTATCTGGCCACACCGGTCGATGAATTGTGCCGTCGCCTGGAGGTCCGCAACAGACAGGGGGCGCCTGGGACGGCTCCGGTCGGCCGTGAGCTGCTTGAGGAGTATCTGAGGCTCTTCCAGGCTCCCGGCGATGACGAGCTCGCCCTTGTCGACGAACCGCTGTCGTGAGGGGCCGCCTCAGTCGTGGCCGGGGTCGGGGGCCCACAGCCGGTCGGCGTCTCCCGCGGCGAGCCGCCCCCGGTAGACGTCGATCTTGTGGCTGATGAGGTCGAGACTTTCCCGTACCTCGGCGAGCCTGGCGGTCACCTCGCCGCGGTGCGCCTCCAGGAGGGCGAGCCGTTCCCGTTCGTTGCCCGGTCCGGCCGCCACGAGCTCGGCGTAGTGCCGGATGGTCCTGATGGGCATGCCGGTGGCCCGCAGCTTGGTGCAGACGACGATCCAGTCGAGGTCGATCTTCCGGTATCTCCGCCATCCGCCCACGGTGCGGTCGACGGTGGTGACGACCAGCCCGGCACGCTCGTAGTAGCGCAGCGTGTGCACGCTGACCCCGGTACGGCGGGCGGCCTCGGCGATGCTCAGCCCCTCCTGGGCGTCGGGGAGGGCCGTCTGCGGATTGACTTCGAGCACGCTCTAAATCTTAGCCTCGCGGTCGTGATTCATCCGACACGATTCCGGACCACGGCCGACGAGCCCGGTCACCGGCTCCTGGTGCTCGCGATCTGCTGCGTCAGCGCGGCCGTCGTGGTCATGGACATCTCCATCGTCAACGTCGCGCTTCCCTCGATCCGCCGTGACCCTGCACGCCTCGGTCTCGGGCCTGCAGTGGACGGTGGACGCCTACACCCTGGTGCTCGCCGCCTTCCTGGTGCCGGCGGGCTCGACCGCCGACCGGGTGGGCCGCAGACGCGTCTTCCAGATCGGCCTGGCGGCCTTCGGGATCGGCTCGCTGCTGTGCGGGCTGGCGCCGAGCGTCGGCTGGCTGGTCGCGGCACGGGTCGTCCAGGCCGTCGGCGGCACGATGCTCAACCCGGTGGCCATGGCGATCGTCGCCACCGCCTTCCCCGAGCCCGCGGACCGGGCCAGGGCCATCGGCGTGTTCGGCGCGACGACCGGCCTGGCGCCGGCACTCGGCCCGGTTCTCGGCGGCCTCCTGGTCGACGGTTTCGGCTGGCACGCCGTCTTCTGGGTCAACGTGCCGGTCGTGGCCGCCACGATCGGGTGCGCCGCGCTGTTCGTCCCCGAGTCCCGTGCCCCTCGCCCGCGCCGCTTCGACCCGGCAGGCCAGGCCCTGGTGGTCGTGGTGCTGGGCTGCGTCGTCTACGCGGTGATCGAGTCCCGGCGGCTCGGCTGGACCTCACCGGTGATCCTGGGGCTGCTCGTGGTCGCCGCGCTCGGCGTGCTGGGCGTTCTGCGCCACGAGCCACGCCGTACCGATCCGCTGCTCGAACTGCGGCTCTTCCGGAGTGCGCCGTTCGGGTCGGCGATCCTGATGGCCTTCTTCGCGCTGTGCGGGTTCGGCGCCTTCCTGTTCGTGACCACCCTGTACCTGCAGGAGGTGCGCGGCATGTCCGCGCTGGCGGCCGGGTTGTGCCTGCTGCCGGTCGGGGCGCTGACCGTGGTGCTCTCCCCCCCTCACCGGAAGGCTGGTCGGCGCGCGCGGCCCCCGGCTGCCGCTGGTGGTCGCCGGGAGCGCCCTGGCCCTGGGTGCTCTGGCCTCGCTCCGGCTCGGCCCCGCGACCCCGTTGCCGGCCGTGCTCGTGACGTTCCTGCTGTTCGGCGTCTTCCTGGGGGCCGTCAACCCGCCGATCACCAACACGGCGGTCTCCGGGATGCCCCGTTCGATGGCCGGGGTGGCCGCCTCACTGGCCTCGGCGGGACGGCAGAGCGGCACCGCGCTGGGCGTCGCGATCGCCGGAATGATCATGGGGCCGGCCCTCACCCGCGGCGGTACGGCGTTCACCGCGGCCGAGCGGGGGGTGTGGTGGCCGGTGGCAGGGCTCGGTGTCTGCGTCGTGGCCTTGGGGTTGCTCGCCACCGGGCGCCGGGCCCTGGAGAGCGCGGACCGGACGGCCGCGCTGTTCGAGGACCTGGACGGCAGGCCGTGACGGTGTGCCGTCACGGCCTGCCGGCGAACCTGTCGACCAGGAGGTCGAGCCGCTGTGCCGACCCCTCCGCGGGCAGGCGGCCCGAGCGGGTGAGCGCGACCAGGCCGTGCATGGCCGCCCAGAAGACCTCGACGAACAGACCCGGGTCGGCGTCCCCCGCCACGTCGCGAAGCGTGTCGAGCAGCGCGCCGAACCCCTCGCGCAGCGGCGCGGGGGTCGCCGCGTCGGCGAAGGGCAGACCGGTGTCGAGAAGGAACATCGCGTCGTACAGCGCGGGGTTGCGTTCGGCGAAGCCGACATACGTCTCCGCGAGCGCGGACACCGCGGCCCGCCCCCCGGAGGAGTCCGCGACCGCGCGCCGCATCGCCGCCGTCAGTTCGGCGAACCCCTCCAGGGCGACGGCCCCGACGATCTCACGCTTGCCGCGGAAGTGGCTGTAGAGCACGGGCTGGCTGTACTCGATGCGTTCGGCCAGGCGGCGTGTGGTGACCGCCTCCCACCCCTGCTCCTCGGCGAGCTCCCGAGCCGTCGTGACGATCAGCTGGTGGCGGTGCGCCCGCTCGCGCTCCTTGCGTTCCCGTACCGACATCCCTCGACTCTAGCATCGCTAGACATCCGAGCGTCGATCGAAACGATCTGTTCAGCGGATCGGAAGCGCGACGCCGCGCTGGTCGGCCGGACGGGGACCGTGGATGCGCCGGTCGTCCTCGAAGATCGGCGTGTCGTTGATGCTGGCCTCCCTCCGGCTCATGAGCCCCTCCGGGGAGAATTCCCACAGCTCGTTTCCGTAGCTGCGCCACCACTGACCGGAGGAGTCCCGGCACTCGTACTGGAAGCGCACCGCGATCCGGTCACCGTGGAACCCCCACAGCTCCTTGCGGAGCGCGTAGTCAAGCTCCCGGTCCCACTTCTCCCGCAGGAACGCCACGATCTCCGCCCGGCCCGTGACGAAACGGTCGCGGTTACGCCACACGGAGTCCTCGGTGTAGGCCGACGCGACCCGTTCCGGATCACGGGTGTTCCAGGCGTCCTCGGCGGCCTGGACCTTCTCCAGCGCGGTTTCCAGGGTGAAGGGCGGCAGGGGCGGTCGTGTCGTCACAACGGTCTCCTCGGCGTTGTCCGGCAGTCCCTCCATTAGAGCCGTACGGCGGGCGGGAAGGCGTCAACGGGACCCCGGGTCAGGACGGCGCCGGGGCCTTCCGCAGGAGACCGGCCCGGGCCCGGATCGCGGCGGCGGCCTCCGGCTCCGGCCCGACGGTGAAGGTGACGTTGTCCTTGTAGAGAACCCCCGGCGGCGGCGCGTCGGCGCCGACCGGGTCGGCGTCCCACAGGTTGCCCCGGTAGACGACGTTGTCCAGCGGCGGCGACACGTGCAGGACGGCCGTGCTGTCGGCCCTGACGACCAGGTTCTCCTCGACCGTCACCCACGCCGCGCCGTAGTCGGTGTAGAGGCCGAAGTTGTACGGCGTGCGCGTGTCCTCGATGACGTTGCCCCGGATGACCGCCCCCGAGTCGTGGGAGCCGCCCTGCGGACCGGCGAGATAGACACCTCCCCCGTCGGCCAGCACCTGCATCGTGCCGCTCGTGAGGTTGTTCAGGACGCGGGTGCCCGTGCCGGGCCCGGCGACGATGCCGCAGTGGGGCACGTCGGCGATGTGGTTGTGCGCGACCGTGCATCCGGTCGTGCCGTTCAGCGCGACGCCGGGCGAGCCGGAGAACTCCAGGCCGACGCGGTGGACCCGGTTGTCCTCGACGAGGACCGAACGGCTGCCGCCGACCACGATCCCCCCGGCGGAGAGCGTGTCGAAGTCGCACCCGCGCACCGTGACGTCCTCCGACGCGGAAACACCGAGCCCGGTGGCGCCGAGCCGGGTGAAGCGGCACCCTTCGAACCGCACGCCGGAGGCGTTCTCGACCACCACGCAGGCCGGGATCGTGACGGGCTCCCGGGGCACCGTGACCGAGGAGCCGGAGTCGTCGATCGGGACCGTGTCGATCGGGCCGCCGACGTGGAAGCCGCTGCCGTGGTAGTGCAGGAAGCCCTCAGGCCCGCTCGGCCGCAGCCAGGTGGCCTCGGCGAACGTCACCCCGAGGAAGGTCACACCGCGCCCGCCGGTGACACGCACCAGTGTCTCCAGGACCGGCGCGACCACCCGGGTGCGTTCCGGGTGCTCACCGGGCAGGGGCAGGTAACGCAGGACGTGCCGCCCGGGGCGTGAGCGGTCCAGGACGAACGTGCCGGGCTCGGTGAGGAAGGAGGCGTCGTTCTCCACCCTGGTCGGCAGGCCGGGTCCCCGTGAGGTCTGGCCCTGCCAGGTGGAGTTGTACAGCTCCAGGGCGCGTCCGAACGCGGGCTGCGCCATGGTGATCACCGTGCCGTCGCCGCCGGTCGTGACCGAGGCGACACCGATGCGGGCCTCGGTCCACGGGTAGACGCCCCGGTGGACGAACTCCACGTCGCCCGGATTGCGCCAGGCCGACGGCGCCGTGCTGTCGGTGGTGTAGCCGGTCTCGGTCAGGGTGATCTCGCCGGGCAGGGCCTCGACACCCGCCCGTTCGGCCCGCCGGCCGTCCACGTAGAGCTGGCGGGTTTCCAGGTCGCCGACGTCGGCCAGCCACACGCCGTCCAGTTCCCGCCAGCCGGTGACGGTACGGCCGCCGCTGACGACGACCTCCTCCTGTTCGGCGGTGCCGTACCCGTGGGCCTGGTAGGTGACGTGGCCGTCACGGCCGTCACGGCCGGGGGTGGTGGTGAGTTCGAGCGGCTCGGTCAGCGCGTACGCGCCCGCCCTGAGCCGCACGACGACCTCGCCGGTCAGGGCGCGGGCCGCCAGCCCGGCACGGCCGAGGGTGGCGAACGGGCGTTCCCGCGTCCCCGGGGCGGAGTCGTCCCCGTCGGGGGCGACGAACAGTTCGATCATGGATGTGTCCCCTCGAAACGTGTTTATGGTGTGCACATGGTGTATACCATAAACATGAGGGATGACAAGGTGAACGATCCTGAGCGCACGGTCGAACTGCTGTGGCGGCGGGACGGCGTGGAGGCGAGGCGGGGGCTGAGCCTGGGCCGGATCGTGCGCGCGGGCATCGAGCTGGCCGACGCCGAGGGGCTGGCCGGGCTGTCCATGCGCAAGGTCGCCGAGCGGCTCGGCTTCACCACCATGTCGCTCTACCGGCACGTGTCCGGCCGCGAGCAGCTCATCGACCTCATGCGCGACGCGGTGACGGGCGAGAGCCCGGGCACCGTGGATGCGGACGCGGACGCGACGGGGAGGGACGGCTGGCGGGCGCGGCTTGAGGCGTGCGCCAGGCAGGGGTGGGAGCTGCGCCGCCGTCATCCCTGGCTGTCGGAGATACGGGGCGGGCGCCACGTGCCCGGCCCCAACGTCATCGCGCATTACGAGCAGATGCTCGGCGTGGTCGCCGAGACCGGCCTGCCCCCCTCCGAGGTGATCGCGGTGGCCGGTCTCGTCGGCAGGTTCGTCGACTCGGAGGCGCTGCTGCTGGTCGAGGCGGCCGAGGCCGAACGGCACAGCGGCCTCAGTGAGGAGGAGTGGTGGGGAAGCCGTGACACGCTGTTCGAGCAGCTGAACGGCTACCCCGTGATCGCTCGCCTGTGGGAGGAGGGGGGCTACGACCGGCCGGAGGACCCCTTCGAGTTCGGCCTCGCCCGGCTGCTGGACGGCATCGAGCTGCTGGTCAAAAAACGTTACGAAACAAGTGACGAAACAGGGGTGTGTGTCGTGTGCGGCACGCCGGTCGAACAACCCGCCTCGGGACGCCCCAGGGAGTACTGCTCCCCCTCGTGCCGCCAGCGGGCCTACCGCAGACGCAAGTCCGACGCCACGTGACGTCGAACCGTACTCACGTCACCTCCCTGAGCGAGAGACCCAGGCCCCGGGCGGACACCACGGCGGAGGTCTCGACGGCCGGGCCTGCGGGCGGGGGCCGCGTTCTACGCCACGACCACCAGATTCTGCGTCAGCAACCTGAATCCGGTCCCCGGCTAAGAGCCGAGCCGGTACGGACCGGCCGGAAGCGGGCCGGCGCCGATGGAAACCCGGCCGGGGAACGGGGCCGATCCCGTCTCCCGGCCGGGCGGTCGTGTCGCGGCTACGCCGCTACCTCAACGTGATGACGGCGAAATGGCCGGTGCCGTCGTCGAGCTTCAGCTGGAGCTGTCGGCAGGTGTCGGACCAGCTCTTGTCGGTCTTCCAGACGTAGTTGTACTGGCCGCCCCCGTAGCTGATCTTCGAGTTGCCCGGGTTACGGGTCGGTTCGGCGGGGCCGATCGGTTTCCCGGTGTCACAGGCCACCTGCTGAGAAGCCGGGTAGCCGGGGGCGAAGACGTCGGTGCCGCGGTCGCCGCCGAGGCTGAACTTGATCGGTACGGCGCTGCCCGCCTTGCCCGACATCGTCTCCGGGAAGTAGGCCTGCCAGGGGTAGACGACCTGGTAGGTCACCTTCCGGCTCGCGGTGTTGCCCGCGTTGTCGACGGCCTTGACGGTGAAGTCGTGGAAGCCGACGGAGGAGGTGTCGAGCGGGCCGCCGTCGGGCACCGTGCCGGTGCAGCCGGCGATCCCGGACAGGTTGTCCTCGCACCGGTACGACGCGGTCGTGGCCGTCCCGAGCGTGTAGACCGCGCCGTCGGCGGGCCTGGTGAGGGAGATCGTCGGCTTGGTGAGGTCGACGGTCACCTTCACCGCGTGGTCACCGGAGATCGCCACTCCGCGCTCGGTGACCGTCGCGCCCTCGGCGGTCACGGAGAAGTCGCACGTGATGTGCGGGAAGACAGCCTTGAGCCTGCCGTCGGCTCCGGTGGTGCCCAGGGCACGCGGGCCGTTGCCGCAGTCGGCGCGTACCTGCGCCCCGGCCAGCGGCTGACCGGCGTCCGAGAGCGCGGACACCGTCACCGCGTTCAGCGCGTTGTGCGCCACCGCGCCGCCCACGACGTCCAGGGTGGTCTGCAGCCTTTCGGGGCTGATGTTGTCCATCGTGTCCGTCGGCCTGTGGTACTGCGGCTCGGTGACGTACGTCCCGCCCGTGGGACCGCAGACGGCCGGCGGGGCCGGCGGCCGGTAGTCGAGCCAGATGAACAGCGAGGACGGGATGCCCACGTCGTAGAACGCCTGGTGGTCGCTCTGCCCGAGCCTGCAGTTGCGCAACCCGTCGAACCCGACGCGGGCGGCCGACTCGTAGGCCTCCTGGACCACGTAGTTCGACTGACCGTTCGGGGTCAGCGCCCACAGCCGGGCAGGCTCGTACGGCGTGCCGACCATGTCCATCTGCCATTCGCCGACGAACCGCGCCTTCTCCGCCGCGGTCAGCGTGTTCACGTACGCGCGGGCACCGAGGAGACCGCCCTCCTCACCGCCGAAGCCGCCGATCCGCAGTTCCTTGTCCAGCGGGTACTGGCTGAGGACCCGGGCGACCTCCAGGGAGACGCCGTTGCCCGAGGCGTCGTCGTGGGCGCCGGGCGCGCCCAGCACCGAGTCGATGTGCGCGCCGACCATGACGATGGGCGCGGTGGTGCCGTCCGGGTCGCCGACCGCGGGCCGGATGCCGATGACGTTGGTGCCCATCGGGTTCGCGTACTCGTTCGTCGCGACCGTCAGCGTCAGCGGACCCTTGGCCAGGAGCCCCCTGAGCCAGGCGCTGTGCGCGCTGCCTCCGCCGACCACCGGAATCCCCGGCTGGGGAGTGGTGAGGGTGAACGACGGTGGTGCGGAGTTGCCGGTCGGGTAGGCCAGGACGACCGCGAGCGCGCCGCGGCTCACCGCGTTGGCCACGGCGGTGTTGCGGACCGTGGCGTTGGTGCTGTAGTCCATCAGCACGATCTTGCCCTCGGTGTCGGCCGGGAACTCGGTGGCGGACTGGCCCGTCCCGGCGTCGACCACCTGGCCCTTCACGCCGGTGTCGCCGGTGAACTTCCCGCTGGCCGAGGCGGCCATCTGCCAGTTCGGCCCGCCGGGCAGGTCGGCGTCCGAGGACGTGACCTTCGCGACGCGTTTGGTCGAGACCGGGCCCCACTGCTGGAGGGTCACCTTGAAGCCGTAGGACTTCAGGATCCCGCCGATGTACTCCGCGCCCTCCCGTTCCTGCGGGGTGCCGTTCAGGCGTGGGCCGATGTTCACGGCGAGGTGCCGGATGTGGTTGACGGAGTTGGCCGAGTCGAACCGGCCGACGATCTCTTTGTCGTAGTCCGGCAGTGGCGCGTCCGCCGTCGCGGACGCCGCGGCCGTCAGGTTGGAGCCTGGCAGCGCCTGAAGCTGTACGCCACCGGCGGACGCCGGAACGGTCCCGAGGGACAACGCGGTCGCCAGGCCACCGATGACGGTCAGTCGCTCAAGTCGCCGAGGTCGTCTGAGTGAACTCCTCACGGAGAACCTCCTGGTCATGGCGGACGTGAAAGTCCGCATGGCGTCCCCACCCTCTGGACCCTCCGGGGTGCGGAGGGTGAGGACAAGGTTGGCGATTAGTACCAGGCGGGCAAACCAAGGGTCAAGGGTCGCCTCGCTCGCACTCCGGAGGAGACGCGCCTCGCGGACGGGACCGTTCCACGCGGCTGGGACGAGGACGACGCCCGGAGCGCCGGCCGTCCTCGCGGAAACGGCGGATGAGTCTTCCTAGGGGTCCGGCGACGCGCCGGATCCGCCGGGAATCCCACGGCGCTCACGACTGACCGGGGTGACCGGGTGGGTGATGGGGGTATAAGCGCGATTGGCCCCCCGGCTTCGATCTCATCTCGACCGTGGGGGACCTGTGGCAGACGACGGCAACCGGAAACAGCAGCAGCTCGACCAGTATCGGGTGGACTCGGCGGACACCCGATACACCACCGACCAGGGCGTCCGTGTCGACGACACCGACAACTCACTGTCGATCGGTGAGCGCGGCCCGACCATCCTGGAGGACTTCCACTTCCGGGAGAAGGTGATGCGCTTCGACCACGAGCGCATCCCGGAGCGGGTGGTGCACGCCCGCGGTTCGGGCGCGCACGGCGTCTTCCAGGTGTACGAGTCCCTGGCCGAGTACACCTGCGCCGACTTCCTGTGCGACCCTTCGCTGGTCACCCCGGTCTTCGTGCGCTTCTCCACCGTCGCGGGCTCGCGCGGTTCGGCTGACACGGTGCGCGACGTGCGCGGGTTCGCCACCAAGTTCTTCACCCGGCAGGGCAACTACGACCTGGTCGGCAACAACTTCCCGGTGTTCTTCGTCCAGGACGCGATCAAGTTCTCCGACTTCGTGCACTCGGTCAAGCCCGAACCGCACAACGAGATCCCGCAGGCCCAGTCGGCGCACGACACCCTGTGGGACTTCGTGCAGCTGCAGCCGGAGACCATGCACACGATCATGTGGCTGATGTCGGACCGGGCGATCCCGCGCAGCTACCGGATGATGCAGGGCTTCGGTGTGCACACCTTCCGGCTGGTCAACGCCGAGGGGCGGGGCACCTTCTGCAAGTTCCACTGGCGGCCCAAGCTCGGCACCCACTCGCTGGTGTGGGACGAGGTGCTGCGCATCCAGGGCAACGACCCCGACTTCAACCGCCGTGACCTGTGGGACGCCATCGAGAACGGCGACTACCCCGAGTGGGAGCTGGGCCTCCAGCTCGTGCCGGAAGAGGACGAGCACAAGTTCGACTTCGACCTCCTCGACGCCACGAAGATCATTCCGGAGGAGGAGGTGCCGTTGCGGGCGGTCGGCAAGCTGACCCTCAACCGCAACCCGGATAACTTCTTCGCCGAGACCGAGCAGGTCGCCTTCTGCACCGCCAACGTGGTGCCGGGCATCGACTTCACCAACGACCCGCTGCTGCAGGGCCGTAACTTCTCCTACCTCGACACCCAGCTGCTCCGCCTCGGCGGCCCGAACTTCCAGCAGATCCCGATCAACAGGGCGGTCGCGCCGGTGCACAACGACAACCGCGACGGCTTCCACCAGCACATGATCCACACCAGCCGGACGAGCTACTCCAAGAACTCCATCAGCGGGGGCTGCCCGGCGACCGGCGTGCTCAGCGGTGACATGACCGGGGTCTTCCGGCACTACACCGAACGGGTCGAGGGCGAGAAGATCCGCAAGCGCAGCCCCAGCTTCGGCGACCACTACAGCCAGGCCACGCTGTTCTGGAACAGCATGGCCCCCTGGGAGAAGGACCACATCGTCAAGGCGTTCCTGTTCGAACTCGGGCACGTCGAGCGCCGCTACATCAAGGAGCAGGTGGTCGACCGGCTGACCAACGTCGACACCGGGCTGGCCGCGCACGTGGCCGTGGGGCTCGGCCTGCCCGCGCCGACGGCCAAGGGCGTCAACCACGGCAGGTCCTCCCCCGCGCTCAGCCAGGCCGACCAGCCCTCGTCCCTGGCCACCCGCAAGATCGCGGTCCTGGTGAGCGACCACACCGACGCCGAGGCGCTCTACCCCGTGATCCAGGAACTGGAGAACGGGAAGGCGATCTGCGACGTGGTCGCCCCGCACGAGGGCATGGCCGGGCCGCTGTCGGTCGACAAGCAGGTCAGCGCGGCCTCGTCGGTACTGTACGACGCGGTGCTGTGCACCGGCGGTGAGGGGCAGGCGGACGACGGCTACGCCGTACAGTTCGTCCGCGAGGCCTTCAAGCACGGCAAGGCCATCGGTGTGCTGCCGGACGGCGAGGCCCTGTTGCGGGCCGCCGCACTGCCCGGCCGCCAGGGGGTCGTCGAGGCCTCAACGGGAGACGACTTCGTCCAGCGGTTCGTCGACGCCGTCGTCCGGCACCGGCACTACGACCGCGACGTGGCGTCCTTCCCCGCCTGAGCGGGAGAGGTGACGCTCCGGCCTTCGGGCCGGAGGCCGCCAACATCCAAGCCGTCCGCCGGCGCGGGAACACGGCGGACCTCTCGGCGTCGATGACGACGCCGAGAGGTCCGCCGATCCGTGCCGTACGGAGCTTCTGTCGGTCCTGCATGCCAAAGTGACCCATGACGACTTTCGCCCAGCTTCGCAAGACCGCGCTCTCCCTCCCCGAGACCGCCGAGCAGGGTGACCGCCCCGGCGTGATCGCGTTCACCGTGCACGGCAGCCTGTTCGCCTCGACGGGAGACAACGACCACGTGCACCTTCACCTCCCCGCAACGGAGGCGGAGAAGGTTCTCGCGGCGTACCCGACCGCGGAGCCGCTGTCCCACGACGGGACGTCGGCCGGCGTACGTGTCCCGCTCGTGGACATCGACGGTCAGCAGCTCAACCACTGGGTGCGCCGCGCCTGGTTCTCCCACGCGCCGCGACAGCTCGCGCGGCAGGCCGCCGCCGGAGAGACGGCGGTCGCCGGTGAGACCGGGGACCTGCCCAAGGCCATCGGAGGGCCCGCCACCCGGGCGCTCGCCGGCATCGGCATCACCACTCTCGCCCAGGTCGCCGAACTGACCGAGGCCGACCTGATGGCGATGCACGGAGTAGGGCCGAAGGCGGTTCGCGTTCTCGGCGAGGCACTCAGGGCGGCCGGACACGAACGCGGGAACTGACCTCACCGGGACACGTCGAGAGGTCCCCGGCCGGAATCCGTCCGCCCAGGACCGGCGGACCGATTCCGGCCGACGGGCAAAAATCCGCAGACCTCGCTTTGGCCTTATTTCTGCCCCTCCGGCGGTATCGCCTCCGTGACGACACCGGAGCCACCGGCCATCCATGGCCAGGCCGCGTCCCGGGAGACCTTCGGAGGGTACGGCATGCCTTACGTGACCACGCGCGACGGCACAGAGATCTTCTTCTACGACTGGGGCAGCGGGCCGCCGGTCGTCTTCATCCACGGCTGGCCGCTGAACGCGGACGCCTGGCAGGACCAGCTGAAACTGGTCAAGGACCACGGCTTCCGGGCCATCGCGCACGACCGCCGGGGGCACGGCCGCTCAAGTCACCCCCACGACGGCTACGACTTCGACACCTTCGCCGACGATCTCAACGACCTCATCACCAAGCTCGACCTGCGTGACGTCACGCTGGTCGCGCACTCCATGGGAGGCGGGGAGCTGGCCCGTTACATCGGCCGGCACGGCACCGACCGCATCAGTAAGGCCGTGCTGCTGTCGGCGGTCCCGCCGCTGATGCTCAAGACGGACGACAACCCCGAGGGCACCCCCCAGGAGGTGTTCGACAAGATCAAGGCCGGTATCCTCGCCGAACGCTCGCAGTTCTGGAAGGACTCCGCGGAGGGCTTCTTCGGCGCCAACCGGCCCGGCAACAAGGTGACGCAGGGCAACAAGGACGCCTTCTGGCTGATGGCCATGGCCGAGAACATCGAGGCCGGGGTGGTCTGCGTGGACGCCTTCTCCTCCACCGACTTCACCCAGGACCTGAAGAGGTTCGACATTCCCACCTTGATCATCCACGGTGACGACGACCAGGTCGTGCCGATCGCGGCCTCGGCGGACAAGTCCTCGAAGCTCATCCCGAACTCGACCTACAAGGTGTACAAGGGCGGCTCACACGGCATCGCGCTGGTGCCCGGCGACAAGGAGAAGTTCAACGCCGACCTGCTGGAATTCCTGAACTCATGACCCGCGGGTGGTGCCCGTCCGCACGACGGGCACCACCCTCACGGCGGGCCGGCTCAGCGGTCGGTCCACAGGTGCCAGAACACGTCGCCCTCGGAGCAGGTGTAGTGCCCCCAGTGCCCCCGGTCGATCCCGCCCTGGCCCGCGGTCACGCACCTGGCGTGGCTCGTGAACCAGTCACGGTAGACGTCGTCGCCGAGCGCCTGCACGGCGGTGCCCTCGGTCGCGACGGTGGCGTGTGCCGGGCCCGCGGTCAGCAGGCAGGCGGAGCCCAGCACGGCGGCGGCCAGCGCCACCGGACGGAACCTGGTCGTCATGTCGTCTCCTTCGCTTGTCTTCGCACGCCGTACGGCGGTGCCCGTTCCGGCGGACCGGGGCGGCGCGACCCGGGATCCCGCGCCCAGTGCCGTGGGGTCGTGCGCCCCGGTCACTCGTAGCGTGGTGGAGGCCGCCGACACGCCGGTCACCCGCCGGTCACGCGCACCGCTCCGTCGCGGGCCCGTACGTGACGCGTTGCGAGCAGAGGGTAATGATGTGATTACAATTCGCTGTGAAAGGGTTGGGTTTCGAGTTCAGGATTCTGGGGCCGGTCGAGGTCCTGCACCACGGCAACCGCCTGACCATCCGAGCGGCCAAGCTGCGCACCCTGCTCGCGGCGCTGCTCCTGGACGCCAATCGCGTGGTCACCGTCGAGACGCTGATCGAACGCGTATGGGGGGACGACGCCCCCAACGGCGCCCGCAACACGCTGCAGAACTACGTGCTGCGGCTGCGTCGCCTGCTGAACGGGGCGGGGTGGGAGTGCCCGCTGACGACGCACCCGAGGGGGTATGCGATCGAGCTGCCCGCCGACACGCTGGACCTGCACCGTTTCGACGCCCTGGTGCGCCGCGCGCGGGCGGCGGCCGCCGTCGAGGAGACGGAGCAGGCCGCCACGCTGCTTCGGGAGGCGTTGCGCCTGTGGCGCGGAGAGGCGCTCGCGGACATCGGATCAGAGGTCATACGCCGTGACGTCGTCCCCGTGCTCGACGAACGCAGGCTCGACGCCCTTGAGCTTCGCATCGAGGCGGACCTGGCGCTGGGACGGCACGAGGACGTGCTGGCCGAGCTGCACGGGCTGACCACCGCGCACCCGCTCAGGGAGCGACTGTGGAGACAGCGGATGCTCGCGCTGTACCGGTCGGGACGCCGGGGCGAGAGCCTGCGCTGCTATCACAACGCCAGGGATGCGCTGGTCGAGCAACTCGGCGTCGATCCCGGCGACGAGCTGCGTGAACTGCACCGGCGGTTGCTCACCGCCAGCCCCGCGCTGGCCTACGTCAGCCCACCGCGGGTGCGCGGCAACCTGCCCGCGGAGGTGACGACGTTCATCGGCCGGGCACGTCAGCTCGCCGACATCGGGCGCCTGGTGAGAGGAAACCGGCTGGTCACCCTGACCGGCGCGGGCGGGGTGGGCAAGACCCGGCTGGCCCTGCGGGCGGCGGCCGAGCTGTCCGGGGACTTCCCCGACGGGGTGTGGCTGGCCGACCTGACCGCGTTGCCGGAAGGACGGCCACTTGAGCACCTCGTGGTCCAGGCGCTGAGAATCCGCGACCAGTCCGCGCGTCCGCCCGCCGACGTCCTGGCCGACTTCCTGCGTGACAGGCGGCTGCTGCTGGTGCTGGACAACTGTGAGCACGTGGCCGCCGCGGTCGGCGCTCTGGCCGACACCCTGCTCAGGGCCGCCCCGGGCCTGCGGATGCTGACGACCAGCAGGCACCGGCTCGGCCTGCGCCACGAGCACGTGCTGGTCGTGCCCCCGCTCGCCCTGCCGCCCGTGGCCGCCGCGTCCCGGGAGCGTCCGCTGACCGGCTACGACGCGGTGGCGTTGCTGGTGGCGCGGGCCGCGGCGGCGGCACCGGACTTCCGTGTCACCCACGACAACCACGACCTCGTCGTCCAGCTGTGCAGGCGCCTGGACGGCATCCCGCTGGCCATCGAACTGGCCGCCGTACGGCTGGGCACGCTGTCCATCGCGGAGATCCTGGAGCGCCTCGATGACTGCTTCCGTCCGCTGGGCGGCGACATCCGGGCCATGCCCCGCTACCACCGGACGTTGTGGGACGTCATCGACTGGAGCCACGAGCTGTGCACCGAGCCGGAACGCCTGCTCTGGGCGCGCCTTTCGGTCTTCTCCAGCGGTTTCGACCTGGAGGCGGCCGAAGCCGTGTGCTCCGGCTCGGGCATCGCCCGCCGGGACGTCGTGGATCTGCTGGCGAGCCTGTGCCACAAGTCGGTCCTGCTGGCGCGGACCCAGGGTCTCCGTACGCGCTACCGCCTTCTGGAGACCATCCGTCAGTACGGCGGGCGGAGACTGGCCGACATGGGCGCGGAAGCTCGGCTGCGGCGGCTCCACCGTGACCACTACCAGAGACTGGTCGCCACCGCCGCGGCCGAGTGGTGCGGCGTCCGCGAGGTCGAGTGGCTGTCCCGGCTGCGAAGGGAGCTGCCCAACCTGCGGACGGCGCTGGACTTCTGCGTCACCGAGCCGGGGCAGGCGGACAACGGCCTGGAGATCGCCGTCAACCTCACCCGTGTCCGGTCCTGGTTCTTCACCAGCACCATCGGTGAGGGCCGCCACTGGCTGGAGCGCACCTGCGCGTTGTCCGCGCCCGGCCCCCGGCGCACCGACGCGCTGGCGATGCTGAGCTGGGTGGCCCTCCTGCAGGGCGACCACCGGCTCGCCGAGAGGTATCTCGCCGAACACCGCGCTCCGGCCTCGCCCGTCGCCACCTATCTGGAGGGCGCCCATGCGATGCTCACCCATTCCGACGCCGGGGCGATCCCCGTGCTGGCACGGGCCAGGGACATGTTCCGGCGGGCTGGTGCCCGGGGAGACGCCCACATGGCCACCATGCTCTGGGCGATGGCCTGCGCCTTCCTCGGCGTCCCGGACGTCGCGCGCGCTGCGGGAGACGCCTACCTGGAGGAGGCCGAGGCGAACGGCGCTGCCTGGGCCCAATCATGGGCACTGTGGACGCTCGGGCTGACCAGGCTGCGGCTCGGCGACACCGTCGCGGCCATCGAGCTGCTGCGCGACTCCCTGGTCCGCCAGCGCGACATCGACGACCGCTGGGGTCCCGTCTGGGGAGCGGAGGCGCTGGCCTGGGCCGTCGCCGCCGCCGGGCAGTACCACCGGGCCGCCGAGCTCCTCGGCGCCGCCCGTCATCTGCGCCAGACCGTGGGCGTCGGCCTCATCACCCTGCGCCCCTTCCACGAGATGCACATCGAGGCCGTACGGCTGGTGCGCGACAACCTCGACGCCCGCTCCTACGCCGCGGCCCTCGAACGGGGGGCCAGGACCGAGGACGCCTCCCCGTGGCCGTCCTGCCTGGTCGAGGCCCTGGAGAGGCATGGGGTGGTTCACACCTCCTCGGAGAGCGGGGCGACCCGGTGACGGTCGTCCCGTCTCGGGCCCGGAGGTCCCGCGGGGTCTTGAGACGGCGGCCGCCGAGACTTCCGGCATCCCTTGCCTCCTGCTTCCCGGGTGGCGACCGGCCTGCTTGACTCCCTAATATTCCCTATTGTTCCCTTAAGTAGAGGTGTTAAGGTGATTTTAGGGAATCGTGATTCCCCTCTTCGTCCGGATGCGCGAACACCCGGCGGGGCGGGGACGGCACATCGACGAAGGAGAGGGTCACATGAAGGTCATCGTCGCGGGCGGCAGGCGGACTCCGAGGCGCACCGGCGCGGTGGTCGGGCCATGACCGCCATCTACCGGACCGAGGACGGCGGCCGGCGCATCCGCGAGCGGTACGTCCAGACCCTGCGTACCTGGCCCGTTCCTTACGAGCACCGGAGGGTCCCGACCCGCGAGGGAGAGACCTTCGTCGTGGTCTCCGGCCCCGAGGACGCGCCGCCGCTGGTGCTGTTGCACGGCTCAGGCACCAACGCGGCGATGTGGGTCGCGGAGGTGGCCTCCTGGGCCGGACACTTCCGCGTCCACGCCGTCGACATGATCGGTGAGCCCGGCCTGAGCGCCCCTTCCCGCCCTCCGCTTGACTCCGAGGCGTACGCCCTCTGGCTGGACGACGTCCTGCGGGAACTCGGGGTGTCGAGGACGTCCGTGGTCGGCGCCTCGCTCGGTGGCTGGCTGGCGCTGGACTACGCCACCCGCCGCCCGGACCGGGTGGAGTGCCTGGCGCTGCTGTGCCCCGCCGGAATCGGCAGGCAGAAGTGGGGCTGGCTGCCGAAGGCCGTACTGCTGAACCGGTTCGGTCTGTGGGGACAGCGCAAAACGCTTGAGACGGTCGCGGGGCTCGACATGCCGGGTTCCGAGGAGTTCCTTGAGGGGATGGCCCTCACCTTCCGGCAGTTCCTCCCCCGTAAGCGGTTGCCGGTCTTCTCCGACGACACGCTGCGGAAGCTGACCATGCCCGTGCTGGCCGTCGTCGGTGGCCGTGACGCGATGCTCGACTCGCAGGACACCGTCCGGCGCCTGAACGAGACCGTCCCGCACGCGACGGTTCGCCTGCTGCCGGGAGTCGGACACTCCGTCGTCGGCCAGAGCGAGGTCGTCCTCGCCCATCTTCGGCGGACGTCCGCCACGCAGTGAGTTCCTCACGGTGAGATCGCGGCGACGGGCGTGTCGGTCCTTCTGTACGGCCGTGCCGCTCGGGAGCGTTTACGGCACCCGAGGACCACGAACACGACGGAGCGCACCGATGTCCCTGCCCGCGCACATGTACGCCGCCCACGTCACGGACATCGGCCCCACCGACGTCCTGGTGCGGGTGCGCATGGTCGCCGCCGACCCGGTGGACGTCTTCGTGCGCTCGGGCGCCTACCCCACGCCCATGCCGTCGCCGTTCGTGATCGGCCGGGACCTGGTCGGCGAGGTGGCCGCCGTGGGACCCGGCGCGACCGGCTTCTCCCCGGGGCTGCCGGTGTGGTGCAACAGCCTGGGGCACGCCGGCAGGCAGGGCTCCTTCGCCGAGTACGCCGTGGTCGCCGCCGACCGGCTGTACCCGGTTCCGCCGGGCGTCGACGAGGCCGACCTGGTCGCGGCCGCCCACCCGGCGGCGACCGCGTGGCTGGCCCTGTTCCGGCACGGGCGGCTGCGGGCCGGGGAGAACGTCCACGTCGGCGGCGGGGCGGGCAACGTCGGGTCCGCCGCGGTCGCCCTGGCCGTGGCGGCGGGGGCGCGCGTGGTCGCCACCGCGCGTCCGGAGGACTTCGCCTCCGTCCGCGCGCTGGGCGCCGCCGAGGTCCTCGACTACCGCGACCCGGACCTGACCGACGGCCTGCGTACGGCCGCGCCCGGCGGCTACCGTGTGTGGGTGGACACCTCGGGGCGCGGGGACCTGGCCGCCGGGGTCGGTCTTCTCGCCCGTGGCGGGCGGCTGGTGGTGATGGCCGGGCTGCACGCCACCCCGGCGCTGCCGCTCGGCTCCCTCTACACCCGGGACGCCTCCGTCGTGGGGTTCGCGATCAGCAACGCCTCCGTCGCCGATCTCGCCGACGCGGCAGGCGGCGTCGCCTTCCTGCTGCGCGAGACCCGGTGGCGTCCCCGTGTCGCCGGGCGGCTCCCACTGTCGCAGGCCGCCCAGGCACACCGCAGGCTGGAGACGGGAGACGTCAACGGCAGGCTCGTGCTCTCCCCGTAGAGGTGGTGGTCACCGGGCCGCGGGTTCCGGCGAGGAGCGGTAGTAGGCGGCGATGGAGTGGAAGGCGGCCTTGGGTTCCCACGGCCTCTCCGGGTCCTCGTGGACCTTGACGACGCCGTAGCTGGCCAGGTCCAGGTCGTCGCGGGGGTCGCCGCCGGGGCGGTACGGGTGGTCGTAGAGCGCGAAGGTGAACACGAAGGCGCTGTCGACGCCTCCGGCGTCGAAGACCTCAAGCAGTTCACGCACGTACGCGGCCTGTCCGGCCTCGTCACGTTCGTACTCGCCGTTCAGCCGGACAGGCGCGCGGGTGGCCGGGTCGTACTCGACGACCTCCAGGCCGAGGGCTCCCCTGTCCCCCGCCCCCCGGTAGCTCGCCGCGCCGAACTCGGTGATCGCGACCGGCTTGCCCTGCGCGACGAGTCCGTGGACGCCGGCGGCGAACCGGTCGGCGATCTCAGCCGACCGGTAGAGGTCCACGGACATGATGTCGAAGGGCTCCCAGTTGACGCGTTCGAGCGGCACGGAGGCGTAGGTCACCTTTCCGCCGAAGCGTTCGCGGACGAGCGCCACCGCTTCGGCGAGGAAGTCGTTGACCCGTGCGCCGACCGTGCCGATCTGCTCGCGCACCTGGTCCGGCCTGCTCAGCAGCCCGACTCGCTCGTCGATGCTGTCACCGGGCAGGAATCCCTTGTTCATCAGGCAGAGTTCGGCGCCGGTGACGAACACGACCTCGGCTCCCCTCAGCCGGAGCCGCTCCGCGCGTTCGGCGCAGTCGGCGAACAGCGACAACATCTCGCCGGCGGTCAGTTCGAGCGGGTACGGGGAGAACCAGACTTCGAGGCCGAGGTCGGCGGCGCACTCCGCGGCGAGTTCGATCCGTTCGGGGTTGCCGCCCATGACGCGGACCGCGGTGCAGTTCAGGTCGTCGCGGATGGCGCGCATGTCACGCCTGACGTTCTCCGCGGCGAACCGCCGGTGACCGATCGTTCCGTTGACGACGAAGCCGGTGTCATAGCTGATGCCCTTGGCGCGCACGTGCTGTGCCTTTCTCTGGAGGGAGTTTTAAGGTACTCCAAGTACCCTATTTGTGCGAGAGAGGGACGGCAACAAGGATGGGAGGGCACGGCCGGTATCGACTACGGGAAGAGCCATGACAGAGGACGCGGCAGGCAGTCCGGCGGGACGTACCAGGAGGCGTGGAGCCGCCCTGGAGGAGGCGATCCTGAGCGCCGCGGCCGACGAACTGGCCGAGGCCGGATACGCCGGGCTGACCATGGACAGGGTCGCCGCGCGAGCCGGGACCAACAAGAACGCCATCTACCGTCGCTGGCCGAACCGCCTCGCGCTCGGCGTCGCCGCCTACCGGCGGCTGACCACGACGATCTCCCCCGACGACACCGGCGACCTGCGGGGCGACGTCCTGGCACTGCTCCGCCAGGCCAACCGCTACTGGAGCTCCCCGCAGGGCGCGATCCTGCGCGAGCTGTTCGCCGCGGCCGGAGGGACCTCGGAACTCCTGGAACAGTTGCAGGACCGGTCCGGTGACGACGCCGCGGCCCCGTGGCTGACCGTCCTGGAACGCGCGCTCGCGCGCGGCGAGGTGGCCCCCGAGGCGCTCACTCCACGGGTCGCCACCGTGGCCATGGTCCTGCTGCGCAACGAGTTCGTCGTGCGCGGGGTTCCCACCGCTCCCGACGACGTCCTCGTCGAGATCGTCGACGAGGTCTACCTCCCCCTGGTACGGCGGCGCGCCCCGGCCCGGAACTGACCTCGCGCACGCCCGGGTGTCAGCCGGCCTTGGGCGGGTCCTGCGGCTGCGCGTGCTGCAGCTGGACACAGCATTCGCCGGAGCGCGGAGCGAGAACCGCCTGAACGGCTCCGGCCTGCAGCCCTTGCAGGTATCCGGTGAGGAAGGCGTGGTTCATGCCGCAGACGAGGTCGGGGGCCTGGGCGGCGAGGGGGTGGAAGGGGCAGTTGCGCAGCCGTAGCCGGTCGGGGGCCTCGCGGGCGGGCTCGAAGCCGTGCTGGTTGAGCATCTGCTCGCACAGGGTCAGGCCGCGTTCGGCGCCGAGCCTGCCAGGCCGCAGGCGCGCGCGGTCCTGGCCGCCGAGTTCGTCGCCGTGCTGCCTGGCGGTGCGTATGGCGGCGTTCGCGGCGGTCTCGTTCTCGCCTTCGGCCAGGACGGCCCGGAGGAGGAGACCGGCCAGCAGCTCGTGGCGGCGGTCGGGAATGCTGACCTGGATGGGGCTGCCGGCCGACCTTGCGCAGGCCGGTCGGCGACGCATGCCGGGTGCGGAATCGCCTCACGGTTCGTGGCGGATCCGCGCTTCCTGTCCCAGGGAGCGATGTGGCTGATCGCGATCGGGGTGGTCGGCGCGCACGGGTTGTTCGCCGTCGTGACCGTGCTCCTCGTCCTGCTCTCCGCCCTGGGCGTCGGCGGCGGCTGACGGAGACCTCGCCCTCCTCGGCGCCCCGCGCGCCGAGGCCCGCTCGCGTCGCCGGTTCCCCGCCCTGACCGCCTGCCCGGATGACCGGCACGCCCGCAGCTGGAAGGATCACATCGTGGAAATCTGGATCAACCCCGCGTGCAGCAAATGCGCCTCCGCTCTTTCACTGCTCGACGAGGCGGGTGCCGCCTACACCGTGCGGCGCTACCTGGAGGAGCCGCCCACCGCCCAGGAGATCGAAGACGTGCTGCGGCGTCTCGGCATGCAGCCCTGGGACATCGCCCGTCTCGCCGAACCCGCGGCGGCCGAACTGGGCCTCACCACGTGGCCACGCGACGAAAGCCACCGCCCCCGGTGGATCGCGGCGCTGGCCGCTCACCCGATCCTGATCCAGCGGCCCATCATCACCGCGGACGACGGAACGGCGGTGGTCGGCCGCACACCCGAATCCGTACGGTCCCTCCTGCCGTGACGGCCGGCCCCGCACCACGGCGTTCAGGGGTGGGGCCTTCGCCGACGTCGGCGAAGGCCCCACCCCTGTAGCCCGCGTCATACCGGAGGCGTCCAGATGCGGCTGCGCAGATCCGTGCCGCGGATCACCTGGATGCGCCAGGGTTCGAGGCGCAGAACGTGCAGCCTGGGGTCGGCGGGTGACTTCCAGAAGGCCCCGAGGTCGTATCCGGCCCCGCGCGGGCTGGTCGCCCGGTAGAGGTCCCAGACGTGGCGCTTGGTCTCCAGGTCGTCGTCCCAGGTGGCCGTGGCCTCGATGGCGACCGAGCTGTTGCCGGGCTTCCAGTAGGAGAAGGAGGTGTGCGGGTTGCCCGCCAGGTGGGCCGCCTTGACCGGGGTCTTGTAGGTGGCCAGCCACCCGCGCGACTTGCCGTCCACGTTCTCCCAGACGGGAATGAGAATGCGCGTGCGGGGGCGGTTCCCGGAGTCGACGGTGACCATCGTGGCGTACCGGATGGCACCGATGTAGGCGTTGAACTCGCTCTCGATCTCGGCGAAGGACGTGGTCATCGGAGGGACTCCTTCCGCAGGCCGTACGCGCTGAAGGCGGCGGCGAGGACGGCGGCGACGATGGGGACGGACAGGGCGGCGCGGTAGGCGCCGAGCGGATCACCTTCGCCGGCGGCGACGATGACGGCGGTGCTGGCGGCGAGCCCGAGGGCCGCGCCGAACTGGAAGGACGTGTACAGCAGGCCGCCGGCCAGCCCCTGCTCGCTCTCGTCGACACCCTCGGTGGCGACGATGGTCAGCGGCCCGTAGGCCAGGGCGAAGGACAGGCCGAGGATGAGCATGGTGGGGAACATCGCCAGGTAGACGGTGTCCGTCCCGATCGGCAGGAACAACACGTAGGACAGGACGGCCAGCAGCAGCCCGCCCAGGATGACCTTGGCGTTGCCGAACCGGGTGACCAGCCGAGGGGTGAGGGTCGGGGCGAGGATGGCGTCCGCGCCGATGGCGAGCATGGCCAGGCTGGTCTGCATCGAGCTCCAGCCGCGCAGTTCCTGCAGGTAGAGCACGGCGATGAACTGGAAACCGAAGAAGGCGGCGGCGAACAGCAGGCCCGCAAGGTTGGCCCGGACCAGCGATCCGGAGCGCAGGATGCCGAGCCGCAGGAGCGGAGCCGGGGACTTCCGTTCGATCAGGACGAACAGCACCAGGAGGGCGAGCCCGGCCAGGAGGATGGCGGCGGTCAGACCGGCGCTCACGTGGGCGGCCCGCTCGATGCCCAGCACCAGCAGCATGATCGCGCCGGTGATGGTGACCGCGCCCGGCACGTCCACCCGCCGGTCCGTGGCCTGCTCCGCCGGGGTCGTGGGAATCAGCCGTACGGCCAGCACGAGGATGACCAGGGCGAGCACGGCGGGCACGAACAGCACCAGCCGCCAGTTCACCTCGGCCAGCAGGCCGCCGAGCACCAGCCCGAGCGAGAAGCCACCCGCCGCCGTACCGGAGTAGACGAGCAGCGCCTGGTTGCGCTGGGGACCCTCCTCGAAGCTGGTCGTGATGATCGACAGCCCGGCGGGGGTCATGACGGCGGCCGCGACGCCGGCCACGAACCGGGCCGCGATCAGCACCCCGCCGCTGTCGGCGACGCCTCCCAGGGCCGAGACGACCAGGAAGACCCCGAGCCAGGCCAGGAACATCCGGCGGCGGCCGAACAGGTCGGCCGCACGGCCGCCGACCAGCATGAACCCGCCGTAGCCCAGGACGTAGGCGCTGATGACCCACTGGAGTTCGCCGGTGGACAGGCCGAGTTCGGCCCGGATCGCCGGCAGCGCCACGTTGAGCATGGCGACGTTGATGCCCTCCAGGAAGATCGCTCCGCAAAGAACGAACAACATCCCCCAGGTCCGGGGGGATCTCACGATGGTAGACACAGTGACTTCTCCCGTGGTTCTCTTTAGTAACGAAGGAATCTTGCGTCACCGTGGGGGAACTATGGAAGACGGCACTTCAAAGGCACTGAGTTACTGCACGGGAACCGATGCCGACCAGGCAAGACAGTGGGACGTCCGGGCGGACTGCGACGTACGGAACATCCTCGACCGTGTCGCCGACAAGTGGTCGCTGCTGGTGATCGCTCTTCTTGACCGCCAGACGATGCGCTTTTCCGAGTTGCGCCGCACCGTTGACGGCGTGAGTCAGCGCATGCTCACCGTCACGTTGCGGAACCTGGAGAGGGACGGGCTGGTCAAGCGGACCGTCTATCCCGTGGTGCCGCCTCGGGTCGAGTACGAGCTGACCCCGCTCGGCATCTCTCTCCACGAGGTGATCAAAACGCTGGTGATCTGGACGGAGGACCACCAGCAGGAGATCTCCGACGCCCGCTCCGAATTCGACCAGCGGGAGCTTGAGGCGGCCGTCCCGTAGCCGTGTCGCCGTGTTGTCGCCGCGCGGCTTCCGCGCGCTCCGCGGTGGGGTGCCGTGAACGAACGCGGCCCCCGCCGACCGGAGCCGGAACGGGGGCCGTGCGGTCCGGCGAGGCCGTCCCGCGCGGGCGAGGGGGTGCGCCTGGCCGCGCGGGACGAACGACGCCTGGAACGTTCTAAGCCGGTCGGCAACCGGCCGCGACGACGCCGTCGGGCAGCTGCGCGCGGCCACCGGCCCGGCAGTGGAACCTCACCGGCGCCTGGCGGGCGACCACCAGCGACTCGCCCTGGAACTCACCCTCGGTGGCCGCTCCGTTGGAGGCGACGCAGTTGCCGTGCCCCAGCACGACCGCACCGGGCAGGACCTGGTCGCAGGTGTAGGTCGGGGTGGCGTCGGCCTGGGCGGGGGCCGCGACGGCCAGGGCGCCGGCGACTGAGACGGCGGCGAAGGTGATGGTGAGCAGGTGGCTGGAGAAACGCATGGGGGTGGTGTCCTTTCTGAGATAGGAGAGACAACCACCCGTTATGTTACCGACGGTAGTCGGGTGACTATCTAGCGTTACAGCTGGGTTGATGTAACCTTCGCTCCCCACTTCGGGTGCCCTTTTCGTAAGCCCCGCGGTCCATGCCGAACCCGGGGAGGGGGGCGGCCCCCTCCCCGGACGGTGACTATCTGAAGGCCGTCACGTGATCGGCGGCCCACTCGTCGAAGGTCCGGGCCGGGCGGCCCGTGAGACGCGGGACGAGCGTCGCCCACTCCTCGTTGAGCGGGGCGGGATCATGTGCCGACTCGGCCCATATCCCGAACAGCCAGTCCACCACGGTGGCCGGATAGCCGTGCCGAACCCACTGCTCCCGCGCCGTCACCGGGTCCTGCTCCTCGAAGCGCACCCGTTCGCCGAGAGCCCGCCCGATCGCCTCGGCCTGCTCGGCGACGGTGAGCGACCGCGGTCCGGCGAAGGTGTAGGTACGGCCCGCGTGACCCTCCCCGAGGAGGACCGCCGCGGCGACGGCGGCCACGTCCGCCTCGTGGATCGGCTGGGTCACCGCCCCGCCGTACGGACGGCGCACGACCCGCTCCGCGCGGATCGACGGCGCCCAGTCCAGCCAGTTGCGCGAGAACTCCCCCGGCCGGATGTGCGTCCACTCCAGACCGGACTCCTCGACGGCGCGCTCGACCACCTGGTAGCCGTCCGCGAACATCGCGTCGTCGGCCAGGGCACCCGACAGGTTCACGATCCGCCGCACCCCGGACTCGGCCGCCAGCGCGACGACCTCGGAGATCGCCTGTGGCACGGGAAACAGATAGAGCCGTTCCACGCCGGTCAGCGCCTCCCGCAGCGACTCGGGACGCTCCAGGTCCCCTTCGAACACCTCGACCCCGCCGGGCAGGCCGGCGGCGGAACGCCGGGTCAGGGCCCGTACGGCGTGGCCGGACCTCAGCAGCTCCGTGACGACGCACCGGCCCACCTCACCGGTCGCCCCGGTCACCAGGATCGTCATGCCGCCTCCCCCGTGAAGTCCGCCGCGTGGTCCCGGGCCCACCTGGCGAAGGTGCGCGGTGGACGGCCGGTTATCTCCTCGTACGTGCCCGTCGGCGCCAGCGCACCGGTGCCCTCGACGGCGGCGGCCAGCAGCTCGACCAGCCAGTCGGCCATCTCCGGTGGGCAGCCCTCCGCGAGCCACCGGACGCGGGCCTGTGACGGGGTCAGCTCCTCGAAGCGCACCCGCGCGCCGATGGCGGCGCCGATCGCCGATACCTGCTCGGTCTGGGTGACCTTGGCCGGGCCCGTGACGGTGTACGCCGCGCCGAGATGCTCGTCGGTCAGCAGCGCGGCCACCGCGACCTCGGCCACGTCCGCCTCGTGGACCAGCGGATACCCCGAGGCGGGGTACGGCTCGCGCACCGTCCGCTCGGCGCGGATCGAACCCGCCCAGCCGAGGGCGCGCGCGGCGAGCAGACCCGGGCGGACGTGGGTCCACTCCCTGCCGGTGGCCTCGACCGCCGTCTCAAGACCGCGATGGGCCCGGCGTTCCTCCTCCAGGTGACGGCCCAGCGCACTCGGATCGTCGGACGGGGCGAACCCGGCCGCGGCGGCCGAGTGCACCACGAACCTGCGCACCCCCGCCGCCACGGCCTCCTCCGTGAATCCGGACCCGGCGGGCCTCGGCTCCTGGTAGGCGTACGGGAACAGATAGACCCGTTCGACCGCCTTCAGCGCCCGCGGCCAGGTGTCCGGCCGGGCGAAGTCCCCGTGGACCAGTTCGACCCCCTCGGGAAGACGCGTCCTGGCCGCCCGCGGGTCGCGGACCATGGCGCGTACCCGCTGGCCCGCGCCCACCAGCCCCCGCACCACATGGCGGCCGATGTTGCCGGTCGCCCCCGTCACTAAAATCGTCACGTTGCTCCTCTGAACTCCGGATGGGCAATGGGGGCCGCCGCGTCCGTTGCCGTGGTTTCGCGGCGGCGCCCCGGCCCCGGGATGGTAGGCCGGTTCCCGAGGAGCTCGCATATGGATCGTTCCAGGGCGTCACGGCGGAGCGCCGCCTGAGAACCGCGTGACCACCGGAAACGGTGCTCGACGGCCCCGCGAGGCTCCCCCGCCCGCCGGGTCGTCCCGCGCGGGAACGCGGGCTCAGGAACGGTTGTTCAGGCCGTGTTCGTACGCCCAGATGACGGCCTGGACCCGGTCGCGCAGCCCGAGCTTGCCCAGGATGCGGCCGACGTGGGTCTTGACGGTGCCCTCGGCGAGGAACAGCGATCCCGCTATCTCGGCGTTCGTCTCGCCCCAGGCGATGTGCCGCAACACCTCGCGTTCGCGTTCCGTCAGCGGGTCCGGCGTGACGTCCGGCAGGCGCCGCGCGACGTGGTCGAGCAGACGCCGCGTCGTGGACGGCGCGATCACCGCGTCCCCACGGTGGACGGTCCGCACCGCGGACAGCAACTCGTCGGCGGGGGCGTCCTTGAGCAGGAACCCCGACGCTCCGGCCCGCAGCGCCGCGAAGGCGTATTCGTCCAGGTCGAAGGTGGTCAGGACGATCACCCTCGGCCCTTCGTCCGTCATCGGCAGCCGCCTGATCGCCTCGACCCCGTCCATGCGCGGCATCCGCACGTCCATGAGCACCACGTCCGCCGTCACCGCGCGCAGCCCCGCCAGGGCCTCCGCCCCGTCGCGGGCCTGCCCCACCACGCGCATGTCCTCCTGCGCGTCGATCACCATCGCCGTACCGGTACGCACCAGATCCTGGTCGTCGACGACGTAGACCCGAATCGTCATGCCCGATACGGCAGGCGCGCCTCGACGACGAACCCGCCCGCCTCCCCCTTCCGGATCTCCAGGGTTCCGCCCACGGCGCCCACCCGCTCCCGCATTCCCGTCAACCCGTTCCCCGTCCCTGTCGCCCCCGCCGGGGGCCTGCCGTCGTCGCTGACGGTGAGGCGCAGGTCGTCCTGTGCCCACTCCAGCATGACCGTGCCGCGGGCACCGGGGCCCGCGTGCTTGAGCGTGTTGGTCAGCGCCTCCTGAACCGTCCGGTAGACGACGAGTTCCATGCCCGGTCCGAGAGGGCGGACCGGGCCCCGCACGATCTCGGTCACGGGAAGCCCCGCCCCCCTGGTGCGCTCCAGCAGTTCCGGCAGGTCGGCCAGCCCCGGTGACGGCCGCGCTCCGCCGGGTACGGCGCGCAGCACGCCGACGGCGGCCCGCATGTCCGTGAGCGCCGTGCGCCCGGTGTCCTCGATCGTGGCCAGGATCTCCGCCGCGCGCGCGGGCGCGAACCGGCCGCCCCTGGCCTGGGCGACGATGACCGCCAGCGCGTGCGCGACCACGTCGTGCATCTCCCTGGTGATCCTGGCCCGTTCCGCCGCGGTCGCCCGCGCGGCGGCGTCACGGGCCCGCTCCCGCAACAGGTCGACGTAGGCGAGCTGGGTCCGCCGGTACAGACCGAACCCCCACGCCGAGACCACCACCGCGGCCAGCAGCCCGAACAGTAACCACGGGTTCGGTCCCAGGGCCGCGGCGGCCACGCTGGAGTCGGTCGCGAACCTGGCCGCCGCCACCCCGGCCCCCGCCAGGCCCAGGGCCAGCGGAGGGCGGCGCCGGTCGTACGCGGCGCAGGAGTAGACCATGAACGGGAAGACCAACGCCGACGGCAGCACGAGGAACAGCCCGGTCACGGCGACCTGGACGGCGAAGGCGGCGGCGACCACGAGAAACGCCCAGTATGTCCGGCGGTACGCGACGGCCACGTGCGCCACCAGGCATGCCGCCACGAGCAGGCCCGCGCGCGCTCCCGGCACCGAGAGCACCGCGACCACCACCGACAGCGAGAACAACGGCACCCCGGCGACGAAGGCCGACACCATGTCCGCGCGCCGTGGCGTCATCACACCGTCGCCCGCTGGTAGGCCAGCGTGGCCCCGCCGACCGCCAGCCCGAACAGCAGCCAGCTCCCGTACACCAGCCCGACCGTCACCACGGCCGAGGGATCGGCCAGCGGTACGGGCCCCCGGGTGAGGCCGAGCAGCTGCGACAGCGTGCCGAAAACGGACATGGTTCCCATGGTGGTCAACATAGCGGCGCCCGTCCAACCGCCCGCCAGCACCAGCCGCCTCGGCAGCCACCGCCCCCACCGCTGGACCAGCGCCAGGGAACCGGCCGCCCCGACGACCAGCATGATCAGCTCGCCGTACGGCAGTCCCTCGTCGTACCCCGTGGGACGCAGCAGCGTGCCGCCGAACGACCAGTACAGCTTGGCCGTCGGATAGACGAACCCGACCGCGAAGGCGCTGTACCCGAGCCACGACCCGCCGGGCACCCGGATGTGACGCAGGACCAGCGCCCCCAGCAGCGCGCATCCCGCCAGGCTGAGCCCGCGCAGCGCCATCCCGGGCCAGTCGACCCGCGCGAACTCCCCCGCCGGGATGCCCGTGACGGCGAAGAACGCGCGGAACGCGTCAAGCACGATGCCGCCCGCCGACCACAGCAGCAGGACGGCGGGCAGCAACCCCGCGGCGTGCGGTCGCACCACGAACACCGCGCTCAGCACGGCGGCCGATACGGTCACCCAGTGGGGAGCGAAGCCCGCGGTGTAGGGAAGCGCCGGCAGCGGCACGAGGGCGAGCGCGGCGGTCAGCGCGAGGACGATCAGCGCCGAGATCTGCATTCGTTGGAGTCGCATGACGTCAACGATTCCGGCCGAGGCCCGCGGGCCGCGTCTCCGTCAGGTCCGGACGAGATCTGACCTGAGAGGTATTGACACGGCCCGCACCCGGCGGGTCAGCGCGTACATGAGAGATCGGCCCGGTGCTCGGCCGCTCTCTCATGGAGACCCCGGCCACCGCGAAAAGGAATCGGTCAGGTCTGAAACATGCCGGTACCCGCTGCTTCGTCACTGCTTGGCTGAGTGCCCGTACGCCACACGCACCTGTCCGAACGGGAACCATGTCCACCATCACGCTCGCCCGGCCCCGCTCGCCCCTCATCGGCTGGCTCGCGGTCGTCTCACTCATGCTGGGCATCTTCACCATCGTCACCAGCGAGATCCTGCCCATCGGCCTGCTGCCCGTCATCGGCGCCGACTTCGGCGTCTCCGACGGCACCACAGGGCTGACCATGACACTGCCCGGAGTCGTCGCCGCGGTCGCCGCGCCCACCGTCACACTGACCACCGCGCGCCTGGACCGCCGCGTGATGCTGTGCGTCCTCATGGCGGTGCTCGCCATGGCCGACGTGCTGGCCGCGGTGGCGACCTCCTACTGGGTCATGCTGATCTCCAGGGCGCTCGTCGGTCTCACCATCGGCGGCTTCTGGTCGATCGGAGCGGGGCTGGCCGGTCGCCTGGTGCCCCCGCCCGCCGTCGGCACCGCCACCGCTGTGATCTTCTCCTCCGTACCGCTGGGCTCCGTGCTCGGAGTACCGGCCGGTACCCTCATCGGCGACCTCGCCGGTTGGCGGACCGCCTTCCTGGTCCTGGCCGCGCTGGCCGTCCTGGTTCTGGCCGCCCTGCTGACGCTGCTACCGCCACTGCCCGCCCAGCAGGCCACCAGCCCCCGTGTCCTGCTCGACCTGCTGCGCGCCCGGGGTACCGCCGTCGCCCTGTCGGCGACCTTCCTCGTCGTCCTGGCCCACTTCGGCACCTACACCTACGTCACGCCCTTCCTCCAGGACGTCACCGGCCTGGCTCCCGCGGCCGTCGGCGCCGTCCTGCTGGCGTACGGCGTCGCGGGAGTCGCAGGCAACTTCCTGGCGGGCAGGGCCGTCGCCGCACACCCGCGAGCCACCTTCGCGGTCTGCGGTTGCCTGATCGCGGCCACCACCCTGGCGCTGCCCTCGGTCGGAGGAACAGCCGTCGGGGCCGTGGCGTCGCTCGTGCTCTGGGGCCTGGCGTACGGAGGTGTGCCCGTCTGCTCGCAGGCGTCGTTCATCGCCGCGAGCCCTCACACGCCCGAGGCCGCCACGGTCGTCTTCACCTCCTCCTTCCAGGCGACCTTCGCCCTCGGCGCCTTCCTCGGTGGCCGTGTCGTCGACGCATTCTCGGTCTCCACCGTGATGATCTGCGGCGGGCTGGTCGCCCTGCTCATGGCGGTTTCCCTGCGCGCGTTCAGCTCGGCTGAGGGGGCTCCTCCAGGGTCGGGTAGAGGAGGGCGTTCATGACGACGGGAAGGGCGCCGGGGCTCTCGTCGCTGTAGGCCTCCCTCTCGATCAGTTCGGTGATCGCGGTGCGCACCCGCACGTACCGCTCCGGCGTCATGTTCACCCGGACGCTGCTGATCTGGAGGCTGAGGTCGGGGCCGTAGGCGGGCGGGTCGAGCGGGACCCGGCCCGCGCGCAGGTCGGCGCGCAGCCGGTCACGGGCCGATTCGAGGAGTGCCAGCGTGGTGTCGCTGAAGTCCTCCGAGTCCTGGGCCAGGTTGAACACGTCGTTCTCGATGGTGAGCCTGCGATACGTCGGCCGGTAGCGCTTCTCGATGATCCCGGAGACCACCCTGGTCTGCGCCACGTAGATCAGGTTGGCCTCTTCGAGCTGTTTGATGTGCCGGTACAGCTTCGTCTGGTTCTCGCCGAGCCGTTCGGCCAGCTCCTTGACCGTGAGGGGGTCGGCCTGCTCTCCACTGGGGAAGGCGGCCAGGATCGACAGGCGCAGGGGGTCCGCGACCATGCGGAGGGTCTCCAGGTCGGTGATCCTGCGGACGTCGACGACCGCGCTCTCGGACAGGCTGGCTTCCATCATCTCGGGCTCCATCGCCGGTCAGCTTCACTGGTTGCGTTACAGTAGCGCATCCGTCAACATTCACGTTAGCATGAATGAGTGTGATGATGTGAATGATCACGGCGTCGAGAACGAGAGTGAAGACGATGACGGTGACAGAAACGCCCCAGGCGCAGACAGACTCGGCTGACCTGCCGTTACGCAGGAACCGGCGCTTCCAGGCCCTGTGGGTCGGCGGCGCGGGCGCGGCGATGTCGGTGAACATGGCCCTGGTCGCCATCCCCGTGCTGGTGCTCGCGGTGACCCGGTCGGCGATGGTCGCCGGACTGTACGGCCTGGTCACCGGGGTGGCCGCCTTCGCGGCGGGCGTCCCCGCCGGGGCGATGCTCGACCGCTACGACCGCAGGACCCTGCTCATCGTCTCCGAACTCGTGCGGGCGCTGGCGTTCGCCACGCTCCTGCTCGCCCTGGCCTACGACACGTTCGGCGTCGTTCACCTCCTCGCCGTCGCGGCGGTCACCGGAGCCACGCAGCCGCTGTCCAGCGGGGCCCGCATGCTGGCCACCCGAAGCGTCGTCCCGCCCGCCCAGCTGACCAGCGCGCTGACGCAGGAGGAGGTCAGGTCGCACAGCGCCTCGATCATCGGTCCGGCGCTCGGCGGCATGCTCTACGCCGCATCCCGCACCCTGCCCGTCATCGGCATCGCTGCCGGGTACCTCCTGTCCGCGCTCTGCGCGCTGGCCGTACCCCGGGACAGGGAGGCCAGCAGGGAGCGGCGCGCGCGGTCCGGCGGAGGCATGCTGGACGGGCTCGCGCTACTGCTGCGCGTCCCGGTGCTGCGCGCCTCGATCATCGCGCTGAGCGTGCTCAACCTCGGCGGCTCCGCGCTCGACCTGCTGGTGGTCGTCCTGATCAAGACCAACGGCGGCTCGGAGGCGGAGGTCGGGTTCGCCTTCACGATCGTGTCGATCGGCGGGCTGGCCGGAGCCGGTCTGATCGGAGTTCTGCACAGCAGGCTGAGCCCCGGCGCGCTGCTGATCGGGCTCTACGCCTGGGGCAGCGCCCTCACCGCGGCACTGGCCGTGCCGCTCGGCTTCTGGTGGTACGGCGTGGTGCTGGCGCTGGCGGTCCTGCCACTGCCCGCGACCATGGTGCTGGTCGACATTCTGATCTTCCGCCAGGTCGAGGACGCCCTGCGCGGTCGGACCATCACCGCGACCATCACCATGCTCACGGTCGGCGCGGCCCTCGGCCCGTTCGTCGCCGGGCTCCTGCTGCAGTACGCCGGGCCCGTTCCCGCGGTGCTCACCGTCAGCGGCGTCTTCCTGGCCGCCGGGGTCTACGCCCTGAGCAAGCGTGTCATCCGCACCGCCCGGTGGCCGCAACCACAGGACTCGGGGGCCTAATGCTCAAGCCAGCCCTGGCGCACCGCCCGCACGCCGGCCTCGAACCGGCTGCGGGCTCCGAGCCTTTCGATGAGCGTGGCGGCCAGCCGCCGGGAGGTCCTGGGCGAGACGCCCAGCCGTTTGGCGATGGCCTCGTCGGTGTGACCCTCGGCCAGCAGGGCCAGCGCGCTCTGCTCCTGCGGCGACAGGCCGTGCGCGTTGATCGGGACGGCGCTGGACAGCGGCCTGGCGTTGGCCCAGACGCTCTCGAACAGCGCGCACAGGGCGGTCACGGTGCCCTCACCGGTCAGGACGACCGCCCCGGCGGCGGTGTTGTCGCTGGAGACGGCGATGACGACGGTGTCACGGTCCAGGATGATCATCCGGTTGGGGAGCGTCGCCACGGTCCGCACCTCGGCGCCGCGCTGGACGATCCAGTTGGCGTAGTCGACGGTCGGCTGGTTGTTGCGCAGGCTGTCGAGGTAGACGACGCGCAGCCGTACTCCCCGCTCCAGCACCGCCGCGTCCTGCGGGCGGGCGCTCTCCAGGTTCTCCGGTGTCTGGGCGCCGTCCGGCGCGAAGGTCATGATCTCCCTGCTCACCGCACGGCAGAGCACCGCGATCCGGTCGCGGATGTTGTCGATGCCGACGATCTGCTCGACCCCGGCGCCCCCGGTCTCGGATCTGAGGCTGGCGTGGTCGGCGATGAGCCGGGCGGCGGCGGCGCGGGACTCCTCAAGGCGCTGTTGCTGCGCGATCAGACCGGCCTGCTGCCTGCTGAGCAGAATCTGCATTCCGATGTCGGGCGAGACCGCGTGCAGATGTCCGTTCTGCTGCTGCGAGGGGCGGATCAGAGCGAGTTCGCTCAGCTCGTCCAGTGCGGACCTTATGTCGCCCGCTTCGCAGGAGAGCCGTTCGGCGAGTTCGCTGACGCCCTCGTTCGGCCGGGTCAGCATCGCACGATAGACAGACTCAGCGACCTTAGTCAACCCCAGGGAAGTGAGCACCTGCATTTCCTTTTGGATCGAACATCGCCGTTGACCGGAATCGTCGCAGAGCCCCAACCGGGATAGCAAGGTTCATTTCGCCAAAAACTTTAATTTTTTATGACATACCTCCCCACTGTCGGTCAGTGGCAATCGCAATTCGCCACGAGAAAGCGAGCGCCGATGTACCTCGTGCACGTGCAGGTCAGGTCGTCGGCCGGAAGCGGCCTGCCGGCGGACGTGGCGGGCCGGGTCCTGGCCACGGCCGTCCCCGACGAGCGCATCGAGCACGTCGCCGTGCACCCGCACGCCAGGCCGTACCCGGTGCTCGGGGTCGTCCTCGGCGCCGACGGGCTTGAGCAGGCGGAGGAGCGGGCCGCCGCCGTGGTGCGCCGCGCCCTGGCCGCCCACGACGAACTGCGGGAGTGGGAGCAGGTCACGGCGCAGGTGCCCCTCGTCGGGCCCTTCTACGAACTGCTCGTCGAGCGGGAAACCCCCGGAGAGTTCTCCGGATGAACCGGTGAACGGTTCCGGCCACGGCATAGACAGGCCAGCTCGATCCCCTTCCGAGCAGGGGAAACGGTGATGAAGATAAGTCTCACACCCCGGGATGAGCAACCTGGAAGGCGGCCTGACGAGGCGCCGACCGCCCAGCCGGAGCCACACGGCTCTGATCCGATAAGGACTCTCGTCATGTTCGACAGCCTGCGCACCCTCCCCTCCCGCGTCGTCACCCTCCTGGCCGTCTCCGCCCTCGCCGTCCTGGCCGCTTTCGCCGCCGGAGCCGTGGACACCGCCGCACCCGGCGTCTCCGCCGCCGTGGTCGCCCAGAGCGGAACCGGCTGGCAGTGACCCGGCGGTAGTCCAGCGGCGGCCCGTGTGGCCTGTTCGGGCCACGCACATGGAGCCCGGCCGTGGGACCCGGCCCCGGAACCCGGCTCGCCATTTGTTTGACTCCCCCGCCTCGGCACGGACTTTATGACGGCGGATCACCGCCCCTTCTTACTCCGGCCGGCCGTTATTGCAGGTCATCGAAGTCGCCCATTGACAGCGGGCGCCGGTGAACCCCTTTCCTCAGACGAACATTCTGCTGCCGTGTGCGCGGAAAAACCCTCTCGCGGACGCCCGTCACGGGTTTCCCCGCCTCTCCCGAGAACCCTCATGAAAAGCCACCGTCCAGCGACGAAAGGACGCGACATGCCGCCGACGAACCCGGTCGCGACCTCGGAGCGTCAGTTCCACGCGATAAATCCTTGCCCCAGACCGAACCTCCGGCTGGTCTGCTTCCCGCACTCCGGCGGCTCCGCCGGGTATTTCCGCACCTGGAAATCGGCGGTGCCGGAAGGCGTCGAACTCCTCGCGGTCCGCTACCCCGGACGGGAGGAACGACTCTGCGACCCGTTCGCCGAGGACATGCGTGAACTGGCCGACTCCATCGCCCACGCCTGCGCGCGGTTCGACGACGCGCCCCTGGCCTTCTTCGGCCACAGCCTGGGATCGCTGGTCGCCTACGAGGTGGCCGTACGACTGTCGGCGCGGTACGGCATCACACTCAGAACGCTCTTCGCCTCCAGCTGTGCGGCGCCCTGGCTGGCGCCCAGGCTCGGGCTCGGGGACGCCGACGACGAGGCCCTGATCGAACGGGTCGGACGGCTCGGCGGGACCGACATGAGCGTCTTCGACAACCTGGAACTACGTGAACTGATCATGCCGGCGATCCGGGCCGACTACCGCCTGCTGGACCGTTACACCGAACCGGCCACGACCGCGCTGGACTGTCCCGTCCACGTCTACCACGGCACGGACGACCCGGGCGTCGGGGCGGAAACGGTCGCCGCGTGGTCCAGGGCGACCGCCCGTGCCTTCTCCACACGGGCCTTCCCCGGCGGCCACTTCTACCTCGCGGAACACCTTCCCGAGCTGGCCCGCGACCTCTTCGCCCGCCTGGAGACCCCGCCGGCCGGCCGGCCCTCCCGCTCCAACCTCCTGTTCGTCCTCGGGTGAAAGACCCAGAACCGCTGAGAAAGGAAACACCGTCATGGCCAACCCCTTCGAGGACCCGGACGCCCGTTACCTCGTGCTCGTCAACGACGAGGGCCAGCACTCGCTCTGGCCGACCTTCAGCCCGGTCCCGGCCGGATGGGAGGTGGTGTTCGGGGAGGCCGCCCGTCAGGAGTGCCTCGACCACATCGAGCGGTCGTGGACCGACATGCGGCCGAAGAGCCTGATCGCCGCCATGGAAGACAACAGCTGACGACGACGCGTACGGGAAAGCCGAAGGAGGGAACCGCATGTCCGCGGTTGGTGGGGTGCCCCCGGCGACGCTGCCGGAACTGATCGGGGCACAGGTGGCCAGGACACCGGACGCCGTCGCCCTGGTGGCCGGGAAGACCCGGCTCACCTACGCCGAGCTGGACCTTCGGGCCGGTCGGCTGGCCCGGCTGCTGGCCGGGCGGGGAGTCGGCACGGAGGACGTCGTCGCCCTGGCGCTGCCGAGGTCCGTCATGGCGATCACGGCCGTCTACGCGATCGCCAAGTCAGGGGCGGCCTGGCTGCCGGTCGACCCCTCCCTGCCCGCGGACCGGATCACGCGCATGGTCGCCGACTCCGGGGCGAAGCTGGTCCTCACCTCGACGGAGACGGCTCCGGGCCTGCCCGACTGCGGCGTCCCCCTCCTCCTGGCCGACTCCCTCACCGACACCGGGACCGGGGAGGGCCCGCTGCGGACCCTCTCCCCGGCCAACACCGCCTACGTCATCTACACCTCCGGCTCGACCGGCACCCCCAAGGGCGTGGCCGTGACCCACGCGGGGCTCGCCGCCCTGGTCGCCACCCACACGGGCCTGACCGGCATCGACGGCACCAGCCGCGTACTGCAGGGCGCCTCCCTCAGCTTCGACGTCTCCGTCTCGGACATCGTCAACACCCTCGCCAACGGCGCCACCCTCGTGCTGCCGCGCGAACAGAGCCAGATGGTCGGCGAGGAGCTCGCCGGCCTGATCGACGAGTACGGGATCACCCACGCCGACCTGTCGCCGGCGATGCTGGCCACCCTGCCCGACGTGCCGCTGCCGACCCTGCGCGCCATCGTCGTCGGAGGAGAGGCGGTCCCCCGCGAACTGGTCTCCCGCTGGAGCGCCGGGCACGCCGTCTTCAACGGCTACGGCCCCACCGAGACCACGGTCACCGCCACCATGAGCGGCCCCCTGAACGGTGACGAGGAACCACCGATCGGCCTGCCCTGCCGCGACACCCACGTCCACGTCCTGGACGACGCCCTGCGCCCGGCCGCCGAGGGCGAGCTGTACGTCGCGGGACCCGGACTGGCCCGGGGCTACGTGGGCAGGCCGGGCCTGACCGCGGAACGCTTCGTGGCCTGCCCCTTCGGCGAGCCGGGCGAGCGGATGTACCGCACCGGCGACAGGGTACGGCTGCGCCCCGACGGGCAGCTCGACTTTGTCGGCCGAGCCGACGACCAGGTGAAGATCCGCGGCTTCCGCATCGAACCGGGCGAGGTCGAGGCGGTCCTGGCCGGGCACCCCGCCGTACGGCAGGCCGTGGTGCTGGCCAGGCAGGACGAGCCCGGCCGCAGGCTCCTCGTCGGCTACGTCACCGGCCAGGCCGACCCGGCCGAACTGCGTGAGCACTGCGCGGGCAGGCTGCCGCACTACATGGTGCCCGCCGCCGTCGTCGTGCTTGAGACGTTCCCGCTCAACGCGGCGGGAAAGGTCGACAGGAAGGCCCTGCCCGCCCCGGTCTTCGGCCAGGCCGACGTGGGGACTCCCGCCCCGGCCGACGAGCTGGAGCGGACCCTCCACGAGCTCTACCGGAAGGTCCTCGGCCTGGCCGACGTGGGGGTCGAGGAGTCCTTCTTCGAACTCGGCGGCGACTCGATCACCGCGATCCAGCTGGTCTCCGAGGCACGCAGGGCCGGGCTGCGGATCAGCCCGCGTGACGTCTTCACCGCGGGCAGCGTGGCGGCCCTGGCCAGGATCGCCGGGACGGTCGAGGAACGACCCGCCGTGACGGAGGAGGCGGGCGCCAATCTCGGCGAGGTCCCGCAGACCCCCGTCATCGCCTGGCTGGCCGCGCAGCGGGGCCCGCTGGACGGCTACCACCAGTCGATGAGCCTGTCGATCCCCGCGGAGACGACCGACGAACGGCTGACCGCCGCGCTGCAGGCCGTACTGGACCGGCACGACGTGCTGCGGATGCGGACCTCGGCGCCCGCCGTACGGCCGTGGCGGCTCTGGACCCGGCCCGAGGGCGCCGTGCGCGCCGGGGACGTGGTCGAGTTCGTGACCGGCGAGGCGGACTTCGCGGCGGCGGCGCGCACGGCACCGGCCCGGCTGCGGCCCGAGGCCGGGGTGATGCTCCAGGCGGTCAGGTACGGCGCGCGCCTGCTGCTCGTCGTCCACCACGTGGTCGTCGACGGGGTGTCCTGGCGGACCCTCCAGGCGGACCTGCTGGCGGCGCTGCGCGAACCGGGAACGCCGCTCGAACCGGTGCCGACCTCCTTCCGCCACTGGGCGCGGCGGCTCGGCGAGGCGGCCCTGTCCCCCGCCCGCGTGGCCGAACTGCCGTTCTGGGCCGAGACCCTGAGGACACCGGAGACACCGCTCGGCGGACGTGCCTTCGACCCGGCCCGCGACACCTACGCCACCGTCGGCTCACTCCGCCTCGCGCTGCCGCCCGAGATCACCGAACCACTGCTCACCCAGGCCCCCGCCGCCTTCCACGCGCAGGTCAACGACGTGCTGCTGACCGCCTTCTCCCTCGCTCTCGGGCACTGGCGCGCACGCCGCACTCCCGGTTCTGGGACGCCCGTGCTCGTGGCCGTCGAGGGACACGGCCGGGAGGAGATCGTCGACGGGGTCGACCTGTCCAGGACGGTCGGCTGGTTCACCTCAGTCTTCCCGGTACGGCTCGACCCGGGCACGGTTCCCTGGCCGGAGGTGACCGCCGGAGGCGCGGGAGTCGGCGCCGCGCTCAAACAGGTCAAGGAACAACTGCGCGCCATCCCCGACCACGGCATCGGCTACGGCCTGCTCAGATACCTCAACCCCGCGACCGGGGCCGTCCTGGGCGAACACCCCGAACCGAGGATCGAGTTCAACTACCTGGGCCGCTTCCCGATGGACGACGTCACCGGCGAGGACTGGCTGGCCGGAGCCGACCTGGTGGGCGAGGGCGGCGAACCCGGCATGTCGCTGCCGCACGCCCTCGGCCTCGACGCCCTCACCCTCGACACCCCGAAGGGCCCGGCGCTGCTGGCCGAGTGGACCTGGGCGGGCGAACTGCTCACCGAGCGGGAGACCGCCGAACTCGCCGAGGCCTGGTTCACCGCGCTGCGCGGTATCGCCGCCCACGTACGGCGAAACACCGTGAACACCTACACCCCCTCCGACTTCCCCCTCGTCGAGATCGACCAGGCCGGACTGGACGCCCTGGTGGCCGCGCACCGGCCCGCCGAGATCGGCGACGTGTGGCCCGCGTCCGCGACGCAGAGCGGCATGGCCTTCCACTCCCAGTACGACCTGGGGGCCGCCGACGTCTACACCGCCGCGTGCAGCTTCGACCTGACCGGGGAGCTTGAGGTGCCCAGGCTGCGCGCCGCCGCCACGGCGCTGCTGGAACGCCACCCCAACCTGCGCGCCGCCTTCCACCGGGGCGAGGACGGCTCGACGCTCCAGGTCGTCGTGGACGGCGCGCGGGCGCCCTTCACCGAGATCGACCTGTCCGGCGTGGACGACTTCGAGGAACACGCCGCGAGGATCGTCGAGGAGGAACGCGCCCGCCGCTTCGACCTGTCCCGCCCACCGCTGGTGCGCTGGCTGCTGCTGCGCGCCGCACCGGAACGCCACCGGCTCGTCGCCTCCATCCACCACATCCTGCTCGACGGCTGGTCCATGCCGATCTTCGCCGAGGAGCTGTGGGCCCTGTACGCGAGTTCCGGCGACGACTCCGCGCTGCCGCGCCGCGTGCCGTACCGGGACTATCTGGCCTGGGTCGGCCGGCAGGACCGGGAGGCCGCCAGGCGGGCGTGGACCGCGGCGCTGACCGGATTCGAGGAGCCCACGCTGGTCGCGCCCGGCCAGAGGGCGCCGGAACCGCCCCTGCGGCTGCGCAGGGAGCTGCCCGCCGAGACCACCGACCGGCTCGTACGGCTCGCCCGGCGGCACGGCGTGACCGTCAACACCGTGATCCAGGCGGTCTGGGGGGTGCTGCTGACCAGGCTGACCGGCCGGGGCGACGTCGCCTTCGGCATGACGGTCTCCGGCCGCCCGCACGAGATCCCCGGCGTGGAGCGGATGGTCGGCCTGCTGATCGACACCGTCCCCGTCCGGATCGGGGTCCGCCCCGCGGAGAGCTGGGCGGCGCTGCTCACCCGGGTACAGGCCGAACAGGCCGAACTCCTGGACCACCAGCATCTGGGGCTGGCCGAGATCCAGCGGTGCGCCGGGCTCGGCGGCCTGTTCGACACCGTCGTCGTCTACGGCAACTACCCGGACAACGCGCCTCTCGGCGTCGAAGGCGTCCTGGACGTCGCACTCGTCGAAGACGCCGACAGCGCCCACTATCCACTGCTGCTCGCGGTCACCCCCGGCGAACGGCTCGGCCTGCATCTCGACCACCAGCCCTCCGTCATCACCGGCGAGGCGGCCACGACCCTGCTCGGCCGGTTCGAACGACTGCTCGGCCACCTGCTGGACGACCCCGGGGCACCGGTCGGCCAGGCCGGAGTCCTGACGCCCGGGGAGCGGGCCGAGATCCTCGGCGGATGGAACGACACCGCGGGGCCGGTCCCCGAGCGGAGCCTCCCTGAGCTGTTCGCCGAACAGGTGGCGCGCGTCCCGGACGCGGTGGCTCTGCGCTGCGGCGATGAGGAGCTGACCTACCGGGACCTCGACCTGCGGGCGGAACGGCTGGCCGACCGGCTGGCCGCGGCGGGCATGGGCCTGGAGACGCCGGTCGCGCTGCTGATGGACCGCTCCGCCGACCAGGTGGCCGCGCTGCTCGCGATCCTCAAGGGCGGCGGCCTGTACGTGCCGCTCGACGACCGCCACCCGCTGGAACGGCTCAGCCGCGTGCTGGCCGACAGCGGCGCCGGGCTGCTGCTGGTGGACGAGGCGCACCAGGGACACCCGCTGACCGGCTCTGACCGGCTGCGGACCATCCGGGTGCACGCGGCGGAGCAGGCCGGGGAACGTCCCGCCGTCCGCGTCCTGCCGGACAACCGGGCCTACCTGATGTTCACCTCGGGGTCCACGGGGGTGCCGAAGGGCGTGGCCGTCACCCACGGGAACGTGGTGGCGCTGGCCGCCGACGGCCGGTTCGGTGGAGAGGAGCACCGCCGGGTGCTGGTCCACTCCCCGCTGGCCTTCGACGCCTCGACCTACGAGCTGTGGGTGCCGTTGCTGTCGGGCGGTCAGGTGGTCGTGGCGCCGCCGGGGCAGCTCGCCACGGCTGATTTCGCCCGGTTGTTGTCCGGTGGTGGGGTGGACGCGCTGTGGTTGACGGCGGGGCTGTTCAACCTGGTGGCGCAGGAGGCGCCGGAGTGTTTCGCGGCGGTTCGGCAGGTGTGGACCGGGGGGGACGTGGTCTCTGCGGCCTCGGTTCGGCGGGTGCTGGAGAGGTGCCCTGGGCTGACGGTGGTCGACGGGTACGGCCCGACCGAGACCACGACCTTCGCCACCTGCCACCCGATGCGCTCGGCCGGTTCCGTCCCTGCCTCGGTGCCCATCGGCGGGCCGATGGACAACATGCGGGCCTACGTCCTGGACGAGGCGCTGCAACCGGTCCCGGCCGGAGTGGCCGGCGAGCTCTACCTCGCGGGCGAGGGCCTGGCCCGTGGGTATGCCGGCAGGCCTGGTCTGACGGCTGAGCGGTTCGTGGCCTGTCCGTATGGCGGGTCAGGTGGGCGGATGTATCGCA
>NZ_JBITMT010000005.1:0-546275 GCF_044466505.1 Streptosporangium sp. NPDC049376 | reverse complement strand
ATGTCGCCATGTCGTGCGTTAGGACGGGTTTGTGCTTCATGCACTGGCTTTTAGCACACTGTTGAGTTCTCAAGAAACGGACGCGTTCACCGTCCGCCGCCACACCACCCGGTGCGACCACTTCAGGGGCACAAACTTCCGTGTTCCCATTCTATCATTTCCGGCCGGTCCGTGTCAACCCGCTGCCTTCGCAGCCACTCGACACCAACCCGCCAGACCCGCTAGGATCTCGCTCACCCCGTCTCCGGAGCAACCCTTCCAACTTACTCTGACATCCGGCTTCTGTCCAATCCCTCGGACAGGCTAGATCTTCAGTGATCTTTTGGAGGGGTGTGTGGGATCTCGTCCCACTTGAAGAACTCTAGCAGTCCATTCGGGCTCTCAGGACCAACTTGCCGGTAACAACTAAGTCTTCCCTGGGTCACCATGTCTCAAACGTGTGTCCGAAGCCGACACGCGAGAGCCCGGGACCACCAACCGATCCCGGGCTCTGTAATGCGATCGAGTGTTCAGCCGACAGGCAGCGCGTCGAGCTGGGCCGTCAGTCTCGCGATGTCCTGATCCGCCTGGGCGGCACGGGCACGCACCTTGGCCACCACGTCATCAGGCGCCTTCGACATGAACTGCTCGTTGCCAAGCTTGGCGGCCACCTGGGCGGCTTCCTTGCGTGCCACCGCGAGATCCTTCTCCAGACGCTTGCGCTCAGCCGCCACATCAATCGTCCCCGCGGTGTCGATCTCCACCTGGATTCCACCGACGTCGAGGCGCGCGGTCGCGGCGAAGGAGTCGGACGGCTGGTCGAGGCGGAGCAGCGACCTGATCGCCCCCTCGTGCGGGGCCAGGGCCGTACCGGTGAGGGAAAGGCGTGCCGCGACTCGCTGGCCTGGCTTGAGCCCCTGGTCGGAACGGAACCTGCGGATCTCGGTGACCAGCCCCTGGAGGGCGACGATCTCCTTCTCCGCGTCACCGTCGCGCAGCGACTCCTGAACCACGGGCCACGGGGCGACCACGATGGAGGGGGCCGCGGTCACCGCTCGCCACAGTTCCTCGGTGACGAACGGCACCAGCGGATGGAGCAGACGGAGCAGCGCGTCGAAGACGTGCCCGAGCACCAGCCGGGTGTGTTCCTGTCCCGCGGCCAGCTGGATCTTCGCCAGCTCCAGGTACCAGTCGCAGACCTCGTCCCAGGCGAAGTGGTACAGCACATCGGAGACCCTGGCGAACTCGAACTCCTCGAAGGCCGCGTCGACCGTACCGATGACCTCCTGCAGCCGAGAGAGGATCCAGCGGTCGGCCGCGGTCAGCTCCTCGACAGGAAGCTCACCGACCGTCGCGCCGTTCATGAGCGCGAAGCGGGTGGCGTTCCAGATCTTGTTGCAGAAGTTGCGGGAGCCGCCTGCCCATTCCTCGCTGATCGCCACGTCGGATCCGGGGTTGGCACCGCGCAGAAGCGTGAAACGGGTGGCGTCCGCGCCGAAGCGCTCGACCCAGTCGAGCGGGTCCACCACGTTGCCGAACGACTTGGACATCTTCTTGCCGTACTGGTCTCGGACCATCCCGTGCAACGCGACGGTGTGGAACGGAGGACGACCCTCCATCGCGTAGATGCCGAACATCATCATCCTGGCCACCCAGAAGAACAGGATGTCGTAACCGGTGACCAGGACGGAGGTCGGGTAGAACTTGGCCAGTTCGGGGGTCTTCTCCGGCCAGCCCAGGGTGGAGAACGGCCACAGTCCCGAGGAGAACCAGGTGTCGAGGACGTCGGAGTCCTGGACGTAGCCGGCGGGCGGCTCCTCATCGGGGCCGACGCAGACGACCTCACCCTCGGGGCCGTACCAGACCGGAATCCGATGTCCCCACCACAGCTGCCGTGAGATACACCAGTCGTGCATGTCGTCGACCCAGTCGAAGTAGCGCTTGGCCAGCTCCGGCGGGTGAATCCGGGTGCGTCCCTCACGGACCGCGTCGCCGGCGGCCTTCGCCAGGGGCGAGACGTTGACGAACCACTGCAGCGACAGTCTCGGCTCGACCACTGTCTTGCAGCGTGAGCAGTGACCGACCGAGTGGAGGTAGGGCCGCTTCTCCGCGACGATCCGGCCCTGCTCACGCAGGGCGGCCACGACCGCGGGCCTGGCCTCGAAGCGGTCGAGCCCCTCGAACGGACCGTGTGCGGTGATCACTCCGCGTTCGTCCATGACGATGAGAGAGGGCAGCGAGTGACGGCGGCCGATCTCGAAGTCGTTGGGGTCGTGCGCCGGAGTGACCTTGACCGCTCCGGTGCCGAAGGCGGGGTCGACGTGCTCGTCGGCCACGACCGGAATGCTGCGGCCGGTCAGCGGGAGCTCGACCTGCCTGCCGACCAGGTGCGCGTAGCGCTCGTCCTCGGGGTGCACGGCGACCGCGGTGTCACCCAGCATGGTCTCGGCGCGGGTCGTGGCGACGATGATCTCGTCCTCGCCGGAGCCGTACCGGATCGAGACGAGTTCGCCCTCGTCCTCGCTGTGCTCGACTTCGATGTCGGACAACGCCGTCAGGCAGCGCGGGCACCAGTTGATGATGCGCTCGGCGCGGTAGATGAGCCCGTCGTCGAAGAGCTTCTTGAAGATGGTCTGGACCGCGCGGGAGAGACCGGGGTCCATGGTGAAGCGCTCGCGGGACCAGTCGACGCCGTCGCCGAGCTTCCGCATCTGCCCGAGAATCCGGCCACCGGACTCTTCCTTCCACTGCCAGACGCGCTCGACGAAGGCCTCCCGGCCAAGGTCGTGGCGAGAGAGGCCCTCCTTGGCGATCTCACGCTCGACGACGTTCTGGGTGGCGATGCCCGCGTGGTCCATACCCGGCAGCCAGAGCGTCTCCTGCCCGCGCATGCGGGCGCGGCGGGTCAGCGCGTCCTGGATCGAGTGGTCGAGGGCGTGGCCGATGTGCAGGACACCGGTTACGTTCGGCGGGGGCAGGACGATGCTGTACGGCTCGCGCTCGCTGCTGGGGTCGGCGGTGAAGTACCCCTCGGACACCCAGCGCTCGTAGCTCCGGGTCTCCACGTCGGCGGGGGTGTACTGGGTAGGCAGCTCTGGCGTCGTCACGGTGTCCAATTCTAGAGACGTCCGGACGGTCGATGTCCCCGACTCGCGGCCGTCGTCAGGTGTCCGCACACCTTCCGCCCTGTCCAGACATGTCTCTCTTCGGATGGCGGCCGGACTCCAGCCACCGGAAAGACCCGGAAAGACCGTGGACACGGCGACGCCCCCGCGTAGAGGAACGCGGGGGCGTCGCCGCTTCGGATCGTCCGGCGCTGAGGTCAGGCGGACTTCTCGCGCGGCGTGCGCTGCTGCTTGTTCAGCTGGTCACGAGGCACGAGGGTCGGGTTGACGTGCTCAAGCACCGACTCTCGGGTGATGACGACGCGGGCCACATCCTGTCGGGAGGGCACCTCGTACATCACCGAAAGCAGGACCTCCTCCAGGATGGCGCGCAGGCCTCTGGCACCGGTGCCCCGCAGGATCGCCTGGTCGGCGATGGCCTCCAGGGCGTCGTCGCTGAACTCCAGCTCGACGTTGTCCAGCTCGAACAGGCGGCGGTACTGCTTGACCAGGGCGTTGCGCGGCTCGGTGAGGATCTGGATGAGCGCGTCGCGGTCAAGGTTGTGCACGCTGGTGATGACCGGGAGGCGGCCGACGAACTCGGGGATCATGCCGAACTTCAGCAGGTCCTCGGGCATGACGTCTCCGAAGATGTCGGAGGTGTCGATGTCGTCCTTGGAACGGATGATGGCGTTGAAGCCGATGCCCTTCCTGCCGACCCGGGACTCGATGATCTTCTCAAGACCCGCGAAGGCGCCACCGCAGATGAACAGCACGTTGGTGGTGTCGATCTGGATGAACTCCTGGTGGGGGTGCTTGCGCCCGCCCTGGGGCGGCACGCTCGCGGTGGTGCCCTCCAGGATCTTCAGCAGGGCCTGCTGCACGCCCTCGCCGGAGACGTCCCTGGTGATCGAGGGGTTCTCGCTCTTGCGAGCGATCTTGTCCACCTCGTCGATGTAGATGATGCCGGTCTCGGCCTTCTTGACGTCGTAGTCAGCGGCCTGGATCAGCTTGAGCAATATGTTCTCGACGTCCTCGCCCACATAGCCCGCCTCTGTCAGGGCGGTGGCGTCGGCGATGGCGAACGGCACGTTCAGCATCTTCGCCAACGTCTGGGCGAGCAGTGTCTTGCCGGAACCGGTCGGGCCCAACAGCAGAATGTTGGACTTGGACAGCTCGATGCCGTCGTCACGCCCGCGCTCGCCGGACTGCACCCGCTTGTAGTGGTTGTAGACCGCCACCGAGAGCGCCTTCTTCGCCTGGTCCTGACCGATGACGTAGGCGTCGAGGAACTCGTAGATCTCCCTCGGCTTGGGCAGACTGTCCCACTTGAGCTCGGAGGACTCGCTGAGCTCCTCTTCGATGATCTCGTTGCAGAGATCGATGCACTCATCGCAGATGTATACGCCGGGTCCGGCGATGAGCTTCTTGACTTGCTTCTGGCTCTTCCCGCAGAAAGAGCACTTCAGCAGGTCTCCCCCGTCGCCGATGCGTGCCACCCCAGATACTCCTTTGCGTGGGACCGCCCTGGCTTCGCGGTCCGTTTCTTCCGACCGGACCGATACCCGGTGCGAAAAGTCATCCCGCTCAGGTTTCGACGTTACCGTCTTCTGAGCCCTCAGTGAGCCCCCTAGCGGCGAGTCGCACCGGAAGGTGCCCAATTGGGCACCGTTCCGGTGCGATAGACCTCATTAGGAGGCTATGGCCTTGGCGAGCTTCTTGCGCGACGGGATGATGTCGTCGATCAGCCCGTACGCCTTGGCTTCCTCGGCATCGAGGATCTTGTCCCGCTCGATGTCCTTGCGGACCTCTTCGGCGCTCCTGCCCGAGTGCCTGGACAGGATCGACTCCATCTGCGTGCGCATCCGCAGGATCTCACGCGCCTGGATCTCGATGTCGCTTCCCTGGCCGCCACCCTCGGTTGAGGGCTGGTGGATCAGCATGCGGGCGTTGGGCAGGGCGAACCGCTTGCCGGGCGTGCCGCCGGCCAGCAGAATCGCCGCCGCCGAGGCGGCCTGACCGAGACAGACCGTCTGGATCTCCGGCCGGACGAACTGCATCGTGTCGTAGATCGCCATCATGGCGGTGAACGAGCCGCCCGGCGAGTTGATGTAGATGCTGATGTCGCGGTCGGGGTCGATCGACTCCAGCGTCAGCAACTGCGCCATGACGTCGTTGGCCGAGGTGTCGTCAACCTGCACGCCGAGGAAGATGATGCGGTCCTCGAAGAGCTTGTTGTACGGGCTCATCTCCTTGACGCCGTACGACGTGCGCTCGACGAAGGTAGGGATAACGTAACGGCCGTTGATGTCTCCCGGCCGGATCAACTCACTCACCTTTTGCCCCTTCAGGAGACGGCGCCCGTTGAGGGCACCTGCCGGGCGCTGCGCACGACATTGTCGATGAAGCCGTAGTCCTTGGCCTCCTCGGCCGTGAACCAGCGGTCACGGTCGGAGTCGGCCTCGATCTGGTCGAGCGGCTGACCGGTGTGGAAGGCGATGCGCTCGGCAAGGGTCTTCTTGACGTAGAGCATCTGCTCCGCCTGGATGGCGATGTCGGCGGCGGTGCCACCGATGCCCCCGGACGGCTGGTGCATCATGATGCGTGCGTGCGGGAGTGCGTAACGCTTGCCCTTCTCACCGGCGCAGAGCAGGAACTGCCCCATGGAGGCGGCCAGTCCCATCGCGACCGTGCACACATCATTGGGCACGTATTCCATCATGTCGTAAATCGCCATACCGGCGGTCACCGATCCGCCCGGCGAGTTGATGTAGAGCCAGATGTCCCTGTCGGGATCGTCCGCGGCGAGCAGCAGCAGCTCGGCACAGATTCGGTTGGCGATCTCGTCGTTGACCTGGGTGCCCAGCACGATGATGCGCTCACGCAGCAGCCGCTGATAGAGCTGGTCTTCGAGCCTGAACGAGCCGTTCTGCTGGCTCATCGACTCGGGCCCGGAGCCGGTCGGCTGGTAGAAGGTCGGCGGGCTGGTCACAGCGTCACCTTCCGATGCGTCGTAATCGATTGGCTTTGCTTGTGACCTTAACGCGCGGCGCCTACCGGACATGCCCCCTCCACGTGCTGTTCGCTGACGGCGCATGCTCCCCGCACCGTCCCACACCTCTTCGCCTGGTCCGAGCCCCTACGGCCCCGCCGCTGAATCCGCCGTGTAGGACGGCGTCCAAGGCGCAGGAAGGCCCCTGGAGGACATTCGAGGCGGTCCCCCGGACAGGGACGGCGCGCGACACGCCGGGACACCTGTGCGGGCGCTCAGCCGTACCTGACTGCCCGAATGGGGGCTTTACCGCGTGTGGGAAAGCGTGACGCCTCCCCGGTGCCCGGCACCGGGGAGGCGTCACGTAGGTCGTGGAACGGCCTTGTGGCCTACTCGGCGGCCTTGTCGGCGTCGCCCTCAGCGGGCTCCTCGACCACTTCCTGGCCGTTGATCTCGCTGTAGATGGCCTTGAGGTCGACCGTCTCGCCGGCCTCGTCGACCACCTTGGCCGCGTCACCGACGACGCTCTTGGCCTTGTCGCGGACGATCTCGACCATGGCCAGCGTGAGCTGGTCGTTGTCGGCCAGGTGCTTGGCGAGGGCGTTGGGGGCGACGTTCATCTGCATGGCGCGGCGCACCACGAAGTCGGTCAGCTCCTGCTCGCTGACGCCGAGCTCCTCGTTCTTGACGATCTTGTCGAGCACGAAGCCGGTCTTGATCGCCTTGGCGGAGCTCGTGTCGAACTCGGCGAAACGCTCTTCCTCGGTGGTCTGGTAGAGGCGGAAGTAAGCCTCCTTGCTCAGGCCACTCTCGGCGATCTGGTGCTCAAGGTTGTGCTTGCGGCTGTCGACCTCGGCCTTGAGCGCGCTCTCCGGGATCGGAATGTCGAGCTTGTCGAGGAGCGCGTCGAGGGCGTTCTCGCGCGCCTGGACGACCTGCTCGATCAGCTTGGTGCGGCGCACCTGCTCGCGGACGCTCTCCTTGAGCTCGTCGAGGGTGTCGAACTCGCTGGCCAGCTGGGCGAACTCGTCGTCGAGCTCGGGGAGGACCTTCTCCTTGACGCTCTTGATGGTGATGGTCACCACGGCCTCCTCGCCGGCGTTCTGCCCGCCGACCAGGTTGGTGGTGAACTCCTTGACGTCACCGGCGGACATGCCGACCAGCGCGTCGTCGAGGCCCTGCAGCACAGAGCCCGCGCCGACCTCGTAGGAGACGTCGCCCGCCTGCTGCTCCTCGATGTTCACACCGTCGATCGCGGCGGCCAGGTCCATCACGACGTAGTCGCCGTTGGCCGCGGCGCGCTCGACGCCGGTCAGCGTGGCGAAGCGCTGGCGCAGGCCGTCCAGCTGGGCCTCGACGTCCTCGTCCGTCACCTGGGCGACCGGGACGGTGACCTCGATGCCCTCGTAGTCGGGAACGTCGAAGTTCGGGCGGACGTCCACCTCGGCGGTGAACTCGACCTGCTCGCCGTCATCGATCTTGGTGACCTCGATGCTCGGCTGACTGACCGGGAAGATGTCGCTCTCGTCGACGGCCTGGCCGTACAGCTTCGGCACCGCGTCGTTGAGGGTCTCCTCCAGAACCACCGCGCGGCCGAAGCGCTGCTCGATGATCCGGGCCGGGACCTTGCCGGGGCGGAAGCCCGGGACGCGCACCTGCTGCGCGACCTTCTTGTACGCCGCCTGCATGCTCTCGCCGAGCTCCTCGAACGGCACCTCGACAGTGAGCTTGACCCGGGTCGGGCTGAGCTCCTCGACAGCGGTCTTCACGGGGTGGTCTCCTTGATCAAGCTTCGAGTGATCGCGGGCGCGTCAAGTCGTACGGCTACCGCGGCAAGCTCGCGCGCCGCGCCCACATGAGCGGCACCGGACACAGCCGTTCAGACATGCGATATTAGGGCATGATCAACTGTGGCGGGTGTCCAACGCCGCTGGCCAGTCTAGGGCAGAGCCGCGCCTGGGAGCGACCGGCGCTCGTTCAGTTCTCCTTGATGATTCTCCGCAGGATGTCGGTCGTCTCCCCCGGAGTGGTGCTGACCGCGCACAGCCGTTCCATGACCTCGCTGTAGCGGTCGACCTCCTCACGCTTGTCCAGGTAGAGGGCGCTGGCGAGCTGTTCGACGTAGACCACGTCGGGAAGCTCGCTGTCCTGGAAACGCAGCACGCTGAAGGCGCCGCCCTCGGCGCTGTGACCGCCGAAGCTGAACGGCATGACCTGAATCGTGATATTGGGCTGGCGCATGAGGTCGAGCAGGTGCTCCAGCTGTGCGCGGGACACCTCGGCGCCACCGATGGGGCGACGCAGCGCGGCCTCGTCGATGACGGCCCAGAAGAACGGGCCGTCCGGGCGTTCGAGCACCCGCTGGCGCTGCATCCGCAGGTCGACGCGGCGCGCGATCTCCTCGGGGGAGATGCCCGCGCTGCCCGCGGTGATGACCGCCCGGGCGTACTCCTTGGTCTGGAGCAGGCCCGGCACGAACTGCACCTCGTAGGTGCGGATGCGGGAGGCCGCCTCCTCAAGGCCGACGTAGGTCTGGAACCACGAAGGGAGCAGGTCGTTGAAGCGGTGCCACCAGCCGGGCTCGTTGGCCTTGAGCAGCAGCTCCATGACGGCCGCCCTGGCTTCCTCCTCCTCGACACCGTAGAAGGTGAGCAGGTCGGCGACGTCGCGTTCCCGCAGGCCGACCCTGCCGAGCTCCATTCTGCTGATCTTGGACTCCGACCCCCTGATGAGGTGCCCGGCCTCCTCACGCGACAGGCCCTTGGCCTCGCGCAGCCGGCGCAACTGGGAGCCCAGGAGAATCCGCAGAGCCGTGGGACCCGAGCCCGGTTGAACCTGCGTCACTTCGCCTCCCTATTCAGTTGGGCCAGCGCACACAGTGTCACCACTTCCAGGCGCAATGACAAGGTCCCAACTCCGTGTCCGGTCCGACAACCTCTTCTACTGTTCGCCCATGCGCCTGCACGATGCAACTGCACGTGCATTTGGGTCTTGCAGCGGGCGTTCCGGTGACCCATGATGGCCTAGTGCATATTGGGCTTATGGTGCACAAGCTCTGAAAACTCACAACCAGCGCGGAGACTCACGATGAGAGCGGGAGATACCGGCAGGATGGTGGAGGAGCCGAAATCGGCTGCCGGCTACCTGCAGGCGACTCGCGAGGTGAGCTTCGACGACCTGCTCGCGGCCGGGCACTCCGACGCCACGGCGTGCCCGCTTCCCCACCAGGCGGACTCGGTGAAGACCGCCCGCGAGGTGACGAGGTCGAAGCTGCGGGAGTGGGGCCTGTCGGAGCTGAGCGACGACGCGGCCCTGGTGGTCTCCGAGCTCGTGACGAACGCGGTGCGCTACGCGCTGCGTCCACCGAGCACGATGGAGGCCAACCCGATCACCCTCGTGCTGCTGCACCTGTCTCCCCACGTGCTGCTGGCCGTCGCCGATCCCAGTGACGAGGTCCCCACCCCCAAGGAGCCGGACTTCATCTCGGAGAACGGCCGCGGCCTCTACATCGTGGAGACCTACAGCAAGTGCTGGGGCTGGGACCACCTCAACCGCGGCGGCAAGGCCGTCTGGGCGCTCTTCAGCGGGACGCACTGACCCACCCGACAGAGTCGGATGAGCCAGGCGAACCAGATGAAAAGGCCGACCCAGATCGAATCCGATCGGATCGGCCCCCACCAGCGTCGGGGTGACAGGATTTGAACCTGCGGCCCCCTGCTCCCAAAGCAGGTGCGCTACCAAACTGCGCCACACCCCGTACGTCGGTGCGCGCTCGCTCCGGATCTCCGGTACGATTACGCCCTGACGACCGGATGAAGTCTAGACCAGACTGACACCGGCTCGCGCGGACGTAGCTCAATGGTAGAGCCCCAGTCTTCCAAACTGGCTACGCGGGTTCGATTCCCGTCGTCCGCTCAGATGGCGAAGGGCCAGGTCACCTCCATGGTGTCCTGGCCCTTCCGCTATCGGGAACCGTCCGATCCTCTGTGGCCGTTCTCACGCTCCCGATCTTTCGTCCGGCCGTGTCGCGAAGGATGACCATCCGTCCGGCGGGGAACGGTCCGCACTACGGAGGACGGCCTCGTACGGCACGGACGTCGCGCGAGGCCCGGGACCGGCCGCACCGGATTGGGGACTCGACGGCCATCGGGTTTACGCTGCGGAGAAATATCGGGAAATCTGCGCCAAATGCGGATACGGGATATAGATCGTTCTTTACGATTCTCCATGAGCGGCAGTCAAGTCACCGGAGGGAACGTGGCGGGGTTCGAGGGCGTCATGATCGGCCGCGCGGGCGGTCACCCCGGCGGACCGGGTCCGGTGACCCCTCGCTGCGGCGCCCGCGGGGCCGCCGGAGTCCCGGCGCACAGCGGGAGGCTGGGCACGGAGCTGCGGTGGAACGGGTGAACCGCCGTTTCGTCGCCAAGGATCCGGCGTCGTCGACCCCCAGGATGAGCAGCCCGGCGACCATGCACGAGCAGCTCTCCCTGCTCAACGCGGCCAGCAAGCGGATCGGCAGCACGCTGGACATGTTCGAGACCGGCAGGGAGCTGATGAACGTCGCTGTGCCGCGCTTCGCGGACGCGGCGGGCATCCTGGTCCAGGACAGACTGCTGACCGAGGGAGAGTTCGCCCAGCGCAGCATCGACGGCTCGGCGCTCGTACGGCGGATCGCCGTCGGGGTCTCCAGCACGACCCCGGACGAGTACGCCGAGGCCTTCCCGGTGGACGAGGTCACCAGCTACGCGGCGTGGACGCCGTACGCCAGGTGCATGGCCACCGGAAACCCGATCCTCTACCCCCGCCTCGGACGCAGGACCTCGGAGGAGATCGGGCGCTCCTCCAAGCGTGACTCGGTCGCCCGGGTCCTGGAGGAGAGCTCCTTCCTGGCCGTGCCGCTGAAGGCGCGGGGCCGGGTGCTCGGCTTCGTCATCTTCACCCGCAGGCCGGACAGCGAGCCCTTCGACGAGCAGGACGTCAACCTGGCCGAGGAACTGGCCGCCAGGACCGCGGTCTGCCTCGACAACGCCCGGCTCTACAACCGCGAACGCCGTACCGCGCTGACCCTGCAGAGCAGTCTGCTGCCCGCCGACCTCTACCAGCCGCTCGGTCTGACGATCGCCTCCCGCTACCTGCCCGCCAGCGACCTGGTCGGGGTCGGCGGCGACTGGTACGACGTGATCCCGCTGCCCGGCTGCCGGGTCGCCCTCGTCGTCGGCGACGTGATGGGACACGGCATCAGGGCCGCCGCGACGATGGGCCAGCTGCGCACCGCCGCCCGTACGCTGGCCAGTCTCGACCTGTGCCCCTCCGAAGTGCTCTTCCGGCTCAACCGGATGAGCCAGGACCTGGACACCACCCAGATCGCGACCTGCCTCTACGCCACCTACGACCCGGTCACCCGGGCCTGCGCGATCTCCTGCGCCGGCCACGTCCCACCCGTCCTCGTACGGCCGGGCGGCGAGACCGAGCTGCTCGAACTGCCCGCCGGTCTGCCCCTGGGCATCGGCAACGAGCCCTTCGAACGGCGTGAGCTGGTGCTGCCGCACGACTCGATCCTCGCCTTCTACACCGACGGCCTGGTCGAGAGCCGTGACCGGGACATCGACGAGGGCATCGGCATGCTGCGCGACCTGCTCACCGGCGGGCGTCACGATCTTGAGGAGCTCTGCGACCTCACGATCGGCGCGCAGCGTCCCGGGCACGAGCGCGACGACATCGCGCTCCTGCTCGCCAGGGTGCGCGAGCTGGACGAGGACGACGTCGTCGACCTCCTGTTGCCCCCCGACCCCCGCTCCGCGGGGCAGGCCCGTGCCTTCGTGCGCGCCACCCTCGCCGAGTGGCGGCTTGAGGCGATCGTCGACAACGTCGAGCTCATGGTCAGCGAGCTGGTCGCCAACGCCGTCGAGCACGGTTCGGGAAGCGTCGGGCTGCGCATGCTGCGCGGCCCGACGCTGGTGTGCGAGGTGAGCGACCGCTCCACCGTGCTGCCGTCGATGCGGGACGCGGGCAGTGACGACGACACCGGCCGCGGCCTCCACCTCGTCAACTGGCTCGCCCACCGCTGGGGCTCCCGGACGACCGCCAAGGGGAAGGTTGTCTGGGTCGAGCAGCGCCTGCCGTAGGTTAGGACAGGGCTTTTCTCCTGAGGGAGGGCATGCGCCCGGCCAGCCTGAGCGCGCCCCTGAAGGCCACCCTGGCCAGGCGGCTGTCGTCGACGAACTGCCTGGCGGCCCTGAGCGACCTGCGCACGGCGGCGAAGCCGTACTCGCGCATCTCGGTCTCGTAGCCGGCGATGGCCGTGACGGAGTCCGTTCCGTCGCGCAGGGCGCGGGTGAGCAGGCAGGCGTCACGCAGGGCGGCGTTCGCCCCGATCCCCCGCATCGGGGTCATGCTGTGCACCGCGTCGCCGAGCAGGGTGATGTTCGTCGCGGGCCAGGGATCGACGGGGACCGCGGTGCGGATCGGCAGCAGGGAGACGCTCTCGGGGGCCGAGGCGGTGACCAGCCTTCGCAGGTCGGGGTGCCAGGTGGCGACCAGCCCGGCGACGGTGTCCCTGAGTTCCTGACCGTTCATGCCGGACAGTCCGGTGGGGAGGCGTCCCGCCGAGGCGCCGAAGACCCACATGACGTAGTCGCCCGCTCCGTCGCCTCCGGCGTCCCGCTGTCCGAACTCCTGCGGCGCGGTGAACATGCCGCACCCCCTCGGCGGGATGATCATGTTGGGGCCCCGCCACAACCGGGGGGCGACCTGGGCGCGTGTCTCGCCGGTGAGCGGGAACCTGCCCGCGACCGTGAGGATGCCGGTGTCGATCCGCCGGGCGTGCGGGAGGTACTGCTTTCTGACCCGGGAGTTGCCCCCGTCCGCGGCGACCACGACGTCCGCGTTCTCGGTGGTCCCGTCGGCGAAGTGCAGGGTCACGGTCCCGTCCGGTTCACGGGTGTAGCGCTCGTAGGTCCTGTCGAACCGTACGACGTCGGACAGGCCGGTCAGCAGCAGTTCCCTGAGCGTGGCCCGGCTGATGGAGTGGTGGTTGTCCAGCGGGTCCGGCCCGCGCGGGGTCTCCATCACCATCAGGGGGTTCATCCTCTCGGTGAGGAAGCCGAAGTCCCGCCCGCTCCCTGAGGCCGACGCCAGGAACGTCTCCCATAACTCCGGAGGCAGACACTCGTTGAGCGCGCGGGCCCCCGTCGGGTCGATGTGGATGCGGTAGCCCTGGAGCCGGTCGCCGGGAGTACGGTCACGCTCGTAGACCGTCACCTCCACGCCCGCCCGGCGCAGCCCCTGCGCCAGGCACAGCCCCCCGAGGCCGCCACCGATGATCGCCACTCGCGAGTTCGTCATACCTCACTATCGGCCATCGTGAGGCTCGTCGAGCGAGTCCGTCACACCCCGGTGTCATGCCCGACAAGCGCGATGACTACTGGCCTCCCAGGAGTTACGGTCGAAATGAGGAGCTGGGAGGGCATGATGATCACCGACGTACGCGAGGCCTACCGCCGCGCGCTGGACGACTTCGGCGCTCTCGTTCACAGGATCACCCCGGAGCAGTGGCACAACCGGACTCCCTGTGTCGACTGGGACGTGCGGGATCTGGTCGAGCATGTGGTGGGCGAGAACCTGTGGGCTCCGGAACTGCTCGGCGGGCGGACCGCCGCCGAGGTCGGGGACGACTTCGACGGCGACCTGCTCGGCGACGACCCGTTGAAGGCGTTCGACACCTCCGCCACCGCCGCCGTGCAGGCCGCCTACGGGGAGGGGGCGCTGACCCGCCTGGCCAGACTCTCCTTCGGGGACGTGCCCGGCGGGGAGTACGTCACCGAGTTGTTCGCCGACGTCCTGATCCACACCTGGGACCTGGCCAGGGCGATCGGCGCCGACGAACAGCTCGATCCCGAGTTGGTCGAGGCCTGCGCGGCGTGGGTCGCGGGCGCCGAGGCCGGTTACCGGCAGGCGGGGGTCATCGGGGCACAGCAGCCGATCGCCTCCGGCACCGACGCCCAGACCCGGCTGCTCGCCTCCTGGGGACGACGCGGCTAACGCGACGTCGGGCGTCTTCCGTGGTTGGCCTTGTTCCGTTTACGGGCCCGGTTCTTACGCGCTCGTTTGCCCACGCGGCCTCCTTCCGTGAACCCCGCCGGGTGCGGGATCCGCCTCTTACGTTCCTCCCGGGGCACCCGCCGTACAAGAGGGCGGATCTAGGCTGCCTCGCATGAGCGAGAAGCTGATGGAGCGCTGGCGCCTCCTGGCCGGAACCGAGGCCGACCGGCTCGGCGCGGACCTGCTGTCCCGGTACGGCGAGCCACACCGCAAATACCACACAACCGCACATCTGACGGCCGTACTCGACCACGTCGACGCGCTCGCCGGCAGTGCCGCCGACCCGGACCTGGTACGGCTCGCGGCCTGGTTCCACGACGCCGTCTACGACCCCCGGCGCAGCGACAACGAGGAGCGCAGCGCCAGGCTCGCCGAGCGGGCGCTGCCCGAGCTCGGGATGTCACCGGAGGCTGTCGGGACGGTCGCGCGGCTGGTCAGGCTCACGATCACACACGCCCCCGAGCCAGGGGACGCCGACGGGGCCGTGCTGTGCGACGCCGACCTGGCGATCCTCGCCTCCTCTCCTCAGGAGTACGCCGTCTACGCGGCGGCGGTGCGGGAGGAGTACTTCTTCGTCCCCGACGAGCTCTTCAGGCAGGGCAGGGCCGCGGTGCTGCGCTCGCTGCTCGACCTTCCCGTGATCTTCCACGTCGCGGACCTTGAGACGCGGGCGCGGGCCAACATCCATGCCGAGCTTGAGCGACTGTGAGCACTTAACCCCCATAATCCAACATTCACCCCTGTGAGTCTGTGGTAATTTGCTGGAGTCTGGTGGATTAAGGAGGGATCGATGCTCGCCCAGCAGCGGCAGCAGGTGATTCTCGAACGGGTGCGCGGCAGTGGCGGGGTCAGGGTCGCCGACCTGGTCCGCGAGTTCGGTGTCTCCGACATGACGATCCGCAGGGACCTTGAGGCGCTGGCGGAGCGCGGTCTCGTGGAGAAGGTCCACGGTGGGGCGACGGCCACGGGACCCGGCTCGACCGAGGAGCCCGGGTTCACCGCCAAGTCCGCGCGTCAGCAGTCGGAGAAGGAGGCGATCGCCAGGCACGCCGCCGGGCTCGTCAGGCCGGGCACGGCGATAGCGCTCTCCGCGGGTACCACCACCTGGACGCTCGCCCACTTCGTGACCGACGTGCCAGAGCTGACGGTGATCACCAACTCGATCCGGATCGCCGAGGTCTTCCACCGCGCACCGCGCGCCGACCGCACCGTGGTGCTGACCGGCGGGGTGCGCACCCCCTCGGACGCGCTGGTCGGCCCGGTGGCCGTCGCGGCCATCAGAGGGCTGCACGTGGACACCCTGTTCCTCGGCGTGCACGGGATGAGCGCCCGCGCCGGGTTCACCACCCCCAACCTGCTCGAAGCGGAGACGGACCGGGCGCTCGTGGCCTCGGCGCACCGCCTGGTCGTGCCCGCCGACCACACCAAGTGGGGGACGGTCGGGATCAGCACGATCGCCGAGCTGTCCGAGGCCCACGTCCTGATCACGGACTCCGGGCTCGGGCGGGAGGCTCGCGAGGAACTCGCCGCCAGGGTCGGTGAGCTGGTCGTCGCCGGGGACGGGATCCGCGACCGATGAGGCGCACCGCGACCCACCTGGCCGACGGCCGCGAGCTGTTCTACTTCGACCTGCGGGACGACGCGGAGCGCGGCGCGGTCGACACGCGCGACCTGCCGCCCAGGCCCGCCGCCTCCGAGCTGCGCTACGACCCGCTCACCGAGGAGTGGGTCGCGGTCGCCGGGCACCGGCAGGGCCGTACGTTCCTGCCGCCCGCCGACGAGTGCCCGCTGTGCCCGTCGGCGCCCGGCCGTCCGACCGAGATCCCCTCCCCCACCTACGACGTGGCCGTCTTCGAGAACCGCTTCCCGTCCTTCTCCACCAACCTGGGCGCCTACCCGCAGGTCGGCGGCCTGAGTGAGGTACGGCCCGGCGTCGGCAGGTGCGAGGTCGTCTGCTTCACCTCCGAGCACGACTCCTCCTTCTCCATGCTTTCTCCCGAGCGGGTCGAGCTGGTGATGGAGGCGTGGATCGACCGCACCGTCGCGCTCTCCGCGATGCCCGGGGTCGAGCAGGTGTTCTGCTTCGAGAACCGCGGCCCGGAGATCGGCATCACCCTGCCCCATCCGCACGGCCAGATCTACGCCTATCCCTACGTGACCCCGCGTACCCGGACCCTGCTCGGCGCGGCGCGGCGGCACAGGGAGCGCACCGGTGGCGACCTCTTCGCCGACGTGCTCGCGGCCGAACGGGAGGCCGCCGAGCGTGTGGTCGCGGCCAACGAGCACTGGACGGCGTTCGTGCCCGCCGCGGCCCGCTGGCCGGTCGAGGTCCATCTCTACCCGCACCGCGGGGTTCCCGGCCTCGACGGACTCGACCCCGCCGAGCGCGCGGCGTTCGGACCGCTCTACACCGAGGTGCTGCACCGCCTGGACGGGCTGTTCGGGGTGCCCATGCCGTACGTCTCGGCCTGGCACCAGGCACCGGTGCGGGTGGACAGGGACCTGGCGTACACGCATCTTGAGCTGTTCAGCATCCGCCGGGCGCCGGACAAGCTCAAGTATCTCGCCGGGTCCGAGTCGGCCATGGGGGCCTTCGTGAACGACGTTCCGCCTGAGGAGACAGCTCGGCGCCTGCGCGCCGTTGTCACGGAATGATCACCGATCGGTCTCGACTCGGGGTCGCGCGGTCACCTTTTTACCATTACTATCCTCACGCATCGGACAAACAGCACGATATGCCTAATCTCAGGTGCCTCACCTGAGAGCCGGGGACCCATGCATCTGGGGTGAACCACTTCGGTGGAAGGGCTTCCTCCAGCCCGAACCCGTCAGCTAACCCGGTCGGCGTGAGGAGAGGAGAGCTGTGACGGCTCTGTCCCCCGCTTTCCATCGACGTACGGCCGCCGCCTGCCTGGCCTCGGCCCTCACCTTCGCCTTCGTCCTCGGCGGCACGGAAACGGCGGGCGCCGCGCCGAAGCCCGACGAGTCCCGGCTCCGCGCCGAACTGACCCAGCTCAACAAGAAAGTCGACCGGCTCATCGAGGCGTACGCCGCCAAACGGGAGTCGCTGAAGAAGGCGCAGGAGGCGGAGAAGGTCGCGCAGGCCGACCTGCGCCAGGCGGAAGCGGCCTACGCCGAGGCGGGCAGGGAGGTCGCCTCCATCGTCCAGATCCGTTACCAGAACGGCCCCCTCGACCTTCCCTCGATCCTGTCGGCCCCCGAGGTGGGCGGCGCGGCCGTCATGGAACAGCTGACCGCCCAGCAGATCGCCCAGCTGCAGGGCTTCGCCCGGAGCCGGGATCTCATGAAACAGGCCGCGGACAGGACGGCCCAGCTCTCCAGGCAGATCGAGCAGGAGGCCAAGGCGGTGCAGGTTCAGCGTGAGGACGCGGAGAAGGTCATCCGCGTGATCGAGGACAAGCTCGAACAGCTCGTTCCCACAGGCTCGGGGCGCCGCTCCGACGGCAGCTGGGCGCCCCAGCTGCCCACCGGGTCCGACAACATCACCGACCGCACGCGGATCATGCGCGAGGCCGTCGGACAGGCCTTCCAGCTGCCCCACGAGGTGGGCTGCTACCGATCGGCGAACGACGGGGGCGAGCACCCCCTCGGCCGTGCCTGCGACTTCATGATGAGCACCGGCGGGTCCATGCCCACCGCGGCCAACGTCAAGCTCGGCGACGAGCTCGCCGCCTGGGCCCTGAAGAACAGGGACAGGCTCGGCGTCAAGTACGTCATCTGGCGTCAGCGCATCAACACCGGTTCCGGCTGGCGTGCCATGTCCAACCGGGGCGGTGTGACCGCCAACCACTACGACCACGTGCACATCTCGATGTACTAGAGAAGGTCGGACCCCGCGGCGGTGCGCTCGATCGAGCCGGCCACCCTGGACCTGGTCGAGTGGATCCGAGCCACCGGCTGGACCGCGCTCACAAACGTGGCTGGTTCCTGAGCCTCCGGCCGCCATCGTGCCCACGGTCTCGGCTCTCTGGGCGCGGCAACGCATCCGCCAACGGTTGAAGTGGTCACGAAGCTCCCGGGGCGTGCCCGAGGCCGACACCGGCACACTGGTCGTCGAGAGGCCGCCGGTCGACGGCGAGGTAAAGATCCACGTCCAGGAGGCCCCGGGGCGGCCTCAGGTTCTGCCCGCACTCGTCTTCCCAGCACAGCCGGGCGCCCAGGTCGAGCGCCGCCCTTTATCGCCGGCCACTCCTCGACGACCCACGAGGTGATCCCCCCCTCGCCGCGCTCAACAGCCCGCTGCGCAGGGATCTGCGGACTCCAGCCCAGGCGGTGCAGCAGACACGACACCCCACGCAAGGTGTGGCGGACGTGAAACAACACCGCGATCGGGCCGGCGTCCAGCGCTGGTCCTCCACATATCCGTGCGCGGCCGGACCACGCTCCAACCCGGCCCGCAGCCGCTGCAGGCGCCGCTCGTCCAGCCGGCACCTCTCCCCGCCCGGCCCCTTGGAGGCCAACGCCTCCATGCCACCTCCCTGCCAGGTGTGATTCACCGACCAGCATTCACACAGTCAGAAAAAGACTTTCCGCCACTACCGATCGCCCTGCTCATCCGGGCTTCGATGAAGGCGCCGGCCTCGTGCTTCCCGTACGCCGGCCGGGTCGCGAGACGGCGGTGGGCGCAAAACCGTTTGCCCTCGCGTGGCGGGCTCAGGGAACGTGGTGTTCATGGCGCCGTGTCCATGACGCTCTGACGGACAGCGCCCCGCCACTCCGAGACGCCACGGCGTCAACGCGCCCCGCGGCGCTGTCAGCCTGCCCCTTTAAGGGAAGAGAACCTTTTGTCGCAACAACGCCCCCCTCTGCCGTCCACGGCCGCAGGCCCGGCCACCGTCGCCGTGTTCGCCTCCCCTGAGAGCTGGATCGAGTCCGACGCCCTCACGCAGTGCCACCAGGTGGCCGTCCTCGACGGCATGACGCACGTCGCCGCCATGCCGGACCTGCACCCCGGCAAGGGCGCCCCCATCGGCGCCGCCATGGCGTCGACCGTGCTGTACCCGTTCCTGGTGGGCTCCGACATCGGCTGCGGCATCGCCGTGTTCCCCATGAAGCTCAAGCGCGCCGTGCCCGAGAAGCTCGCCGCCCGCTTCCCCGACCTCGATCGCGCACTGGACCCCGAGCACGACGCCGACGATCCGGCCTGGGCCGTCGTGGAGGGCGACATCCCCGCCGGTCACGTCGAGGGCCTCGGGACGGTCGGCCGGGGCAACCATTTCGTCGAGCTGGCCCGGATCGGGACCGTCTTCGACCCGGGCCACGCGAGCCGTCTCGGGCTCGCCGCGGGCGACCTCGTCCTCGTCGTCCACAGCGGTTCCCGGGGGCTGGGCGAACGGATCCTGCGGGAGCACACCGCGGTCCACGGCGCGGGCCCCGCCCCTGATCCCGGCGCCTACCTGGCGATGCACGACGACGCCGTACGCTGGGGATCGCTCAACCGGCGGTTGCTGGCGGCCCGGGTCGCCCACGCTCTGGGGGCCGAGCCCGCCGAGCCGTTCCTCGACCAGTGCCACAACCTGGTCGAGGTCCGCGACGGGGTCTACCTGCACCGCAAGGGGGCGGCACCGGGTGACGGCCGTGACGTGCTCATCGCCGGGACGCGAGGCACCCCCTCCTATCTCGTGGCCGCCCACGCCGGGCCGGACGCCAACCATTCCGTCGCGCACGGCGCGGGCCGCAAGATGTCGCGTGCGGACGCCCTGCGCCGGGGCCGGGCCAAGCACACGGTCGAGGAGCTGCGCCGCACGCCGGTGGGCTCGCTGGTGGTGTGCGGAGACCGTCAGCTCCTCTTCGAGGAGGCGCCGACGGCTTACAAGCGCATCGAGCAGGTGATCGCCGACCTCGTCGGCCACGGCCTGGCCACGCCCGTGGCCACCACGGTCCCCCTGGTCACCTACAAGACACCCGACCTCGGGTCCGCGCCCCAGCGGGACCAGCGCCGCAGGCGAGGCCGGCGGTGAGGCCGGGGTGAGCGTCCACCTGCTCCTGTCGGCCGGACGTGGCCCGCAGGAATGCGCCTGGGCCCTAGCCCGGCTGCTGCGCCGCCTGGAAGTCGACGCCGCCCAGCAGAACCTGGAGATCCGCCGGGTCCAGGTCGTTCCCGGCGACCGGCCCGGCACCTACCGATCGGTCCTGATCCAGATGTCGGGAGCCGGTGCCGAGGCGTTCGCCGCCTCATGGACCGGAACCCTGTGCTGGCAGGCCGCCAGCCCGTACCGCACCGGCACGGGCCGGAAGAACTGGTACGTCATCGCCCAGCCGTGCCAGGTCGACGCCCCGCGCACGACGTTCACCGAGGCGGACGTCGACGTCGTCGCCTGCCGTACCGGCGGCCCCGGCGGTCAGCATCGGAACAAGGCAAGCACGGCGGTACGGGCGACCCACCGGCCCTCGGGGATCGTCGTCGTGGTCGACACCGAACGGCAGTTCAGCCTCAACCGCCGCATCGCCATGCGGCTGTTGCGGCAGCGCATCGAGGACGGAGACGAGACGGCGGAGCGTGCCGTCACCACCGCCCGCTGGCACGTCCACGACGAGCTCGTACGCGGCGACCCCGTCCGTGTCGAACGTCCGGAGACGCCGGAGCGGAAACCGGCCCGCCGACGGCCGTGACGGCCTGCCCGAGGTCAGCCCACGGCCGTCTCCGCGATGGCCTCCGCGATGAGCCGGTCGAGATGTGTCAGGTCCGGCGGGTGGGCCACGCTCTCCTCCGCGAAACGGGTGAGCAGCCTGGCGAAGACCTCCCGGTCTCCCTCGTCCCAGTCGGCGATCAGGCTGTCCACATAGGCTCGCCTGGAGGCGACGACCACCTCAAGCACCCGTCGGCCTCGCGGGCTCAGCCGCAGCCTGGCCCGTCTGGCGTCCACCTCGGACTCCTCACGCTCGACGAACCCGGCACCGACCGCGTCGTTGACCAGCCTGCTCGCGGTGGAGGGGTCGACGTCGAGCTGTTCGGCGACGGCCCCTACCGTCACCTCGGGAACGCTCAGGTTCAGTTTGTGCACGGCGTGCACGACCATCACGTTCGACATCTGCACCGCCCGGTGCTGATCGGCGGCCCGGCGCGGACGCAGCGGCCGCGCCCAGATCCTGCGCAGCCTGAACAGCGCCACGTCGATCGCCGCTCCCGGCGTTACGTCCCTCACGACGCAACCTTACCGGTGCGCACGACCGGTTCCCGGAAGGATTCAGCCAGCCAGACGGACCGGGTTGACCAGGTCGGCGTACATCAGCAGACCGGCCATGACGACCATCACGAAGGCGATCGCATAGGTCAGCGGAAGCGCCTTGGCGATGTCCACGTGCCCGGGCGTGGGACGGCGGGTCACCCGCGCGAAGGCCCGCTTGAGGCCCTCCCACAGACCGCCCGCGATGTGCCCGCCGTCAAGGGGGAGCAGCGGGATGAGGTTGAACAGGCCGATCGCCAGGTTGAAGCCCGCCAGCAGGTTGATGAAGGTGGCGACCTTGTTCTCCAGCGGGGCGGAGGAGGCGGCGATCTCACCGCCGATACGGCCCGCCCCGATGATGCCGATCGGGCCGTTCTTGTCGCGCTCCTCACCGGAGAAGGCGGCGTTCCACACACCGACCATCTTCTCGGGGAAGCGCATCAGCGAGCCCGCGGTCGCCGCGGTGAGGTTCCACATCTGGGTGGTCACCGAGCCGATGCCCTGCCGTTCGATGACCGTCGTGGGGCTGACACCGAGGTAGCCGACCCCCTTCTCGATCTTCCCCGGCACGTCCAGCGACTCGCGGTCCTGGGCGATGAGGGTGGCGTTCAGCGTGACCGCCTGCCCGCCCCGCGTGATGCCGATCGCGACCGGTCCTGCGCCGTGCCCCCGGATGGCCCGGGTCGCCTCCTCCCAGGTCGGGGTCGACTTGCCCGCCACGGAGACGATGACGTCGCCGGGCCGCAACCCGGCCGCCGCGGCGGGACTCGCCGGGTCGGCGGAGGTGCACTTGGGGTTCTTGGTGTACTCGGCGGTGGTCTTGACGCACTCGGGGACCGCGTCGACCCGGTTCGTCAGGACGCCGACGCCGAAGCCCATCAGCACGACCGCGAACAGCACGAAGGCCAGCACGAAGTTCATCGCGGGACCACCCGCCATGACGATGACCTTCTGCCACCACGGCTTGCGGTAGAAGACCCGGTTCTCGTCGCCCGGCTTGACCTCTTCGAGAGCCACGTCACGGGCGTTCTCGATCAGGGCGCGCCACGGGCCGGTCGAGACCGCGCGCAGCTTGTTCGGGTCGTCGGCGGGCCTCGGCGGAAGCATGCCGATCATCCGGATGTAGCCACCGAGAGGGATCCACTTGACGCCGTACTCGGTCTCGCCCCTGCGCCGTGACCACATCGTCGGGCCGAAGCCGACCATGTACTGGGTGACCTTGACCCCGAACAGCTTGGCCGGGACCAGGTGGCCCACCTCGTGCAGCGCGATCGACGCCATCAGTCCGAAGAAGAAGACAGCGATCCCGAAGAGCCAGCTCACAGGTTCCTACCCCCCGGTCGCGGAGCCGCGGACAACGCCCCCTAAGAGATTAGCCGAATTATCGCGGTTCCAGGCGTCACGGGCGAACGTCCCCACGTTCCGCCCCTTGCGCGGGCCTTGCCGAGCGGAGAGACTTCGTTGACAGTGAGCGATCGCTCGGTGACCCAGCGAGAGAGCTGTCGAGGGGGCGAACGTGATCGGGATCCTGGTTGCCGAGCACCGGCCGGTGGTCCTCCGGGGCCTGGTGGCCTCGCTGGAGGGCGAGGCGGGCATGAGGGTCGTCGCGGCGGTCGGCACGGGAGACGCGGTTCTGCCCGCGGTTCTCGAACACCGCCCCGAGACCGCCGTCGTCGATCTCGACCTGCCCGGCGCCGACGCCTTCGCCGTCACGCTCGATCTGCACGCGCGGGCCCCTGGCTGCGGGGTTCTGCTGGTCTCGCACCGCCCCAGGCCCGGTCAGGTCCGCCGGGCCCTCGCCGCGCACGCGCTCGGGCTCATGAGCCTGGGTGTCAGCCCGGAGCAGCTCGCCTCGGGGGTTCGCAGGGTCGCGGCCGGGCAGCGGGTCGTCGATCCCGAACTGGCCGTCGCCGCCCTGGAGATCGCGGAGAACCCGCTGACCCGCAGGGAGATGGACGTGCTCAGGCTGGCCGCTCTCGGAGCGCGGTCCAACGAGATCGCCGACCAGCTCTTCCTCTCCGTTGGAACGGTCCGTAACCATCTGTCGCGGATCATGTGCAAGACCCGGGCCCGTAGCAGGCTCGACGCCGTACGCATCGCCAGCGACTCAGGGTGGCTGTGAGCCCTCGCTCAGGGACGCCAGATGAGGATCAGCGCGCAGTCGTCGTTGTGCCCTGCCGACATGGAGGAGACCAGGCTGCGGGCCCCGCTGCGGAAGCCTGAGGGAAGCAGTCGTTCCGCCTCTCCGAGCAGGCGGTCCAGCCCCGCGTCGATGTCGCGCCCCGGCTGCTCGATCAGCCCGTCGGTGTAGAGCATGAGGGCGTCACCCTTGCGGAGCATCCCCCGGTCGGGCTCGCAGTGCAGGTCGGGGACGATGCCGAGGACCACGCCCTTGGCCGGGGAGACCCGCCAGGCGCCCGCCCCCGAGTCGAACTTGACCACCGGAGGGTGACCCGCCGAGGTGATGACGTACTCGCCGGTGGCGAGGTTGAGCCGTACGTGCACGGCCGTGACGAAACCCTCGGCCTCGCGTTGACGGTGCAGGTAGGTGTTGCACGAGCCCAGGAAGTCGGAGACGGAGCCGAGCAGACCGCCGAAGGTCCCGGAGAGCATCAGCGCCCTGGTCCCGGCGTCGACCCCCTTGCCCGAGACGTCCACCAGGGCGAGTTCGACCGTGTCGCCCTCGCGCATGGAGACCAGGAAGTCACCTCCGAAGGAGGAGCCACCCGCCTGGGTGAGCACGACCCGTGAGTCCCATCCCTTGGGCAGCCTGGGCAGCTCACTCTGGCGTTTGAGCCGGTCGCGTAGTTCGAGCAGCATCGCGTCACCGCGCAGCCCCTGCACGCCGAGCTTGCCCCTGGTGCGGGCCATCAGCGTGGCCAGCACACCGGTGAAGCCGAAGGTGGCCATCAGACCGGGGCCGATGTGTCTGAAGCCGAGGGCGATCCCCACGTAGAGCAGGCAGGCGGCGACCGCGCACAGCAGCTTGACCAGGCTGCGGAGCCTGAGCTGCAGGCCGCCGACGAGGGTGATCGGGATCATGAGCGCGGGTGAGAACCACTCCGCGGAGACCCTGGCCGCCAGGCCACCGAGCACCAGGGTGAGCACGGTCAGCGTGACGAGCAGGTTACGGTCACGGGCCAGCGGCCCGCGGCGCAGAAGCCGTACGAGAGGGACCAGAAAGGGCACCCTCACCAGGAACGCACGGAGCGCCGGAGGTATCAGCGGCACCGGACGGGAACTCATGATGCGCTCGACTGTATCGGCCCGCACCCCGTTTGGGCAGCCCACTTGACCAATGCCTTGATCATTAAGGACGGATATTGAATGGCCGGGAGGGTTTGTCCGCCATACCGTAGGACAAATGAGCCTTAACCTGCGTCCCCTGACCGAAAACGATTACCCGGCGTGGATCCGGACCGACGAAGAGGCCTTCGGCAACCCCATCCCCCCGCACCGGCGTGAGCTGTTCAAGGAACTGATCGACTTCGACCGGTCGCTCGGCGCCTTCGACGGCGAGGAGCTCGTCGGCGCCACCTGCATCTGCGGTTTCACGATGACGGTGCCCGGCGGGCCGGTCCCGGTCGCGGGTATCACCGCTGTCGCCGTACTGCCCTCGCACCGCCGCAGGGGCGTCCTGTCCGGCCTGATGACCCGCCAGCTCGGCGCGCTCCGCGAGCAGGGTGAGGCGATCGCCGCCCTGTACGCCTCCGAGGCCGCGATCTACGGACGTTTCGGGTACGGCAGGGCCTCGGACAACCTCGCCTTCGACATCCCCACCCACGGCTCGGCCTTCGTCAGGCACGCCCCGGTCGATCCCTCGCTGCGGCTGCGCGTCGTCGACCCCGTGGCGGCCAGGAGCGTCTTCGAGAAGGTCTTCGAGGCCCAGCTCGACAGCCGTCCCGGGCTCTACGCCCGCACACCGGCCCGCTGGGACACGTTCCTGTCGGACCAGGAGAGCGACCAGGGCGGCGCCGGCCCGCTGCGCGCCGTGGTCGTCGAGGACGACGAGGGCCCCCGTGGCTACGCGATCTTCCGGATCAAGCTGGCCTTCACCACCCATGACGTGCCGGACGGCGAGCTGCGGCTCAAGGAGTTGGTCGGTCTCGACCCGGCCGCCTACGCCCTGCTCTGGCGGCACGTTCTCGACCGTGACCTGGTCTCCCGGGTCAGGACGGCCCAGCGTCCCCCGGACGACCCGCTGATCCACCTGCTGGCCGAGCCCCGCCACCTCAACGCGGCGTGGATGGACGAGCTGTGGGTCCGTCTCGTGGACGTCGAGCGGGCGCTCCCCCTGCGGCGTTACTCGGCGCCCGTGGACGTGGTGATCGAGGTCGAGGACACGGTCTGCCCGTGGAACGCGCGCCGCTGGCGGCTGTCGGCCGACACTCGGCAGGCCCGATGCGTTCCCGCCGACGACGCCGAGGCCGACGTGGTCCTGCCGGTCTCCGTACTGGGCGCGGCCTATCTGGGCGGGCGTCCGCTGGCGGCGGTGCAGGCCGCCGGGGTGGTGCGCGAGCTGCGGGAGGGAGCGGTCAGGCAGCTGTCGGCCGCGATGTCGTGGGACCCGGCTCCCTGGTGCGGACTGATCTTCTGAGCCTCCCCCGGCGTCGCGACGCGGGTTAGGGTGAGGCATGGCACTGCAGAGCTTGCAGATCAACGCGACCGTCGCCATGCGGGCCAGGGACGTCTCCCGGCCGACGCGTGAGCAGCAGGAGGCCGCCGACAGACGGCCCCTGCGGGATGAGACACAGCGCGGACAGGCTTCCACACGCCGCCGGGCCTCCACGTCGAGGCCCGGGGAGGAACGTCAGGGCAGCGGCGGAAGCTGACCGATCGTCTCGTAGGACGTCAGCTGGGCGATCCTGCGGTTGTGCCGCTCCTGACCCGAGTAGGGGGTGGTGAGGAACAGCTCGACGAAGCCGACCGCCTCCTCCTGCGTGTGCATCCGGGCGCCGACGCTGATCACGTTGGCGTTGTTGTGCTCGCGGGCGAGCTTGGCCGTGTCCTCGCTCCAGGCCAGGGCCGCGCGGATGCCGCGCACCTTGTTCGCCGCGATCTGCTCGCCGTTGCCCGAGCCGCCGATGACGATTCCCAGGCTGCCCGAGTCGTCGGCGACGCCCTGCGCCGCGCGCAGCACGAACACGGGATAGTCGTCCTCGGCGTCGTAGACGAACGGCCCGCAGTCCGTCACGTCGTGGCCGTGCTCCTTGAGCCAGGAGACGAGATGGTTCTTGAGGTCATAGCCGGCATGGTCGGCACCGATGTAGACACGCACAGGCCCAGTTTCGCAGGTACGGCTGGCCGCCTCGACCCCCACCCCGGATAAGGTAACGGTCGGCATACCGCTTCAGCCCTTACAAGAGAGAGTTCTCATGCGTGACATCCGAGTGGTCGGCGACCCGGTCCTGCGTACGCCGGCCGAGCCGGTCACCGAGTTCGACCGTGATCTGCGCCGTCTGATCGACGAGATGTTCGACACGATGTACGCCGCGCAGGGCGTCGGGCTCGCCGGTCCGCAGATCGGCGTCTCGAAGCGGATCTTCGTCTACGACTGCAGCAAGCGCAAGGGGCACGTGATCAACCCCGTGCTGACCGTCGACGACGACGCCGAGGTCCTCGAAGAGGAGGGCTGCCTGTCGATCCCCGGCAAGGACAGCGGCACCCCGATCTACGCCGGGACCCCCCGCGCCGCCGGAGTCACGGTGCGCGGCCTCGACCGGCTCGGCCGCCCGGTCCAGATCAAGGCCAGGGGCATGCTCGCGCGCTGTTTCCAGCACGAGACCGACCACCTCGACGGCATGCTGTACGTCGACCGCCTCGCCAAGGACGCCGCCCGCAAGGTCCTTCTCCAGGCTCGCTGAGCGCGCCCGCCGCTCAGGGGGAAGGCTCAGCGGAGGGACGGCGGCGAAGGCGAAGGAGGGGCCAGGACATCAGGCCGAGCCCCGCGGCCAGCAGCAGGACGACCACGATCCACTCGTTGGAGCCGCCTTCGCCGTACACGTGGCCCTGGCGGCCGGTGTCGAACGCCCTGACGGTCTGGCCGGGGGTGAAGGTGTCGCGGTCACCTCCGTAGAAACCGACCTCCGGCCGGACGACCCGGCCGCCTCTGAACTCCCCCGTCCAGGTGCACTGCTCGTGGCCGGGGTGGGAGACACACTCGACCCGCCTGGCGGTGAAGGTGCCCCAGGTGCCCACCCCGCGCAGCGCCGCCAGGGCGGGACCGAGGTTCTGCGCGGCCAGCACCACCAGCAGCAGTCCTCCGGCGACGATCACCAGGTCGAAGGCGGTCAGACGCGTGGTGCCCAGTCTCATGCGGCGCCCTCCGGCAGAGGCGATGCCTTACGTGCAGGTCCTTACGAATCCTTCCGGAGGGTTTTACCCAGGATGTCCTGTGCTGACCGTCCGATACCGGACATCGGCCTACAGTTGGATCGCCTTGGTCTCCAGGAACTCCTCAAGCCCGGACTGGCCCAGTTCCCTGCCGATACCTGACTGCTTGTATCCCCCGAAGGGTGCGAGCGGGTTGAACCTGCCCCCGTTGACCGTCACCTGGCCCGCGCGCAGCCTGCGCGCGACCGAGAGCGCGTGCTTCTCCTCCCCCGCCCACACCGCGCCCGCCAGGCCGTACGGCGTGCCGTTGGCGATGGCGACGGCCTCGTCCTCGCCCCGGCTGTAGGGGACGATCACCAGGACCGGGCCGAAGATCTCCTCCTGCTCGATGACCATCCCGGGCTCGACACCGGCGAAGACCGTCGGCTCGACGTAGAAGCCCCGCTCACGGGGGTTGTCGGTGCCGCCCGTGACCAGCCTGGCACCCTCCTCCTCACCCCGGTTGATGTAGCGCACGACCCGCTCGCGCTGCGCGGCCGAGACCAGGGGACCGAGCCGGGTGCCCTCGTCGAAGGGGTCGCCCACGGTGTGGGCCTTGGCGATCTCGGCCGCCAGCCAGACGGCCTGGTCGTACTGGTCGCGGTGGACGATCATGCGGGTCCAGGCCGAGCAGGTCTGGCCGGAGTTGAGGAAGGCGTTGGCCACGGTCGCCTTGACCGCGGTCTCCAGGTCGGCGTCCGGCAGCACGACACTGGCCGACTTGCCGCCGAGTTCGAGGGTCACGCGCTTGATGGTCTCCGCGGCCAGGGCCGCGACCCTTCTGCCCGCCCTGGTCGAGCCGGTGAAGGAGACCATGTCCACGTCGGGATGGGTGACCAGTGCCTCACCGACGACCGGGCCCCGGCCGCTGAGCATGTTGAAGACCCCGCGCGGCAGCCCTACCTCGTCGAGGATCTCGGCCAGCGCGAACACGGCCAGCGGCGCGACCTCGCTGGGTTTGAGCACCACCGTGCATCCGGCGGCCAGGGCGGGGGCGACCTTGGCCACGGCCTGGTGCAGCGGGTAGTTCCACGGGGTGATGGCTCCGACGACCCCGGCGGGCTCTCTCACGACAAGGGAGTTGCCGACCCTGCCGCCCTCGAAGTCGTAGCTCTCGGCCAGTCCGGCGTAGGAGGACAGCACCTCCGCGGGCAGGAGCGTCTGCACCCGCGTCGCGATGCCGTACGGGGTGCCCACGTCGGTGGCGATGACGCTCGCGATCCGGTCGGCGCGGTCCCGGATCAGGCCGGCCGCGGCGTTCAACAGGCGGGCCCGTTCCGCGGGAGCCGTGGCCGACCACGCGGGCAGGGCCTCACGGGCGGCGGCGACGGCGACCTCGACGTCGGCGGGGGAACCCGCGGGAACGCGGTCGATCGTCTCCTCGGTCGCGGGATTGACGACGTCGAACCCCTCGCCGGACGCCGACGGCCGCCATGCTCCGTTCAGGTACAGATGACGCATGTCTCTCATCCTCGCGCGAGTGGTGGCGGGACGAGGGCTCCACGGGCCGCGTCCGTCCGCCTTCGCGACGAGCGTACGGCCAGGCGCTCCCCCGAGTGGGGAATCCTTGAGATCCATGAGAACTCGTGACATCCGGGTGGCGCGCGTCCCGCCGGGCCCGGAGACGGCGGGACGCCGGACCGGCTGGGCTCAGTCGAAGATCGGAGGCCGGGTACGGGAGCGCTTGAGCTCGAAGAAGCCGTCGATGCCCGCGACGAGCCTGACGCCGTCCCAGAGTTTGGCCGCCTCCTCGCCCTTCGGGGCCGGAGAGACGACCGGACCGAAGAAGGCGACGTCCCCGACGGCGATGACCGGGGTGCCGACCTCCTGGCCGACCCGGTTGATGCCGTCGTTGTGGGAGGCGCGCAGGATCTCGTCGAACTCCTCGGAGTCCATCGCGTCCGCGAAGGCCCGCTCAAGCCCGGCGGCCTCAAGGGCCTCCTCGACGGTCTCGCGGAGGCTGTCGAGTTCCTTGAGCCTGCCCTGGTTGTGCAGGCGTGTGCCGAGCTCGGTGTAGAGCCTGCCGACCGTCTCCGAGTCGTACTTGTCCTGCACGGCGGCGACCACGCGAACCGGGCCGATGGCCCTGGCGATCATCTCGCGGTAGGTCTCGGGGACGTCCTTGTCCTCGTTGAGGATGTTGAGGCTCATGATGTGCCAGCGCGGCTCGATGGGCCGCACCTTCTCCACCTCCAGCAGCCAGCGGGAGGTCATCCATGCGAAGGGGCAGAAGGGGTCGAACCAGAGGTCGACCGGAGTGCGCTCAGTCATCTCTCAGCTTTCTGATCGTGAGGGCTTCGCACAGCGACAACCCGCATCACCGAGTTTCCTATTCCTACGACGGGTTATCACCTTGACCGGCCCCTTTATCCCCGAACATGATCGACAGTCGACTCCCAGGCCGGCGGGGGCGACGATCCAGGGCCTCACGTGGCAGGATTCAGGCACCCCTTCGCAACGAAGCGGGGGAATTTGTTGACGAGGGAGCGGTAGTGGCAGGCAATCTGACCCGTGACGAGGCGCGGGAGCGCGCACGGCTGATCAGCGTGCAGTCGTATGTCGTGGAGCTCGATCTGACCGAGGGAGACGAACGCTTCGAAAGTATCACCACGGTTCGCTTCACCGGCACCCGTCCCGGCGCGGAAACCTTCATCGACCTGGCGGGGGCCAAGGTCAGGAAGGCCGTGCTGAACGGCGTCGAGCTCGACGTGGACACCTACGACCCGGAGACCGGACGGTTGCCGCTGCCGAACCTGGCCGAGAGCAACGAGCTGCGCGTCGACGCCGACTGCTCCTACATGCGCACCGGGGAGGGCCTGCACCGCTTCGTCGACCCGGTCGACGACAGCGTCTACCTGCACAGCCAGTTCGAGACGGCCGACGCACACCGGATGTACGCCTGCTTCGACCAGCCGGACCTCAAGGCCACCTTCGAGCTGACCGTGCTCGCCCCCTCCTCCTGGGAGGTGATCTCCAACGCGGCGCCCGAGTCGGCCGAGGAGCTCCAGGAGCACAGCGGCCGTCACGGCACGCTCCAGGCCGCCAGGCGCTGGCACTTCCCGCCGACCCCGGCGATCTCCACCTACATCACCGCGCTGTGCGCCGGGCCGTACCACAAGGTGACCTCCGAGCACGACGGCATCCCGCTCGGCCTGTACTGCCGGGCCTCGCTCGCCGAGCACCTCGACGCCGACAACCTCTTCGAGGTCACCAGGCAGGGCTTCGACTTCTTCCACCGGGTCTTCGGCATCCGCTACCCCTTCGGCAAGTACGACCAGCTGTTCGTACCGGAGTTCAATGCGGGCGCGATGGAGAACGCGGGCTGCGTGACCTTCCTTGAGGACTACGTCTTCCGCTCGCGCGTCACCGACGCGATCATCGAGCGCCGTGCGGAGACGATCCTGCACGAGATGGCGCACATGTGGTTCGGCGACCTGGTGACCATGCGCTGGTGGGACGACCTGTGGCTGAACGAGTCGTTCGCCACCTACGCCTCGGTGCTGTGCCAGGCGGAGGCGACCCGCTGGGGCCAGGGCGCCTGGACGACGTTCGCCAACGTGGAGAAGGCCTGGGCCTACCGCCAGGACCAGCTGCCCTCGACGCACCCGATCGCCGCCGACATCGTCGACATGCACGCCGTCGAGGTCAACTTCGACGGCATCACCTACGCCAAGGGCGCCTCGGTGCTCAAGCAGCTCGTCGCCTACGTGGGCCTGGACAACTTCCTGGCCGGTGTCCGCGACTACTTCAACGAGCACGCCTGGGGCAACACGACGCTCGCCGACCTGCTCGGCGCGCTTGAGCGCACCTCGGGGCGCGACCTGTCCTCCTGGTCGAAGGAGTGGCTGGAGACCTCCTGGGTCAACACGCTGCGTCCGTCGTTCACCACCGACGCCGAGGGGCGTTTCCTGGAGTTCGACGTGCTGCAGGAGGCCCCGGCCGACTACCCGACGCTGCGTTCGCACCGCGTCGCCATCGGCCTGTACTCCCTGCGGGAGGGCGCCCTGGTCCGCACCCGGCGGGTCGAGCTCGACGTGGTCGGCGCCCGCACCGCGGTCGCCGAGCTGGTCGGTGAGCTCCAGCCGGACCTGGTCCTGATCAACGACGACGACCTGACCTACGCGAAGGTCAGGCTCGACGGGCGTTCGCTGCAGACCCTGGTCGACGGCGGCATCGCCAGGTTCACCGAGTCGCTGCCGCGCGCCCTGTGCTGGTCGGCGGCATGGGACATGACCCGTGACGCCGAGATGTCCACCCGCGACTACGTCGCGCTGGTGAACTCGGGCATCGAGTCGGTCAAGGACATCACCGTCGCCCAGACGGTGCTGCGCCAGGCGCGCCTGGCCGTCCAGCAGTACGCCGACCCGTCCTGGCGTGAGGAGGGCCTGGCGTCGCTGGCCGCGCGCCTGCGCTCGCTCGTCGCCTCCGCCGAGCCCGGCTCCGACCACCAGCTCGCCTACGTCAACGCCCTGTCGGCCGTCGCCTCCAACGAGGAGGACCTGGCCTTCCTGAGGGGCCTGCTCGACGGCTCGGCCACCCTCGAAGGGCTGACCGTGGACGCCGACCTGCGCTGGACGCTGGTCCAGGCCCTGGTGTCCGCAGGCGTCCTCAGCGAGGAGGACATCGCGCGGGAACTGCAGCGTGACGCGACCGCGACCGGTGAGCGCTCCGCGGCACTGGCCAGGGCCGCGATCCCGACGCCCGAGGGCAAGGCCGCCGCGTGGGCCGCCATCACCGAGGGCGGGCTGAGCGGCGCCCTGCTGCGTTCGACGATCCTGGGCTTCGTGGACCCACGCCACCCGGACCTGCTCGACCCGTACGCGGAGCGCTACTTCGAGGAGATCGGCGGGATCTGGAAGTCCTGGACCTCCGACAGCGCCCAGAACTTCGCCAACGGCTGCTACCCCATCCTGGCGATCTCACCGGAGACGGTGGCCAGGACCCAGGACCTGATCTCGGAGAGCCAGCCTCCGCAGGCACTGCGACGGCTGCTGCTTGAGGGCGCCGACGGCATCAGCCGTGCCCTGCGCGCCCAGGCGAAGGACGCCTCCGCGGCCTGAGCGACCGGGTTCCGCGTGACGACCCGACGCCCCTCGTCCTCGTTCCTTGAGGGGCGTCAGGTGTCAGGGCAGGATGTGGCTTCGCGTTTCGAGCAACGCCAGGTGCTCGGTCGTCACCAGGTCGTGCCGCAGCGCGAGGGACACCAGCGCGACGCGTCGCCAGTCGGGCCTCACCGGCCGCTCCGGCATCCTCACCTGGAGCTTCACCCTGGCGAGATAGTCGATGTGAAAGTTGACCGCGGAACGGCCCAGCCCGAGGTGGGCCAGCCGGATGATGATCTCCGGAATGGTCGGGACGACGCCGCAGAGCGGATCGCGCAGCCGTGGTTCACAGAGGGCGACCAGGATCAGGAAGTAGGTCGCGGTGGCGTCCAGCGGAACGGTCTGCGCCGTCTCCCGCTCGCGTCTGGGGGCGTCGGGGCGGAGAAGGACGTGTTCGGGGGCGAACACCAGGAACGACGCCATACCTCCTGACGGGTCCCCGGACAGCCGTACCCTGCCCAGCTCGAAGGGGATCGGGGCGCGCATCCGGCCCGCGGGCACCCTGACGAACTCACCGTCCCCCTCCGGGGTGTCCACCACGTAGGTGGAGCGGCGGCTCAGGTTGGAGATCGTCCAGTAGTCGTCAACCGCGTCGATCCGTCCGGCGAGCCGGGAGACGGAAAGGTCGGGCAGCACCAGGTCGACCGCTCCCCTGCCGAAGGTGACATGCTCGCCGGGAGCGAGCTCCAGCACCTGCTCCCCCCTCTGGACGAGGATTCCTGAAAGCTTACGGATACTCACGGTGACGATCCTCGCGTACCCGGTGACCCTCCGCAGAGGAAAGGGGAGGAAAACGGGACCGCGAGCCGCGCCGCGAGATGCGCTGACACACGGTCATGACATGGTAACGATGAGTGCATGGAAGTCCCCCCGACCATCGGCCGCTACCGCGTGGAGCGGTTTCTCGGCCAAGGCGCGTTCGCCACGGTGTGGCTCGCGCATGACGACGACCTGAGCGCTCCCGTCGCGGTGAAGGTGCTGGCCGCCCACTGGGCCGACCACCGGCGGATACGCAGGCGCTTCACCCAGGAGGCCCGGATGATCCGCAGGGCCGACTCCCCTCACGTGGTGCAGGTCCACGACGTCGGCGCGCTGCCCGACGGACGGCCGTTCTTCGTCATGGGCTACGCCGACCGCGGCACCCTGCGCGACCGCCTGGCCGTCGGCCCCGTGCCGTGGGCGGAGGCGGTCGAACAGGTGCTCCAGATCGCCGCGGGGGTGGCCGCGCTGCACGACAACGGCATCGTCCACCGTGACCTCAAGCCCGCCAACATCCTGGTCCGCTCCCTGCCCGCCGGCGGGGAGCGGCTGCTCGTCGCCGACCTCGGCATCGCGGGTGAGCTCGCCCAGACCTCCGGGCTCACGGTCGGCGGCGGCACCCCCGGCTACATGGCGCCCGAGCAGCTGCGGCCCGGCTCCCTCCCCGACGAACGCGCCGACGTGTACGGCCTGGCCGCGGTGGCCCACCACCTGTTCACCGGCGGGCCGCCCGGCGCGATGGCGGGCTCCTTCCCCGGCCCCGTCGGCGACGTCGTCGCCCGGGGACTCGCCGACGACCGCGCGCAGCGGTGGCCGAACGTCCGTTCCTTCGCCGCGGCGCTGGCCCGGGCCGCCCGTGAGGAGGCCTCCTCCCCGGGCGGCGAGACCGCGGACGGCACACGGGTGCGGGAACGCGCACGACGTGTCCCCTTCAGGCCGGGGTGGCGTCCACCGGTCGCGCTCGCCCTGGCCGCGGCCGCCGTGGCCGGAGGTGTCGCGCTGGCCCTGACCAGGGACGACCAGGACTACGGACGGTGGCTGCGGCCGGACGCCGACCTCCCGGGACGTTACCGCGCGGCCATCGTCGAGGCGGGCACCTGGTGCACCGGTGTCCCCGGCCTCAGCCCCGCGCTCGTCGCCGCGATGCTCAAGGCGGAGAGCGGCTTCGACCGTGACCTGGCCGACGCCACCGCCGGCGAGTACGGCATCGCCCGCTGGACACCCGACGTCCTGGCCGCCTACCTGCCGCCGAACTACTCGCGATCGCCCCTGGCCGGGGCGATGGACCCGGAGATCGCCATCCCCGCGATCGGCAGGTTCCTGTGCACGCTCGGCCCCCGGATACGGGACGTGCCCGGCGACCCCGCACTGAATCTGGCCGGTCTCTACCGCAGCTCGTCCGATGCCGTACGGCAGGCTGGAGGGGTGCCCGCGCGGTGGCGTGAGCACGTCGCCAGGGTCGGCCTCTATCTGAGGGCCTATCTGCCCCTGACGGGTTCCCGGTCACTGCCCCGTGGTCTGGTCGGCCGCCAAACGATGATAAGAATAGGCACTTCCTGGGAGGACGCCGAAAAGCCATATTTTGCGCAGTACGACATCGCCGTCGTTCACCGACCGTGAAAGGGTGATCAAGTGGAATCGGCCCGTGATCTGCTCGTATCCCTGGCCCGGAGGTACGCCTTCGCCGACGTCGGGGCACTCGCGGCGGACGTCGTGGCCGGGGCGGACGAGATCGAGGCGGTGTGCGAGTTCGGGCAGCGGCTCATGTCGCTGGACGCGGAGGACTTCGCCGCCGAGGCGCGGTCCGTGCCCGCGGACCTGAGGCGGCGGGCACGGGCGTGCACCATGCCGCAGACACCGAAGGAGCAGCCGCGCGGAGCGCTTGAGTCACTGCGCCCGGCCTACGCGCTGCTGCTCGAAGTGATCGCGATCCGGTGGCACAGGCGTGAACTGAGCCCGATGGTCGCCGCGCTGCACATCGCCAGCGAGTATCTCCCGCTGCTCGCCTTCGAACCGGTGCTCGGCAACGCCGGCGACCCGGCTCGCTGGCCGCCCGGGCTGGCCGCGCCGGGCAGTCGTTTCGGGGTCATCGGCGAACGCGAGTGCGACCACACCAAGGCCGAGCAGTCGGCGGCCAACCGGACCCTGCGGGTCGCCGGGGAGCCGGGGGAGGGCTGGCGGGCCTACTTCGACCGCCAGCACAGCCAGGTCGCGGGCGCGCTCGCCACCTGTGTCGCGACCTGCCGCACCCCGTGCTCCGCGATGGAATGGATCGAGCCCTCCCGCCGCGATGACCTGTCCACGCGGGCGAGGGTCGCGCTGACCTTCGCCGACACCCCCCTCGTACGGCTGCGCCACGCCGCCCCCGTCGGTCACGGGTTCGGCGTTCCCTCTCCCGAGGAGGTGCTCGACGCCTGGGAGCGCAGCCGTACGATCCTGGCCAAGAACGAGATCGGCAACGCCGCGACGGAGGACGACGGCTTCCCGCTCGCGGGCCTGCCCAGCCTGTTCTCCGCGATCGCCACCGCTCCGACGACGCCCTCGACGCTCCTGTCGGACATCAGCACCCACCTGGTACGGCTCCTGCGCTCCTGAAGGCCCTCAGGCGCCCAGGATGGCCTGGCCGACGGCGACGGCGAACAGGCAGCAGGCCGCGGCCACGAGGAACAGGAGCATCCCTCTGCGGATGTAGCGGTCCTTGGCCTGCGCCACGGCGCCGAGCCTCCTGATCCGCAGCACCAGGTCGTCGGCGCCGGCCCGCGTGTCCTGGCCGCCCAGTCTCGCCCACAGCTCGGCGAGGGCCTCGTCGGAGAAGGCTCCGCGCGACCTGCCGCTCCGCGTCCGGTCCTCGTCCTCCTGCCGGACGGGCGGGCTCCAGGTGTGCAGACGGCCCGCGTACGAACGGCGGCGCTCGATGCTCCTGCCCGCGAGTCCCGAGCTGAGCGGATGCAACGCGCCGACGAGCATCACCGCGCCCATCGTGCAGAAGAACGCTCCCGTCCACCACAGCCACTCCACCTGGCCGGGCAGGACTCCCGGTTTCAGCATCCCCGCGACGACCGCGGCGAGGACGGCCGCGACCAGCAGCGCGACCGCCTTCCTGTTCTGCCCTCGGTTGTCCGCGCGCACCTCCGCCAGGACCTCGTCGAGATAGGAGAGCACCTCGTCCCTCTCCTGGGCCACCTCGCCCTCCCGTGGGACGCCTTGGGAATCACGCCCGATCTTCAGCACGCCCGCATTATCCGAGAACTCACCTGCGCCGGGAAGCCAGATCGGCGAGCATCCACATTCCTGTGACAAGTCCGCCGACGAGGTTGCCGCCACCGAAGGCCGTCGCCATCGAGACCGCGGCGACGCGGCACTCACCGTCGCCCAGTCTCAGCCTGGCGACGGGACCGGTGACCACCTCGACCGCCCTGGCGTCGGGGTCGACGAACACGAGCACGGCCGTGTCCGCCTCCTCCCCCAGCGCGGCGTGCAGCCGTTCGGAGAAGTGGCGGCGCGGCCCGAGCGCGGGGCCGAGGTAGACGGCGAAGCGCAGGCCGCTGCGGCGCTCCGCCACGCGCATCGCCTGCCGGATGTCACGGGCCTGCGTCGAGGTGAGGCCACCGACCGTCAGCATGTCCTCACTGTTTCCTCACCATGCCGCAGAAGCCCCTCCGACCCGTCTGCCCGGCTCGGAGACCCGGGCCAGGGCCACCCAGTCGACTTCGGGGGCGAGGTTCGCAGACGGCACGGGGTCGACCAGGACCTGGCCCGAGGAGAGCGCCTCCCGCTCGCTGCGGAACGGACCGCCGAACCACACCGCGGCCGCCGAGGTGCCCCTGATCGCGCTCGCGCGCATCCTGCCGGGAAGCAGGACAAAGGCACTGATGATCAGGAACAGGCCGCCGGAGGCACCGAACAGGAGCTCCATGACCTGGATCGTGTCCACAGGTCCACGGTAGATCCACGCCGCCGACCCGTCGAGTCCTGTCCGTGACCTCGCCGCTCACGGCCCTCACATGGCGTCCAGGTGACGTCCTGCGGCTTCCGGCGTTCTCGGGGCCCGGGAACGCCGGGAACGGTAAGATCACGTAGCGGACGACGCCTTCTCGCGAACGACCTGGGTTCTCTAGAGAGAAACAACAGACATACCCGGTTCGGATAAACGTCATGCGAAAGGCGAAGGCCACAAAAGTATGAGAAACGCAATACTAGGCACCCACATAGGCGTCAGCTACGGTGAGTCACGTGGATTCCGGTCAGGCACCAGAAGACGGTAACACTACGTCACCCATTTGGGTCGGCGACCGCACGGCCGACGACAGGCCGCCGTCTCGACCCGCCACACCCGCGTCCGAGTACGCGCCCGTCGAGCGCACCTCACTGCGCGTCCTGCTCGACGACCCCCGCTACGGCCATCTCAGACGACGTGTCCTGGTCGCGGTCGCCTCGGGCGTCGTCGGAGGCATCCTCTTCTCCGACATACGGCTGGGCGTCACCTGCGCGATCATCGGCGCGATCGTCGACACCGTACTGCGGGCCCGCACCCACTCGACCGTGCCCGCCTGGCGCCGCGGCTCGGTCGCGGAGCGTCAGACCGAGGCGCAGCTCAAAAGGATGGAGCGGGGCGGCTACCGAAGCCTGCACGCCCGCGCGATCCCCGAGAGCGAGGCCCAGATCGACCACCTGGTGGTCGGCCCGACGGGGGTCTACGCCGTCGACTCGGAGAAATGGGACAAGCGCCTTCCGGTCCGCGTCCAGTCGCACCGCAAGCTGTTCCACGGCCCCTTCAACCAGAAGCCCCGTCTCGACGAGGCGCGCTGGGAGGCCTCCAGAGCCTCCGAACTGATCGGCGAGGCGCTCGGCCACGAGGTGACGATCATTCCGTCCCTCGCGATCTACGGCCCGGCGATCCCGTGGAAGGTCCTCACGGTGCGTGATGTGGACGTCTTCGACGGCGGCCGTGTCCGTAAGTGGATCACCAAGCGCGAGCGGTCGCTCACCGACGCCGAGATCGACGAGATCTACGAGGCCGCCGAGCGGGTCCTGCCCGCCCGTTACCCCGAGCCCTGACCCCTTCTCACCGTTCCTCCACGCACCCCGGGACTCCTCCCTGCCGAGGTCCCAGGGTTCGTGTCTCGCGCCGTGGACGCCCGTCTCACGCACCGGGCGATGGCCGTACCATTTGAGGACACGGTTTCGATGATGGGAGAAGCCTCATGCCCGCCCTCAGGTCTCGTACGGTCACGCACGGCAGGAACATGGCCGGTGCCCGGGCCCTGCTCCGGGCGACGGGCGTAGCCGGGGGCGACTTCGGCAAACCCATCATCGCGGTGGCCAACAGCTTCACCCAGTTCGTCCCGGGCCACGTCCACCTGCGCGAGGTCGGCGACGTGGTCGCGGGCGCGATCAGGGAGGCGGGCGCGATCCCGCGTGAGTTCAACACCATCGCGGTCGACGACGGCATCGCGATGGGCCACGGCGGCATGCTCTACTCGCTGCCCAGCCGCGAGCTGATCGCCGACGCCGTCGAGTACATGGTCAACGCGCACTGCGCCGACGCGCTGATCTGCGTCTCCAACTGCGACAAGATCACCCCGGGCATGCTCCTGGCCGCCTTCAGGCTCAACATCCCCACGGTCTTCGTCTCCGGCGGGCCGATGGAGGCCGGCAAGACCCCGGGCCGCAAGCTCGACCTGATCGACCCGATGATCGCCTCCGCCGACGACGCCGTCTCCGACGCCGAGCTGCTGGAGATGGAGGAGAACGCCTGCCCGACCTGCGGTTCGTGCAGCGGGATGTTCACCGCCAACTCGATGAACTGCCTCACCGAGGCCATCGGCCTGGCACTGCCCGGCAACGGCACGATTCTGGCCACCCACAAGGCGCGCAAGAAGCTCTACCAGGACGCCGGTCGGCAGCTGGTCGAGATCACCCGCCGTTACTACGAGCAGGACGACGAGTCGGTCCTGCCGCGCAGCATCGCCACCAAGGAGGCGTTCGAGAACGCCATGGCCCTCGACGTGGCCATGGGCGGCTCGACCAACACGATCCTGCACATCCTGGCCGCGGCCCGCGAAGCTCGCGTCGACTTCGGCCTCAAGGAGATCAACGAGATCTCGCTGCGGGTGCCGTGCCTGTGCAAGGTCGCCCCCGCGACCGCGAAATACCACGTCGAGGACGTCCACCGCGCGGGCGGCATCCCGGCCATCCTCGGCGAGCTCGACCGGGCGGGCCTGATCCACCGCGAAACGCACACCGTCAACGGCGGCACCATCGGCGACTACATCGACGCCTGGGACCCCTGCTCGGCGGGTGTGCTGCCCGAGGCGACCGAGCTGTGGCACGCGGCCCCCGGCAACGTCCGCACCGTCAAGCCCTACTCGCAGGAGGCCCGCTGGGACTCCCTCGACCTCGACCGGTCCGAGGGCTGTGTGCGCGACTCCGAACACGCCTACACCCGTGACGGCGGTCTGGCCGTCCTGTACGGCAACATCGCCACCGAGGGCTGCATCGTCAAGACGGCCGGGGTCGACGAGGAGATCTGGCGCTTCTCCGGGCCCGCCGTGGTGTTCGAGTCCCAGGACGACGCGGTCGAGGGCATCCTGAACAACCGGGTCAAGCCCGGCGACGTCGTGGTCATCCGCTACGAGGGCCCCAAGGGCGGCCCCGGCATGCAGGAGATGCTCTACCCGACCTCCTTCCTCAAGGGAAAGGGCCTGGGCAAGGCCTGCGCGCTGATCACCGACGGCCGTTTCTCCGGCGGCACGAGCGGGCTGTCCATCGGGCACGCCTCCCCCGAGGCCGCGGAGGGCGGCACCATCGCCCTGGTCGAGGACGGCGACATCGTGGAGATCGACATCCCGGGCCGGTCGATCGAGCTGAAGGTCGCCGAGGAGGAGCTCGCGACCAGGCGTGAGCGGCTGCTGGCCGAGCTGGGCGGCTATCGCCCCCGTGACCGGCACCGTCCGGTCAGCGCGGCTCTGCAGGCCTACGCCGCGCTGACCACCTCGGCCTCGACCGGCGCCTCAAGGGACCTGTCCCAGCTGTCACGATGACGACCGTCTCCTCGGGGGGTACGGCTGGGCCGTGTCTCCCGAGGGAAGGCCGCTGTATCCGACAGGCAGTTCGAAAATTGTCGGTGGCGGAGCATACCATGTGACCATGGCCAACGTCATGAAGCCCGCACGCAGCCCGTTGACGACCGCCGAGATCGCCGCCCTCGCCCTGTCCCTGGCCCATCTGGGCTCCGACCCGCAGGCAACCGCCGCCCGCAGCGGCCTGCGTCACGCGTTCGAGCACATGGAGATCGACGACGAGGTCGTCTCCACCACCCTGGCTACCCTGACCGAGCCGATGCCCGACCCTGTCGCCGACCGGGCCAGGACCATCGCCAACGCCATCACCTCCCACCTGGTCGTCCGGCTCCACTACCGTGACGTCTCCGGGCGGGTGACGGTGCGCGACGTCGATCCCGTGACGTGCATGGTGCACCGCGACTACTGGTATCTCGTGGGCATGTGCCGCATGCGCGGCGCGATCCGCGCCTTCAGGTTCGACCGGATCGTGGCCACCGAGCCGACCTTCATCCCCGCCCGCCCGCACAGGGCCGGTGACTTCCTGCCCTTCCAGGGCAGGCGCGCCGTCCAGCGGGGCCGCGAGGCCGCCTGACCCCACGGCCCCACGGCGACACCGGCGTGGTGGGCGGCGAAGCGGCTAGCCGCCGCAGCAACCGCCCCCACAGCACCCGCCGCCACCGGCCGGGCGGGGCGCCGTGACGCCTGAGCCACCCGTCACGGCGACCGTGGACAGCAGCTTGACGGTGTCGTCGTGGCCCTGAGGGCAGAGCGCGGGCTCGCCGGAACGGGCCATCGGGCGGGAGATCTCGAAGGTCGATCCGCAGGCGCGGCAGCGGAAGTCGTAACGCGGCATGGCACCAGGTTACTCAGCCTCGGACCGTACGGGCACGGCCGTACGGTCGTGAGGAGATCACGGCACGAGCCCGTCCGGGAAGGGCGGGGCGTCACGAGCGCGTCTCGTCCCCACCCCGGGACACGGCCGTCGGTCAGCCGAAGACGATGGAGGCGTAGTCGGCCACGGGCCGGTAGCCGATCGTCCGATAGATCGAGTTGGACACGGGGTTGGACAGGTCGGTGAACAGCAGCACCTCTGCCGCCCCCCACTCCCGTGCCCTGGCCGTGACGGCATGGGACACCGCGGTGCCGTACCCCCTGCCGCGTTCTCCGGGAGGGGTGTAGACCGGGCCGACCCGCGAGACGCCCCCGATCGGCACCGAGGCGCCCGCGTAGGCCACCGGCCGCCCCTCCACCTCCCACAGGAGGATCTCCCGCCTGCCGACCCGCCCGGCGAGCACGGCCGCGAGACCGCCGGACGAATGGCCGCCCGCCTCCCGCTGGAAGGCCTGTCCCCAGGCGACCAGCAGTTCGAGGTCCTGGGTACCCGCCGTACGAGGGGCACCCCGAGGGTGGACAGGCGGCGGGGTGAGCGTGTCCAGGCGGTAGAGACGTTCGGAGCGTCGCGTCCTCTCCGGACGCCACCAGGCCGCGGCGAACACCTCGGCGAGGGCGACGCCGCCCCGGACGCCGAGGACGGGACGTTCGGCCTCGATGAGCGCGGTGGCCAGTTCGCGGACGGTCTCGGCCGGCATGTCGGCGAGCATCAGGAGCTGGGGAGGGGCGTGCAGGGCCGCGGCCACGATCTCACCCCCGGGATCCGCCGCCCATCCCATGAGCGGGTCCTCACTCCACAACCCCTCACGCAGCGCGCGCAGCATCGTGAGCTGGATCGTGTTGCGCACCGGCTCACGCAACAACCACTGCTCCGCCGCCCCGGCGTACACCTCTGGATCGGAGGTGAAGGTCCATCTCATGCACCCGATTGTGCAGACACGGACTCCGCCGGGGCGAACGGGTATCGCGGCGTGGACCGTCAGGCGGCGCTTTCCTCCAGGTAGGGCGCCCACTGGGGGTCTCCGACGTTGTGCGCGCCGATCAGACGCCAGTGGACGCCCCGTGGGACCACGGGGGCGACGTCCAGCGTCCAGCCCAGCTCCTCCAGCATGCGATCCGCCTTACGGTGGTTGCACGGCGTGCAGGAGGCGACGCAGTTCTCCCAGGTGTGGGTTCCTCCCCTCGACCGCGGGATCACGTGGTCGATGGTCTCGGCCCGCTGTCCGCAGTAGGCGCACCGGTAGTCGTCCCGGCGCATCAGCGCGGTCCTGGTCAGCGGAATCCGCGACCGGTAGGGAATGCGCACGTAGCGGCGCAGCCTGATCACCGACGGCACGTCGAGCGTGCGGGTCGCCGAGCGGACGACCGCGCCCCGCCCGTCGCGGTGCACGACATCCGCCTTCTCCCTGAGCACCAGCACGACCGCGCGGTGCAGGGAGAGGGTGGTCAGGGGTTCGTAGGTTGCGTTCAGCAGCAGGACTTGGCGCATCAGCGTGCCTTCCCCGCCGCGCGACGCTTCGTCTGAGTCTGAGGGGGCACGCAGGCGCGTACCCCGATTGGCGGCCCCTCCTGGGGCCCGGATGCTTCCGTCACAGGGACCTCCGCCGGACGGCCCAGCGGATGGTCACCACGGCACCGTCCTCCACCAAGTTTGGCTTCTGCATCGTCATTTCCGCCACCCATAAATGACAGGAGAGACGCCTGGTACGTTTTATGCCCGCATTACCAGTTTTTACTCCTCGATCCGAAGATCGACGTCACGGCCCCTCCAAGATCGAATACGCCCCTCGCGCAATGGCTTCGACCAGCCTTCCCGAGGTCGTAGGGTTCCTGCCATGACCCGACAGCCATATCCACCAGCAGGCCGTGACGACCTCGTCGAAGAGCTCCACGGCGTCCCCGTCGCCGACCCCTATCGATGGCTGGAGGACCCGGACAGTCCGGCGACCGAGGAGTGGCTGGCCGCGCAGGAGAAGCTCTTCTCCGCCGAGCTCGGGGCGCTCACCGGCCGCGACCGGCTCAGGGCGCGGGTCGCCGAGCTGCTCAGGTCGGGCTCGATCGGCGCTCCGGCCTGGCGCGGCGAGCGACGTTTCTTCATGCGGCGTACCCCCGACCAGGAGCACGCCGTCCTCTACACCGTCGACCCCGGCGGAACCGAGCGCGCGCTGCTCGACCCGACGGCGCTCGACCCGAGTGGGCTCACCACGCTCGACTCATGGCAGCCCGACAAGGAGGGCAGGCTGCTCGCCTACCAGGTCTCGGTCGGCGGTGACGAGGAGTCCACCCTCTACCTGCTCGACGTCGCCTCGGGCGAGCGGGTCGAGGGGCCGATCGACCGGTGCCGTTACTCCCCGATCGCCTGGTTGCCCGGCGGCAAGGCGTTCTACTACGTGCGCAGGCTGCCCGCGACCGAGGTGCCCGAGGGGGAGGAGCAGTTCCACCGCCGCGTCTACCTGCACCGGGTCGGCACCTCGACCGAGGATGACGTGCTGATCTTCGGCAAGGACATGGAGAAGACCAACTACTACGGTGTCGCGGTCTCCCGCGACGGCCGCTGGTTGCAGATCTCCGCCTCCAGGGGTACGGCGCCGCGCAACGACCTGTGGATCGCCGACCTCGCCGCCTCCGCACCGGACTCTCCCGACCTGGTCGTCGTCCAGGAGGGGCTCGACGCCCAGACCGCGCTGCACTTCGGCCGCGACGGCAGGCTCTACGTCTTCACCGACCTGGACGCCCCCCGGGCGCGCATCTGCGTCGCCGACCCGGCCCTGCCCCAGCCCGAGCACTGGCGTGACCTGATCCCGCAGGACGACGAGGCCGTGCTGTCGGACTTCTCGATCCTCGACGACCTTGACCGCCCGGTCATGCTCGCGGGCTGGACCCGCCACGCGATCAGCGAGATCTCCGTGCACGACCTGGTGACGGGTGAGCGCGTCGGCCGGGTGCCGACGCCGGGGTTGGGCACGATCGGCGCCATCTCCGAGCGGCCGGAGGGGGGCCACGAGGCCTGGTTCGTCTACACCGACAACACCACCCCGCCGAGCATCCAGCGCTACGACGCACGCACCGGGGAGACCACCCTGTGGGCCGCCTCCCCCGGTGCCGTCGAGGTGCCCGCCGTCAACACCGAGCAGGTGGTCTACCGCTCGGTGGACGGCTCCGAGGTCCACATGCTGGTGATCACCAAGCCGGGCGTCGAGGGTCCGCGCCCCACCATCCTGTACGGCTACGGCGGCTTCGGCATCTCGATGACCCCGGGCTACTCGGCGTCGATCCTGACCTGGGTCGAGGCGGGCGGCGCCTACGCCATCGCCCAGCTGCGCGGTGGTGGCGAGCAGGGCGAGGAGTGGCACAGGGCCGGCATGCTCGCCAACAAGCAGAACGTCTTCGACGACCTGCACTCGGCGGCCGAGCACCTGATCGCCACCGGGATCACCAGCCCGGAGCAGCTGGCCATCTCCGGGGGCTCGAACGGCGGCCTCCTGGTCGGCGCTGCCCTCACCCAGCGCCCCGAGCTGTACGCCGCGGTCGTCTGCTCGGCCCCGCTGCTGGACATGATCCGTTACGAGCTGTTCGGCCTGGGCGCGACGTGGAACGTCGAGTACGGCTCCGCCGCGAAGGCCGAGGAGTTCGCCTGGCTGAACGCCTACTCGCCCTACCACCACGTCCGTGAGGGCGTCTCCTACCCGGCGACGCTGTTCACGGTCTTCCAGTCCGACACCCGGGTCCACCCGCTGCACGCCTGGAAGATGTGTGCCGCCCTGCAGCACGCCCAGGCCTCGGACCGGCCGATTCTGCTGCGCAACGAGGCCGAGACGGGTCACGGGGCGCGGGCGGTCAGCAAGACCGTCGAGCTCGCGGCCGACCAGCTCACCTTCCTCGCCCACCACACGGGCCTGGCCGTCTGACGGCCCACCGCGCGGGGCCGCCGTCGGGAACGGCCCCGCGCGGGCACGTCAGCGGGGGAAGACGATGGTCTTGTGCCCGTCGAGCAGGACACGCTGCTCGGTGTGCCACCGTACGGCGCGGGCCAGGACCTGGCACTCGACGTCGCGGCCGATGGCGGCCAGGTCCTCCGGCGAGTGGGTGTGGTTGACCCGGGCGACCTCCTGCTCGATGATCGGGCCCTCGTCGAGGTCCGCGGTCACGTAGTGGGCGGTCGCACCGATCAGCTTCACCCCGCGCGAGTGCGCCTGGTGGTACGGCTTGGCGCCCTTGAACGACGGCAGGAACGAGTGGTGGATGTTGATCACGTTCCCGGCCAGCTTGACGCACAGGTCCTCGGACAGCACCTGCATGTAGCGCGCGAGCACCACAAGGTCGGCCTGGTAGTGCTCGACCAGGGCGAGGATCTCCGCCTCCTGCCTGGACTTGGTGTCCGGGGTGACCGGCAGGTGGTGATAGTCGACGCCGTACGACTGGGTCAGCGGGCGCAGGTCCGGGTGGTTGGAGACCACGCCGACCATGTCGATGTCAAGCAGGCCTGAGCGCGTCCGATAGAGCAGGTCGTTGAGGCAGTGGCCGAACTTGCTCACCAGCACCAGCACCCGCTGCCTGACCGCGGTGTCGCGCAGTTTGAAGTCCATGCCGAAGTCGGGGGCCAGAGCGGCGAAGGCCTCGCGCAGGGCCGCGTCGGACAGCGGCGAGGAGAACTGCACCCGCATGAAGAACCGCTGGGAGACGGGGTCTCCGAACTGCTGGCTCTCGATGATGTTGCACTCCCGCCCGGCCAGGAGGCCGGAGACGGCGGCCACCACCCCGGGACGGTCCGGACACGACAGCGTCAGGACGAACTGGGCCTCGGAGCCCCCGTTCAGCCGATGGTGGCCCGCGCCGGGCCCTGTGACTCGCTCGCTCATGACTTCACTCTCGAAGGGGTCGGATCGTACGGTGCCACAACACCGACCTGGGCAGAGTACAGCGCGTCACCCACACCCGCCCGCGCACGCCGCCCGGTGCCGCGCGGTGCCACCGATGGGCCGTGCTGGTAGCGTCCGGAATCCATGAACGACCCTGAGGTGAGCGACCGCCCCGCGACCCGGGTGGTCTGCGTGGCGGGCGACGGGCGGGTGCTCCTGCTGCACTGGCACGACCCGGTCGCGGGCAGGACCCTGTGGGAGCCACCCGGCGGCGGTATCGAGCCGGGGGAGACGCCGCTGGAAGCCGCCCGGCGGGAACTGGCCGAGGAGACCGGCCTGCCGGGTACGGCGGTGCTCGACCGGTGGCTGCCGGTGCCCAGGGAGCTCGACTGGCTCGGTGTCCGCTATGTGCGGACCGAACGGTTCTATCTGGCGAGGTTCGACCACACGCCCCGGGTCGTCCCCGAGGCGTTCACCGCGGAGGAGAACGACACCTATCTGGGCCACGGCTGGTTCTCACTTGAGGCGATGGCCGCGCTTCCCGACGCCCTCGAGCCCCCGGCGCTGCCCGAGATCGTCTCCCGGCTGGTGTGACCCACGTGCCCAGCGGCGATGAGCGACTTCTTGGAAACCGGGGAACGACGCCGGACCCTCGGGGGATTTCACGGACGCCCCACTGGAACAGGCTTCAACAAAGTCCCCGCGAGGGAGCAAACAGCAATTATCCCGACATTTCACCGAATAATAACTAAAAGCGGTAAACCGTGTTATTCAGTTGAGACGGCCGTGGAAGAAATCAGCGGGTCCTTCTCCATGTAGACCACGGTGTGCTCACCGCGTCCCTCGCGGCGGATCTCACGCCAGCCGTGTTTTCGATAGAGGTGGATCGCGGCGGGCTGGTTCAGTGTGGTGTCCCCGCGAAGCCTGGCGTATCCCAGCCCGATCGCGCGGCTTTCCAGTTCTGCGACCATCCGGTCGCCGAACCCGCGCCGCTGGAACTCGGGGTGGACCCGCAGACGGCACATCTCCCCCGAGGCGTCATCGACCCTGCGCAGAGCGCCCATCGCCATGACTCGCCCCTCGACGGCCTCTCCGACCAGGAACTCTCCCCCGTCGGCGAGGTAGATCTCCTCGATCCGTGGAAGGTCGTCGTCGTAGTAGACCCCGTCACCGGGGAAGAGGCCGACCTGGGCGAGGCAGACCTGGTGCAGTGCCCGGACGGAGTCGAGGTCGGACCGGCGATAACGCCGGATCCTCACACCTCCTCCTCGATCGGGTCCGGCAGGGCCGCCTCGCGCAGCATCTCCAGATAGAGCTTCAGCTCGGGGTTGTCCGGATTCTTGCCCTCGACGTCTCTGGCCACCTCGTGGGCCCGCTGCATGAGGATGTCGGGTTTGAACCCCTCCCCCAGGCCGGCGAGCGCGGCCTTGGCGATGTTCAGCGCCTCGCCGACGTCTCCTTCGAGGAGCTTGCACTTGGCCCGGTCGAACTTGATGAGCGTCGGATCGAGCCAGTCGCCGGGGCCGTACTTGGTGAGGGCCTGTTCCAGGATGAGGTCGGCCTCCATGGGCTGCCCCAGTTTGACCAGGGCGTCTCCCTGGTGGAAGTAGAGCTGCCGCTCGGTGTATCCGAAGGCCGCGTCCTCCTGCTCGGCCGCCCCCATCTGGGAGAAGGCCGCCCTGGCCCGTGCCAGTGCCCGCTTGGCCTGGTCGACCACGTCCTTCTTGCCCGCGTTCGACATCATCGCCAGCGCGCGGGCCTCGACGACGGGTGCCATGGCCTGGGCCGCGCACGGTGTCTGCCCGGCCAGATCGCGGCTCTTCCTGGCGAGGTTGAGCGCCTCGCGCGGATCGCCGTAGTAGAGCGGCACCAGGGCCTCCCTGGCGATGACCCAGGCCCGCAGCGCGCGGTCACCGGTGTCGTCCGCGGCGATCCTGCCCGTCCTGAAGAAGGAGCGGGCCATTCTCTGGTCACCAAGGTTGATCATGATCATGCCGCTGAGGCCGGCGAGCTGGGCCGCCATCCGGCACAGCCGTTCCTGCAGGTCGACCGGTTGGCGGTGCTCCATGGCCTTGCGCACGGCGCTGAACTCCAGCAGAACGTCACACAGCAGACGTAACGGCGGGGTGTTCATGTACTGGCGGCCGAAGCCGACGGTGGACTCCTCCCACTGGTCCAGCATCGCGGGTGAGACGGTGCCCGAGACCAGGGTCTCGTCCATCCTCCGCCGGATGTTCTCCACCGCTCCGAGCACCTGCCCGTCGAGGCCGACGGCGGTGCCGCCCGCCAGAATCCTCAAGAGCGTTCTCCGCAACACGTTCTCGTCCTCCTCGCTCCCGTCCGCGGAGGGGCCGCCGCCGATCTGCCGGATCAACGACTCACGCGGACCAGGGGAAGTGTCGGGTCTTCCATCCTGGAGATCACTCCGGACGGCACCCGGCATCCTGTGGCCGTGGCCACAGATGCAGGGCCCCTCGTAGCCGAGGGAGGGGGGCTCGACCCGGTATGCGGAACACAGGTAGTGGAGGTATTCGGGCCCGGGACGCTTCAGACCGCTCTCGTAGGCGGACAGAAGCGTCTCCCCGATCCCCGGAGCGGCCTTGCCGTCGCGCTCGAACAGCGCCCGTATCTGTTCGATCACGTCGGCCAGAGCGACACCGTGTGCGAGACGATGAGCCTTGATGCGGGTGGTCCCGAACTGCTGACCACACTTGTCGTGGATCTCTTCGGCGATCTGGGCCGGGTTATGCCCCGTTGCGAGGCCCCTGGCGCGGATTCGCCGCGCTAACTCCGTCTCCCTGTGCTGCCTGCCGGACATACCGGCCCCTCTCTCGCGGCCAGCTGGGCTGGTTGGCACGCTTGTCCCGACCGGTCCTCTCCCCGTAGACCCAGTGTGATTCGGGTATCGCACTGCGCCTAGAGAGAATAATGGACCACCGTTGCCCCACCCGGAACGCGCGAATGAGGCCACCGGCTAAGGATCGTCCTCTGATGGACTGTTTCTTTCAACCTCCTTGGCAGAATGCGCATCCCGATCTTGGTTAACCCGGCATTGACCCATCGGACTCGGTGAGTCATCTTTGGCCAACCAGCGTCGATTCGCGTAACCGACCAAACACGGTTCGATGACGAATCGGCTGAATCCAAGAGGAGGAACGAGGTGGGGGAAGACGGCTTCGGGCACCTGGAGCGGTTGGTGTCAGAACTTGACGCTCGCGGGTTTCACGCCCGGGTGGTACGGACCCATACGGGCCGCGCCTTCGTCCGCGTGATCAACCCGAACGCGACCAGCCTGGCGGAGAACGTCACCTGCCGCGCGCAGACCGCCCACAGCCACCGCGACTGGTACTACTGGTGGTCCTGGGGGGAGCGGATGCACACGGCCCAGGACCCTGCCGGCGCGGCGACCAAGGTCGCCCGAGTGCTCGCCGCGGTGGGGGAGTGAACTAGGCGGCGAACCGGATGGGATCGCAGCCATCCGGTCCGTCGTACCCGTCGCGGCGCGGCGGAGCCGGTGGGGCGCCCGGTGCGGAGCGTCCTCGGGACGCTGGGTTCCCCACCGGCTTCGAGAACGAGGTCAATCTGTCGTGGGCGCCCCGCGGGGCGGCCGACACGACGACAAGCCGCCGTCCGGACGAAACTCCGGACGGGGATCGGAGGGATTCCTCCCGGAACGGCACGGGACACGCTTCCGGGTGCGTGCCCCGCGCCGGGCCGTTCGTCACCGGACCGTCCGGACCAGCCTCCAGGGCCTGGATCCGGTGTTCCCGTCCTCCCCGGCGTGATGTGACGACGGCCGGTTCGCTCGGCAATATAGGTAGGTCACGTGACTTGCCCCCATTTGCCAGACGAACCGATCCGGGAGGGATCTTCTCCGTGTTCCTGCTCGTCCCCTCACCCACCCCCACCGTGACACCGTCCCCCACACCGTCACCGTCGAGCCTGCCCGGCCTGGAGGACCTCACGAACATGGGAGCGGCCTTAGTGAACGGTGCGTGCGGACGTGACGGCGGGATAATCTGCGAACTCGCGCAGACCGTGCTGCCTCCGGCGTGGGCCCCCTTCGTCGCGAGCGTGCTCGCGACACTGATCGCCATCGTGCTGATCACCGCCGTCGCGCTGATCCTGCGCAAGGTGGCGGTCCGCCTGATCACCGGAATCGTGCAGCGGGCCTCCTCCGGCAGGCCGACCCTGGCGGGACGGCTACGGGGCAAGGATCCCGCCCCCCTCGAAGGCCTGGACGCCATCATGGCCGAGCGGCGCAGGCAACGGGCCGAGACCATGGGGTCCGTGCTCAACTCGACCGCCTCGGTCATCATCCTGGGCACCGCCGCCCTGACCATCCTCGAACGGCTCTCCGTCCCCATCGCCCCCGTGCTGACCAGCGTCGGCATCCTGGGCGTCGCGATCGGCTTCGGAGCCCAGGAACTGGTCAAGGACTTCATCGCCGGCATGTTCATGCTCCTTGAGGACCAGTACGGCGTCGGCGACGTGATCGACGCCGGTGCCGCGTCCGGGACGGTCGAGGCCGTCACCCTGCGCATCACCAGGCTGCGCGACGCCGACGGCCGGGTCTGGTACGTCCGCAACGGCACCATCACCCGCGTCGGCAACGAGTCCCAGGGGTGGTCCCGTGCCACGGTCGACGTGCCGGTCGCCTACACCGCCGACATCCCCGTGGTCCGCGACCTGCTCAGGAAGGTCGTCGAGGAGATCTGGAACGACCCCGACTACCGCGACTCCGTCGTCGTCGAGGAGCCGCAGGTCTGGGGGATCGAGCAGATCTCCGGCACGGCGGTCGTCTTCCGGGTCAACGCCAAGACCATCCCCTCACACCAGAGCGAGATCGCGCGGGAGCTGCGTATCCGCATCAAGTCGGCGCTCGACCAGGCTTCCATCCCCATAGCGAACGTCGCTTAGGCTTGGGGGCGTGTCCGCCAACCCCGAGGAACCCCAGTCCTTCTACGACGCCGTCGGTGGCGAGGAGACCTTCCGGCTCCTCGTCCACCGTTTCTACGAGGGCGTCGTCAAAGACCCCCTGCTCTGGCCGCTCTACCCCCAGGACGATCTCGCCGGGGCCGAGGAGCGGCTGCAGCTCTTCCTGATGCAGTACTGGGGCGGTCCGACCACCTACGGCCAGCAGCGTGGGCACCCGCGCCTACGCATGCGGCACAACCCGTTCGTCATCCGCTCCGCCGAGCGTGACGCGTGGCTGAAGCACATGCACGACGCGGTCATCTCCCTGGAGTTGCCCGAGGAGTTGGAGAAGCGCCTGTGGGACTACCTCGTCTACGCCGCGCACAGCATGGTCAACGCCCCTGACGCATAAACCCCGCCGGGCAGGGGCAGCCCATGCACATGAAAATCCCCTGGTGGCGTGACGCCGTCGTCTACGAGATCTACGTACGCAGCTTCGCCGACGCCTCGGGAGACGGCGTGGGCGACCTGCCCGGTATCAGGGGGCGGCTGCCGTACCTCGCCGATCTCGGTGTCGACGCGATCTGGCTGACGCCCTTCTACCGCTCCCCCATGGCCGACGGGGGCTACGACGTGGCCGACTACCGTGACGTCGATCCGCTCTTCGGCACGCTGGCCGACTTCGACGCCCTCGTCGCCGACGCCCACGCGCACGGCCTGCGGGTGATCGTGGACATCGTGCCCAACCACAGCTCCAGCGAGCACCCCTGGTTCAGGGCGGCGCTGCGCGGTGAGAACCGCGACCGGTACGTCTTCCGCGACAGCGGGGATCTGCCGCCCAACAACTGGCAGTCCACCTTCGGCGGCCCGGCCTGGACCAGGACTCCCGACGGGCAGTGGTACCTCCACCTGTTCGCCCCCGAGCAGCCGGACTTCAACTGGCGCGACCCACGGGTGCACGCGGAGTTCCTCGACGTGCTGCGGTTCTGGCTGGACCGTGGGGTCGACGGGTTCAGGATCGATGTGGCGATGGGCCTGTACAAGGCGGAGGGGCTTCCCGACGCCCCCGCGACGGATCAGGCGTTCAAGGGCGAGTCGCCCATCTGGGGCAGGCCCGAGGTCCACGAGGTCTACCGGCGCTGGCGTGAGGTGCTCGACTCCTACCCCGGCGAGCGGATGGCCATCGGCGAGGTGTGGACCGACTCCGCCGAGGACCTCGCCCGCTACGTCCGGCCCGACGAACTGCACCAGAGCTTCAACTTCGCCTGGCTTGAGGCTCCCTGGTCCGCGACCGCCTTCCGCAAGGTCATCGACGACACTCTCGCCGACATGACCGCCCCCACCTGGGTGCTGTCCAACCACGACGTGGTCAGGCACGTCACGAGGTACGGCGAGGGCCTGCCCAACTCCACGACGGGGCTGGCCCGGGCGCGGGCGGCGCTGCTGGCCATGCTCGCCCTGCCCGGCTCGGCCTACCTCTACCAGGGCGAGGAACTCGGCCTTCCCGAGGTCCGGGACCTGCCCGCCGAGGCCCGTCAGGACCCCATCTTCGCCCGTTCCGGTGGAACTCTGCCCGGACGGGACGGCTGCCGGGTGCCCCTCCCCTGGTCCGGACAGGAGCAGCCGTACGGCTTCGCGCCCGAGGGCACCGCGCCCTGGCTGCCCCAGCCGGTCGAGTGGACGGCGCTGAGCGCCGAACGGCAGGCGGACGATCCGGGATCGACCCTGAGCTTCTACCGGCAGGCCCTGCGCGCCCGCCGGGGACTGCGCGGCGCGCTGCCCGACGGCCTCACCTGGCTGGAGAGCGAGGAGGACGCGTTGTTCTTCCGCCGGGGTGCGCTGACGTGCGTCGTCAACTGCGGGGTCGAGGCGGTACCGCTGCCGCCGCACGACCACGTCGTGATCGGCAGCGCCCCGGTCGAGGGTCACCTGCTGCCCCCGGACACCGCGGCCTGGCTCCACACTCCCTGACGATCGCCTCCGGTCCCCGCGCCCGTCGTACGGCGGGCGCGCCGGCCGTTTCCGGCGACGGCTCAGCCGGCTATGAGGAAGCGCTCCAGGTAGTCGAGCTCGTGCTGCTCCAGCCTGCGCGGCCTGGCCTTCTCCACGTCGTAGGCGACGAGCACCGACCTGGCCCGGACGAAGAGCGTCTCATCGTCGACGATCTCGTAGTTGAGGACGAACTTCACCGGTTTGATCTCGGTCACCCAGGACTCGACCCTGACCGGGTCCGCGCGGAAGGTGAGAGGACGCCGGTAGTCGATCTCATGCCTGGCCACCACCAGGCCGCTGAAGATCTCCCCGCCCTCACGGTGCAGGTCGAGGTGGAACATCTCCAGGCGCGCGTCCTCGAGATAGTCGAGGAACCTGACGTTGTTGACGTGGCCCTGGGAGTCGATGTCGGCGAACCTGACCGCCCTGAGGAACACATGCCTGCGGGAATCGCTCACGGTCTCTGCCAAGCTCTGTTCAAGCACAAGCAAGAAGGTAGCGATTCCCCGGCTCCCGACGCACGGCGGGGGCGCGCCGGGAGCTCGGAGGAGGACATCAGTCCCGGGTGAGCTTGCGGTAGGTGACCCGGTGCGGGCGGGCCGCGTCGATCCCGAGCCGCTCGATCTTGTTCTTCTCGTAGTCGGCGAAGTTGCCCTCGAACCAGAACCAGTTCGAGCCCTCCTCCCACGCGAGGATGTGGGTGGCGATACGGTCGAGGAACCACCGGTCGTGCGAGGTGATGACCGCGCAGCCGGGGAACTCCAGCAGGGCGTTCTCCAGGCTGGAGAGCGTCTCGGTGTCGAGGTCGTTGGTCGGCTCGTCCAGCAGCAGCACGTTGCCGCCCTGCTTGAGGGTCAGCGCGAGGTTGAGCCGGTTGCGCTCGCCTCCGGACAGCACGCCTGCTTTCTTCTGCTGGTCCGGCCCCTTGAACCCGAACGCGGCGATGTAGGCCCGCGAGGGCATCTCGACCTGACCGACCTTGATGTAGTCGAGCCCGTCGGAGACGACCTCCCAGACGTTCTTGGCCGGGTCGATGCCACCCCGACTCTGGTCGGCGTAGGAGATCTTGACGGTGTCGCCAACGATGATCTTTCCGGCGTCGGGCGTCTCGCCACCGGTGATCATCCGGAACAGCGTGGTCTTGCCGACGCCGTTCGGACCGATGATGCCCACGATGCCGTTACGCGGCAGGTCGAACGACAGGTTGTCCATGAGCACCCGGTCCTCGAAACCCTTGGTGAGGTTCTCGGCCCGGATGACCGTGGTGCCCAGGCGGGGGCCCGGCGGAATCTGGATCTCCTCGAAGTCCAGCTTGCGGTACTTGTCGGCCTCGGCGGCCATCTCCTCGTAGCGCTGCAGACGCGCGCGGCTCTTGGTCTGGCGGGCCCTGGCGTTGGAGCGGACCCACTCCAGCTCCTCCTCCAGGCGCTTCTTGCGCTTGGCGTCCTTCTGCCCCTCAAGCTTGAGGCGGGCGGCCTTGGCCTCCAGGTAGGTGGAGTAGTTGCCCTCGTAGGGGTGGCAGCGGCCCCGGTCGAGCTCCAGGATCCAGTTGGCCACGTTGTCCAGGAAGTAGCGGTCGTGGGTGACGGCCAGCACGGTCCCGGGATACTTCTCCAGGTGCGCCTCAAGCCACTGGACACTCTCGGCGTCGAGGTGGTTGGTCGGCTCATCGAGCAGCAGGAGGTCGGGCTGCTCCAGCAGCAGCTTGCACAGGGCGACCCGGCGCCGCTCACCACCGGACAGCAGGGTGACGTCGGCGTCGGGCGGCGGGCAGCGCAGGGCGTCCATCGCCTGCTCAAGCTGGCTGTCGAGGTCCCACCCGTTGCGGTGGTCGAGGGCGTCCTGAAGCTTGCCCATCTCCTCAAGCAGCTCGTCGCTGTAGTCGGTCGCCATCAGCTCGGCGATCTCGTTGAACCGGTCGAGCATGGCCTTGGTCTCGGCGACGCCCTCCTCGACGTTGCCGAGCACGGTCTTGGACTCGTTGAGGGGGGGCTCCTGCTGGAGCATGCCGACGGTGAAGCCGGGCATGAGCCGGGCATCGCCGTTGGACGGCTGCTCCAGGCCTGCCATCATCCTCAGCAGCGTCGACTTCCCGGTGCCGTTCGGCCCGAGAACGCCGATCTTCGCACCCGGCAGGAACGACAGCGTCACGTCGTCGAGGACGACCTTGTCACCATGCGCCTTGCGCACGCGCTGCAGTGTGTAGATGTACTCCGGCATGTCCCCTAGCTTAGAGCCTGACGGACTCAGCTGGGGGCGGCCTCCGGCCCCGGCCGCCTCGCCGGGGGGACGGGCGTCGCGGGCAGGCAGATCCGGTCTCGTCCGAGCTCCTTGGCACGGTAGAGGGCCAGGTCCGCCGCGGCGAGCAACTCGATCAGGTCGTCTCCGTGCATGCTCATGATCGCGACGCCCGCGGAGATCGTGACGGTGACCATGTTCTCGTCCGCGGGTACGGCCATGCGGCCGATGCGGGAGCGCAGCCGTTCCGCGACCCGGCGGGCCTCGGTCACGTCGGCCCTGGGCAGCAGGACGACGAACTCCTCGCCCCCGAAGCGTCCGACCACGTCGTAGTCACGCAGCTGGCTGCGGATGGTCGCCGCGACCCCGATCAGCACCTGGTCGCCGATCAGGTGCCCGTAGGTGTCGTTGACCCTCTTGAAGTGGTCGATGTCGACGATCAGCAGGGCGAGCGTCTCACCGGTACGGCGCGCCCTGACGATCTCGGTGTCGGCCTCCCGCTGCCAGGCGGCGGCGTTGAGCAGTCCGGTCTTGGGATCGGTGCGGGCCGCGGCCTGGAGCTGGGCGTGCAGCAGGCTGCGCTGGAGCAGCACGACCGGCGGCAGCGCCAGCGCCAGCAGGGCGAGGTTCACCCCGCACGCGATGGCGACGAGGACCCCCAGGCAGAGCTCGACCACGTCGAGCATCAGGCTCTCGCGGTCCCACAGCACCTCCCGCCAGCGGGTGTCAGGGACGGCGGTGTGAGCCGCGATGGCGATCAGCGCGGTGTTCAGGACCGTGAACAGGACGGCGCAGCCGATGGCGACGAGGATCGGCCCGCCCGTCCCCTGGGTGGGGATGTCCAGCTCACCGACCACGCTGTGGAACAGCACCGAGGCGGCTCCCCCGGCCAGGCTGATGGCGGCGGAGCTGAAGACCCTCCGGTAGACCACCGTCTCGCGCACCCGCTTCTGCAGCAGGATCTGCAGCGGAATGGGCGCCAGAAGAGCGTAGACCGGCGGCAGCAGCAGGGCCGCGGGCAGCCACCAGGCCGACAACAGGTCACGGGAGACACCCGCGGGCATACCGAGCCTTCGGGTCGCCTCGATACAGACGGCACCGCAGGCCATCAACGCGACGAAGGTGAGTAGATCGTGCCAGTGGAAGTCAGCAGATGCGGCGAAAAACCCGATTGCCGTGAAATCCAGCACCACGATGCCGCAAAGATAGACAACCAGTGGACGGCGCTGCCCAAGGATGGGCCACCGATCGGCCAGAGTCGTCACAGTGTCGCGCGATTTGACCGAGGTGTGACTGGGAGCCGCCATGTCGTCCCCTTCTCCGACTAACGATGTGTAACACGATAGTTGCGGAGTGTGCGCCGCGCGATGGGAACCGCTACCTTGGCGGAGTGGCTCCACTTGTCAGGTGGCTCACCGTTGGGGACCGAGCTCAGCCGAAGAACGGTCCATGGAGGAAAGGAGCAGCCCATGCTGCGAGGTGTGACCTGGACATAGGCCCTGCCCGCTAGATCTCTCACCTCCCGCGGCCGCTTCAGGCGGCATCTCGCGACGTTCCACCCCGTCCCGCGAAAACACCGCGCAAGCTTCGTGTTCGACGTGGGAACCCGGGATGTCCCGGTCCCCCAGCCGGTTGGACCCCTCCTTTCGCGGTGCTCCGCTGATCTGAGCATCGCCGACACAGACCACCAACCGGGCGCACCGCCGATCGCACACCGCTGATCAACGCGCTGCCGACCACACCCATCCGACGCGAGCGTCACCCGGCGATGGCGACCGCCATCCGGCCGGACGGGCCACCTCCGTGGCGTGTGGTCCGTCCGGCGCGCCCTCGTGCGGTACGCCGGTGGACCGTGGCGAACCGACGGGGCGGCCCGCGGGCCCACCGGGAGATCTGCCAGGCCGGGCCGTACGGTGCTCTGGGCACCCGGTGGGACCACCTCCGCCGGTCGCTCCGGCACCTCGTCCTTTATGGCGTCCCTTATGACGTCCTTCGAAGGGTCGGCATCCTCTCACTCCCGGTGAGGATGCCGACCACGAGTGCGGGGGAACTCGGGTCTGCGGTTCAGGCCGCCGGATGCGCCTGTGTGGGCCAGGGCGTCTCGTCCTCCGACTCGGCCTCGTCCGGCTCACGCGCCGTGCCCGTCGCCCGCCCGGGGCCCTGGCTCGTCTGCCCGGAGTCGCGGGCCGCCCGACCGCGTCTTGTGCCGGTCCGGCTCACCGTTCCGCCTCCTGAGCCCCCGGGTGAGCCTCCGGACTCCCCCGAGGCGCCGGAACCCGTGGAGTCTCCGGGCGCCTCGTCCTCGTCGGCACCGCCTCTCACCAGGGACAGGGAGCCGGAACCGTCCGCGAGAGCGGGGTGGGGATCGGGGGCGAGGGATGCGGCGCCTCCGCCCATGGCCCAGTCGTGGGTCTCCCTGTCGAGCTCGTGCCGCTCCTGCCTGCCCAGCACCGGGGCCGCCCCGCCCCGCTGGGGTTTGCTGAAGCTGCCCAGGCCCCAGCGCAGGTCGTGCCCCAGTGAGCTGGCCTCGACCTCGGGCAGGAAGCGGCGCTCACCCTCGTGGGTGAACTCGCGGATCCGCAGGCGTCCCTGGACGACGACCGGCTGGCCGGCCCGGATCGACTGGGCGACGTTGTCGGCCAGCCCGCGGAAACAACGGATGCCGAAATACGTCGTCTCGCCGTTGCACCACTGCTGGCTTTCCCGATCGAAGTAACGGCTTGTCGAGGCGACCCTGAGCGAGGTGACCCGCGAGCCGTCCGGGAAGGTGTGCTGGCGGGGCGCAGCCGCGACGTTGCCGGTCAACGTGATGTGGATGTCGTTCATCGTGCCTCCCAGGAGAACGGGCCAGGTGCCCGGCGTGTGAAAGACACAGTGGCCCGCGCGGACCGGAACCCGGCGGGCCGAACGGCGTTCTGTGGAAAACTCAGGCGCCGGGACGGGGCTGTGGAAAACCTTCCGGATAATCCACCGAAAATCGGAAACCCCGAGCTCCTCGTCCGCCACCGATGGGCGGCCTCGTGCCGCGGGTCACCCGGCCCGGCCCGGCCCGGCAGACCCGCGCTCCGAAGGGTGCTCCTTACCAAGGAACGGCACCGCCGACCTGATGGGTCAGCCCCGCACGCCCCGCAGCGCGGAGTAGAACTCGTTGTATCTGGCCAGCTCCCGCTCGACCGGTTCGATCACCGTGGTCGAGGCCACCGCCCCGACCCTGCGTCGCATCTCCCGCTCCAGCCTGTCACGTTCGTTGCCCGCCCCGAGCATGACGAAGTTACGGCTGGCCACGGCGGTGAGCAGGCCGAGCCCGAGGACGGAGACGATCATCAGCCCCACCCAGGGCATGGAGGCCGTCTCGCCGAACACCTCAAGGCCCGGCGGAAGCGTGCCCGCCTCGAACACGCCGTAGGCCAGGGCCGTACCCAACCAGGCGATCCCGGCGAGGAAGAGCAGGACCAGGAAGTACTGCCAGACCAGCAGCAGCCGCCACCAGACGGGAACCCGGTCGAGGCGGGGCGCGATCTCGGACAGCTCCGCGGACAGCAGCCGCGGCAGCTCGGCCGAGTGCGAGCGCGCGGCCTCCCTGACGCCGCTCTGCCAGGCCTCGTGCATCCCCGCGGTGAGCCCGTCGGACAGGGCGCGCACCGCGTTGTCGACCTCGGCGGCCTGCGCGCTGACCGCCCCGGCCGCCTCTCCCCTGATCTCGTCCTTGAGGTCGTTCAGGCGCAGGCTGTTCAGCGGGTCGGGCCTGAGCCTGGCCGCCCAGCGGGTGTACGGCCAGCCGACCCACTCCGCCGAGCGCACGCCGTACACGTTCTCCATGGCCTCGCCGACGGCCGGCACGCCGACCGCGTCGCAGAGGGAGTCGGTGAGGCCGATCCTGCGGGCGTCGTCCACGGAGGAGGCGGGCACGGGGACACCCTCGGCGGGCATGGCCTTCAGCAGGCGGAGCGTGATCCGGTCGAGGTCGGCCTCCAGTCGCTGGACCGCGGCCCCGCGCCTGGTCACCGTCTCGGCGAGGACGGCCTTGAGCTCGTCGACCCCCTCCCCCCTGGTCGCGGAGGTGGGGACGATGACGGGGGCGTCGACTCCCTCGCGGCGCAGCAGGTCGTTCAGGTCGGCGACGCACTCGGCCAGTTCCTCGGCGGAGAGCCGGTCGATCTGGTTGAGCACGAAGACCGTCACCGCGTCGTGGCCCGCCAGTTCGGTCACGTAGCGCCTGTGGGTCGAGGCGTCGGCGTACTTCTGCGGGTCGAGCACCCAGACGACGAGGTCGGCGACCTGGATCAGCCGGTCGGCCTCGGTGTCGGTGAGCGCGCGGATGGAGTCGTGGTCGGGGAGGTCGAGCAGGATCAGGCCGTGCAGCCTGCCCTCCCCCTTGTCCAGGGCACTGGCCCTGGCGAATCGGTGACGCCACTGGATCTGCAGCCAGTCCAGCAGCGGTCCCGCGCCGTCCAGGCCCCAGACGCAGGCGTGGGCACGGGCCGTGGTCGGGCGGCGGACACCGGTCGGGGAGAGCTCCAGGCCCGAGACGGCGTTGAACAGCGTGGACTTGCCGCTTCCCGTTCCTCCGGCGAGCGCGACCACCGTGTGCTCCGAGGACAGCTTGAGCCTGTCACCGGCGCGCAGGAGCAACTGCCCCGAGTCGGTGAGGAGCTTGGGATCGACCCTGCCCGGCCCCAGTTCCACGATCCGGGACAGCGCGGCGAGACGGCCGCCGAGCCCCTGACGCGTCTGGGTGGTGCCAACACTCATCGGGCGACCTCAAGGTTGTACGTTGCCTGGTAGAGGCGGGTGGCGATGGACTCGTCGGGAACGCCCGCGCCGTCGAGGACCTGGAAGTAGCGTGAGGTCTCGTCGTCGAACAGCGTGGCGATCCGGGCGCGCAGGTCGCTACGGGCCTTGGCCCCGATGGTCCGCAGTGACTCGGCTCCCAGGAGGGCGTGCACCAGCCGCTGCGGCAGCCCGCCGGTGCCCGCGCCTTCCGCCTCCGCGGAGCCGTACCCGAGCAGACCGATCACGAAGATCACCGCCAACGACTCGACGTCGAAGGAGACGAGCTTGGCCACCGCCCGCTTGGTCACCCCCTCGGTGCGGATCAGCTCGATGATGTGGTCCTGCCAGCCGCTCACGGCCTTGCCCGCCCTGCGGGAGAAGTCGTCGGAGACGTCGCCGAGTCCGGCGGTCGCGGCCAGCGACTCCCCGGCCCCCGAACGACTCAGCCAGCGAGTGACCGCCTCCTCCGCGGCCCGCTGCGCCGCCGAGACGACGACGGACTCAAGGCCGGCCCTGAGCGCGGACTTCAGCGCGCTGAGCCGTTCGGGCGCCTGCTGGCTCGCCTTGCCCGCGAACCTGCCGGGCCTGCGCAGGTGCAGGGTCCGCATGAGGTCTCCGGACCCGGCGAAGTCCTGCCAGCGGGCGAGCACCTCACCGCGCAGCAGCGTGCCGTTCCCGGTGGTCTCCTCGATCTCGGCCAGCGCGCCGGAGTAGGCGGCCTCCACGTCGCCGCGCAGTTCGTTCCTGAAAGCGACCTGGGCCTCAAGTTGCCTGGCCAGCGCGGGGATGCGGATGCGGAAGCTGTCGAGCGCCCCCGACAGGGTCGTCCTGATGGCCTGGGCCCGGCGCTGGTCGTCGACGGACAGCTCGGTCAGCCACAGCCGCAGGTCGGTGACCTCGTGGTCGGGCAGCATTCCGTCGGTGACCCTGCTCTCGTCGACGACGAACCGCTCGACCTCGCCGAGGCCGTATTCGGTGAGCATCCTGACGAAGTGCTTGGTGACCACCTCGCGGGACTTGACCGGCACCCGGGACAGCACGATGGCCAGCCTGGCACCACGCTCCTTGGCCAGGCGCAGCAGCCGCCACGCGGGGGCGTCGGCGTAACGGGCGGCGGTGGTCACGAAGATCCACAGGTCGGCCGCGTCGAGCATGCGGTGGGCGATCTCGTGGTGTTCCTCGACGACCGAGTCGATGTCGGGCGTGTCGAGCAGGGCGACGCCCGTGGGGAGGCGTTCGGTCGAGACGAGGACGAGGCCGCCCGGTTCCGCCGTGGCCTCGGGGGCGTCGAGCCGCCGCAGACTGCCGAGCAGGTCGCTGCCCGCGAACCACTCGCGGTCGTCCGGGTGGCAGGCGAGGACGGGGGTCCCGGTGGTCGGACGCCGGACGCCCGTCGCGCTGACCTTGGCGTTGGCCAGGGTGTTGAGCAGCGTGGACTTGCCCGCCCCGGTCGAGCCCGCGATGACGACGAGCGCCGGGGCGGTGCTCATGTGCACCCTGGGGATCACGTAGTCGTCGAGCTGGGCCAGGATCTCGCTCTGGGCCCGCCTGGCCTCCTCCGCGCCGGGGAGTTCCAGGCCGAAGTGCAGGTCGGTGACGGTGTTGCGCAGGGCGGCGAGCGCGTTGGTCAGGGCCTCGGAGACGGCCTCCGGCAACGGAAGTTCCCGGACCCGGTCGTCCCCGTCCTCGTGTCCGCTCTCGGGGATTTCGTCGGGCTCCTCCGGTTCGTCGCCCCGGGCTTCGGTCTCCTCCCCGGCCTCTTCCCCGACCTCCTCCTCGATGACGAGGAGCTTCGCGCGCTCGGCCGCGATCAGCGCGGCCGCCTCGTCGTCCTCGGGATCGTTCTCCTCACCGGTACGGCTCTCGCCGTCGGCGGCCTCCTCGGGGATGTCCTCGGCGGTGGAGGTCTCCTCGTCCCGGTCATGGCCCTCGGGGGTGTTCTCCGGGGCCTCTTCGGGCGCGTTCTCGGCCGTTTCTCCGGAGGTGGCCTCGGCGCCCTCCTCGGGAGAGTCCTCGGCCGGACCCCCGGAGGTCTCCTCGGAGGTCTCGACGACGGGGGGTTCGATGGTGGCGGGCTCGGCCACGGGGGCTTCGGCGGCGGGGGGCTCGCTCGCTGATCGGGAGTCCGCCCCGACGGGCGCCGAGGAGTCCGCCGTCGCGGCCGTGGCCTTGGCGACCACCTTGTTCACCGAGGAGATGGCGGCCTCGGCGGCGCGCCGGAAGGCCTCGAAGGCGTCGTCGACCGGCATCGTCGCGCCGCTCTGGGAAACGCTGCTCCGGGAAACGCCACCCTGGGAGGCACCGCTCCGAGAAGCGCCGTCCTGGGAAGTCCTGCTCTGGGAAGCACCGTCCTGGAACGTGCCGCCCTGGGCCGTGTCGCTCTGGGGGGCGCCGCTCCTCGCCGCGGGATCCTGGGGGGCCTCACCCGCCGGCCGTGCCGTACCGGGGCCCGGGGCGCCCGTCTGCGGTGCGGCGAGCCCGTCCCGCGCGGGTGAGGTGGTGCCTCTCCTGGCCTGGAAGTTGCCCCGGCCGCGACCGCTTCCCGAGCGGAAGATGGACCCCGCTCCACCGTCTCCACCAGGAGCGGCGGGTGCGGCGGGGGCCTCAGGAACCGGAGGGACCGGGGGCGCCGGGCGCCTGAGGGGGGCGGTCCGGCCCGAGGAGGGCTGCCCCGGGGAGGGCTGGCTTCTGGGCGTGGGGCTCTTCGGTGGCGCGGGATTCTTCGGCGCCGGGGTGCCCGTGGCGCCGGAACCCTGAGCGCCCTTGGGTGCCTTGGCGGCGGGCGCGTCGCCCTTCGCCTGGACGGCCTCGACCACCTTGTTCACCGACGAGATGGCGGCCTGCGCCGTACGCCGGAAGTCCTCGAAGGCGTCACCGGGGGCCTGCGGAGGCTCGTCGGGCCTGATGGCCGGGAACGTCATCGTCCGCTCGCCGGGAGACTCCTCGTCTCCGGCGACATCGTCTGAGGAACCCTGGGGAGCCTCGGCGCCGCGGCGGTCACGCTCGCCCTGAGGCGTGGGCCTGTTGGCAGCCGATTTCACGGTATCCGCTCCGCTCGAACCATCTCGACCTCCTGGCCGACCTTCACGACATCGCCAACGATCACGATCGCGGGTGGCCGTATCCCAGCCTCGGCCACACGCTCGGCCACTGTGGCCAGAGTGGCCTGAAGAGCGCGCTGGGTGGGAAGAGTACCGTCCTGTACCACCATTACGGGAGTTTCCGGCGAACGTCCTTCTTGCACGAGCGTCTCGGCGATCGCTCCGATGCGTTCGACCGCCATCATGAGCACCAGGGTCCCCGAGGATCTCGCCAGGTTGGGCCAGTCGACGGTCGAGCGGGCGTCACCCGGCGGGACGTGCACGGAGATCACATGGAACTCCTGGCTGACGCCGCGATGGGTCACCGGCACGTTGGCCGCCGCGGGCACCGCGACCGGGCTGGTGATGCCGGGAACGACGATGACGGGGATGCCCTCGCGGGCGCAGGCGAGCATCTCCTCGCCGCCACGGCCGAAGACGAACGGGTCGCCTCCCTTGAGCCTGACCACGAACCTGCCCTGCTTGGCGTGCTCGACCAGCAGCTCGTTGATCTTCTCCTGGGCCAGGAAACGGCCGTAGGGGATCTTCGCCGCGTCGATCAGCTCGACGTCGGGGGAGAGTTCGTCGAGCAGGGCCCGTGGCGCGAGCCTGTCGGCGACGACCACGTCCGCCTGGGCCAGCAGCTGCCGCCCGCGGACCGTGATCAGGCCGGGGTCCCCCGGTCCGCCGCCGACCAGCGCGACCCCGACCGGCTTCGTCCGATTGCGCCGGGCGTCGACCGTGCCGTCGCGAAGCGCCTCGACGACGGCGTCCCTGATGCCGGCCGCCCTGCGGGGGTCTCCTCCCGCGGTGATCGCCACGTTGACCTCGGCCACCCGCCCGCTCGCCGGGGTCCAGGCGGCCGAGGCGTCCTTGTCGTCGGCGCGGACGCACCAGACACGCTTGGCCTCGGCCTCCGCGGCGACCGCGGTGTTGACCGCGCGGTCGTCGGTGCAGGCCTGGACCAGCCAGGCCCCGTCCACGTCGCCCACCCGGTACGGCCTGGCCTCCCAGGCCACCTGGCCGGAGGCGATGAGGTCGTCGAGAGCGTGCGTGACGCTCGTCGAGACGATGGTGACCTGGGCACCTGCCTCAAGCAGCGCCGGGACACGTCGCTGGGCGACACGCCCCCCGCCGACGACGAGCACCCGCCGCCCGGAGAGGTGCAAACCGAGCAGGTAGGGCGACATGGTGACAGATCTCCCGTTCGCAATGAATTGTGCAGGAAGTGTTAGGAGGTAAACCTACCGGTTAATGCCTCGTTGTTCGCTGCTCCCCGGGTAACGTTCGGCGTTCTCCAGGTAACGGAGCACCCGGTCCGTCACAGGGTTCCCGGAAGCCCCACGATCAGGCCTCCTTGTCGGTGACCCCGGCGGAGTCGAAGGTGGCCACCTCGTGCATCACCCGGACGGCCGCGCAGACCAGCGGGTGGGCGAGCAGCCCTCCGGTCCCCTCACCGAGCCGGAGCTCCAGCTCGACCAGAGGGCGCAGGCCGAGATGGGCGAGCGCCACGGCGTGACCCGGCTCGGCGGAACGGTGCCCGGCCACACAGTGGTCGACCACGTCCGAGGCGAGCCCGGCCGCGGCCAGCGCCGCCGATCCGGCGATCACACCGTCGAGGATCACCGGCACCCGCAGGGCCGCCCCGCCGAGGAGGAACCCCGCGATCGCGGCGTGTTCGAGGCCGCCGACCGCGGCCAGCGTCTCCAGCGCGGACAGGGTCGAACCGTCCAGGCCGTTCACCCGCAGGGCGCGCCGTACGACCTCGACCTTGCGGGCCAGCGTCTCGTCGTCCACGCCGGTTCCCCTGCCGGTCACCTCCGCCGGGTCACGGCCGGTGAAGGCGCAGATCAGGGCGGCGGAGGCGGTGGTGTTGGCGATGCCCATGTCCCCGGTGACCAGGCAGCGCGCCCCCTGGGCGACGAGGTCACGGGCCACCGTGATCCCGGTCTCCAGCGCCGCGACCGCCTGCTCGACGGTCATCGCCGGGCCGAGGGACATGTCGGCGGTGCCGTGGGCGACCTTGCCGTGCGTCAGGCCGGGGGCCGGGGCGAGTTCGGCCGCGACCCCCACGTCGACCACCGTCACCGAGGCGCCCACCTGGGCCGCGAAGGCGTTGGCCACGGCGCCGCCCGCCAGGAAGTTGCCGACCATCTGGACCGTGACCTCCTGCGGCCACGGGGACACGCCCTGGGCGTGGACGCCGTGGTCTGCGGCGAAGATCGCCAGGGCCGCCGGGGCCGGCAGCGGGGGCGGGTTCACCGCCGCCGCGCCCGCGAGCCGTACGGCCACCTCTTCGAGCACGCCCAGGGCGCCCCTCGGCTTGGTCAGCCTGTCTTGGTGTGCCCTCGCCTCGGCGAGGGCGTCCGGGTCGGCGGGCCGGATCGCGGCCAGGGTCTGCTCAAGGATGGTCATGTCCCCAAGTGTCCCGCCAGAGGTCAAGGAACGGTCATCCGGGGAGCGGTTCACCAGGTGATGCCGCTGAGCGCCTCCTCGTAGCGCTCGACGACCACGTCGGCCAGTCCCTCACAGTCGCCGATGACGTCGGCGCAGCGGACGTCCAGGTCGGGATGGCCCGCGGCGTAGGCCATGGCCTGGGCCCAGATGCGGTCCAGGACGCCCCCGGCGAACAGCAGGTAGGGAACGACGATCACCCGCCGGGCGCCGAGGCGGCGGCAGCGCTCGATACCGCCGGGCACGCCGGGCGGGGTGAGCGAGGTGAAGGCGGTCTCCACGGTCATGTACTCGTGGGCGTGGGTCTCCCAGAACAGCCGGGAGACGCGGTGCACGTCCGCGTTCGTCGCGGGACTGGTCGAGCCGTCACCGACCAGCACGACGGCGGTCTCGCCGATCTCGATGCGCTCGGGCTCGTCGTCGAGCGGGGCCGCGGCGGCGGGGACGAGACGGAGGCTGGCGACCTCGGCGGCGGCGTCCGCCAGGCGCTCGGCGAGCAGCGCCAGGATCCGGGGGTCCGAGCCGAGGGGCCGTCCGTAGTCGCAGGTGAGCGTGGGGTGGCGCTCCTGCTCCCTGGTCATCGCCGCGAGGGTTTCGGCGTCGGCGCGCAGGTCGCCGGTGAGGCTCAGCGGCAGCGCGACCATGCGGTGGTGGCCGCGGGCGACCAGTGAGGCGACCGAGTCACGCAGTCGCGGCCTGGCCCTGGTGAGGTATCCGCCGGAGACCTCGGCGGCGCTGCGGTCGAGCCTGCAGCGGAGGCGATGGACGAACCTGCCGAACTCGACGGATTCGTTGTCCTCGTGCGAGCCCTGCCCGATGAGCAGCAGCGGCGGCTTCATAGAAACAGGACTCCAATGACCTTGACCTGGGAATACGCGGCAGCGACTGGCGAGGATATCCGATAACGGCTCGACATGGACAGGTAACGAAACCATAAAACGCATCGGATATGACCCCATCTTTCTCACCTCCACCGAACGGTCTCCCCCGTCCCGCCCGACCCGTCTCCGGGGCCGTTCTCCCCTCGGCAGAGGTCGCTTCCGAGCAGGCCGAACACCACGACGTCACGTGGGCCGTCCGGCCGCATCGCGGCGGCGCGCAGCGTCCCCTCCCTGACGAACCCGGCCTTCTCCGCCACCCGCAGGGAGGCGTGGTTGTCGGCGTCGGCACGCAGCTCGATCCGGCGCAGGGAGGTGTTCTCGAACGTCCAGCGGGCCAGGCCCAGTACGGCCTCCGGGGCGTAGCCGCGTCCCCGGTGCAGGGGGTGCACGCCGTAGCCGATCTCCGTCGTCCCCGCCTCCCACCGGGTCCCGAACAGGCTGATCGCCCCCACGATGAGCCCGTCGGCCTCGATCGCCAGGTGCGCGCCCTGGCCGGAGCGGCGCAGCTCGTGCGCGCCCCTGGCCAGCCAGGCGGCCACGCCCGAGGGACGGCCCGGCGCGCCCGGCGGCAGGAAGGGGGCGCGTGTCTCGATCACGACGCGAATCCGGCGCGCGTCCGAGGGGTCGAAGGGGCGCAGCAGGAGCCGTCGCGTCGTGACGGACAGACCGGGTGCGAAGGCGGTCAATCGCCCTCCCAGTCGGGCGGTGGACGCCGCCAAGCCCATCTCACGGGACCGCCTCCGCGCAACCCCGCGATCAGCGGACGATCACCACCTCAAGGGTGCGCGGTCCGTGCACGCCCTCGACGCGGTTCAGCTCGATGTCGCTGGTCGCGGAGGGCCCGCTGATCCAGGTCAGCGGGCGGGAGGGGTCGAGTACGGCCAGCGCCTGCGGCACCCCCGCGACGATCTGCCCGGCCCGCACCACGCACAGGTGGTAGTCGGGCAGCAGGGTAAGCGCCCGCCTGCCCTGACCCGGTCCGGCGTCCAGCACGATCGTCCCGGTCTCGGCGATCGCCACGGCGCAGCCGGTGACCACGCCTCCGGCGGCTTCGAGTTCCTCGACCGACAGCTCCGGATCGTCCTGGACGGCCCCCTCGGGTACCCATTGCGCGGGCAGTCCACCCGGGACGACCGGCCTCGTCAGACCCTGTACGGCCAGCGCGGAGGCGATCGTCGCGGCCACCTCGTCCTCGCCGGTCACGTGCACGACGGCCCGGTAGTCGGCGACGCGTTCGGCCAGCAGCTCGATCAGCCCGGCCTCGTCATGTGGCCCGGCGGAGGTCAGGTAGTCACGGACGATCTCCCCGGGCTCCACGGGGTCCCCGGGGCCTCCCGGGGTGACGGCCGCGCGGATTCTGGCCAGGATCAGTTCCCTGTCGTTCACCGGCTTCCTCCGTCGGTGCGCAGCCACCAGTCGCGGAAGGACTCGGCGGGGATCTCGGGCAGGTCTCGGGTGTCGGTCCACGCCGACAGCGGGCCGGGCATGCGCCGGGGGACGAAACGGCGCAGCCGTCCGGCCATGCGCTCGGCGCGTGCCATCCGTTCCGGGCGGTCGAGGACCCAGCCGGCCGCGCGCATGCCGAACCGTTCCGCGCGCGGGTGCGGGGCCCTGCCACGCAGGCTGACCAGGACCTCGGGGATGTCGATCGCGACCGGGCAGACGTCGAAACAGGCGCCGCAGAGCGTCGAGGCGTAGGGCAGCGAGGCGTCCAGGGGTGAGGACATGCCGCGAAGCTGCGGGGTGAGGATCGCCCCGATGGGACCCGGGTAGACGGAGCCGTAGGCGTGCCCGCCCGCGCGTTCGTAGACGGGGCAGACGTTCAGGCAGGCCGAGCAGCGGATGCAGCGCAGCGCCTGCCTGCCGACCTCGTCGGCCAGGACCCGGGTGCGGCCGTTGTCGAGCAGGACCAGGTGGAACTCCTGGCCCTCGGTCGCGCCCGTCCAGGTCGAGGTGTAGGGGTTCATCCGCTCGCCGGTCGAGCTCCTGGGCAGCAGCTGCATGAAGACCTCAAGGTCCCGCCAGGTCGGCAGCAGCTTCTCGATGCCGACCACACTGATCAGCCTCTCCGGAAGGGTCAGGCACATCCGGCCGTTGCCCTCGGATTCGAGCACGACGAGTGTCCCGGTCTCGGCGATCATGAAATTGGCGCCCGAGATCGCGACCTTGGTGGACAGGAAGCGCTCGCGCAGGTGGCGGCGGGCGGCCTCGGCCAGGGCACGCGGGTCGTCGGTGAGCTCCTCGGGGGCGGGGCGTCCCCAGGCGGCCATCCTCTCCAGGAAGATCTCGCGGATCTCCGCGCGGCTGCGGTGGATCGCGGGCACCAGGATGTGCGAGGGCAGGTCGTCGCCGAGTTGCACGATCAGTTCGGCCAGGTCGGTCTCGTATGCGGTGATCCCGGCCTCGGCGAGGGCCTCGTTGAGCCCGATCTCCTGGGTGGCCATCGACTTGACCTTCACCACGTCGCTCTCCCCGGTCTCCTTGACGAGCCGGGTGACGATGCGGTTGGCCTCCCGCGCGTCGGCCGCCCAGTGGACGTGGCCGCCGGCCGCGGTGACCGCCTCCTCAAGCTGGAGGAGGTAGCGCTCCAGGTTCCGCAGCGTGTGGTCCTTGATCTGCTTGCCCGCCTGCCTGAGCCGCGCCCAGTCGGGAAGCTCGTCGACCACGGAGGCCCGCTTCTCGCGGATCGTGTGGGTGGCCTTGCGCAGGTTGAACCTGAGCTGGGAGTTCCCTACGGCCGCCGCCGCGTTCGCCGGGAAGGCCGGCATGCCGAGGAAGGTCACCGGCCCCGTCGCCGGCCTCATCGGGCGGCCTCCGTCGAGGCGAGGATCTCGGCCAGGTGCATGGTCCTGACGCCGGTGCGCTGGCGGCCGAGGGTGCCGCCGATGTGCATCAGGCAGGAGTTGTCCGCGGCGCAGAGCACCTCGGCGCCGGTCGCGGTGACGTTGCGGGCCTTGTCGGCGCACATGGCGGCGGAGACGGCGGGGTTCTTCACCGCGAAGGTGCCGCCGAAGCCGCAGCACTCGTCCGCGGCGGGCAGCGGGACCAGTTCGAGACCCCTGACCTGTTCGAGCAGCCGTACCGGACGGTCGCCCAGGCGCAGGCCGCGCAGCGAGTGGCAGGTCGGGTGGTAGGTCACCCGGTGCGGGAAGTAGGCCCCGACGTCGGTGACCCCGAGGACGTCCACCAGGAACTCCGAGAGCTCGTGGACCTTCGGCACCGTCTCGGCGACCCGTTCGGCGAAGGCCGTGGCGGCGGGGGCGAGTCTCGCGTACTGCTCGCGGATCATCGCCGCGCACGACCCGGAGGGCACGACGACCGCGTCGTGTCCGGCGAAGACGTCGGTGAAGTGCCGCGCCAGACGTCCGCCCTCCTCGGGGTATCCGGTGTTGAGGTGCATCTGGCCGCAGCAGGTCTGCCCCATGGGGAAGACGACGTCGCAGCCGAGGCGGCGCAGCAGCGTCACCGTGGCCCGGCCGGTTCCGGGGAACATCGTGTCGTTCACACAGGTGACGAAGAGGGCGACGCGCAAGGCGCGCTCCTTCCGGTAAAGGTCGCGATCAACCGCCATGATGCCCGATCCGCCCACTTTTCGTTACGAATGACCGGGAGTGAGGGAGGGCGGTTCGACGGAGTCGGCCGTACGGCAGGTGGCTCCCGAGCATGAGGCCAGGGCGTCGAGCTGCCGGTTGAAGTCCGTGATCACCGAGGGGGGAACCCGCGCGGCGAGGTTGTAGAGCTGGTAGGGGTCCCTGCCGTCGTCGTAGAGCTGGTACTCGCCGGTCGAGTAGCGCACGAAGGTGTAGCGGGCCGTACGCATGCCCTGGTAGGCGGGGACCGGGGTCTGGCGGGCCGAGCTGCTGTTCGTCGGCCGGTAGAACTCAAGCAGGACGTTCTGCCGCCACGGGGCCGGGGTCTGGCCGCGCAGCAGCGGCAGCAGCGAGCGGCCCTCGGCGAAGGGCGCCGGTGTCGCGCCTCCGAGCTGGGCGAAGGTCGGGGCGAGGTCGACGTTGGCGGCCATCGCGCCGACGGAGCCGCCCGCCCTGACGCCGGGCCCCCTGACCACCAGCGGCACCCTGATCGACTCGTCGAAGGGGGTCGTCTTGCCCTGGGCCAGCCGGTGCTGCCCCAGGTGGAAGCCGTTGTCCGAGGCGAAGAAGAGGTAGGTGTCGTCCAGCTTCCCGGCGACGCGCAGGGTCTCGACCAGGGAGCCGACGAGGTCGTCCACGCCGAGCATGGCCCTGAGCCTGCGGCGGTAGCGCTCGTCGATGCCCGCGATCGTCCTGTCGCCGAACCGCTCGCGCGAACTCAGCCAGTGCGGTTCGGCGCTGACGTCCTCCTGGTCGAAGGACGGGGTCCGGGGGGCGGTCGCCCCGGCGAAGGCGTCGCGGTGCCTGGCGGCGAAGTTGGACGGGTTGTGCGGCGCGATGGGGGCGAGGTACAGGAAGAACGGCCTCTCCCCCGCCTGCGAGACGAAGGCGTTGGCCTTGCGGGAGAGCACGTCGGGCAGGTAGTCGGCGTCCGCGGAGCCGTACGGCCTGAGCGTGCCGTTCTCGTTGAGCGTGTAGCCGTACTCGTTGTAGAGCTTGCGCACCGGCACGTCCCACTCGTCCCAGCCCGGCGGCACGTAGGTGGGTTCGGCGGCGCCGCCGGGATAGTGGTTGAGGTATTTGCCCATCAGGCCGGTGCGGTAGCCGGCCGCCTTCATCCAGTTGCCGATCGTGGAACGTTCCAGATCGGAGTCGTGGAACTTGGTGAAGCCGCCCTCGGGGGCCGTGTTGGTCAGCACCCCGTGACTGTGCACGTACTGCGAGCGCAGGATCGACGACCGGGAGGGGCAGCACCAGGAGTTGGAGACGAAGAAGTGCTCGAAGGAGGTGCCGCCCCGGACGAGCTCGTTCCAGATGTTCGGGAACTTCTGCAGGTCCCCCGCCTCCTGGTCGTCGACGAGGATGAACACGATGTTGGGCTGGGCGACCGTCCGCGCCACCGCGGGACCGAGTCCCGAGGCTCCGAGGCCGGACAACAGGACCAGGCACATGAGCTTGCGGACAGCATTGAGCACACACATCACGCTTCCCAGAAGGCCGAATCCCGACACCTCACCGAAGGGGCACCGGTACGGAACGAGCTCTGCTTCCGGGGGGGGGGGGGAGAGACGGCCCGGCCGCGGCGGGCGCGCCACAGCCGGAGATCTGCGGAGACCGGCGGTCAGGCCGCGACGCCCTGGACCCGCCGGGGCTCCCCAAGCCGCGCGGCCACGACCTGGTCGAGGGCGGGCACGACCGCCGCCCGCGCGTCGACGCGGCCGGTCAGGAACCCGGCGTCGTAGAGCACGTCGGCGGCGTCCTGCTGCTCGGCGACGAACGTCCCGCTCACCGGTTCGAGCCGCCAGGGGAGCCGTCTGAGCGCGGTCGTCCAGGAGTCGACGGAGCCGCCGACGGCCTCGACGACCAGTTTGGCGGCCTCGACGGGATGCTCCGCCGCCCACCTGTCCGCCTCGCGCAGCGCCGAGACGACCGCGGCCAGTTCCTGCGGCGCCGACTCGGCCAGGCTCCTGCGGGTGAACAGGACCGAGCGGTCCGCGACGACCCCGGCGGTGCCGGAGAGCCTGGTGAAGTGCCCCGCGCGTTCGGCCTCGACCAGGTCGGCGCCCTCGGCGACCCAGCCGGCCACCACCCCGTCACGCAGCCAGAGCCTGGCCTCCGAGGCGGCGGGCCTGGGCTCGATGTCCTGGTAGGACAGCCCGGCGTCGGCGAGGACCTTGGCCAGGAAGTGGGTCTGCCAGGAGCCGACGCGCAGTGAGACCGGCTGGTCCCGCAGGTCGGTCACGGTCATGACCGGCCCGTTCTTCGCCACCAGCAGGGCGCCGTGGCCGTGGCGCGGCGCGGAGGCGGCCACGTAGGCGACGGGCAGGTGCGCCGCCTGGGCGGCGAGCGGGAGCGTCGAGCCGGTCCCGCCCAGGTCGATGACCCCGTCGGCCAGCAGTTCCCCGGTCCTGCCCGCGTCGGAGTAGCGGTGGATCTCGATGCCTTCGAGCAGGTGGTCGAGGTGGGACAGGAAGAACAGCGAGGGATTGTCGACGTGCACCCCGACACGGATCGCCATCGAATCGCTCCTTGATCTTTTCCCGGAGGGCCCGAACGGTCTTTTCCCGCAGGGCCCCGAACCGGAGCCGGCGAACGAGGCGAGCCGCCGGCTCCGTCCCGCGGGCGGCGCCCGTGGCCGTGAGGCGCCGTCCCCGTCTTCGGAGAGATCCCGGCGGGAAGGTCAGCGCCCGCCGCGGCACCTTCACCTGCCGGGGTCTCCGTGGGTCCTACCGTAACGACCCGTCGGCATATTTACAACTTTCCCTACCAGTTGAATAGGAATACTAGTCGGGTCTGGGCGCCGGGTTGGCCGTGACCGAGCGCAGCAGCGGCGCGCTCGCCGCCCCCGCCGCGGCGACCCCCGCGAAGCCGAGCCCGACGCAGACGAGCAGCGTGACCAGGCCGGAGACGTTCATCGTGGACAGCGCGAACGGCAGCGCGCAGAACATGCCGACCGCGATCGCCCCGCCTCCCATGACGGCCAGCGGCAGGAGCGTCTCGGTACGGCGGGCCGCGTCGAGCACCTTCATCGGGGTGCCCGCCAGGTGCAGCAGCGCGTAGGTCTGCCTGCGGTCCAGGATCGAGGAGGCCGCGGTGATGCCCGCGCTGGCGACGGCCACCAGGAACGACACGGCGAGCACGGTGACCGTGCCGGTGCGGATGTCGTCCAGGACGCGGAAGCCGGAGCGGTCGTCGTCGGCCGCGGTGGTCGCGCTGCGGCCCGGCACCAGGCCGTCCAGGGCGGTGCGCGCCCGGTCCGCGACGGCGACGTCGGAGGTGCCGAGGGCCGCGACCAGCACCCTGCCCTGCCCTTTACCGCGGCCGCCGCCTGCCTTGACGGTGACCGTGGCCCGCACCCCCGCGGCCGACAGCCGTTCCCTGGCCGTCGCCGAGAGCTCGGCCGCCTTGGCGGGCGGCACGGACAGGCGCAGGTTCTCGGCGTCGGCGTGACCGAGCAGCCCGGCCCCCGGGGTGAGCAGGCCGATGAACCCGGCCACGAACCCGGTCAGCGCGACACCGCTCACGGTCCGCCAGGCGGCTCGGGGATCGTCGATCATGCGGCGACCGGCGAGGAGCCCCGCGGGACGTCTGGCCGAGGCCGCGACGATCCTGCCCAGCAGGCCGACCACCCACGGGCCGACCAGGTTGACCGCCAGGAAGGCCAGGCTCAGGACGACCGTGACCACGCCGACGCTCGCCCCCATCCCGAGGGTGGGCACCACGGCCAGGACGGCCAGCAGCGCCAGGACCCGGACGAAGCGCATCGCGGGTGGCGTCTCCCTCTTGGCGACGCCGAGCGGGCTGACCACGACCCGGCGCAGGCCGACGACGGCGGACAGGCCGACGAGCAGCGGCACCACGGCCAGCACCCCGAGCACGGGGAGCACCCCCGGCCAGGTGTCGGCGACGAACCAGGGGCCTCCGTCGATCGAGATCCTGGTGAGCAGCGGGGTCATCAGGAAGTAGAGCACGGCGCCGAGCACCGCCCCGGCGAACGCCGTGATCATCGCCTCGGCGACGGTCATCGTGACGACCTGTCCGGGAGTGGCCCCGACCAGCCGCAGCGCGGCCAGGCGCTGGTCCCTGCGGGCCACGGTGAGCCTGGCCGCCGCCCCGCCGAAGACCAGCAGCGGCACGACCATCAGCACGCTCGCGATCAGCGCCAGGATCTGGTAGCCGATCGCGTTGTCCGTCCTGGTGCCGGTGAAGCCGGAGATCCTCGTGGGGGCGATGTCGTCGTGCCCGTCGACGGCGGGTCCCGCGGTCATGGCCGGGGAGCCGGGGGCCTGCCCCCGGACGGCGACCAGCTCGTCCGGATGGACCAGGGCCGCGTCGCCGACCCTGCCGCCGCCCTTCCCCGTGAACCGTCCGGCGAGCCGGTCCTCGGGCAGCCGCTTCACCAGCTCGGCCAGCGCCGGGGAGAGCCACACCTCGCCGGGCGCGGGGAAGCGGTCGAGGCCCGGGGGCGCGGGCGCCCCCGGTTCGAGGGCCGCCACGTCGACGACGGTGATCGGCCGGTTCTCCACGTGGTCCAGGTGCACGGCCTGGATCGCGACGGCGTCCCGGGGGGCCTCGACCGGGTTGCGCCACGCCCCCCGGTCCGCCCTGCCCTGGAAGGCGAGGTTGGCGGTCACGGCGAACAGCAGCAGCCCGGTGGACACGGCCACCGCGACCACGGTCAGCGCGGAGCCGAGCAGCCCTCTGCGACCGCCGCCGCGCAGCAGCCGCCAGGCGAGTCCGACGACCCCGTTCATCCCCCGACCCCGATCGCCTGGGTGGAACCGGGGATGACCTGCCCGTCGCGGACCTCGACGACGCGGTCGCACCAGCGGGCCACCTGGAGGTCGTGGGTGACGACGACCAGGGAGGCGCCGTTGTGCTTGGTCGCCTCGACCAGCAGGCTCATCGTGTCGTGTCCGGTGCCCTGGTCGAGGGCGCCGGTGGGCTCGTCGGCGAAGATCACCGCGGGCCCGGTGACCAGCGCGCGGGCGATGGCGACCCGCTGGGCCTGGCCTCCCGACAGCTCACCCGGCCTGCGCCCCTCCATGCCGCCCAGGCCGAGCGGGCCGAACCACTCGCGGGCCCGCCGTACGGCGTCGCCCCTGGACACGCCGCCGAGCATCAGCGGCAGCGCGACGTTCTCCTCCGCGGGCAGTTCGGGCAGGAGCTGCCCGAACTGGAAGACGAACCCGAAGCGGGTACGGCGCAGCTCACTGCGGCGGCGCTCCCCCAGCGCGTCGATGCGCTCGCCGAGCAGCCTGACCTCGCCCGCGTCCGGCTTCATGATCCCGGCGAGGCAGTGCAGCAGGGTCGACTTCCCCGACCCTGAAGGCCCCATGATGGCCAGCGCCTCCCCTCCGGCCAGGGCGAGGCCGACCCCGCCCAGCGCCACGGTCGGGCCGAACCGCTTGACCAGGCCGATTCCCTCAAGAACAACACTCATGGCCAAGACCCTCTCCCGGCGGGGCCGTACGGCGGATCGGCCGACCGGCCCGACAACCGGACTCCCTTATCAGCCGAAAGACCGACATCGGCGTTGGGCTGGCAGAATCGATCGCGTGACGATTCGGGTACTCATCGCCGACGACCAGGAACTCGTGCGGACCGGCTTCCAGATGATCCTGGACGCCCAGCCGGACATGGAGGTCGTGGCGACCGCCGCGAACGGCGCCGAGGCGGTCGAGCACGCGCGCAGGCTCCGGCCCGACGTGTGCCTGCTGGACATCCGGATGCCGAAGCTGGACGGCCTTGAGGCCACCAGGCTGCTGGCCGGGCCCGGGGCCAGGGACCCGATGCGGGTGGTCATCGTCACCACCTTCGACCTGGACGAGTACGTCTACGGCGCGCTGCGCGCCGGGGCGACCGGGTTCCTGCTCAAGGACAGCGGGCCCACCCTGCTCATCGAGGCGATCAGGGCCGCCGCGGCCGGGGACGCCCTCGTCTCGCCCTCGGTGACCGTACGGCTGCTCGAACACCTGGCGCGTCCCCGCCACGGCGGCGGCAGGCCGCCGAGCGAGCCGCTCACTGAACGCGAGTTCGACGTCGTCCGCCTGGTGGCCAGGGGAAGGACCAACCAGGAGATCGCCGCGGAGCTGTTCGTCTCGCTCTCGACGGTCAAGACGCACCTGGGGAGCATCCAGGCGAAACTCGGCGCGCGCAACCGGGTGGAGGTCGCGGCCTGGGCCTGGGAATCTGGCGTTGTGGGCTGATTAGCCGGGCGGCCGACGGGATACAAGAAGGGCAGGTCCTTCAGCGCGTCCCGGGGGGAGAGACACATGCGCTTCGTCCCGCCGGTGCCCAGGAGATCGGCCCTCGTCGTCCACGTGACCCTCGCCGCCCAGGTGCTCACGGTCGCCGCCCTGGTGGTCTTCGAGCACGTGCGGGGCAGGCGGCTCGCCCGGGAGATATCGGCGCTCGGCGGTGACCCGCACGCCCCCGGCGCGCAGGCCGTCGTCGGCGCGGTGACCGTCTTCGCCGTCCTGGTCATGCTGGTCGCGGTCGCCACGGTCGCGGGCGCGGCGGCCTATCTGACCTGGCTGGTCCAGGCCAGGCAGAACGCCGCCCTCTCCTGGACGCCCGCCCTGCCCGTACTGGCCGCCTGGCTCGTCCCCGGGGTCAACCTGGTTCTGCCTCCGCTGCTGGTCCACCGCCTGTGGCGGGCCTCCCGCCCGCCCGCCGACCGGCGCCCGCGCTGGGTCGCGCTGCTGGCCGCCTGGTGGCTGAGCTGGCTGGCCACGCTCGCCGTCGCCGTGATCCGGCTGCCCTTCGGCGCCCCGCACGGGAACTCCGACCTCACCGGCCTCGGCCTCGCCGACCTGACGGTCGTCGCGCTCGGCGCGCTGCTGTGCGCGGCGACGGTGCGGCAGGTCACCGCGATCCAGACGGCGGGCGCGCGGGCCTCGGCGCACGCCCTCACCCTGGCCGCGCAGGCGGGGCCGTTCCACGTGGCGGCCGGCGGACGGCGTCAGTCCCAGGCCCGCATCAGCAGCCAACCCTCACCCGCGGTGTCGAAGCGCAGTTCGTAGGTGCCCCGCCCGTCTCCGGGGTCGGCCTCGACCCGCCAGAAACGGCGCTCTCCCGGGTCGCCCTCCGAGGTCTTCCACCACTCGCGTGCGACCACCCACCGGTCGAGCACCTGGCGCACGGCGTAGAGCCGGTCGCGCCAGACGAACTGGACCGGCTGGCCGTCACGGGTCCAGACCTCGATCGGATCACCGTAGAGTCTGCTCACGGCACATCTCCCCGCGGTTCGCGTCCGCGCCCGGGGGAAGACGGGCCTGGCCCATCGAACATACGTTCTCATGATATGAGGCGCAAGTCCCCCATCTGTCTCACCAGTGGGTTGGCGTCAACCGAGTTGCGGATGCTGAAGGTCACGCTGCCCGCGCGGTAGCGGTCGTCGGACCACTCCACGGGACGGCCCTCGTGGGTCGTGGTGACCCGGCGCTGACGCAGCAGCGGGCTGCCACGCCGTACGACCAGGAGGCGGGAGTCCTCGACGCCGGCGGAGACCGCGTCGATGAGGTGCTCCCCGTAGGCGAAGACCAGGCCGACGTCCTCGTAGAGGGCCTGGGTGATCGACTCGCAGTCCGGGGGGATCCGTTCGACGGCCGGGGCGATCCAGCCCGCGTAGACGGTGCGTTCGAGCATCACCGGTTCGCCTTCGAGGGAGCGCAACCGCAGCACGGAGAGCACCTGGTCACCCGGCTGGAGCGCCAGCCGTACGGCCTCGGCCGCGTCCGCGCCCCGGCGGCGCTGTTCGAGCACCTGGCCGCTGACCCGGTAGCCCATCGCCTGCGCCCACTGCGCGAAGCTGTTCAGCTCGGCGAAGCTCTGGCTGCGCTCGCGGCCGACCACGATGCGCCTGGCCCCCTGCCGGGAGCCGACCAGGCCCTCGGCCGCGAGCAGGGCGACGGCCTGGCGGACGGTGCCGCGCGAGACGTCGAAGCGGGTGGCGAGCGTCGTCTCCGAGGGGAGCTGGGAGCCCACGGCGTACTCGCCGCACATGATCGCCTCCCTCAGCTCGGCGGCGATCCCCACGTAGCGCGCCGCGGCCCGGCCGCCGGGCTCCGCCCCGTTTCCCGTGTCAACCAAGGCCCCGTCCATTCCTCGTGTCCGCGCTGCGCGCATCGGACGCATCGGGTGCTTCGCCTTCCTCACCCTAGACAAGGGTGAATGACTCATGAAGCCACAGCTCATGCGTTCCCCTGACGTACTTCGAGCGTTCATCGAGGGGCAACCGGGAGCCGACCCGCCAAGGCTAGCTTGTTTGGACAAGTTCGTGAATTTCTGTGCTTAGTGCACGACATCCCCTCTGGGAGAGAACGTGATCTCATCTCGCGTCCGCCTCGCGGGCCTGGCCGCCCTCCTCGCCGCGGGCGTCACGGCGTGCGGCGCGGCCCCGACGACCGCGTCCCCCGCCGCGTCCTCCTCGGACGCGGCCTCCGGCGCCGCGGGGCAGGCCCCGGCGGCGGGCGCGGCGGCCACCGCCACCTCGGCGGCCGACCTCGGCGGGCTGGACAAGCTCGTCGAGGCCGCCAAGAAGGAGGGCAGGCTGCACGTCATCGCGCTGCCCCCGGACTGGGCCAACTACGGCAAGATCATCGAGGCGTTCACCGCCAAGTACGGCATCGAGATCGAGAGCGAGACCCCGGACGCCGCGAGCGCCGACGAGATCAACGCGGTGAAGACCCGCAAGGGCCAGGACCGCGCCCCCGACGTGCTCGACCTCGGCCAGTCCTTCGCCATCAGCGGCGCCGCCGAAGGCCTGTTCGCGCCCTACAAGGTGCAGACGTGGGACAAGATCCCGGACAACCAGAAGGAGCCGACCGGCCTGTGGTTCAACGACTACGGCGGCTACGTCTCGATCGGCTGTGACGCCAAGAAGATCGCCAAGTGCCCCGAGTCCTTCGCCGACCTGCTCAAGCCCGAGTACAAGGGCAAGGTCGCGATGAACGGCAACCCCACCAAGTCGGGTTCGGCGTTCGCGGGCGTCTACGCGGCGGCCCTGGCCAACGGCGGTTCCTTCGACGACATCCAGCCGGGCCTGGACTTCTTCAAGAAGCTCAAGGCCGCGGGCAACTTCAACCCCGTCGAGACCACCCCGGCGACCATCGAGAAGGGCGAGACCCAGATCAGCGTCGACTGGGACTACAACAACGCCGCCTACGCCCCCAAGCTCGTCGACAAGGGCCTCGACTGGAAGACCGTCATCCCCTCCGACGGCAAGTACTTCCAGCTCTACGCGCAGGCCATCAACAAGGACGCCCCGCACCCGGCCGCCGCCCGCCTGTGGCAGGAGTTCCTCTACAGCACCGAGGGCCAGAACCTCTACCTCGGCGGCTTCGCCCGCCCGGTGCTGCTGCCCGCGATGCAGGCCGACGGCTCGGTGGACAAGGCGGCCGAGGCCAACCTGCCTCCCGTCGAGGGCGAGCCGACCTTCCCGACCGACGCCCAGGTCGCCAAGGCGAAGGAAGTCCTGGCCACCGGTTGGGGCGCCGCAGTCGGCGGCTGACCCATGGCCGAAACCATGTCCCCTCCCGGTACGGCCGCCGCGGGACGCCGTACCGGGCGCGCCTGGCCCGCCGCCGTGCCCCTTCTGGCCTTCATGGCGTTCGCGTTCGGGATTCCCGCGGTGGCGCTGCTGTCGGGCGCCTTCACCGTCACCGACCCGGCGAGCGGCCGGACCTTCATCGGCACCGCCAACCTGGCCGAGAGCCTGCGGGGCAACTACCTCACGACCCTGCTGGGCAGCGTGCGCCTGTCGGCGGTGGTCGCGGCGCTCGGCGCGCTCCTGGGTGCCCTCCTCGCCCAGGCGGTGGTCACCTCCTCCTCGGCGGCGCTGCGCGGGGCGGTGCTGTCCGCCTCGGGCGTGCTGGCCAACTTCGGCGGGGTGCCGCTGGCGTTCCTGTGGGTGGCGACCCTGGGCAACTCCGGGGTGGTCACCACGGCCTTCGGGCTCGGCGAGTCGGGCTGGAGCCTGTACGGCTTCTGGGGCCTGGTCCTGGTCTACATGTACTTCTCCGTGCCGTTGATGGTGCTGGTCATGGCGCCCGCCCTTGAGGGTCTGAGACCGCAGTGGCGGGAGGCGGCCGACAGCAGCGGGGCCAGTGCCTGGCAGTACTGGCGGCACGTCGGCGTCCCGGTGCTCGCCCCCTCGCTGCTCGGCGGTTTCGTGCTGCTGTTCGGCGGCGCGTTCGCCGCGTACGCGACCGCGGCGGCGATCACCGGCAGCACGGTCCCCCTGGTGACCCTGCAGATCGCCGACGCCCTCACCGGTGACGTGCTCGTCGGGCACGAGAACGTCGCGCTCGCGCTCAGCCTCGACATGGTCGTCGTGGCGGGCCTGGTCATGGCGGTGCACCTGCCGCTGCAGAGAAGGAGCGGCCGATGGCTGCGGTGACCCCCGTCCTTGAGGCCGCCCCCCGGAGCCTCGCCCCCGCCGGGAGGCGGCGGGTCCGCCTGTGGCGCGGCCTGACACTGGGACTCGCGGCGGTCTACTTCCTGCTCCCGCTGGCCACCTCGTTCTGGTTCACCGCCTACAACGAGCGTCAGGGGTTCTCCCTGGCCCCCTACCCGAGGATCGTGTCCGCCGAGGGCTTCGGGGCCAGCATGCTGCTGTCGCTCGGCCTGGCCGTGGCGACGATCGTGGTCACGCTCGGGCTCACCCTGCCCGCGACGCTGGCCGTACGGCTCGGCGCGCCCCGGCTGCGGCCGGTGCTGGAGGTGGTCTGCACGCTCCCGCTGGTGGTGCCGCCGATCACGTTCGTCTCCGGGATCGGCACGGTGCTGCGGTTCGGGCCGGACGCGCTGGCCGCGACGCCGTTCTGGGGGACGCTGATGGCGATCCAGGACGAGCGGTTCCCCGTGGTGCTGGTGCTGGCCTACGTGGTGCTGGCGCTGCCGTTCGCCCACCGGTCGCTGGACGCGGGGCTGCGGGCGATCGACGTGCGCACCCTCGTCGAGGCGGCCCGTGGCCTGGGGGCCTCGTGGCCGTACGTGCTGCTGCGCGTGATCGTCCCCAACCTGCGTTCGGCCATCACCGGCGCCGCGTTCCTCACCCTGGCGCTGGTGTTCGGCGAGTACACCGTCGCCGCGCTGCTCGGCTACCGGACCTTCCCCGTCTGGATCGTGACGGTCGCGGGCTCCGAGGGGCAGTTGTCCGTCGCCGTCTCGCTGCTGAGCCTGTTGATCATCTGGTTGCTCTCGCTCGCCCTGTCCGGCGCGGGCGTCGAACGAAGGAGGTCGTCGTGACCGCCGGTGTCGAGTTCCGCGGGCTGCGGCGGGTGTTCGGCCGTACGGTCGCCCTGGACGGCCTCGACCTGACCGTCCGGCCCGGTGAGCTGATGGCGCTGCTCGGGCCGTCCGGCTGCGGCAAGACCACGGCGCTGCGCTGTGTCGCGGGCTTCGAGCACCCCGACGAGGGCGCCGTGATCGTCGACGGCGAGGACGTCACCCGCAGGCCGGCCAACCGCAGGGACACGGGCATGGTCTTCCAGTCCTACAGCCTGTTCCCCAACCTGAACGTCCGCGACAACGTGGCCTTCGGCCTGCGGGTCCGCAAGGTGCCCGCCGCGAAACGGCACGCCAGGGCGGCCGAACTGCTCGAACTGGTCGGGCTTCCCACGCACGGCGAGCGCTACCCGCACGAGCTGTCCGGCGGCCAGCAGCAGCGCGTCGCGCTGGCCAGGGCGCTGGCACCCGAGCCCCGGGTACTCCTGCTGGACGAGCCGCTGTCCGCGCTCGACGCCAAGGTGCGCCTCACCCTGCGGGAGGAGATCCGGCGGCTGCAGCTCGACCTGGGCATCACCACCGTCTTCGTCACCCACGACCAGGAGGAGGCGCTCTCGGTCGCCGACCGGGTCGCGGTGATGCGGGAGGGACGGCTCGAACAGTGCGCCCCGCCCGCCGAGGTCTACGACAGGCCCGCCACGCCGTTCGTGGCCGAGTTCGTCGGCACGATGAACCACCTGCCGGGCCGCCTCTCGGGCAGGGAGGTCACGGTCCTCGGCCTGAGGCTGCCCGTGGAGGGCCCGCTGCCCGCCACACCCGAGGTGGACGTGCTGGCCCGCCCCGAGGCCGTGCTCCTGTCCCCCGACCCCGAGGGGGAGGGACTCGTCGTCGCCTCCTCCTTCCGCGGCTCCTCGGCCAGGCTGCGGGTACGGCTCGGCGACCTGGAGATGCTCAGCGACGTGCCCGGCCACGACACGGCCCGGCTGGCGCCCGGCACCAGGGTCGGCGTCGGTCTCGTACGGCGGCCCGTCCTCGTCGCGGGCCGCGCCGATGCTCCCTGAACCGCCGCCCCCTGAACTGGGCGCCGTCCTGTTCGACATGGACGGCACCGTCGTGGACACCGAGGGGCTGTGGCGGCGGGCGTGCGCGGAGGTGGCCGCCGAACTCGGCCTGCGGCCCGGCGAGGTCGACCCCGAACACGTGCACGGCCGCCCCGCCGAGCACACCGCCGCCCACCTCCAACGGCCCGGCGTTCCCCTCGGGTGGATCAGCGAGCGGCTCACCGGGAAGTTCGCCCGTCTGATCGCCCTCGGGGTGACCCCGCTGCCCGGCGCGCTCGCGCTGCTGGACGGCCTGGCCTCGGCCGGGGTGCCGACCGCCCTGGTCACCGCCTCCTCCCGGCGGATCGTCGAACCGGTGCTCCGCACGGTCGGGGCGGAGCGCTTCCGTCTGGTGGTCGCCGCGGAGGACGCCCCGCGCGGCAAGCCCGCGCCCGACCCCTACCTGCTGGCCGCAGCCGGTCTCGGCCTCGACCCCGCCGTGTGCGTGGCCGTCGAGGACAGCCCCGTCGGCCTGGCCTCCGCCCTGGCCGCGGGGTGCAGGGCGGTCGCCGTCGCGGGGGCGCGCGCCGTGCCGTACGGCGTGCTCTCCGTGAACAGCCTGGAAAAGATCGACGTCACGCTGCTGCGGAGGCTGGTGGCGGGGGAGATCTCGATAGGCTGAGCCGTTCGTGCAATGGCGGATGCGGTGGTTAGGTGTGGCGGTGGACGATCTGGATGCGGGTGATTCCTTCCAAATAGGGCAGTACCGGGTGGTCGGCCGGCTCGGCAGAGGGGGGATGGGCACCGTCTACCTCGGTGAGGCACCCGACGGGCAGCGAGTCGCCATCAAGGTCATCAACCCCGAGTACAGCCGCCACGACCAGTTCAGGATGCGCTTCCGCCGCGAGGCCGACGCCGCCCAGCGGGTACGCAGGTTCTGCACGGCCGCCGTGATCGAGACCGCGCTCGACGGCGACCAGCTCTACGTCGTCACCGAGTACGTCCCCGGCCCCAACCTGGAGGAGGCCGTACAGAACGGCGGGCCGCTGCGCGGCTCCAGCCTCGACTCGCTCGCGGTCGGCGTGGCGACCGCGCTGGCCGCCATCCACTCCGCCGGGGTGGTCCACCGCGACCTCAAGCCCTCCAACGTGCTGCTCTCCCCGGTGGGCCCCCGGGTGATCGACTTCGGCATCGCCCGCGCGCTCGACACGCTCGGCGGGATCACCGGGACCGGCGAGATCCTCGGCACCCCCCGCTACATGGCGCCCGAGGCCCTGCGCGGCGAACCGCTGTCGGCGGCGTGCGACGTCTTCTCCTGGGGCTGCCTGGTCGCCTTCGCCGCCAGCGGCAAGGCCCCCTTCGGCGGGGAGAGCCTGCCGTCGGTGCTCTACCAGGTGCTCAACACCGAGCCCTCCCTCGACGGCCTTGAGGGGTCGCTGCGCGAGCTGGTGACCCACGCCATCGCCAAAGACCCCCTGCGCAGACCGACCTCCCAGCAGATCCTCGACCACCTGGTCGGCCGCTCGGCCCCGCACGAGCAGGCCGCGGACTCGGTCCAGGCCGCCTGGCAGCGCGGCCCCGCGGTGCCCGACTTCGTCGAGGCGGGCGGGACGGCCGTGTGGACCGGCCAGGAGCCGCTCGGGACGACGGTCCCGCCGGGCACGCCCGCTCCGCGGCGACGCCGTACCACGAGGACGGTCGTGGTCGGGGCGGTCTCCGCCCTGGCCGTGGTGGTCGTGGGAGCCGGGCTGTTGCTCAGCCTGGCCTCGGGCGGGCCGCCGGAGAACCTCCCCCTGCTCTACCAGGAGGACTTCACCCAGAGCGGCAACGGCTGGAGCGGCGGCGTCTACGACGGCACGTCCGACCGGTACGGCTACTCCCCCGACGGCTTCTACGCCGTGGACGTGGACGGCGGCTACCCGGTGGGACGGCAGAAGGCGCCGATCGGCTTCCTGACCGCCCCGCCCGTGGTCCCCAACCTCCTGGCCAGCCCGACCCCGGTCATCCCCGACCGGTTCCTGCTGGGCGTCGACGCCGGGACCCGCCCAGGAACCGAGGGGCCCGGCGAGTACGGCCTGTTCTGCCGCGGCGAGGAGAGCTACGAGGCGACCCGCTACGAGTTCCTGGTCGACACCCTCGGCACGGCCCGCATCCGCAAGGCCGTCAAGAGCGGCGGCGGCGAGCTGATCAAGGCCGTCCCGGTCGACCTGCCGGAGAAGGGCCCGGTGCGCATCCAGGCCGAGTGCGCCGGCGGCCCCGACGGCGTGCGGCTGACCATGTGGGTGGACGGCGAGCAGGTCGGGACCGTCCTCGACGCCAACCCGCTGCCCAGCGGCCAGGTCGGCGTGCTCGCCCGGGTCGGGGAGAAGAGCAGCGCGACACTCAGGGCGTCCTTCGACAACTTCACCATGCGCGGCGTCCCCCGCGAGGACGACTCCCCCACGCCCTCCGGCGGGAACAGCGAGTGACCCCCACGGGGTTGGGGACGATGATCGAACCATCCAACGAGCGAAGGAGCCAGCACGATGCGTGCCATAGTCGTCTCCGCGACCGGCGGTCCCGAGGTCCTCGCCTACACCGACCACCCGGACCCGGAGCCGAATCCCGGTGAGGTGCTCGTCGACGTCGCCGCCAGCGGGGTGAACTTCATCGACGTCTACCACCGGATCGGCCGCTACCCGCTCTCGCTGCCCTTCGTCCCCGGCAACGAGGGCGCGGGCACCGTGGCCGCCGTCGGCGAGGACGTGACCGGTCTGTCCGTCGGTGACACCGTGGCCTGGGCCGGGGTGATGGGCAGCTACGCCGCCCGCGCGGTGGTGCCCGCCTCGCAACTGCTGGCCGTACCCGAGGGGATCGACGCCGAGCAGGCGGCGGCGGTGACCCTGCAGGGACTGACCGCCCACTACCTGACCCACTCCACCTACGAGGTGAAGCCCGGCGACGACGTGCTGGTGCACGCGGCGGCCGGGGGCGTCGGCCTGCTGCTCGTCCAGATCGCGAAGCTGCGCGGCGCCCGGGTGATCGGCACGGTCTCGACCGAGGAGAAGGAGACGCTGGCCCGCCAGGCGGGCGCGGACGAGGTGCTGCGCTACGACGGCTTCGCCGAGGCGGTGCGCGACCTGACCGGTTCCGGCGTGCACGTCGTCTACGACGGCGTCGGCGCGGCCACCTTCGACGACAGCGTCGCCTCGCTGCGCCCGCGCGGCATGATGGCCCTGTACGGCCAGGCCAGCGGCCCGGTCCCGCCCGTCGACCCGCAGGTCCTGGCCAGGGGCGGCTCCCTGTTCCTGACCCGCCCCAGCCTCGGTCCCTACGTCGCCACCCGCGACGAGCTGGCCTGGCGGGCCTCGAACATCTTCGGCTGGGTGGCCTCCGGCGACCTCAGGGTCCACATCTCCGCCCGCTACCCCCTGTCCGAGGCCGCCCAGGCCCACAGGGACCTGGAGGCCCGCCGCACCACCGGCAAGCTCCTCCTGCTCCCGTAGGGACCCTGCGAGGGTTCAGCCCCGCAGGACCCGCCACATGACGGACGGGCGCATGAGGGCGGACGGGGGGTCGAGCAGGCCGGTCACCCGGGTGAAGGCGACCGCGGCCTCGGCGTCGTGCGAGGCGGCCCGCTGCAGCCTGCGGACGTAGGCGTCCATGAACCTGGCCTGCGGGGTCATGGGCACCCCCGTGTCGCGCGCGGCCAGGTCGGCGCCCGTCGACAGCTGCCAGGCGGGGTCGAGGGCCTTGGCCGCCGCGGTGAAGTAGCGGCGGGCCAGGCCCTCGGTGCCCTCGCGCAGGCACTCGCGCATCGCGGACGCCTCAAGCGCGGCGACCGACATCCCCTGCCCGTAGATCGGGTTGAAGTTGCACAACGCGTCCCCGGCGACCAGCAGCCCCTCCGGGAAGCGTGTCAACCGCTCGTAGTGGCGCCGTACGCTGGCCGGAATCCTGGCCAGCCCGATCTCGCCGAGCGGTTCGGCGGCGCGCACCACCGCGGCCACCTCGGCGGGGACGACCTCATCGACCCAGGCGAAGAAGTCGGCGGGGTCCGCGGGCGCGGGCGCGCCCGCGTTGCCGCCGAGCGTCGCCAGCCAGCGGTCCCCCTCGACCTGGCACAGCGCCACCCCCTTCGGCTGGCCCGGGTAGGTGCCGACGAGGACCAGCCTGTCCTTCATCGACCCCTCGGGAAGGCGCAGGTACCACGTCGCGTAGGACACCTCGACCTTGACGACCTCCTCCTCGGGCCGCTCGAACCCCATCGTCTCCAGCCAGGCGAGCGTCCGCCCTCCCCTGCCCATGACGTCCACGACGAGGTCGGCGGGCAGTTCCTCGTCGGCACCGGCCCGTCCGGCGGCGGCGATCCGCACCCCGGCGACCCGTGCCGTCCCGGAGGAGTCGTCCGTCATGAGGCCGGTGACCTGGCTGCGGTCCCGTACCGTCACCGTCGGCAACGCCCGTACCCTGCCCAGCACGTGCCGTTCGAGGAAGGGCCTGGTCGCCGAGATGCCCCGCTCCCCGGTCGGCGTCCGCGCGAACTCGTGACCCCCCATGATCATCCGTAAGTGCACGATCATCTCGTACGACACCGCCCCGGCCGCGACCATCTCCTCCGTGACGCCGGGGAACAGCTCCTCGATGATCCGTAACCCCCTGGGCAGCAGGGCGTGGGCGTGGAAGCCCTGCGGCACGCCCCTGCGCGGCCCGTCCGGCCCCTCCCCCGACAGGTCGTCCCGCTCGACGAGCGTCACCCGGTCGTAGAAGTCGGCCAGCGCCCGCGCGGTGAGCAGCCCGCCCATCCCCGCCCCCAGCACAACCGCGTGTTTCCCAGCCCTGCGGATCATCATCGCCTCCCGTCGCCGTACCAACGGTTCGAATCTGCCGGAAAGATCACCGAAGATCGAGACTTGACGTCAGGAAACAGCCGGGACGAAGCCGTCTATCGTGAAGCCATGGATGTGGACACCGCTTTCGTGCTCGGCGGCGGAGGCGTGCTCGGGGCCCACGAGGTGGGCATGCTGCGCGCGCTCGACGAGGCGGGCGTCAAACCGGACGTGGTCGTCGGCACCTCCGTCGGAGCGCTGAACGGCGTGGTGCTCGCGGCCCACCCCGGTGACGCGGTCAGGCACCTCACCTCCCTGTGGCGCTCCGAGGTCGTCCGTACGGCCTTCGCCGGATCGTGGGTCACCCGCCTGTCCACGCTGGCCAGGAGCGGCACCCACCTGCACTCCCCGGAGCCGCTGCGCGAGCTGCTGACCCGGACGCTGCCCGTGTCCCGAATCGAGGAGCTGGCGGTGCCGTTCCAGTGCGTCGCCGCCTCCGTGGAGCACGCCCGCGCCCACTGGTTCACCGAGGGCCCGCTGGTCGAGGCGGTCCTGGCCTCGTGCGCGGTGCCCGGCCTGCTGCCGCCGATCCGGGTCGGCGACGACCACTTCCTCGACGGCGGCCTGGTGCACAGCATCCCGGTCGGCCGGGCGGTCGCCCTGGGCGCCCGCCGCGTCTACGTCCTGCACGTCGGCCGGATCGAACGGCCGCTGACCGTCCCGCGCCGTCCCTGGGAGGTCGGCCTGATCGCCTTCGAGATCGCCCGCAGGCACCGTTTCGCCGAGGAGATGGCCGCCCTGCCCGGAGGGGTCGAGGTGCACGTCATGCCCTCGGGCTCGGAGAACAGGCCGGGCGTCGACCTCTCCCAGCTGCGTTACCGGGACTCCTCGCAGATCTCCGGACACATCCGGCGAGCCTACGAGGCCTCCTCCCGCTACCTCGCCGAACTGGCCCGATAGAAGAGGGGGTGGCCGTGCTTCCTCCGCGCATCATCCGCCGGTTGGTCCTCGCCCCCCTCGTCATCGTGCTCACCGTGGCCGCGGTGGTCACCCTGCCTGTCTGGCTGCTGGTGGTCACCGCGGCCTCACTGCGCCTGCCGCCCCCGCAACGGCGCGGCACCCGGCTCGTCTGGTTCGCGGTGGCGTGGCTGACGCTGGAGTCCATGGCGCTGATCGCCTGCCTGTGGCTGTGGATCATCGACCTGGGCGGCAGGCTGAGCCACGACGAACGTGAGGAGCGGCACTACGCCCTGGTCAGATGGCTGCTGTCCAGCGTGTACGGCGCCGCCGTACGGATCTTCGGGCTGAGCGTCGAGATCGACGAGCCGAGGGCGACCCCCGAGGAGCTGTCCCGCCGCCTGACCCGTCCGGTGATCGTCCTGTCCCGGCACGCGGGCCCCGGCGACTCCGTCCTGCTCGTCCACCACCTGCTCACCCGGTACGGCAGGCGCCCCAGGATCGTGATGAAGGCGGCGCTGCAGCTCGACCCGTCCCTGGACGTCGTGGTCAACCGGCTGCCGAACGCCTTCGTCCCGCCCGACGTGGAGACGGGCGGCGTCGTCACCGAGATCCGCCGCCTGGCCTCGGACATGGAGGCCGACGACGCCCTGGTGATCTTCCCCGAGGGGGGCAACTTCACCCCGAAACGCCGGGGACGGGCGATCCTGCGCCTGGAGGACCGGGGGCTGCGTGAGGAGGCCGCCCGCGCCCGGCGCCTCGAACACCTGCTGCCGCCCCGCCCCAACGGGGCCCTGGCCGCCATCGAGGCCTGCCCGTCCGCCGACGTGGTCTTCGTCGCCCACACCGGCCTGGACGACCTGGTCACCCTCGGCGACGTCTGGCGCAGGCTGCCGGTGCGCGCGGAGGTCAGGGCGGGGTGGTGGCGGGTGCGGGCGGAGGACGTGCCCACAGGCCGGGAGGAACGGATCACCTGGCTGTTCGACCAGTGGGACAGGATAGACGCCTGGATCACCGAGCACCGCTCGGCCCCGGTCGCCGGGGACTGAGGGTTAGGATCTCTCGATCTTCGCGCTGCGGTGCAGCAGGTGGACGTTGCGGAACTTCTGAGTTGGGTCAGCGATCACGCGAAGCCCCGGCTTCCCGGCCAGCGGGGCCAGGTCGAGGTCGGATGTCATGCCTCGCACACAGACCGACCGCAGCTCGGTCAGAGAAGCGAGCGGCGACAGATCCGTCACCTGGGAGGATCTCTCAAGGGAGAGAAACTCAAGTTTCGACAGCTCGGCCAGCGGACCGAGGTCGGAGGCCGGGGTCTCGTAGAGGGTCAGGCTTTCGAGGCCGCGCCGACGAGCCAAGGGTGACAGGTCCCTCACCGGGCACGTCCCGAGACGCAGCAGGAAGAGGTCGTCGAAGGCGTCGAGCGCGTCCAGGTCGTCGACGGTGGTGTCCCACAGGCTCACCGAGCGAAGCCGCGGACAGTGATCGGCCAGGACGCGTAGCCCGCCGGCGACGTCGCCGCCGGAGAGAGCGAAGCTCCCCAGCCGCGGAAGATCCGCGAGGAATCTCAGGTCCTTCAGGTGGGGAACCTGATGGAGGTGCAGACTCCTCAGCTCGGTCTGCCTGGCGACCGGACCGAAGTCGTCGATCAGCGCCAGACCCGCGAGGGTCAATATGTCGAGACGGGGCATCCGGTCGAGGAAGGCGAGATCTCCGGTGAAGCCCCGGCCCTGCAGGATCAGATCCTCCAGCGCGGACAGCCGGGTGAGGGGCTCCAGGTCGGCGGGAAGTGACGACTCCACGTCGATCGACAGCCACTCCAGGCCCGTCAGAGTCCCCACGGCGTCGAGGTCGGCCTCGTCCATGGAGTCCATGGAGTACACGGTCAGCCCGCGTAACCTCGGCAGGCCGCGCAGGAAGTCCAGCCCACCGGAAACGGGACAGGACACGTGGAGGCTGCGCAGCCGCTCCAGACGGTGGAGGCTGCCCAGCAGACGCGGGTTGTCGACCTCCAGCCTTTCATCGAGCAGTGGCGCGTCCGCGAGGACCTCGGTGGCGTAGTGGTCGGGGTCGAAGTAGTCCCACCCGGCGACGAGTTCCTCCTGGACCTTCCCCCGAGGGTCGTCCCGGTACCCGGCGAGCCTGCGCAGCGCGCGCGGGCCGTTGACCAGCCAGCAGGTCCGCACCGTCGCCACCGCCCGCGCCTGCGACAGGCCGCCCAGGTCGTCGGGAAGACGGCGCAGGACCTCCTCTCCCGCGAGCGCGAGCACCCTCGCCTCGGCCGCGTTCCTGGGCGGGATCACCTCGGCCAGGCACGCCTCGACCCGTTCCTCCAGGTCGCGCGGGAGTTCCTGGATCGTCTCCAGGCAGCCGGCGACCAGCAGCCGCAGCCTGCGCGCGTGCCTGTCCCGGCCGTCGATCCGGTCGAGCAGGCCGCCGAGCAGCTCCCGCCGTACCGGGGCGTTGGCGTGCCCGGCGGCCATCACCACCGTCTCGCGCCACTGGTCCAGGTGGGCCCGCTCGACCAGCGGTTCGACGTCGGCGTCGTCGGCCGCCTGCTTGGCCGCGAGATACTCCTGGACCGTCCGGTGCACGAAGTCGATCCGCCCGGGAACCGGCTCCCTGATCACCCCGCTGCGCTGCAGCAGATGGTCGAGTACGGCCCGCGCGGGTGCCTCGACCCTGGGCATGGTCCCGATGCGCTCCTCGACCCGTTTGAGCGCCGTGGCCGAGGAGAGCTCGGAGCGGCCCAGCATCGTGAGCCGCCAGGCCAGGTCCTGGAGAATGCGGACCTTCTGCTCGGGTTCGAGGGTGACCTCGACGGCGATGCCGCGTTCTGCGTCCCGGCGTTCGAGCAGCAGTTCCAGGGCGGCCTCGTACAGCCCCATCCGGTTGCGCGGCAGTTGTTTGCCCCGGTCGAGGTTGAGCGCGCACAGCATCGCCGCGAGCAACGGCGTCGAGGCCAGCGCCCGCAGGTGCGGGCTGCTCTCGAACCTGGCCAGCAGCGCGCCCTCGTACTCGTCGAGCCGCTCCGGCGCGCACGGCAGGCTCCGGGAGCCCCGCATCGCGACGTGCCACTGCCGTACCAGCTCGCGCAGGTCGGCGGGAGTCATGGGCTCCAGCAGGACCGGGGAGAAGCCCTCCTCGGTCAGCCAGCGCGCGTCGGCCGCCGCGGGCCGGGAGGTCACCACGGTCACGGTCCCCGGGTAGGCGGCCAGCAGCCCGCCGAGCCACTGCCTGACCGCGGGCCGGTGCCGTACGGCCAGCTCGTCCACCCCGTCCACGAGCAGCAGGGCGCGTCCCGCGTCGAGAATCCGGTGCGCCCAGCCCTCGGGCATCCGGCCCGCGAGCGGCGCGGCGACGTCGGCGAGGACGTCCTCGGGGCCCGGCAGCCTGCCCGAGGGGTGGCTGCGGAGCTTGACGAAGAGCGGGACACGGCCCTTCCAGGGGGCCAGGTCCCCGAAGAAGCCGTTCCGCGCGGCGGTCACCGACAGCCAGCGCAGCAGCGTGCTCTTGCCCGAGCCCGCGTCGCCCCGCAGCAGCACCCGGCGGGAACGGCCGAGGGCACTCTCCACCCGCAGGGTCGCCGCCTCGTACCCACCGCCCGCGCCGGGCAGGTCGGTCAGGTCGGCGAAGCGCATCCGCTCGGGGACGCGCTCGCGCGAGCGGTCCTCCAGCGAGACGTTGAGGCTGATGTAGGCGACGCTCAGCGTGGCGCGGGGGCGGTAGTTCTCCACCCGGACGCCGAACAGCTCGACCTCGTCGAGGGTGGTGCCGAGGTGTTCGAGATAGCGGCGTTCGAACTCCGCGTCGTCCTGGGTGCCGGTCGGCGCGTCGAGCGAGCGGGCGGGCAGCCTGGCCAGTCCTGAGGCGACCTGCTGGCCGAGGGCGGCGATCCGCTCCTCCACGGCGGACAGGCGGCTCAGGGCCTCGGTGGCGGCCCTGGGGAGATACTGCGGCAGCTGTCTGACGATCCTGAGCAGGCAGTCGAGGCACTCGTCGAGCAGCACGTCGTACAGCCTGGCCCCGGCCTCGCCGAGCTGGCGCGCGGGGTCGCCGAGGCCCTTCCTGAGATCTTTGGCGAGCTTGACGGGGTCCATGTCGGCGGCCATGAGGGCCCTGTCCGACAGGTCGGCCGATCCAAGGGCGGCGACGACCTCGTGCAGCACGGCCGTCCTGTCGTTCTCGGTGAGGCCGCCGTACTCCTGCTCGGCGAGGACCGCGATCCGCCGTTCGACGCCGTCCGCGATGGCGGCGAGCTGGCGTTCCAGGCTGCGCCGTACGAACCGGTCGGGGAAGCCGGCCCGGATCAGCTCGGACAGGTCGGCGTCGCGTTCGGCCTTGGCGGCGCGGGCGGCCAGGCCCTCCCGCAGGGCGCGTTCGGCGACGGCTCTGCCCGCTGCGGCGACGACGGCTTCCAGTCCGGACATGCTGCTCCTCGGCGCGCGGTGATCCCCTCCAATGATCAACCAAAAAGACGCCGGTTACTGAAAAATCCGGATAACCACGGAGCTACCAGTCCTGGGAGAGCCCCGACATGCGACGGAAGTACTCGTCCTCGTCGATCTCTCCCGCCGCGTAACGGCGCTTGAGGATCTCACGAGGGTCTTCTTCGAGCGCGGGCCGCGGCTTCCCCCGCAGCATGCGCACGAGCGGCCCCGGGCGGACGACCACCAGGATGATCACCGCGATGACGAGCAGGGGCAGTACGAGCCGGAGCATCACTCACCTCCCATGCTTCTGTTGTGCGAAATTCTGCGAGAAGTCCGGCGCTTCACGCAAGGACCCGCCCGGCGGCAGCACCGGCAGACCCCGCGGGGCACCGCCGTCGAGCAGCCGGAACAGGGCGCCGGTGTCCAGGTGCCGCTCGACCATGTCGCCCAGGGCGTCCAGCCTCTCCTGCCGCAACGCGGCGAAGGAGACGTCCGGAGCCGGGACGAAGTCACGCCCGCTGACGGCCGCGACGTCGGCGAGGAAAGCCCTGCGGAAGTCGTCGTTCTCCAGCGCCCCGTGCCAGGTGGTGCCCCAGACCGAGCCGGATCGGCAGCCGTCGAGGAAGGGCTCTCCCCCGTGCGCGGTCACCACGCCGTGGTGGATCTCGTAGGCCTCGACCCGGCAGCCGTAGGCGACCCCCGAGGGCCGCCCCAGCGTCTTCTCCGCGGCGAACTCCACCGTCGCCGGCAGCAGCCCCAGCCCCTCGACCGTCCCCTCCCCCGACTCGACGTCGTCGTGGATCGCCCCGGCGAGCATCTGGTAACCGCCGCAGATGCCCAGCACCGCCCGCCCCGGCAGCGCGTCGGCCAGTCCGCTCGCGCGCAGCCACGCCAGGTCGGAGACCGTGGCCCTGGACCCTGGCAGCACCACCAGGTCGACGTCGTCGAGTTCGGCGGGCGAGGTCACGAACCTGACCGTCACCCCGGGCTCCGCGGCCAGCGCGTCGAAGTCGGTGAAGTTGGACACCCTCGGCAGTCTCACCACCGCGACCCTCAGGGTCTGCCGGCCGTACGGCGGGCGGGCGGCCGTGGGCCTGCCGTTCAGGGCCAGGGAGTCCTCCACGTCCAGCCACAGGCCGTCCAGCCAGGGCAGCACGCCGTACACCTCGCGGCCCGTCAGTCCCCTGATCATGTCGAGGCCGGGGGCGAGGATCTCCGGTGCCCCCCTGAACTTGTTGATCACGAACCCGGCCACCAGCGCCTGGTCGTCCGGATCGAGAAGGGCGACCGTGCCGTACAGCGAGGCGAAGACGCCGCCCCTGTCGATGTCCCCGACCACGACCACCGGCAGGTCCGCCGCCCTGGCCAGGCCCATGTTCGCGATGTCGCCCCTGCGCAGGTTGATCTCGGCGGGACTGCCCGCCCCCTCGCAGACCACCACGTCGTAGCGTTCCCGCAGCCGCCCGAGCGCGTCCACGGCCACCTGGCGCAGCCGTTCCTTGACGTCCCAGTACTCCATGGCGTCCACCTCGGCCAGCGGTCTGCCCATGACCACGACCTGGCTGCGCCGGTCGCTGCCCGGCTTGAGGAGGATCGGGTTCATGTCCGCGGAGGGCTCAAGGCCGCACGCGGCGGCCTGCATCGCCTGCGCCCTGCCGATCTCGGCGCCGTCGGCGGTGACGAAGGAGTTCAGCGACATGTTCTGCGCCTTGTACGGCGCCACCCGCACCCCCTGCCTGGCCAGCCAGCGGCAGATCCCGGCGGTGACGACGCTCTTGCCCGCGTCCGAGGTGGTCCCGGCGACCAGCAACGCCCCTTTGACCGGGGCCGGAGCATCATGTGGGGGAAGGCTCGTCATACCTCACAGCATGCCGTACCGCCCATGTCGGCTTGGCGGCGTGGGCGGACCCTGTCGGCGTGGGTCCGAAAAACGCCGCCTTCGTCGATGCAGGCCCGGGAGCCGGGGCCTGGGGCTCGCTCGCACCGCCGGGGACCGCTCTCGCCTCTCTTGCCGCCGCAGGCGCAAAGGATCGCTCCCGGCGCCGCCGGCACAGGAGGCCCTTTCCGGCGCCGTGAACTCAGAGGCCCCTACCGCCGTCGACGCAGGAGCGTCGCCAGCACCGCCACGCCCGCCGCGGTGAACCCGACCGCCCTGGCCAGCCGTACGGCGCGGCGGATGTCCGGCACCGAGGGCTTGGGGCCGTCCCCCATCTCCGGGCGGTGCTCCACGCGGTCGCCGTACACGTTGACACCGCCGAGCGTGACGTCGAGCGCCCCGGCGAAGGCCGCCTCGCAGCGACCCGAGTTCGGGCTGGGATGGCGGTGACCGTCCCTGCGCAGCATCCGTGCCGAACGCCGGGCCGAGCCGCCGACCACGGGCGCGCACACGGCCGTGAGCAGGCCGGTGATCCGTGCCGGGGCGAGGTTGGCGACGTCGTCGAGCCGGGCGGCGGCCCAGCCGAACCGCTCGTAGCGGGCGCTGCGGTGGCCGACCATGGCGTCCAGGGTGTTGACCGCCCGGTAGGCCAGCAGCCCGGGAACCCCGGCCACCGCCCCCCAGAACAGCGGCGCGACCACGGCGTCCGAGGTGTTCTCCGCGACCGACTCGACCGTCGCCCTGGCCAGTTCCGCCGCCTCAAGCCGGGAGGGATCGCGCCCGCACAGGTGCGAGAGCCTGCCGCGTGCGCCCGCGAGGTCGTCCGCCTCAAGGAACTCCGCCATCGCCACGCCCTCGCGCCCCAGCGTCGTGCCGCCGAGCACCGCCCAGGTGGCCACCGCGCTCAGCGCGCCCCGCAGCACCGGATTGCCCGTCCTGGCCACGGCCACCCCGAGCAACGCCACCGGGCCGACGCACAACGCGACATGGACGACCCCGGCGGGGCGGGCGTCGCCGTACAGACGGCTCTCCAGCGCCGCCGCGGCCCGGCCGAACAACGCGACCGGATGTCCACGCCTCGGATCACCCAGTACGGCGTCCGCGACGACTCCGGCGAGCATCCCCAGAGCCTCTGCCCGGGTTTCAGATGAGATGGCCATGAAGCCGGTCCTGGTTCCTCTCAAGCCAGGCGCACGCCCGACGGATGCGTGCCCCGGCGCCACCCTCCCACATCCGGGCCCAGCCACCGCCCAGGGACTCCGCCCTGGCGCGCATGGCGACGTAGGAGCGGTTGAAGCGAAGCCTGGACAGGTCGAGCAGGCGGCGACGGTCCCGGGCCGCCAGGCCGTACGCGTCGCAGAACAGCCGCAGCCTCGGCCCGACCGCGAGATCGGCCTGGAGCGGCTCCAGGTCGACGGGGTCGGCGATCGGCGCCCAGTGCCGCAACGTCGTCACCACGTCGAACAACCGGGTCGTCGGCCTGGCCATGTCGAAGTCGATCAACGCGGCGGGCAGCCCGTCCCTGAAGATCACATTGTCGAGGTTGACGTCGCAGTGGCCGACCAGTTCGGCGGGCGCGTCGTCGTTGGACCCCGTCTCCCAGCAGGCGCCCCGGGGCGGGACGAACCCGGCGCAGGCGTCGTGGAAGCGCCGCAGCAACTCCGCCAGGGCGACCAGCGACTCGTCGGTGAGCGCGTAGGCGGGCAGCGGCCTGGGGGCCGACTCCCCCACGACGTAGGTCAGGATCTCCCTGCCCTCCTCGTCGAACCCCATGGTCCTCGGCGCCCCGTCGAATCCGGCGCTCTCCAGGTGCCGCAACAGCGCGTGCACCGACCGCGTCGAGGTACGGACCGGTCTGCGGACGGTGTCGCCGACCCGCACGACACCGTCGGTCACGTCACCGCCCAGCAGGGGAATCTCCTTCTGGAACGTGACGGCGAACATGGCATACGAGCGTAGACCGCCTTTCCCTTCGAGGAGAACGATTTCCGGTGAAACGCCCAACGCGCCGCAGATCACCGCCCCTACGACCACTCCGCCGGGCAGATGTCCCCTGGGTACGCTCCCCTGCCCCCGGCCTGCGGAGTGATCCTCGCGACACAGACGGGAAACCGATGCGTACGCACTCCCCGGATCATGCACAATTAAGCGGGAGCGCCCTTAGCTCAGCTGGATAGAGCACCGGACTTCTAATCCGACGGTCGCAGGTTCGAATCCTGCAGGGCGCGCTATGTATGACCTGGCTCAGAAAGGCCCCTGGTAGACCATTGCCAGACCATCGCGTCAGGCAGACGCCGTTCGGGACCGACGCGGGATGATCGCCAGCGTCGCCTCGGCCACCTCCGGGACGACACTCGTATAGACGTCAGCGGTGAACGAGAACCGCGAGTGCCCGAGCGTCTCCGACACCACCTTCATCGGCACCCCCGCGGCGAGCATGAGCGAGGCCGCGCTGTGCCGGAGGTCGTGGAACCGGATCGGCGGAAGGCCGGCCCGCCGGATGAGAATCTCGAACCGCTGGCTCGCGAACTCCTCCCGCAGGGCCTCGCCGTTGCGCCGCGTGAAGACTTACAGCGTTGTCCTACATGGTGAGTGAGTCGTTGAACTCAGCTGGACGGCGGGCAATGGGACTGGATTGTCCCGGCGGGGCTGTGGGAGATCGTGCGGCCGTCGCCGTCGCCGTCGGCGCCGCGGGTGCGCCCGCAGGGCGGCGGGATCGTCGGTGTCGCTGATGAGGCGGTGTTCGCCGCGGTCGTCTGCGTGCTGGTCAGCGGATGCGCCTGGCGGGCGCTGCCGCCGTGTTTCGCCGCCTCGAAGTCGACTGTGCACCGCCGGTTTTTGATCTGGTCGCGGGCTGGAGTGTGGCATCGGTTGCATCAGGCCGTCCTGGACCGGCTCGCCGACGACGGCCTGCTGGATGTGTCGCGCGTGGTGCTCGGCTCGGCGCACGTGAGGGCCAAAAAAGGGGACGAACACACTGGTCCTTCACCCGTGGACCGGGGTCAACCCGGTTCCAAGCTGCACATCCTGTCGGATGCGGCCGGACTGCCCCTGGTCGTCGGCCTGTCGGCGGCCAGTTTCCACGACAGCCGCCGGTTGAAGCCGATGGTGCTCGCCCTCCCGTTGAGACACGACCCGGTTCGGGGCGGGTGTCGCAAGCCCGGCAAGCTTCACGCCGACAAGGCCTTTGATCATCCCGAGCTGCGGCGACGGCTGTGCGGCAGGCGTATCGGGGTGTGTATCACCCGCAAGGGCGTCGAGTCCGGTCAGCGGTTGGGCCGCCATCGGTGGGTGATCGAGCGGACCATCTCCTGGCTGCTCGGCTACCGGCGCCTGTCACCCCGTTACGAGCGTTACCCCCACGTCTACTTGGCCTTCTCACTCTCGTTGCGGCCCTCGTCTGTCATAAGCGACATCTCAAACTCACCATGTAGGACACGGTCTAAGCGGGATGGGGGAGCTGGTGAAGGTGTACCACTCGTCGGCGCCGGTGTATCGCCGAGCAGGCCACTTCGCGTCCTTCGCCGCAATCGCCGCGGCCCTCATCTGCCACCGCCGACCGGCCAAACGAGTCACGGCCCGAGACGGCCGGCGATACCTCTGAATTGCAGAGATTTCCGCATTTTGACATCCGATCCACTTCGCCTGAAAATCGTTAAAAGACGTTACCAGGAAAATCCAATGAGCCTCTGACGCCGACAAATGCAGACGTCCGCCGCTTTGGGGAGCAGCGGACGTCAAGAGCTGATTCGGCTCAGCAGAGAGAGCCCTTGTACCAGGCGTTATGAACCTCGTAAGTAGTGCCGAGGTAGGTCCTTCCTGGCCCGACGCACCGGTCGTAGTCGCTCAGCGGCCACGTCCGTTCTACGCGGATGAGGACATGAGTGCTGGGGTCGCAGTGGTTGTAGTAGGCGGCGGCGAGGGCCGGGGTGGGGTCCCAGCCGCAGGCGAGTGCCTTTGTTTCAGCCGTGCTGGACGCAGATGCCGTGCCCGACGTTGCGAGCACGCCGAGCGTGGACAAAGCGGCTATACCAAGCGCGATGCTCTTCTTCCGGCACTTCAGATTGGAGATCATTTGCGCACCTTCCGGAGTGAGGATTTTCATTTCCGAGGGTCACGCACACCACACATTTACGCCATAAGAAAAAATGCCATTAAGCACCGGTTTACTGCCAACCCTGACACGCGGTCGCACAGCAGGACGCCACCGTCCGGAAGGGCGGAGGCACCGCCTCGGGCGGAGGTGGGCGAGATATCGTCGATCGACTTCCCGGGCACCGTGCAGGACCGAGGCATCGCCTTGTACGACTGACGCGACGCCGAGCGGTACGGCGACGCCCTCGCGGTGCGGCTCCAGGAAGGCGGGGGCGTCGTTGTCCGCTTCCGGCCAGGAAGTGAGACCGCTCTCCCGGGTTACCTTCGAGGCGCTCCCCCGAACGGTCTCGCCAACCTTCATGAAAGGGCACCCCCATGTCCCTGATCAAACGCCTCGCCGTCACCGCCGCCGCCGTCGTTCTCGCGGCTCCGCTGGCGGCGGCCCCGGCCACCGCTTCCACCGACCGCACCTTCGTCTGCGCTCAGGGAAGGATGGAGAGCGGCGAGCCGATGTTCCACTTCCTGTGGCTGACCGGAGAAGGATGCACCGGGCCCATGACCCCGCTGTCCTCCGGTCCCGGCGTGATCACCATCACCCCCTGGGGCCAGAGCTATAGCTGCGCGGGAGTGCTCGTATTGGACAGCTCCAACGTGTTCGCCAACGCGAAGGAATGCGTCTGGCTGTAGCGGCTCGACGGCGCCCCCGCCCAGAAGGATGGGGGCGCCGTTGCTTGCGGCCGTCGGCGTCGCGGGCCAGACTGGTGGCTCGTCACCCTGTGAGGGATCGTGACTTGTAAGTCACTCAGATCTCGGGCCGCTCTCGCCTGTATGTACTCATCAGCCCTACGAGGGTTCGCAACACATCCAAGATGCCATCGGCCGTCGCCTGCCAGTGAGACTTCCTCACCGCCCTTCGAGGGTTCAGACATGACGGCGCCCCGCCTCTACGGCTTCCGTTCTAAGCGGCATTCCAGAAGTTCCGCTTGTAACCGGCCGGGAGCCAGGGGCTGGTCCACGGGGCGGCGGTGGCCAGCAACTGGTCCGGCGAACGCGCGCGGAAGAAGACATGAATCTGTCGCAGGCGGCCGGGCCAGGTGACGGCGGTGTTGGCGATGAACGCCTTGAGCGCGGCCCAGATCCGCTCGACCGGGTTGTCGTGCGGGCTGTAGCGCGCCCCGTACGACATCCCCACCCGCGGATGCGCCCGCAGATAGGACGCCACGGCCCGGGCGTGGTGAATGCTGTCGTTGTCGCAGATCACCACGATCTTCGGGGCCTCCGGGAACGCGGCGGCCACCTCACCCGGCAGCTGCAGGAAGTCGGCCGCGCACCGGCGGCCCAGCCGATACACCCACCGCCCCGTGGTCAGCTCCACCGCGCCGAACACGGTGACCTGCCGGTTCTTACCCGGGGTGACAACGTCCGGGCGAGCGCCGCGCAACGTCCAGCCCGCTCGGATGTGCGGCAGCAGGTTCACGTGGGTTTCATCGGCGGCCCAGACCACCGCTCCACGCGGCAGCGCGCGCAGCCGCGCGGCGATGGCGGCCACCGTCCGCCACCGGTCCGGATCGCCCCGGGCCACCAGCTTGGGACGCCGCCAGACGGCAACTTGACGCACCCGCCGATACAGCGTGCGCCTGCTCAACCGGGGCCGGTTGAGGTAGCGCCACAGCCGCGCAAGAGTCCACGGCCCCGGCCGGGCCAGCAGCGCGGCGATCCGGCCCGTCAAGCGCTCCCCGCCCAGACGGGGGCGGCCCGGGCGGGGCCGGTCGGCCAGTCCTGCCAGGCCGTGACGGTTGAAGCGGCCGATCCATCGGCGCACCGTGGCGGCGTCATAGCCCAGCAGCTCGGCGATCTGCGCCGCCGGCAGGCCGTACAGCGACAACAGAACCATCACCGCGCGCAGCGCCGGACGCCAGTGGCCGCGCAGCTGGGCGTGTAGCTGATCGATCGAGGTGGCCGGGGCTTGGGCAAACACGATGGGCGGGCGCATACTGACCACGACCTCGCCGGTGGGTGGACGTTGTGGCAACCTCGATCCAACCCCCGGCGAGGCCCGTGTCAACACCCTCATGCCCCGGTGATCTCACGCCTGGTTACGCGCAGAACTTCTGGATAGGCGCTTAGCCGCCACGACAACAGGGCTCGGCGGATCAACGGCAGCGGAAGTCCAGGCCAGGGCCGGTGCCGTCATAGAGCTCCACGATCGCCACCCCTCTGGTGGCCTCCGCCTCCGAGAAGTACGCGGAACGCTTCGACGGTTCCGACAGCCACACGGTGATGTCCGGCGAGGAGCCATCGACGCCCGCGATGTTCGCGCGATCGTAGTACTCGGTCAGTTCGCGACCGGTGAGCGCCGTACGCAGTGTGAACCGGGCGCGGTAGTCGCAGTGGTCGCCACTGCCGCGGAGTGCGATGGACGCATCGGAGCCATCATCCATCAGTTCGCTTTTCGGCGGCAGCGGGTAGCTCTCAAAGCTGTCGACCATGGCTGCCAGCTTCGCGTCATTGACCCACATAGGGATCTTGATGAGGAGGAACAGGCCGATCACCGGCAGGAGGGTGACTACGAGACAGCCTCCTTTTGAGCCACGTCAGAACGACTCTTTGAGCGGCTCGTCGCTGACAGCAGGTGGAACGCCTTGCATGGCACCATCCGACGTCGGTCTATGTCACGGGGTAGACATCCTGCAGCTCATGAAGATCACCTGGCAAGGCCGCTTCCAGAACCATCAGCACGGCTCCCGCCGCATCGTGCACGGTGGCCAGCACGCCGAGGACGGGCTTGGAGCCGCCGAGCAGCTCGCTCTCCTCTTTTCTGGGACTGCGAGCTGTGAGGCGTTCGGTGATGTGGTCGAACCGCATGTGCTTGACCGCCTGGAGGTGCTGGCGCACTCCCTGCCGCAGCGGTTCGGGCTTGCATCCTTGACTTCTACTCCGACGGTCGCAGGTTCGAATCCTGCAGGGCGCGCTTCGCATGACCAGCCAAAAGATCCTCTGACCAGCGGCGACGCCGGGCAGAGGCTCTCTTGACATGTGCGGTTGGGGGCGGGCGACTGCGGCTGGTTGTGTCTAATGCGTACACAAGTTTCCAGGCCTGCCGCGGATCACGCGCCGTCTCCTCCCGGGCGCTTCGGCGATTCGGCGCTTGGCGGCCTCGTCCTGGCCGGCGATGCACTTGGCATAGATCCTGAGCAGGACTTCGGTTGCGGTTTCGGCGTCGAGTTCCTGCCCCGCTCCGTTCAGCTGCGGCCCAGCCCTGTGAAGAACAGCGACAACGGCCATGAGAGCCGTCAAGGTAGAGCGGCACGTGCTCCCGCGGTCGATGTGAAGACCCGCGTCGGCGGTGCCTCCGTCTTCGGCGTCATGGTCATGGCGGCTTCGAGAGCGTCGCGGGTAGTGGTGTTCCTCGATCGGGTGGTGGTTCTTCGTACCTGGGTGAGGCGTAGAAGCCGCCTGGCGGGTTGCATGGGCAGGATGATCGTGCGCAGGCGAACAGCAGGATGCCCCCGCCTCCGGTCGGAGACTGCGGGGGCGCCAACCGCGCCGGCCACGGGACAGGCGGACGGGATACGTCCCGTTCGTCACAGGTATATGTCGTAGTAGTACCCCCGCATCCCCGGGCGCGGATCGCCGTTGTAGTAGTAGCAGTCGGTTATCGGCAGGTCGGTGAACACCTCCAGCAGCGCCGCATTGCAGGCGGCCAGGGTCGGGTAGGGGCCTCTTCGATACCACTGCTCCATCAGGGAGGGGTGCTCACCGGCAGAGGCGGTGGTGGCGCTTGCCCGGCTGGAGGCGACGGCGGGTGTCGCGCCGGCCAGGACGCCGGCGCTCATCGCCACCAGTACGGCTGCGGTGGACAGTCGACGGATTTTCACGAGGTCTCCTTGCGGCTGGTGGGGGCGCCTTCAGATGAGCACCGATCGGCCGGGGCGGGGAGCTCCCGGTTTCCCATATTTCGGCGGCATGGTCCGATGAACGGGCCGGTTTGTGCCGTGCTGAGGGTCATGGGAGGTACACGTCGAAGTACCAGCCCGTCGGCCAGCCCTGGCCGCCGTCGTAGTGGTAGCAGCCGCTCGCCGAGGTGTAGTCGCCCCGGTCGGCGCCCTCCTGCCGGGCCGCCCGGCATGCCTCCTGGGAGGAGAAAGGTCCCTGCCGGTACCAGTCCGGCGGTAGGGACACAGAGGAACGGGCCTCAGCAGCGGACGTTGTGGCGGTGTCGGCGGCGGTCGCGGTCATCGCACCGGACAGGGCGCTGACTCCCGAGACGAGCACGAGCACCGCTACGGCGCGCAGGATGCGGATCTTCACCACATGGCTCCTCTGCAAGGCAGGAATGCTCACCTCAAGATGACCATCGAATGCCCGGGTCGAGGAGCTAACGCTTTCTCATATTTCGGTCGCATGGTGCCGTTCCGCGACCTGCCGGACCGGGCCTGAATCAGTCGCTTACCCGGTCGGCTGTCACGCCGCCCTCGTGCCCGGCCTCGGCGGTGTTCGTGAAACAGCGAGGTTCACGCAGTCGGCGACTCTGGACCCGCCACCGAGACGGCCCGGTGGACGGCGGGACGCCTTCGCGCGACATCACAATGTCCTGCCAGCCTTCGACTGACAGGACATTTGATATTTCAGACACGGCGAAGAGGGTCGGTTTCTTGTGTTATCCGGGGCATTCGCTGCGGGTGATGAATGCCGGAGGGGTCAGCAGGGTTCGATCACAGAAATGCGGTCGTTCCAGGAGCCGCCGCCCGGATAGGTGTCCTTCGTGAGGTTCTTGTAGTAGTGGCCGTGGTCAACGGCCAACTCGAAGCTTGCGCCCGCGGTGTCTCGTGCGCACAGCAGGTAGCCGGTGTCGTTGTACACCGAACTGACCTGGTTGTCGTTGTATGTGAGAGCCCCGCCGGGCGCCGAGAAGCACTCGCGCGCGCCGCCGAAGTCCTTGTGCTGGTAGGTGCAGAACAATCCGGCCTGAGGGGCCGTTTGGGCTGCCGAGGCTGGAAGCGCGCCCATCCCTGCGATCACCGCCACGGCCAAGGCGGTCAACGTACGCGCGGCGAGACGCGCGGATTCCTTGCGCATGAGAGCGCCCTTTCTTCATGGGGATTTCATTTACTTAGACCCTGCTGGAGGCCGCGGCCGCGACAGACATAGGGTGGCATTTATTCGGGAGCCGCGCAATGGTGTTTACGGTAGCCCGAAAACACTTTCCGAAGCTTCCTTATTAATTTCGCTCAGGCGCGGGCGATCGATGGCGCTCTCGACTTGGCGAAGGCACAGAAAGCGCTTACCGAACTCTTTAATGTCCACTTCTGGCCAAGGGGTGAGACCGCTCTCCCGGGTTACCTTCGAGGCGCTCCCCCGAACGGTCTCGCCGGCCCCCTCCGTGAAAGGGCGCCCCCATGTCCTGCAAGCGCTTCGCCGTCACCGCCGCGGCTGCGGTGCTCGCCGCCCCACTGATGGCCGTTCCGGCCGCTTTCTCCGATCCTCTGCCGGAGTTCGTCTGCGCGACGGCGAGGTGGTGGGACGGCGGCAGCCTGACCTGGTCCGGGAGGCGGACGCCGTTCCTGGACGCCAATGGCTGTGACGGGCCCAGACCGGTCAACGGGCCCACTCGGATCGCGGTCACGTCTTGGGGCTATGTCTTCGACTGCCGTGTGACGATGGCCGGAGTAGGGCAGCCCAATGTGACGGGGTATGACTGCGAATTCGCCGGCTAGTGGTGCGTCACGCAACCTTGGCGGGGTAACTGGTCCATGAGCGGATCGGGGAGCTGGCCGCGAAGCTGACCTTAGGCCGGGCGTGCCGGTTGCGCCAGCGGACATAGGAGGCGATGGCGGCGTTCTGCTCGGGATGGCTGCGGTGATCGGTGCCGTTGAGGGCGAAGTAGCGCAGCGCGGCGAACTCGGATTCGATCCAGTTCAGCCAGGAGGCGTAGGTCGGCAGGAACACCAGCTCGACGTCGTTGGCGACGGCCCAGGCCTTGACCTGGGGATGCTTGTGCGGCGAGTAGTTGTCCACAATCAGGTGGAGCGTGCCGCCGGGCCAGCGCTCGCGCAGAGACTTACAGAACGACAGGAACTCCCGCCACCGCTTGCGCTCACGGATCCGGTAGTAGATCTTCCCGGTGGCCAGGTCCAGGGCGCCGAGCAGGTGCATGACCCCGCTGTAGCGGTTGTAGGTGGCCCGCAGGCGGCGGGGGTTCTTGCCCGGCCGCCAGGCCTTGCCCTTGCGAGGTTGCAGGTTGAGCGGCCCGAATTCGTCCACGCAGATCACTCGGCCGTCCTTGAGTGGGGTGTCGTAGAGGGCCAGGACGCGCTGCATCTTGGCGACGAAGTCGGTGTCGTTGCTGTTCTTCCACGTCGTGGTGCTCTGCCATGACACCTTGCCGGCCTTGAGGATCCGCGCCAGGTGCCCACGGCTGATCGAGGTCACCAGCCGTACCTCGACCAGGTGGGCGGCGAGCTTGGACAGGCTCCAGGTGGAAAAGGCGGTGATGCCCCACTCGGCGGGGGTCGTCCGGGCGATGAGGCAGATGCGCTCGCGCACCCACTCACTGATCCTCTGTGGACGGCCCCCGCTCCATTTTGGGTCCAGGGCATCAAACCCCCGCTCGTTGAACGCGTGCACCACCTGGCGCACGTAGTCGTCGCTGACCTGCATCAACGTCTTGATGGCGGAAGCGGATTGCCCTTGCGCGGACATCAGCACCACGATGGCTCGCCGCAGCTTCACCGGATCCTTGGCGGAGCGGGTGATCCTCTGCAGGCGCCGTCCCTCCTCCATCGTCAACGCACGGACGAACACCTCGGGTTTACGCGCCACGACCACCTCCCAGAACTACTCCGGGACCAGGCTGCCGGGCTCACCCCGTCAGATCAAATAGCCCAGCAAGGTTCGGTGACGCGCCACTAGCCGGGAGTCTCGCCCGGCGCGGTCCCCTGCCCGGCCTTCCTCATCATCCTCATCGCCCCTGTGAGGGGCCGGCGCCCCGCCTCCAGCATGGAGGCGGGGGCGCTGTCGCTTGCGGTCGTCGACGTCGCGGAGCAGACTGAGGGGGCTCATCATCCTCAGAGGGATCGCAGCAAGAACACCGGAACCGGCGACTCCCCGACCTTGCCTCATCGCCCTTGTGAGGGTTCGCGACATGCAAGGCCAGACGCCGCCGTTCTGGTACTCGCCTCATCACCCCGTGAGGGGTCACAGCGCGCAGACGCCGTTCACGTCCCGTGCGGGACGCCGCGTCCTCATCGCCCCCACGAGGGGTCGCAACACGTCCGAGCAGGAGCCGTCTGTGGCCTGCAGCGAGACTTCCTCACATGACGACGCCCGGTCCTTCCGGACGGAGGCGTTCTCGGCTTGGCGAAGGCGTGGAAAGCGCTTGCCTCGTCCTTCCTGGTGCGTATCGTCCGCTTAGGAAAGTTTCTTACTGGAAGTGCCATTTACCTTCGGAACCGGAGGAAGCGCACATGAGAAGAAACCGGGTTACGTCCGCGTCCGCCACCGCCCTGCTCACCGCCTCCCTGCTGGTGGGCTCCGCATCCCCCGCCCAACGCCGCCCTGACAGGCTGCACCGCGTGGCACTCGGGTAACACCGCCTACAGCCAGTGCACGGGCGGCACGGGCCAGCAGGCGATCCCCGCCGAGGGCCTGCACGTAAACCCCAGGTGGGGTACATCTACCGCGATGGCGACCCAGTAGGGGTGGGCGAGATCTCGTCCGCGTACATCTCGGGCACCCTCCTCGGCTACAGGATCATCCTGCTCGACTGACGCGGCGCTGAACGGCATGACGGCGCCCCCACCTCCATGGAGGACGGGGGCGCACCGTTCGTCAGGCCACGGGCGCAGTCACCACATGCCGACATCCTTGGCACAGCCGCCGGAGCCTGGAACGTCGTTCGAGAGTTCCGGAGCGTCCGGGGCGGGCAACGGGACGGGGCCGGTCAGCGCGGAGGCGTCCAGCCGGGACAGAGTCACGGTGCCGGGGTCGGCTTTCTTGTAAGCGGCGGGGAGGGCGGCGGCGTGCGCACGCGACGCGGCGTCGGCCCGCTCGCCGTCGAACTCTCCGTTCGCGTCCACTTCCCAGGCGTAGGTGCGCATCGGCATCGTGATCCGCTCATACGGCTGTCCGCGGTTGGTCCTTGGCGCAGACGTCCGGCTCATAGGGTGAGTGGTGGGGCTCCCGCCCAGTTCGGTAGTGGTTCGCATCTGCTTGCCCACTCCGGAGGGAGAAAGCCGAGGGTCCCTGAAGCCGCGATGACGCCGCCGACGATGGCGCAGGTGGTGTCGACGTCGCCGCCGGCTGTCGCGGTGGTCCACATGGCCGCTTCGAAGTCACGACGTTCGCGGGCCGCCACCCAGAGCGTGAAGGGAACCGTGTCGTGGGCGCTGACCTGTCGCCCGTTCCCCAGGGTCTGAGCGGCGAGCACGGGATCACCGATGGTGAGGAGCCTGCGGGCTTCGTCGATGCCTTCCCGGACCAGGCTCACGGGCACGTGTTCCCTGACCCTGTCGAGAAACCGCCCTGGGGAGAGGTCGGGTTCCCTGACCACCGTCGCCGAAGCCACGGCTACGGCGACGGCTCCGGCCACCGCTTCCGGGTGTGTGTGGGTGACCTGCGCCGACAGGGCCGCCTGTCGGACGACCTCCGCGAGGTCATCGGCGAGCCAGGCACCGAGCGGTGCCACTCGCATCGCGGCGCCGTTGCCCCATGAGCCCTTGCCGTCGAACAACTCAGCCGAAAGCGCCCGCCAGTCGCCGCCTTCACGGACAAGGCGAAGCATCCGGTTGGTGGCCGGGCCGTACCCGCGGTCGAAATCGTGACGGGCCGCGAAGCTCGCGGCGAGCCTGTCCTGGTCGGCGACACCGTGATCAGCCAGGACGCGGTAGATGGAGCACGCCATCTCGGTGTCGTCGGTCCACTGCCACGGGTCGGGCGGAAGCAGACGGCCAGAGAGAGCGTGACGACTGGCCGGAACGAAGAACTGGGAACCGAAGGCGTCGCCGAGGGCCAGTCCGTGCAGAGAGGCCGTGGCGCGCGCGAGAGGAGTGGATGGCATCTCCTTCATTGTGAGGGGTGACGGGCCGGATGTGTCCGACCGTGGGAGCGCCTGCGAACCGCCTTCGGCACGCCCCAGGAGGGTTCGGCCACCTGGTCCCGGCTGACGACGCGGTTGGCGTACCGGCCGGAACCTCCGGCCCATGCGACTGCCCGCGGCCGGAGGATCCTCGGTGGCCTCACGCCGTACGGCGGTGATCAACCGCAACGGTGGCGGTTACCTGCAGTGCGGTACGGTTTGCCCTGGTTCGTAACGATCATGGTGAACGTGAGGAAGGAGTCGTCATGGACGATGACCGGCTGCCGGACGAGGTCGTGTTGGATATGGTCGCCCGGCGGTTGACCGAGGCCACGGACAAGCCCTGGCACGTCACGGACGGCATGGTCAGAGGGTCCGGCTCGGTCGCCGTCGTGCTCGGCGAGGATCACACCGGCAGTCCCGGCCACCTTGACCTTGATTTCGTTCTCAACGTCGACCGGCCGGACGACACCACGATCAGCGACTGCGTCGTGGGATACGGCGGCACCACCGAGGAGGCCGTGGATCGTGCGATCCAGCTCTGGCTGGGCACCACCGGCAGCGCCCTCTTCGAACTTCTCAGCCAGGACGGCTCCTTCGCCGGGCACTTCGCCGCCGACGCGCCCGACGGGTTCCCCGGCTGGCACGCCATCCACGGCGGTATCACCGGGTGGGGCACGGGCGACGACTTCCTGGCCGTCCAGCACTGGGCGGTGGACAACCCGCTTCTGCCCCGGCTGGCCCCGGTGCTGGGGAGCACGTTCGAGCGTGACCACCTGATCGGCATCAAGGCGTTCTTCGGCGGTGGCAAGGACACCGAGACCACCGAAATCCGGGTCAACGGCGTCCGTCACGAGGCGGCCTCGGAGATGCTGGCCGATCTGGACTGGCCTCGACCGGCCGAAGGTCTGTCCTACGCTCGGACGTTCGTGCTGCTCGTGCACAACGAGACCGGGTGAGAGCGGGACACCGCGGTTCTCGAACGAGAAGGCCGGCGAAACAGGTGGGACGCCCCGGCTTTCCACGCTCGGCCTGCTTCGCCGTACCGTGAACCCTTCGCTCCCGCCGCCACGCCGTACGGCACGGCATCCGCGCCGAAACCGCATCCCTGGCCGGATGGCGCAGCGCGGAACCACTGCGAACACGCCAGGTCGCGGTTCACGAGGCCGGCATCCCGAGGCCCTCGCCCACGTCTCCGGCGAACGGACCCACGTCCTGCCGTGCCCCTCCAGCGCGTCCACGCCCCCGCCGGTGCCCGGTGTTCAGCAGGCCGGGTCGTGGCGGGTCGGGGTGAAGGCGTGGGCGACGAGGGAGCGGAGGGTCTCCAGGTCGCCGTTGGCGAAGCCCGCGGAGCGGGCCTGGATCAGGACGTTGCCGATGGCCGTGGCCTCCACGGGGCCCGCCAGCACCGGCAGGCCCGAGCGGTCGGCCGTACGTTGGCAGAGCAGCGTGTTGAGCGCGCCGCCGCCCACGACGTGGATCGTCTCGACGCCGACGCCCGAGAGGGCCGACGCCGTGCGCACGGCGTTCGCGAACGCCTCGGCCAGGCTTTCGACGATCGAGCGGGCGAACTCCGCACGGCTTCGCGGCGCGGCGACCCCGTGTTCCGCGCACCACCGCGTGATGCGCCCCGGCAGGTCGCCCGGGGCGAGGAAGCGCGGGTCGTTCGCGTCGAACACGGGCACCGCGGTCGTGACCGCGGCCGCCTGCGCGAGAAGCCCGGGCAGGTCGATCGGTGACCCGTCGCGTTCCCACCAGCGCACCGACTCCGACAGCAGCCAGAGCCCCATGACGTTGTGCAGGAAGCGCACCCGGCCGTCGACGCCGCCCTCGTTCGTGAAGTTCGCCTCGCGCGCGGCGTCCGTGGTCACCGGCCGTTCGAGTTCGACGCCGACGAGGCCCCAGGTGCCGCAGGAGATGTAGGCCGCGGCCTCGGGACGCATCGGCACGGCGACGACCGCCGAGGCCGTGTCGTGCGAGCCGACGGCCACGACCCGCGTCCCGGCGGGAGCGCCGAGTTCCGCGGCGACCTCGGGCCGCAGGCCGCCGAGCGAGGCGCCCGGCGAGACGAGGCGGGGCAGTACGGACGCGTCGAGCCCGAGCCGGTCGGCGAGTTCGCGGTCCCACTCGCCCGTCCTGACCTCCAGCAGTCCGGTCGTCGAGGCGTTGGTGCGCTCGGCGGCCTTCTCGCCCGTGAGCTGGAAGCCGACGAGGTCGGGGATGAGCAGGAGCGAGTCGGCGAGGCCGAGGCATCCGCCGGCCCGTTCGGCCGCGAGCTGGTACACGGTGTTGAAGGGCAGGAACTGCAGGCCGTTGCGGCGGTAGAGCTCCTCGAACGGCACCCGCGCGTGCACCGCCTCGACCGCGGCCTCGTTGCGTTCGTCGCGGTAGTGGAACGGCTCGCCGAGGACGCGGTCGCCGCGCAGCAGCGCGTAGTCGACGGCCCAGGAGTCCACGCCGATCGACGTGACGCCGGGCTCGCGGCGGAAGGCGTCCGCGAGCCCGTGTGTGAGGTCCCGGTACAGGCCGGTGAGGTTCCAGTGCAGGCCCGACGCCAGGCGCACGGGCCCGTTCGGGAACCTCGCGACGTGGTCGAGCCCGAGCGCGCCCGCCGCCTGGTCGACGTGCCCGACGACGACCCGGCCGCTGGTGGCCCCGAGGTCGACCGCGGCGACCGACCCGGCGGTCATCGCAGGAACGCGGTGGCGACCCCCGCGTCGACCGGGATGTGCAGGCCGGTGGTGTGGCCGAGTTCGGGGCCGGTGAGCACGAACACCGCGTTCGCGACGTGTTCCGGCAGCACCTCGCGCTTCAGGATCGTGCGCTGGGCGTAGAACCTGCCCAGGTCCTCCTCGGGGATGCCGTAGGTCTTCGCCCGGTTGGCGCCCCAGCCTGAGGCGAAGATGCCCGAGCCGCGCACGACGCCGTCCGGGTTGACGCCGTTGACCCTGACGCCGTACTCCCCCAGTTCGACCGCGAGCAGACGCACCTGGTGGGCCTGGTCGGCCTTCGCCGCCGAGTAGGCGATGTTGTTCGGGCCGGCGAACACCGAGTTCTTCGAGGAGATGTAGACGATGTCACCGCCGAGTCCCTGCTCGATGAGCACCCGCGCGGCGGCCTTCGACACGAGGAACGAGCCCTTGGCCATGACGTCGTGCTGCAGGTCCCAGTCGGCCTCGGTCGTCTCAAGGAGCGGCTTCGAGAGCGAGAGTCCTGCGTTGTTCACCACGAGGTCGAGGCCGCCGAAGGCGAGCACCGCCTCGTCGATCGCGGCCTTCACCTGGGCGGCGTCCGTCACGTTCGCCGACACGCCGATCGCGACGTCCGTGCCGCCGAGTTCGGCCGCGACCGCCCGCGCCTTCTCCAGGTCGAGGTCGGCGACGACGACGCAGGCGCCCTCGGCCGCGAGCCGGGTGGCGACGGCCTTGCCGATGCCGGAGGCCGCGCCGGTGACGAGCGCGACGCGCGTGGCGTGCGTCCTGGGCTTCGGCATCCGCCGCAGCTTGGCCTCCTCAAGCGCCCAGTACTCGATGCGGAACTTCTCCTCGTCGGAGATGGGGGCGTAGGTCGACAGCGCCTCGGCGCCGCGCATCACGTTGATCGCGTTGACGTAGAACTCCCCGGCCACGCGCGCGGTCTGCTTGTCCTTGCCGAAGGAGAACATGCCGACGCCGGGCACGAGCACGATCGCCGGGTCGGCGCCGCGGATCGCGGGAGAGTCCTCGGTCGCGTAGGCGTCGTAGTACGCCTGGTAGTCGGCGCGGTAGCGCTCGTGCAGTTCCCTGAGGCGCGTGATGCTCTCCTCGACGCTCGCCGACGCCGGAAGGTCGAGCACGAGTGGCTTCACCTTCGTGCGCAGGAAGTGGTCGGGGCAGCTCGTGCCGAGCTCCGCGAGCGGCCGCAGCTTCTCTCGGGAAAGGAAGTCGAGCACCGCCTCACCGTCGGTGAAGTGGCCGAGCTGCGGCCTGTCGTGCGACGCGAGGCCGCGGATCGTCGGCGCGAGCGCGGCGGCCTTCGCGCGCCGTTCGGCCTCGGGCAGCGGCTCGTAGCCCGGTACGACCGCGCCGAACGGTTCCGGCCTGCCGTGCTCGGCGATGTACGCCGCGGCGGTGTCGATGATCCAGAGCGAGTTCCGCTCGCTCTCCTCGGAGGTCTCGCCCCACGCGGTGATGCCGTGGCCGCCGAGGACACAGCCGACCGCCTGCGGGTTCTTCGCCTTGATCTCCGCGATGTCGAGGCCGAGCTGGAAGCCCGGGCGGCGCCACGGTACCCACACGACCCGGTCCCCGAAGATCCTCTTCGTGAGCTCCTCGCCCGCGGCGGAGGTCGCGACGGCGATGCCCGAGTCCGGGTGCAGGTGGTCGACGTGCGCGGCGTCGACGAGGCCGTGCATGGCCGTGTCGATCGACGGCGCGGCGCCGGCTCCGCCGTACGGCCCGCCAAGGCCGAACAGGCAGTGGTCGAACGCGGCGACCATCTCGTCCTCGCGTTCGACGCCGGGGTACACCTTCACGAGGTCGCGGAGCCGGTCGAGGCGCAGCACCGCGAGTCCGGCCTCGGTGAGGGTGCCGAGGTCACCTCCTGAGCCCTTCACCCAGAGCAGTTCGACGGGCTCGCCCGTGACCGGGTCGGTCTCGGTGCCCTTCGCCGAGGTGTTGCCTCCTGCGTAGTTCGTGTTCTTCGGGTCGGCGCCGAGGCGGTTCGACCGCGCGATGAGGTCGGCGGCTGCCTGGTTCGTCATGAGTGGAGTCCTTCGGTGTGGCGGATGGTGGTCACAGGGCCGTACGGGTTCACGCGCCCCAGCCCGCCTGTGTGCCGCCGACGCGTTCCTCGGCGGTCCTGGCGAGGTAGCCCGACGCGGCGAAGGCCCTCATCGGGTCGGCGGGCAGGCCCCGCGACTCGCGCCACTCCGCGAGGGCCGGGCGCACGTCGGTGTGGAAGGCGTCCATGAGGACGTGGTTGGCCTCCAGCACGTCGCCGCCGCGCTGGGCGGCGGCCAGGGCCGCACGGTCGACCAGCAGGGCGCGCGCGGTCATCTCCTGCACGTTGAGCACCGAGCGGATCTGGCCGGGGATCTTGTCCTCGACGTTGTGGCACTGGTCGAGCATGAACGCGACGTCGGGGTGGTTGAGGCCGCCGCCGCGGATGACCTCGAAGAGGATGCGGAACAGCTGGAACGGGTCGGCCGCGCCGACGATGAGGTCGTCGTCGGCGTAGAAGCGCGAGTTGAAGTCGAAGGAGCCGAGTTTGCCGAGGCGCAGCAGCTGCATGACGATGAACTCGATGTTGGTGCCGGGCGCGTGGTGGCCGGTGTCGAGGCAGACCACGGCCCTGTCGCCGAGCGCGGCGACCTGGACGTAGCTCGTTCCCCAGTCGGGCACGTCGGTGTGGTAGAACGCCGGCTCGAAGAACTTGTACTCAAGCACGAGGCGCTGCCCGTCGCCGAGCCGGTCGTAGATCGTCCTCAGTGACTCGTGCAGGCGGTCCTGGCGGCCGCGCAGGTCGGCCTGGCCCGGGTAGTTCGAGCCCTCGGCGAGCCAGATCTTCAGGTCGCGGCTGCCGGTGGCGTGCATGACGTCGATGCACTCGAAGTGGTGGTCGATCGCCTTGCGCCGGATCCTCGGGTCCTCGTGGGTGAGGGCGCCGAACCTGTAGTCGTCGTCCTGGAAGGTGTTCGAGTTGATCGTGCCGAGGGCGACGCCGAGCCCTTCGGCGTGCCGGCGCAGGTCGTCGTAGGAGTCGACCCTGTCCCACGGGATGTGCAGGGCCACGGTCGGCGCGAGGGCCGTGTACGCGTGCACCTGTGCGGCGTCGGCGATCTTCTCGTACGGGTCGCGCGGCGTGCCCGGCGTCGAGAAGACCTTGAAGCGGGTGCCCGAGTTGCCGAACGCCCAGCTCGGCAACTCGATGGCCTGCCGTTCGAGCTCGGCCAGGATGTCGGGGGAGAGCGTGGTCACGGTCGTCTCTTTCTGCCGGTCGGATGCCGCCGTCGAACGGGTTTCGCGGTGGCGGGGCTTGGCCGAGAGCGTGAAGGGTAGAATTGAAACGTTTCAAACTGTAGTTACAACGACCCGGCGCGGGCAAGTCACGCCAGCCGCGGCGCGCTATCTTCTCGAAGAGTCCCGGCGATCCGGGGCCGGACCGACGCAGCGAGGGAGAACCCATGACGGTGAGCGTCCGCGACGTCGCAGCCGCGGCGTCGGTCTCGGTGGGCACCGTCTCCAATGTCCTGAACCATCCGGACAAGGTCGCCCCGGCGACCGTCGAACGCGTGCTCTCCGCGATCGAGGAACTGGGCTTCGTCCGCAACGACGCGGCCCGGCAGTTACGGGCCGGAAGGAGTCGTTCGATCGGCCTGGTCGTGCTCGACGTGCGCAACCCCTTCTTCACCGAGGTCGCGCGCGGCGCCGAGGATCGGGCCGCCGCGGAGAGCCTGACCGTGCTGCTCGGCAACAGCGGCGCGAACGGCACCCGCGAGGCGGCGTATCTCGATCTCTTCGAGGAGCAGCGGGTTCACGGCCTGCTGATCACGCCGCTCAACGAGGATCTCGCAAGGCTCGAACGGTTGCGCCGCGGCGGCACCCCGGTCGTGCTCGTCGACAGGCAGGCTCCCCCTCGCAGCTTCTCCTCGGTGGCGGTCGACGACGTCGCAGGCGGGTTCCTCGCCGCACGGCACCTGCTTGGGCGGGGCCGCCGCAGGATCGCCTTCGTGGGCGGGCCGCTGGGCATCCGGCAGGTCTCCGACCGTCTTGAGGGCGCCCGCCGCGCCGTCGCCGAGGTCGCGGGCGCCGCGATCGAGGTGGTCCCGACCGGGAGCCTGACCGTGCCGGAGGGCTGTGCCGTCGGCGAGGCCCTGCAGGAGCGCTCCCCCGCGGAGCGCCCCGACGCGGTGTTCGCCGCCAACGACCTGCTCGCGATGGGACTGCTGCAGGCGCTCATGCTGCGGGGAAGGCTCCGGGTTCCCGAGGACATGGCGCTGATCGGGTACGACGACATCGACTTCGCCGCCACGGCGATCGTGCCGTTCTCCTCGATCAGGCAGCCGGCGGCCCTGCTCGGCCGGACGGCGGTCGACCTGCTGCTCCAGGAGGCGTCGGGCCGGGGAACGGAGGAGCCCAGGCAGGTCGTCTTCCGGCCCGAACTCGTGGAGCGGGCCTCGACGCGGGCCTGATCCCGCCCGCTCCGACGGCGCCACGCAGGCAGGGCGCCCGTGGTCACCACCCGAGACGAGTGGTGACCACGGGCCTCATGACCGGCTCACCGGTCGAGCCCGAGCAGGCGCACCCCCTCCTCGCGCATCTCGACCTTTCGGATCTTGCCGGTGACCGTCATCGGGAACGCGTCGACGACGTGGACGTAGCGTGGGATCTTGTAGTGGGCGAGTTTGCCCGCGCAGAACTCCCTGACGGCCTCGGCGGTCAGGGGGACGCCGCCCTCGCGGATGACGATCCAGGCCATGAGCTCCTCGCCGTACTTCTCGTCGGGCACGCCGATCACCTGCACGTCGGCGATGTCGGGGTGGCGGTAGAGGAACTCCTCGATCTCGCGCGGGTAGACGTTCTCGCCGCCCCTGATGACCATGTCCTTGATCCGGCCGACCACGTTGACGTAGCCGTCGGCGTCCATGGTGGCCAGGTCGCCGGTGTGCATCCAGCGGGCGTCGTCGATGACCTCGGCCGTACGCTCCGGCTCGTTCCAGTAGCCGAGCATCACCGAGTAGCCGCGCGTGCACAGCTCACCCGGCTCGCCGCGCGGCACGGTCAGCCCGCTCTCCGGGCTTGTGATCTTGACTTCGACGTGCGGCATCACCTGTCCGACGGTCTCGGTGCGGCGCTCCAGGCTGTCGTCGAACCTGGTCATGGTCGAGACGGGCGAGGTCTCGGTCATGCCGTAGCAGATGGCGACCTCGGCCATGTTCATCTCGGTGACGACGCGCTTCATCACCTCGACGGGGCAGGGCGAGCCCGCCATGATGCCGGTGCGCAGGCTGGACAGGTCGTACCGCCCCGCGAGGGCGAGTTCGGCGATGAACATGGTCGGCACGCCGTACAGGGAGGTGCATCGTTCCTGCTGTACGGCCCGCAGCGTCGCCTCGGGGTCGAAGCCGGGCGCGGGGATGACCACGCACGCGCCGTGGGAGGTGGCGCCGAGGTTGCCCATCACCATGCCGAAGCAGTGGTAGAAGGGCACCGGCAGGCACACCCTGTCGTGCTCGTCGTAGTGGAGGAGCTCGCCGACGAAGAACCCGTTGTTGAGGATGTTGTGGTGCGAGAGCGTCGCGCCCTTGGGGAAGCCGGTCGTGCCGGAGGTGTACTGGATGTTGATCGCGTCGTCGGCGCCCAGCGAGGCCATGCGCTCGCGCAGCCGCTCCTCGGGGGCGGTCAGCGCCAGCAGCCGGTCCCAGCCGGGGTCGCCGAGGTAGACGACGTCGGTGAACCCGATCTCCTCGACCATCGCGCGGTAGTCGCTGCCCTTGTGCGTGAGCGCGCTGACGAGCAGGCGCAGTCCCGACTGCCTGACGACGTAGTCGAGCTCGTGACTGCGGTAGGCGGGGTTGACGTTGACCAGGATCGCGCCGATCTTCGCGGTGGCGTACTGGACGATCACCCATTCGGCGCAGTTGGGTGCCCAGATGCCGATCCGGTCCCCCTTGGCGATCCCGGAGGCCAGGAGCGCGAGGGCCAGCCGGTTCACGTCGGCGTCGAGCTCGGTGTAGGTCCAGCGGCGACCGGAGGGCACATCGACGAGCGCCTCGCGGTCGCCGAAGCGCCGTACGGTCCGCTCGAAGTTGTCGCCGATGGTCTCGCCCAGCAGCGGGGTCGGCGCCGCCGCGTTCGAGTAGGACTGCATGTCACAACCTCCGGTCGTCGGTGGGTGCGTTGAAGATCATGGTGTGCCCGGACGGCCGGGGGCGCCGGTGCGCGTCGCGTGGGCCACGGCCCGCGGCGTGTCCGGCGCCCGGCGCCTCGGAGACGAAGGGCGGCGTACCGGGGAGGACCGGCCCGGCGGTGGTCCGCGTGATCACGCGCGGCGCCGTCCGGCCGCCGCCCCGGCGAGCGGGTCCGCGCCGCGCGTGATCCGCCACGGTGGTTCTCCTAGGTGAGGTTCTTGAGGGCCTGGTTCTGCCAGGCGGTGTTGGTGGGGAGTTCGGCGGTGGCGCCGACGAACGCCCCGCGGGCCTGGGTGTCGGCCTGGAGGCGGTAGCGCAGCCAGGCGGTCACGTAGCCGAGGAAGGCCCCGCCGGTGTTCTGGATGTCGTTGTGTCCCGCGCCCTTGAGCAGTGCCTTACCCGCTCCGGCGCCCGCCTGGTCGTAGTAGCCCTGCAGGGTCCCGGCCGAGGAGATCAGCCAGTCGTCCGCGCCGCTGAGGAAGAGCACCGGGCAGGTCAGGGCGGCGACGGAGAACTCGTCTCCGGGGCCGGCCATCCACTGCGCGGGCACGGCGATCGGCACGACGGTCTTGATCAGCCCGGCCGACTTGTTGGCCGCGTTGATGGACCCGCCCGCGCCCTGGGAGTGGCCGACGGCGGCGACCTGGGCGGTGTCCAGCTTGCCGTGGAAGACGCTGGCGGGGTCGGTGTTGAGGCCGACGAGGTGCTGGGCGGCGTCGATGATCTCGGCGCCGGTGCCCGTGGTCGTGTCGGTCGAGGCGACCACGGCGAAGCCCCACGAGGCGAGGTGGTTGAGCAGTCCCGGATAGTTGTCGGGGGTGGCCCACGAGCCGTTGCCCCAGGTGACGATCGGATGGACGACGCCGCCCGCGCCCAGGGTCGAGGGGTAGTAGAGCCGGTGGCCGCCCGAGGTGCCGGTGGCGACCGGCCACGGACCCGCCGCCTTGTAGATCGTCTCGATGGTCGAGGCGGCGTTGGCCTCGGCGGTCCACGACAGGAATCCGGCCGACATGAGGCCGAGCGCCCCTGCCCGCAGGGCCTGCCGACGGGTGAAGTTCTCCATGGTCACCTCGTGGATTGTCCGGAGACGCGAACGCCTCCAAGGAGAGGGAAATGCGATCGGTGAGTGGTGTCAAGGAACGAACACGCCCGGTGCCGGTCACGTCCAGGACACGGGCGAGGACATGTGCGCGGACTCAGGTGGGGTCGCGGCGTGAGCCGTACGGCGTGCGCGTGCGTGGTGTCTGTCGGATCTGTTCGGGTACCGCCGTCACCGGCGGTGGGCGGACACCCGGCGCCGGCGGCGGTGCGCCGACGCACGGGCGTCCTGTCGTCCACGCTCACGCGCATCCCGGCGTGCCGGAGGCGCGCTGCTGGCGCATGGCGGTCACGTCGCCCGCGACGGCCGTCTGGGCCATCGGGCCGAGGTCGAGCACGACGTCGGTGAAGGCGAGCGACGCCTTGCGCATCACCTGCAGGTCGATCGCCTCGGGACCGAACTGCGGCGAGAACAGCGTCTTGGGCGCGGCGATGGGCGAGATGACGGGCAGCAGGTGCTGGTTGTACGGCGTGCCCTCGCCACCGAAGCTGCAGTGGCGCGGCACCGTGCCGAGGTCTGCCGCCGACAGGCCCTTGAGGATCGCGGTGCGCCTGACGTCCCAGTACTCGATGTGGCCCTTGACCAGCTCGCGCAGCGGCGTGCTCTCGCTGACGGGGACCAGCAGCAGTTCGGTGAGGTTGGGGCTGGCGACGAGCTGCTTGCCCGGCAGGCCGTTCGGCCTGGCGACCGCGTCGTAGCGCTTGGCGCCGAGGTGTTCGAGCACGACGACGGAGGAGACCTTGCCCTGGTCGTACTCGGCGTCGAGCTGGGCGGCGAGCTGGCCCGCGCCGCCCTCACGGACGTTGGGGCCGGTCAGGTGCTGGTAGAGGTGGCCGGTCACGAACGCGAACTGCACGGTGCGCGGGCGGCACTCCACCGGCAGCGACGACAGGTAGCGGGCCATCTCGATCATGGTGAGCGGGCCGTTGTCCCACACCGGGCTCATGCCGTCGGTGTGGCTCTCCACGACGATCTTCTGGGCGTTCCCGCCGGGAAGCGTCGCGAGCAGGGTGCGGGTCGGCGTCGGCGTCCAGGCGGCGTTCACGGTCAGCGCGGCCTGGACCGGCTGCCCGGCGGCCAGCGCGTCCTTGATCTGCTTGCCCTGGTCGGCGCCGACGTACGCGCCCGGCACGCCGTACGGCAGGCCCTCGTAGGGGGCGTACATGTCCTTGATCTGCGCGTGCGGGAGCTGGCTGATCTCGATCACGCCCAGCGCGCCCGCCGCCGCGGCGGCCTTGAGGTCGGCGTCGGCCGCGGCCGGGGCCTCCATCGACTCCGAGCCGAGCAGGTTGATCGTGAGGCCCGGGTCGTACATGGAGTAGCCGAGGGTGGGCGGATAGAACAGCAGGTTGGGCACGTTGGTCCACGGCAGGTCCCGGACCACGATCTTCCCGGCGGCGTTGGCCGCGGTGATGTTCGTCCCCGCCGCCAGGTGGACGAGCGGGGCCGAGACGCCGCCCGATCCGGTCGAGGAGGAGAACGGCACGGGGGCCGCGACCTGCACGGCCGTACCGCCGACGGTCAGGCCGGTGCCGAGGTTGTCCCAGCGGTCGATGGTGTAGGGCAGGGCGGAGAGCTGGATGCCGGGGATGGCCGACATCTCCTCCTCCAGCCAGTCGACGTAGTCGGCGTGCGCGGGCGATCCGGTCGGCCTGGCGCCGAACGTCGCCTGCTTGTCGGCCAGGGCGCTCAGGCGGGCCTCTGAGGCGAACGCCGCGGGGTCGACCCTGACCGGGCAGGTCACGGCGGACGTCTGGGCGATGGCCGGTTGCGCGGGCACGGCCACCAGTGGGAGGAGAAGGGCGAGGAGGGAGAGTCGTCTCACGTGGGGGGGTCCTTCCATTGAATCGTTTCAACACTTGATCCGCGACAGTCCCCCGACGTGCGGTCGGTTCTCAGGGGCGAGGCGGTCCTGTGGTTCCGCGGACGATCAGCGTGGGTGACACCGACGACGTCACCGATCGTGAGCGTCCCTCGATGCGTTCGACGAGCAGTTGCGCGGCGGTGGCCCCGATCACGTGCCCGTCCTGGTCGACACTGGTGAGTGAGATGCGCTTGAGAGAGGCGATGCCGATGTTGTCGTATCCGGCGACGGAGAGGTCCTCCGGCACCGACAGGCCCGCCTCGTCGGCGGCGCGTAACACGCCGAGCGCCGCGATGTCGGCCCCGGCGAAGATCGCGGTGGGCCGGTCGTCGCGCGCGAGTAACTCCCGCGCGCCCTCGAAGCCGCCCTCCTCGGTGAAGGAGGTGGCCAGCACGTCGTCGGCGAGTCCGTGGGCGCGCATCGCCTGGCGGTAGCCTTCGGCGCGCACCGTGTGCGGCAGTCCCTGGGCGTGGGCCCGCTCCAGGTGGGTGATGTGCGCGATCCGGGTGTGCCCGAGCCCGACCAGGTGGTCGACCACGAGCCCCGCCCCCATCACGTCGTCGTTGACGACCGCGTCGTAGGTCGTGGCCCCGCCGTGCCTGCCGACCACGACGACCGGGATGGCCGTCGCGATGGCGGCGAGTTCCGCGTCCGTCATGACCGGTGAGATCAGGATGAGCCCGCCCATGCTCCGGTCGATCATGGCGTCGGTCATCCTGGCCTGCGTCTTGGGCTCGATCCCGCCGGGCCCGAGCAGCACCTGGTACTCGGTGTCGCCCAGCCGGCCGGTGACGCCCTCGATGATGTCGGGGAAGAACGGGTTACGGGTGTCCGAGAGCATGACACCGAGGGTGTAGGTGCGCCCACGCAGGGCACGGGCCGCGGCGTGCGGGCGGTAACCCAGCTCGTCGATGGCCTGTGTCACCTTGGCCTGCATCTCCGCGCTCACGCCGTAGGCCCCGCGTACCACCTTGGACACGGCGGCCGTGGAAACCCCGGCCCGCCTGGCCACGTCGGCGATCGTCACCCGTCGGCTCGTCACGCGTCATCCTTCGCAGAGTTTTCGTAGAACGAACTACACACTTTTCTTGTGGAGGGAGGCTAGCCCGTCATTGATCCTCAGGTCTACCTCTTGACGGACGATTCTCTCGTGCCCTACCAATGGAGAACGTTCTACACGATACCTCCCAAACGAACAGGAGCACGGGCGTGAACGCACCATCCCGTATGCTCAGCGCGGCGATCGGCGCCGTCCTCGCCCTGTCCCTCTCCGGCTGCGGATCCTCCGCCCCGGAGGGGACCGGTCAGGTGAAGCTGACCCTCTGGCACAACAGCGCGGACCCGGCGCCCCTGCTGGAGATGTACAAGAAGTTCGAGAAGCAGTCCGGCCACAAGATCGAGCTCGTGTCGATCCCGTCCGACGGCTTCGAGGACACCACCCAGACCAAGTGGGCCACCGGCGAGCGCCCGGACATCCTGGAGTACCACGCGACGGCGAGCGGCCTGCTCGCCCTCAACCCGGCCGAGAACCTGCGCGACCTGACAGGCGAGGCGTACATCGCCAGGTCCGGTGACCTCTACCAGAGCGCCGGAGCCGTCAACGGCAAGGTCTACGCCGCCATCACCGGCTTCCCCCAGGTCTTCGGCCTCTACTACAACAAGAAGGTCTTCACCTCGGCCGGGCTGACCCCGCCCACGAACTTCACCGAGCTCTCCGCCGCCTGCCCCAAGCTCAAGGCCGCCGGGGTCACCCCGGTCTTCGAGTCGGGCGGGTCCATCTGGCCGGTGCAGATCCTGCCCATCCTCTACCTGGCCAGCGCCAACCAGTCCAACGCGTACGGCAAGGCCATCTCCGGCCACACCAGCACCCTGGCCGACCCGGGCTCGCCCTTCGTCGCCGGCCTGACCGCCTACGCCAAGCTGCAGGCCGACGGCTGCTTCAACAAGGACATCGTCACCGCCAAGTTCGAGGACTCCATGAAGGCCCTCGTGACCGGCAAGGCCGCCATGGTCGCCCAGCACTCCGACATGCTCCCGGCCCTCCTCGCGGCCGCGGGCGGCGACCAGAAGACCGTCGACGAGTCCGTCGGCTTCGTCGGCCTGTCGAGCGAGAAGCCGCTCGCGACCTACGCGCCCGGCCCGATTGGCACGTTCTATCTGCCCAAGACCGGTGACGCGGCGCGGGAGAAGGCCTCGCTCGACTTCGTGCGCTTCATGACCGGCCCGGCCTACAACGAGTACATCACCGCGTCCAAGACCTTCCCCGTCTTCAAGGACGTGCCCAACCCGCAGGGCGTCTCGTCGGTGCTGCAGGACGTCAAGAAGGCCTACGACACCGGCGCGGTCATCGCCTTCAACTCCGACATCCCCGGCATGGGCGGCCTGGCGCAGCTCATGTCCGAGCTGATCGCCGGGCAGAAGGACCCGCAGAAGGCGGCGACCCAGCTGCAGGGCCAGGTCGAGCAGGCGGCCAAGGCGGCAGGGCTGCCCGGATGGTGATGCGGAACAGGGCGGCCTGGCTGCCGTGGGCACTGCCCGCGATCGTGCTGGTCACGGTCTTCTTCGTCGCCCCGTTCCTGCTCAACGTCCGGTTCGCGTTCTCCTCCTGGACGAGTTTCCGAGCCGAGATCACCTGGAACGGGCTGGAGAACGTCCGCACCCTGATCGAGCAGGACCTGCTGGCCAACGCGGTCACCGTGACCGTGCTGTACGCGATCATGTGCATGGCGATCCAGAACACGGTCAGCCTCTCGCTGGCCATGGCCCTCCAGCGGACCAGCGGGGTCAACACCGTCTTCCGTTCGGCCTTCTTCCTGCCGACGCTCATCTCGCCGCTGGCCGCCGGATACATCTGGCGCGGGCTGCTGGCCCCCGACGGGGCGATCAACTCCTTCCTCGGCATCGAGTGGGCGTGGCTTGGCGAACCGTCGACCGCGCTGGTGACGGTCGCGTTCATCGACGCGTGGAAGTGGAGCGGGCTGATCACCCTCGTCTACATCGCGGGCCTCAACTCCATCCCGAAGTCGCTGCTGGAGTCGGCGACCGTCGACGGGGCCGGGCCGTGGACCCGGTTCCGGCGGGTGGTGTTCCCGATGCTCGCCCCGGCGCTGACCTTCAACGTGGCGGTCACGCTGGTGGGCGCGCTCAGCGCCTACGACGTGATCGCCGCCACCACCGGTGGCGGGCCCGGCGACCACACCCGGGCCCTGAACGTGGTGATGCGCCAGCAGTGGGGGCAGGGCTTCTTCGGCTCCGCCAGCGCGCTGGGCTTCACCGTGACACTGCTGGTGATCGCCACCGCCGTGCCTCTTGTGTGGTGGCTGCGGCGTAGGGAGGTGACGGGATGAGGGCGGTCCTCAAGTACACGGCGCTGACGCTCTTCGCGATCCCGTGGGTGCTCGTACCCGTCTGGCTCGTGGTCGTCAACTCGTTCAAACCCGCGGGTGAGGCTGCGGAGCTGGGCCTCGGACTGCCCAGGACGTGGGCGGTCGCCGAGAACTACGGCATCGTGCTCGACCGGGGCGGCTACCTGACGGGGTTGTTCAACAGCCTCAAGGTGACCGTGCCGATCGTGGTGGCCGTGGTGCTCCTCGGCGCGGCGGCGGCGTGGGCGTTCGGACGCAGCCGGTCGCGGTGGCTGCAGGCGGCCTACTTCGTGATGGGGCTGTCCATCCTGCTGCCGCCGTCGATCATCCCGACCGTCTACCTGCTGCGCGCCCTGTCGCTGGACGGCGGCACGCTCGGCTACGTGCTGACCATGACCGGCTGCCGCCTGGGCGTCGTGATCTTCCTGGCGACCGGGTTCGTCCGCGCGTTCCCCCCCGACCTGGAGCACGCCGCCTCCATCGACGGCGCCTCCCGCCCGCAGGTCTTCTTCCGCATCCTGCTGCCCCTGCTGCGGCCGGTGCTGTTCGTCGGCGGCGTGATCCTGATCATCAACGTCTGGAACGACTTCTTCTTCGCCCTCTTCCTGCTCCAGGGCAGCGCGAACGCCACGCTGCCGCTGAGCCTGTTCCAGTTCGCCTCGGGCACCCTGCAGAGCCTGAACTGGAACCTCGTCTTCGCCCACGTCCTGCTCACCACGCTGCCCCTCGTGGCGGTGTACGTCGCCGCGCAGAAGCGCGTCCTGGCCGGCCTCACGGAAGGTTCCCTGAAAGGATGACCACTCACGACATCGCGCTCGACTGGGTCAGGCGCGAGATCAAGGAGGGGCGGCTGCCCTGTGCGGTGTTCGGCGCCGCCACCTCCGACGGGATCCAGGTGCTGGAGGCCTTCGGCGAGCACGACGGCCGGGCGACCCGGATCGAGGACCACTTCGCGCTGTTCTCGGTGACCAAGCCGCTGACGGGGCTGGTCGCCATGCGTCAGGTCGAACGCGGGCTGCTGTCACTGCGCCGCCCGCTGCGGGACGCGCTGCCGAACTTCGCGCGGCCCGACGTGACGCTCTGGCACCTGCTCACCCACACCGGCGGCATCGCCGAGCAGACGCTCACGCCCGACGACCTGCTGGAACACCTCGCCACCGCGCCGTCGATGTTCGAGGCGGGCACGCTCAGCCACTACTCCAACCTGGCCTTCGCCGGCATCGCGGAGATGGTCCGCGACGTCACCGGGCGCGACCTGGCCGACCTGATCGACTCCGATCTGAACACGCTGGTGCCGGGCGGCGGGCGCATCACGTTCGACCCGGCGTGCGACGCGGCCGAGGTCCACGGTGTCGAACTGCTCGGGCCCGGCTTCGACTTCGACAAGTTCGTACGGCTCCGCCATCCGGCGGGGGCGCTGTTCTCCCGCGCCGAGGACCTCCTGGCGCTGGGCGGGGCGCTGCTGCGCGGCGACCGCGGGCTGATCCACCCGACCACCCTGGCCGCCATGACGACCCCGCAGACGACGGGCCTGGTCAAGCTGCAGCCCGACCCGGTCAACGCCGGGCAGGACTGGGGCCTCACCTGGAACCTGCGCCACTCGGCTCCCGGGCTGCTCGAACGGCGACTGTACGGGCACGGTGGCGCCTCGGGGTGCCAGTGGTGGATGTACCCGGAGCAGGACGCGTGTTTCGTGCTGCTGATCAACGTGCTGGCGCCGCACCTGTCCGGTGTCGACATCGACGGCCTGCACAACGCCTTCACCACCGGGCTAGATGCGTGAACCGGGATTCGGGGGTGCTGGAGGTGCAGGTCTCAGGCGCGCAGACGCCGTTCATCCGTTCGGCCCCACCCCGGTCACCGGCGGGCCTGACGTGCGGCCTGGCGGATCCGGTCGGCGTGGACGAGCCGTCGCCCCGGCTGTCGTGGAACGCCCGGCTGTCCGGGGAGGCCACCGTGGTGGTGTCCTCGGACGGGCGCGAAGTGTGGCGGTCGTCCGTACCCGCCGGGTCGCACGACGTGGACGTGCCGGATGGGCGGCTGGAGCCGCTGACGCCGTACACGTGGAGTGTGGAGGGGCACGCGGCCGGCGCGTTCACCACGGGCCTGCGGGCGCGCGGCGCGTGGGACGCCCCCTGGCTGGCGGGTGACCCCCAGGCGGCGGTGAGCCTGCGCGGGTCGTTCACCTGGCGTCCCGCTCCCGGGCGCGCCTGGCTGGCCGTCACCGCGCTGGGCGTCTACCGGGCGCTGCTCAACGGGGTACGGCTGAGCGAGGAGGAACTGGCCCCCGGCTGGACCGACTACGCCCACCGGACGCGTTACCGGCTGCTGGAGCTCACTGAGCTGCTCGTGCCCGGGGAGAACGAGCTGGAGCTGTGGCTCGCCCCCGGCTGGTACGCGGGCCACGTCGCCGGCGGAGGCCCGCGCCGCTACGGCGACCGGCCCGCCGCCAGCGCCCAGGTGCTCGTGCGCGACGACGACGGGGTCCGCCGCGTGCTCGCCACCGACGTGGCCTGGACCCGGCGGGATCTCGGCCGCCCGCGCGCCGACCTGGTGATGGGCGAGACCGTCCAGGCCCCCTCCCAGCGGACCGCCGAACCCGCCGAGACGACGGCCGTCCCGGAGATCCTGGTCGAGGCCGACCCCGCTCCCCCGGTGCGGGTGATCGGCACGGTGCCGGCCGTCTCCGTGACCGAGCCCGCGCCGGGCGTCCAGGTGGCCGACTTCGGGCGCAACGTCGTCGGACGGGTACGGCTGCGCGTCGACGCGCCGGGCCCGGTACGGATCGTGGTGCGGCACGGGGAGGAGCTGACCGCGACCGGGCGGCTCTACACCGACAACCTGCGCACCGCGGACCAGCGTGACGAGTTCGTCCTCGGCCCCGGCTCGCACGTCGTTGAGCCCGCGTTCACCCTGCACGGGTTCCGCTACGCGGAGGTCACCGGCTGGCCGGGCGCGCTGACGCCGGACGACCTGGAGGCGGTGCTGCTGTCCTCCGCGCTCGCCGTCACCGGCTCGCTGACCGTGAGCGACCCCGCCGTACGGCAGCTCGTCGCCAACATCGGCGCGTCGGCGGACGGCAACCTGGTGAGCGTGCCGACCGACTGCCCGCAGCGTGACGAGCGGACCGGCTGGACGGCCGACATCTCGGTGTTCGGCTCGACGCTCAGCTTCCTGCGGCACACGCAGGCGTTCCTGTCCGGCTGGGTGACGACGCTGATCGACGGGCAGCGGGCCGACGGCGCGATCCCGCACGTCGCGCCGGTCCTGCCCGAGTACGGATACGACTCCCCCGTGTGGTCCGACGCGCTGGTCGAGGTGCCGTGGCTGCTGTGGCGGCGCTACGGCGACGACCGCACGCTGCGCCGCGCGTACGACCCGATGCGGCGGTGGGCCGACTACTGCCTGGCCCAGGCCGAGGACGGCATCAGGCCGGGCAGGGCCCTGGGCGACTGGCTGGCCCCCGGCACGGTCGAGACGCCCAAGAGCCTCATCTCCACCGCCGCCCTCGCCCGCAGCCTCCGCCTGGTCGCGAACGTGGCCGACGTGCTCGGCGAGCCGCACGCACCGGAGTACGGCGAGGCGTTCACCCGCGTGTCAGGTGCCTTCCAGCGGGCCTTCCTCAGCGGGCCGAGGCTGCACACCGAGACGCAGACCGGCTACGCCGTCGCCCTCGCCTGGGACCTGGTCCCGCCCGAGGACAGGACCGCGGCGGCGCAGGCGCTGGCCGACCTGGTCCGCGCCGACGGGCACCGGCTCATGACGGGCTTCGTCGGCACCGCCCTGCTGCTGCCCGTGCTGTCGGAGACCGGCCACCACGACCTGGCGGGCCGGATCTTCAACCAGGAGGGCTACCCGTCCTGGCGCTACCAGCTCCGCGCCGGGGCGACGACCATGTGGGAGCGCTGGGACGCCTGGCACCACCGGCACGGCCTGCAGACCCCGGCCATGAACTCCTTCAACCACTACGCCTACGGCTGCGTGGGCGACTGGTTGTTCCGGCACGTGGCGGGTCTGGGCGACGACCCGCGCGGGACAGGTGGCGGCTTCGGCGAGCTGCTGCTGCGCCCCGGCCCCGTCCCGCTGCTGCGCCAGGCGCACGCCCGCTACGAGAGCGCGTCGGGGACCGTCGAGTCGGGCTGGCGGGCCGGGCCCGACGGGGTCCAGTTCACCTTCTCCGTCCCGGAGGGCGTGACCGCCCGCGCGGTGCTGCCCGTGCGGGGCGCGTGGGACGGGATGACCGTCAACGGCACCTTCCTCATGGGCCTCAACGAACAGCTGCCGACCACCAGGCTGGCCGACGGGGGCTGCGCCCTGAACCTGCCGCCGGGCCGCTGGTCGTTCACGGCTCCCGCCGCGGCCACGGCCCACCTCCTCCAGGAGTGGGACGACCTGGCCCGGTGAACCTCCGCGCGGACGTCTCTCCGGTTCACCGGCTGGAGGGACGTCCTTCGGCGGTACGGTTCCGGCGCTACCGGGGCGCCGGAACGCGGTCGGGAACCTCGCCCGTGGCCGGGCGCACCGTACCCCCGCCCGCCGCCAGCGCGACGATCGTCTGGCCCGCCGCGGCGGCGCACATCACCACGATCGGCACCCGCCACCCGGCGCTCACCGTGTGCAGCAGCCCGAAGACCACCGGCCCCGCCGCGGCCAGCAGGTAACCGATCGACTGCGCCATCGCCGACAACGCCCCCGCCACGTTCGCGTCCTGGGCGCGCAGGCCGATGAAGGCCAGCGCGAGCACGAGGCAGGCTCCGCCGCCCAGCCCCAGGACGACGCTCCACAGCGGCGCCGCCCCCGGCGCCACGAGAAGCCCGAGGTAGCCGAGGAACATGACCGCCGAGCAGATCGCCGCCAGCACGCGTTGGTCACCCGCCCGGCGCATCACACCGGGTACCGCCAGGCTGGTCAGCACCGCGACCGCCTGGAACAGGAACAGCAGCCATCCCGCGGTGGCCGCGCTCGTGCCGTTGTCCTGAAGGAACCGGGGCAGCCACGTCACGACGACGTAGAAACCCAGCGACTGCAGCCCCATGAACGCCGTGACCGCCCACGCCAGCCCGGAGCCCCACGGCAACCGGTGCCCTCGAACGGCCTGTACGGCACGCCGTGGAGCCCGCATCTGCGGAAGCCACAGCAGGACGGCCACCAGCGCGAACAGGACCCAGCAGCCCAGCGCGGTGTACCAGCCGCCGGGAGCGACCTCGCTGATCGGCACCGCCACCCCGGACGCGACCGCGGCGACGCCGCCCATCACCGTGGCGTAGGCGCTGGTCAGCATCCCCACCCTGGTCGGGAAGTCGCGCTTTATGAGACTCGGCAGCAGCACGTTGCCCACGGCGATGCCCGCCCCGATCAGTACGGTTCCCGTGAACAGGCCGGCCGCCACCGGCACCCACCGCAGTGCGATCCCCAGCGTCAGCACCATGAGCGCGCCCCCGAGGAGCCGCTCGGCCCCCCACCGCGCGGCCAGCCAGGGCACCAGCGGGGACAGCGCCGCGAACGTCAGCAGCGGCAGCGTGTTCAGCAGGCCCGCCACGGCCGGGACCAACCCCAGATCGGCCTGCACCTGATCCAGCAACGGCCCGACACCGGTCAGACTCGCCCGCAGGTTCGCCGCCACCACGAGCAGCCCCCACACCAGCAACGCCTGACCGGAACGTCGTGTCGACACATTCTCCATGCGCACCACGATCACGCCACACGGTGTCCGGCGGCCAGACCGAACCCAGGCTGGCCCCAGGAGGGCCACCCTCCTGGGCGCACGACCGGATACCTTTTCGGAGTGGGAACGCCACTGGGGGATTTCATCCGGGCCAGACGCGACAGCATTCAGCCGGAGTCCTGCGGGCTGCCGGACCGTGACCGCCGCCGGTCACCCGGTCTGCGGCGGCAGGACCTCGCCGCGCGGGCCGGCGTCAGCGTCGAGTATCTGACCCGTATCGAGCAGGGCCGCGACCGCAACCCGTCTCCGGCGGTCGTCAACGCCCTCGCCGACGCGCTCCGTCTCAGCCCCTCCGAACGCAACCACCTGCGCTACCTCGCGAAGATCACCGGCGAGGGGTGCTCGGTCCACATCCGGCCCGTGCCGCCGTCCCGGCACGTGCGGCCGTCCGTCCTGCGGACGCTGAGTCTCCTCGAACCCGGTGTCGCCATCGTGACCAACCGGCTGGGTGACGTCCTCGCCCACACCAGCGGCTACCGGTCGATCACCGAGGGAACCGGCCTGCTCGACGCCGCCCGTCCGAACCTCAACCGCTACCTGTTCACCGACCCCCGCGCCCGGACGTTCTTCGTCGACTGGGACGACGTCGCGGACGAGCAGGCCTTCGACCTGTGGCAGGCGCCGTCCCTTGAGAACCTGGAGTGGCTCACCGCCGAACTCACCCCCGTCGCCGGGCCTGACCTCACCCGCCGCCTGAGGCGTCACGCGGTGCCGCGACGTGGTGTTCTCCGGCTCGACCACCCGGAAGGACACCGGCTTCGCCTGCTTCGCGAGACGTTCGAACTGCCCGCCGAGGCGCAGCAGCTCGTCGTCTTCCTCCCCGCCGACGACCGGACGGCCGAGGCCGTCGACCATCTCCGGCGCCGCTCCCACGGCCGTCTCCGGTCCATCTCCTGAGGGGTCTCAGGGAGACGCGCAGGCCGGGCTTCGACCGGGCCGGGCAGACCTCTCAAGCCGGGCCGTGGCGCCGGCCGCGGACACAGATCACTCCCTGAACTGCTCGGCGTACTCGGCGGAGGGCTCGATCGGTGTGATCACGTCGATCAGCACCCCGTTGGGGTCGGCGACGATGAAGTGCCGCTGCCCGAAGTCCTCGCTGCGCAGCTCCAGTTCGGGCCGCAGGCCGTGCCGTACGACCAGCCGCTCCCACTCCGCGTCGACGTCCTCCACCTCGAAGTTGAGCAGCAGTCCCCGCACCGGCGCCCGGTAGGCCTCGGGCAGCGACGGGTGCCGGTGGTCGAGCAGAGCCAGCTCGTACGGCTGCGCGCCGGGACGCCGCAGGCTCACGTACCAGTCCGCCTCGAAGGTCGGTTCGAAACCGAACAACTCGACGTAGAAGTCCCGGCTCTCGGCCAGGCGCTCGGTGCAGACGACCGGATAGAAGCTGGTCAGGATCATGGCGAACCCCTTTCACATACCGTTGGTATGCGAAAGCTAGTTGGCGTACCATCGGTATGTCAAAAGCGCGAGGAGGGACATGGGCAGAGCAGAGCAACGCGAGCAGACCAGGCGCGCACTGCTGCGGGAGAGCAGGCGGCTGTTCGCGGCCGAGGGGTACGGAGCCGTGGGCCTGACCCAGATCGTCGACGCCGCCGGCGTCACCAAGGGTGCCCTCTATCACCACTTCGACGGCAAGGCGGCGCTGTTTCGCGCCGTCCTCGCCCAGGTGCAGGAGGAGGTCGGCCGGCACGTGGCCGCGACCGCCGACGCCGAGCCGGACCCCTGGGACCGGCTCGTCGCCGGATGCCACGCCTTCCTCACCGCGAGCACCGGCCCGGACGTCCGGCGGATCATGCTGATCGACGGCCCCGCCGTACTCGGCTGGAGGGAGTGGCGCGCCCTCGACGAGGCCGCCTCGGCGCGTCATCTCGCCGACGCGCTGACCCTGCTGATGGAGACCGGTGTCATCCCCGAGCGACCGGTCGCCCCCCTGACCCACCTGCTCTCCGGCGCCATGAACGAGGCCGCCCTGTGGCTCGCCGACTCGGCCGGCCCCGGCGACCTCGCCGAGACCGGAGCCGCCCTCACCCGCATGCTGGAGTCCCTGCGCTCCTGACCGTCATCTGAGGACGACCGTGACCCCAGCCCCCAAAGAAAGGATCAGGCTCTCAGGGCCGCTGGTCTCCTTCCGCGGACCAGGTGCGGGTGTAGGCGTCGATCAGCCATCGGTCGGCGTGGTCCCCGTCGGGGGTCTCGGGCAGCGGCGAGGTGGACAGCAGCTTTTCGAGGCGCGCTTCGAGGTCGGCGGCGACGGCGAGGGTCTCCTCCCTGGTGTACTCGCCTTTCCTGATGCCGATGATCAGGGACCGCCACGGTTCGGGCATGGGGAGGGTGATCGTGCCGTTTTCCATGAGCTCGACCCCCTGCGCGCCGAGGCGGACCATGTGCCCCGCGAACTTCGTGTCATATCCGTGCAGGGCGATCAGCTCGGGCCGGTTGGTGCGTTTCCCGTTGGGGTGCCCCACCATGCGGTCCCGCTGGGACCGGAGATAGCCGAGGAAGCGGTGGCCCGCCTGGCGGGACAGGATGAAACCGGGCCCCTCCGCGAGAAGGTCACGGCCGAGGTCGGTGATGGAGACGATCTCGGACTCGGGCACGAAGAGCCCCAGCAGGACCGTGGGGTTGCCGTCCAGGGCCAGCCGCATCCACTTGCGGAGACTGTAGACGGTCAGATCGAGATCACCGTGGCCGGAGCGGACGCCTTCGGGCTGGGTGCGATAGACGTACTGGTCGAACCTGCGCAGCCCCACGACGTAGGCGGCGGGCTCGACGCAGATGCCCATCTCGTCGCGGTCGTCGGTGCCCGCGATGGCCGTGCCGTGCAGCCCGGACCCGACCTGGAAGCGGAAGATCGTGTGCCTGTCGGCGATCTCCTGAAACTCGGGGCCGCCGTGCTTCATCCACCCGGCCATCAGTAGTTCCCCTCGGCGACCTGGAGCACGGTCAGGCCCAGCGAGCGCCACATGGCGGTGACGGAGGCCCGGTCGTCGATGACCCCGGCGACGGGACGGTGGGCGAAGCGCCTGGTGTAGATCTCGCGCTTCACGACCGTGTCGGGCCGGTCGTCGTGGTCACCACGCATCCACACCTCGGTGTCGCCGAGGCTGGTGACGTGGGTGGCGAGCCACATCTCGGTCTGGCGGCGGCACTGCTCCTTGCGTCCCGAGACGAACGCGACGGGGTGTCCGGCGAGGAGAAGGGCCTGGACGACGGCGACGACGGGAGGGTTGGGAGTGTCCTCCCCCACCCGGTGCCAGTCGTACGGGCGCCGGTCTCCGCGCAGAGCGAGAGTGCCGTCGATGTCCACGATCCACACGGGACTCACCGGACATCGCACCTTTCAACCCCGAAGACCGGCATTTCGCTCACTCTTCTTCCTCTGTGGAGGGAACGGAGGAAAGAGGCTAACAGTGAGATCGCTATTTCCTCTTCGGATTTCCCCTTGAGAGCGACACCCCGAGGCTGACGACTCCGGCCAGGAGGGGGAAGACGGCCGTGGCGCCCCAGCGCCACTCCCCCGCCCAGATCCAGGCGAGCAGCATCGCCACCGCCATGGCGAACAGGGCGAGCGCCAGCCACATGGCGGGGCCGGAAGGCGTCACCTCGGCCTGGGTCCTGACACTCCACTGGCTCGGTGGCAGACCGGCGTCGCGAAGCGCCTGGACGACGGCGCCGTACTGGTCATCGGTCACGTCGGTGACCGTGATCCGCAGAGTGGTCACTGCTGTTTCCTCGCTTCCGGTCCGGAGAGGTCCATTTGACCCTCTCCGGACCGGGACCACCACCGGCGTGCCCGCTCGTTCCGCCCCCACGGGGAGGCGGCGCGCAGGGCCGCGTGCGGGGCGCCGACCGGTTGGGTTCACGGGCGCGGGAAAGGAAGCCGTCCCCGTTCAGGGGAAAGGCGTCTGAAACTCCGTGCCGACGGTCAGGCCCGTGGGAGGGATTCCTGGGCGAAGGCGATGACGATGTATCTGCCGTTGGCGTAGCTGGTCACGGGGCGCTGGAGCAGCTCTCCCGCCCTGCGGGCCACCGACTGGAACAGTTCGACCATCTCCGGGGTGTCGGCGGACACCCGGAAGCTCCCGTCGGTGGTGAGGTGGTGGACGACGAGGGGGACGAAGCCCGCCTCCGCCCGGACTCTCTCCTCCTGGTCGAGAGGGGTGCGCCGTGTGCTGGGGGAAAGGGTCATCGCTGTGCTCCTCGCGGTCGCCGGCCCTCCAGCATGCCACCGCGCACGACCGGCACGAACTCCATGCCTCGGGACGAGAAGACCACCGAACCGCGTCCGGCCGGCGGGGGAACCGGGGGCGGCCGGACGCGGGCCGTTACTGCACGAGCTGCCACAGGCCCGGGGTGTTGGGCGGCGCCCAGCTCAGGTTGCACGTGTGGCTCGCCAGGCAGCGGTAGATGTGGCCTTCGTAGTAGTACAGGTCGCCCACGTTGCAGGAACGTCCGACCTGCCAGGCCTGGATCCCCACCGCGTGGTGGGCGACCTCGGCCGTCGCGGGCTGCGCGCCGTACGGGATGGCGCCCAGCGCGGCGGCGGTGAGAAGGGCGGCGATGACACTGCGCTTCATGGTGCCTCCTTCAGGGGGTTCCTCCCACAATGTCCGTACTCGGCGGGAACCGATAGCCAACGTTTTTCCATGCCCCGCCGCTATACCTCCGGCCGGACCGTGCCCTGATCCGCCCTCCCCGTTCTCCGGGAGGCCCGGTCGTCAGTGTGGTCGTACGGCCTGGAGCGGGCGCAGGGGGGCACGGGCCTTCAGCAGCATCTCCTCGTACTCGGCGGCCGGGTCCGAGTCCAGCACGACGGCCCCTCCCGCGCCCACGGTGAGGTGGCCGTCGCCGATCACCGCGGTGCGGATCACGATGTTGAGGTCGCTCGCGCCGCTGAGCGCGAAGTAGCCGAGCGTCCCGGAGTAGATCCCCCTCGGGGCGCCTTCGAGCCTGTCGATGATCTCCATGGTCCTGATCTTCGGCGCGCCCGTCATCGAGCCGCCGGGGAAGCAGTGCCGGGTGGCGGTCAGCGCGTCCACGTCCGCGCGCAGCCTGCCCCGTACGGTGGAGACCAGCTGGTGCACAGTCGTGTACGACTCGACCGCCATGAAGTTCGGCACCTCGACCGTACCGACCTCGCAGATCCGCCCCAGGTCGTTGCGGAGCAGGTCCACGATCATCAGGTTCTCCGCGCGGGTCTTGGGGTCCCCCGCCAGGCCGTCGCGGACGAGACGGTCGAGGACGGGGTCGGGGTTGCGCGGGGCCGTACCCTTGATCGGTTTCGACTCCACGGTGCGGTCACGGGTGACCCGCAGGAAGCGTTCCGGTGAGGAGCACGCGACCCGGTGCCGGTCCCACCGCAGGAAGGCCGCGTACGGCGCGGCGTTGAGCAGGCGCTGGCGCGTGTAGAAGTCCAGCGGGTCCCCGGTGTACGGCAGCCGCGCCGTGGTGGTCAGGCAGATCTCGTAGCTCTCCCCCGCCCGCAGCAGGCGGTGGCATTCGGCGATGTCGGCCAGGTAGCCGTCGCGGGAGCGGGCCAGCCATGGTTCGACGTCGAACTCCTCCTGGGCGGCGGGTCGGGCGGCGGGTTCCCCGGGGGCTCCCCCGGCGGGCAGGTCCGCGGCGACCAGGTCGGCCCAGCGGTCGGCCTCCCGCGCGTCCTCGGGGCCGGGCCCGGCCAGGGCGACCACGTAGGTGCGGCCCGCCAGGTGGTCGATCGCGACGAAACGGGTGGCCGAGATCCACACGGCGTCCGGCAGGCCGGAGCGGTGGGCGGCGGCTCCGGACGACCCGAACGACTCGGCCTTCATCTCGTAGCCCAGGTAGCCGACGTATCCGCCGTCGAGGTCGAAGGGCAGGCCGGGGTCGTCGCCGAGCGCGCGTTCGGCCAGCCGCCTGGCGAGGACGTCGTAGACGGAGCCGGGCAGGGAGGACGTCGTGCCGTCGGCGGCCGTCGAGGTGACCTTCCCGTCGCCGACCCGGTAGCGCAGCGTCTCGCCGTGGCGGCCGCCTCCGTCGCCGACGAAGGAGAACCTGGACAGACCGGGTTCGACCCGGCTGCTGTCGAGCCAGAAGGCCGAGGGGCTCTCGGCGAACCAGCGGCGGAAGGTCCGCTCGGCGTCGGCCTCGAAGGCGGCGGTGCGCACCCTGAGCCGCCATCCACCGCCCGGCCCGCGCTCCCCCGGTGCCACCGGGCCGTGCTCCACCAGGGGATCGCGGTCCCGTGAGGGCACGGCCTCAGGTTCGTGCTCCCGTGAGGGTACGGCGCCGCCCCGGGTGAGGGTGATCCGCTCGCGGGCGAGGATGGCGAAGTTCTCCACCAGGCGGGCGCCGTACCGGGTGCCGACGGACTCGGGGTGGAACTGCACCCCCCACCAGGGGCGTGTACGGTGCCGCAGCGCCATCGTCACCCCGTCCCCGGTCCAGGCGGTCGTGACGAGGTCGGGCACCCCGCCGGGTTCGACGCACAGCGAGTGGTAGCGCACCGCGGCGAAGTCCTGCGGGATCCCGGTGAACAGGTCCGTCCCCAGGTGCCTGACCCGGTCGACGTAGCCGTGACGCGGCTCCGGGGCGGGCACGACCTCGCCACCGGCCAGCCAGCCGAGGGCCTGGTGGCCGAGGCAGACGCCGAGCACGGGCAGCCGGGTCGTGCGCAGCAGGTCGGCGGCCAGTCCGAGATCGCGTGGCTCCTGCGGTCTTCCCGGGCCGGGTGAGACCACGATCGCGTCGTAGCCCGCCTGGCCGGCCTCCCGCAGCGCGGCCGAGTCGTTGCGGACCACGACCGGCATCCGCCCGTAGACCTGGGCCATGAGCTGCGCCAGATTGAAGGTGTACGAGTCGTAGTTGTCGATGAGCAGCACCCGCACGACGCCTCCAGGGTCAACGGCCTGCCGCCGGGAACGGAACGCCGCCTGGAGCTCGTCGGCCCGTGAGACGATTCGGCGCGGCCGTTTGTCCCTTTCGTCCCCGCACGGCGCCGCCAAGTCTACGGTCACCCCGGAGGCTCCCCCGGACGGCGGAGACCGCGACCGGAGTTAGCCTGAGGGGGTGGACATCGTCACCGGCACCTACCCGCTGGGCCCGGGCAACGGTCCGCTGCTGGTGCGCACGACCCGCACCGGGCTGGGCGCCAAGGCCGGGCACGACCTGACGCTTGAGGCGGCCCGCTGGCACGGCGAGGCGGTCGTGGACGCCGAGGACCCGGCCCGTTCCTCGGTGTCCGTCGAGGTGGACGCGACCTCGTTCCAGGTGCGCGAGGGGGTCGGCGGGGTCAGGCCCCTGAGCGACGCCGACCGGCGGGACATCCTGCGCAACATCGGGGAGAAGGTCCTGGGCACGGCCCGGCATCCGGTGATCGCGTTCCGGTCCTCCCTGGTCGCGGGCGCCCCGGAGGCGTTCCGCGTCGAGGGCGACCTCACCCTCGCCGGAGTCACCCGGCCCGTCACGATCGACGCCCTGCTGGCGGACGGGCGCGTGCGCGGCTCCGTCACGCTCACACAGAGCCGGTGGGGCATCAAGCCCTACTCCGCCCTGTTCGGCGCGCTGCGCCTGAGCGACGAGGTCGGCGTCTGGTTCGACCTGGTTCTCGCGCCGGACGTCCCTTCGCGGGACGCCTGACGGATCCCGCCCCTCACAGGGCTCTTGACACCCCGCCCGCTCGCCCCGAACCTCTCACGGGGCGCCTCACACCGCGCCCGTCCGGCTCCTCACCCCGTGAGCCGCCTCTCCTGCGGGGTGCTTGACCCGGCGTGCCATCAGACTTCCCAGGCCGCCAGATAACCCCTGTTTTTGGGGAAAATATGACGATATATGGTACGCGCTTGCGGCATTCCGTGCACTGCGGAAGGATCACCGGACACGCTCCGCCACCGTCCGTCATCACCCCCCGGGCGGGCGGACGCGCCCGCACATTGACAGATGACGCCACAGGAGGCTGTCGTGCAGCCGCAGGAGAGCATCGAGCGGTTCGGATACCGGCAGGAGCTGCGCCGTGGGATCGGCCTGGTCGACCTGGTGTTCTACGGCCTGATCTTCATGGTTCCCATAGCCCCGTTCGCGATCTTCGGTTCGGTCTACTTCACCTCGGGCGGCATGCCGGTCCTGACCTACCTGGTGGGAATGATCGCGCTGCTGTTCACCGCGGCCTCCTACGCGCAGATGGTCAAGGCGTTCCCGCTGTCCGGTTCGGTCTACAACTACGCGGGCCGTGGCATCTCCGCGCCGGTCGGCTTCATGACCGGATGGGCGATCCTGCTCGACTACGTGCTCGCCCCGTGCCTGCTGTACCTCGTCGCCTCGATCGCGATGCACTCGACCGTGCCGCAGATCCCGGTGTGGCTGTGGCTGCTCTTCTTCGTGGCCGTCAACACCGTGATCAACCTGCGGGGCATCCGGATGACGATGAACCTCACCAAGGTGATGATCATCGCCGAGCTGGCCGTACTGGCGCTGTTCCTGGTGATCGGCTTCTGGGCCCTGCTTGAGGGCAGGGGCAGGGACTTCAGCCTCTCCCCGCTGTTCAACCCGGAGACCTTCTCCTGGCCGGTCGTGTTCGGCGCGGTGTCCATCGCCGTCCTGTCCTTCCTCGGCTTCGACGGGATCAGCATGCTGGTCGAGGAGTCGACCGGCGGATCCGCCCAGGTCGGCAGGGCCATGCGGCTGGCCCTGATCCTGGCGGGCGTGCTGTTCGTCGCCCAGGTCTGGGTCGCCGCCCTGCTGGTGCCCGACCCCGAGGGGCTGCTGAAGCAGGCCTCGGACACCGCCTTCTACGACGCCGCGGCCGTCGCGGGCGGCGAGACGCTCTCCCACATCGCCGCGACCGCGACCGCGATCTCCTGGGGGCTGGCCAACACCCTGGTCGCCCAGGTCGCCGTCTCCCGCCTGCTCTACGCGATGGCGCGGGACAGGCAGCTGCCGTCCTTCCTGGCCAAGGTCTCAGTGCGGCACTCGGTGCCGACCAACGCCATCCTGCTCGTCGCCGGGCTCTCCGTCGCGCTCGGGCTGTTCATGTCCGCCAGGGAGGACGGCGTCAGCCTGCTCGGCAGCCTGATCAACATGGGCGCGCTGGTCGCCTTCGTCGTGCTGCACGTCTCGGTCATCGTGCACTACGTGGTCCGCATGCGCTCGGCCGCCTTCTGGTCGCATCTCGTCGTGCCGTTGGTCGGGATGGCGATCCTGATCTTCGTCGTGATCAACGCCAACGTCATGGCCCAGACGGTCGGCCTGCTCTGGCTCGCCCTGGGCGCCCTGGTCCTGGCCGCCCTGTACGCCATGGGCCGCAGGCCGTCCCTGCCCGACCTGCCGGGTTCCCACGAGGCAGGGGAGAGCAAGGCCGTACACGGCCGGTAGGGGCCCCGCCCTGTCCCGGACCGGCCGCTGCTAAGGACGACCTCGGCGAAGGCGAAAGACGACCGTAGCGAAGGACGACCACGCATGAACGGGCTGCCGCTCCCCCAGGAGCTGTACCTCATCGCCCACGACCAGTCGGGCAGACCCCTGGTCCATCCCTCGTCGATGGCCATCGGGCTGGCCGGGGCCGCGCTGCTCGAACTGGTCGTCGGCGAACGTGTCACCGTCTCCGGCGGCAGGGGCGCCCTGGCCGACGACACCCCTCTCGGTGACGCGGTCGTGGACGGCCTGCTGTCCCTGGTACGGCGGGACCGCTCGGGCGGGGACGTCAGGTCCTGGATCAGGCAGGCCGCCGGGGAGGTCTGCCGGCACACCCAGGCGAGCCTGGTCACCGCGGGCGCCCTCGCCCAGGTGACCAGGCGCCGCATGGGCCTGCTCTCGCAGACCCGCCACGAGATCACCGACATGGCGTGGGTGGTGCGGGCCTGCTCCGGGGTGCGCGCCGCGGCGGAGGGCAGGGAGCCGCCCGACGCGCGTTGCGCCGCGCTGTGCGGCCTGGTCGGCGTGCTGGAGGTGGACGCGGCGCTCTATCTCGGCCAGCCGTCGAACCAGCTCGTCGTCCGCCTGCGCGCCATCGCCGCCGAGCACTCCCCCATGATCAGGGAGGTCATCGGCATCGTCGAGACCCTCATCCGCGATGCCGCCGTCGCCATCTACCGCTGACCCCCAGGAGACCCGGTGCCGTTCACCGTACGGGACCGGCGGGCGCGGGCCCGGCCCAGAGCCGTTCCCGCCGGCCGTGCGAAGGTGTGGCCTGAGCACGGTTCATCCGCCGGGAAGCAGGGCGGGCAGCACCACCTCCTCGATGACGAAGACCGGGGTCTCCTGGGCGTCGGGCAGGTTGTACCGGCCCGAGGTCACCACGACGACGAGCCCGAGGTCGGGCCGTACGTACAGCCGCTGCCCCCCGTTGCCGACCCCCGCGACCCAGCCGGGCCCGAGAAACCACTGGTAGCCGTAGTCGAGCCCCTCCCCGATCGCCACGTACGGCGTGAGCATGCGGGAGATCCACGGGGAGTCCGACTCCAGGACGTGCCGGCCGATCCCGGCCAGGTCCCTGGGGGTCAGCCTGAGCCCGGAGGCCGCCGCCGCGACGCCGTCGCCGCCCCTGGCCCACTCGAAGGCCGTGATGCCGAGCGGTTCGAACAGCGCCGTACGCGCGAACTCCTCAAGCGGCACGCCGGTTCCCCTGGCGATGAGGCCGCCGAGGAGGGTGGAGGCGCCGCCGCAGTACCGCCAGGTCGTGCCCGGCTCCTCGACGGACGGCCGTTCCAGGACGTACCGGTAACGGTCGGGCGCCGTCTCCATCGCGATCTCGCTGTTGGCCGGGCTGGTGTAGGGGACGCTCTCGTCCCACTCCAGGCCCAGCGTCATCGTCAGCGCGTGTCCCACCGTCAGTCCGGTACGGCCCGCTAGATCAGGATATTCTGGGAAACACGCGTACAGCGGTTCGGCGGGGTCGGGGACATGGCCTCCCTCCAGGGCCATGCCGTACAGCAGGCCGACGACGCTCTTGGTGACCGACCTGAGGTCGTGGAGCGTGTCCGGCCCGAACGTGACGGTGCCGAGGGGGGCGTTCCAGGCGACGTCCGGCCCCTCCCCGTAGTATTCGAAGATCAGGTCCCGCCCGCGTGTCACGACGACGCCGTGCAGATCCGGCGCCCTGCCCTCACGCACGATCTCGGCCAGCGCGGCTTCCATGTCCATCGGCATGCCTCCCCTTGTACGGCCTGACACGGTGTCAGGGTCCAGCGGCCGGTGGCCGTCAGGGAAGGGCCCGTCGTGAGGGCGGCCTGAGCGCGGACCTCGGAAAACCCCCTTGACCTCAACGTTTGTTGACGTCCCACGCTTAAGAAATCCCGAAATTTCCCGTTGAACAGGAGAGATATGCGAAAAAAACAAATCCTCGTCCTTGTGGCCGTCCTGCTGTCCACCGTCTCCCTGCCGATCACCCTGACCGGCGCCTCCGTCGCCCTGCCGGACATCGCCGCGGACCTGGGCGCGCGGCTCGCCCCCGTCCAGTGGGTGGTGAACGGCTACAACGCCACCTTCGCCAGTTTCATGCTGGTCTCCGGTTCGCTGGCCGACCTGGTCGGCAGACGCCGTGTCTACGCGGCCGGGGTCGCGGTTTTCGCCGTCACCGGCCTGCTGAGCACCCTCGCCACCGACATCGTGCTGCTCGACGTGGTCCGCGCCGTCGCGGGAGCGGGCGCGGCCGCCGCGGGGGCGAGCGGGGGCGCGCTGCTCGCCACCTCCTTCGAGGGGCGGGCCAGGACCCGTGTCTTCGGCCTGTTCGGCACCGCGCTCGGGGTCGGCCTCGCCTTCGGTCCCACCGTCGCCGGAGCCCTGATCGGCGCGTTCGGCTGGCGCATGGTGTTCGGCCTGCCCGCCGCGGTGGCGCTCGCCGTACTCTGCGTGGTGCCCCTGCTGCCCGAGTCCCGGGACCCGGCGCCCCGCCGCGTCGACACCGGCGGGGCCGTCACGTTCACCCTGTTCCTGCTCCTGCTGATCACCGGCTTCGTCGAGGGGCCCGACCTCGGGTGGACCTCGCCGCTGCCGCTGGCGGCCTTCGCCGCCTCCCTGGTGTGCCTCGCGGTGTTCGCCGGGATCGAACGGCGCAGGCCGGACCCGATGTTCGACTTCGGGCTGTTCACCGGCCCGCGTTTCCTGGCCTTCTCCACGGCGGCGGCGACGATCGTCTGCGTGCTCGTGCCGCTGCTGGTCTACCTGCCGGCCTACTTCACCGAGGTGCTGGAGATGAGCCCGCAGCGGGCGGGCGCCACGTTGATCATGCTCACCGCCCCGACGCTCGTCCTGCCCTCGCTGATCGGGCCGGTCACCAGATGGGTGTCACCGGCGGCCGTCGTCGTGCTGTCGCTGGTCCTGGTCGGCGCCGGGGCCGCCTGGCTGGCCCTGGCCGGGCCGGAGGCCGGGACACCCGGTCTCGCGGGACCGCTGCTGACGATCGGGCTCGGCGTCGGCGCCTCGATCGGGCTGATCGACGGGGTGGCGATCGGCAGCGCCCCCGCCGACCGGGCGGGCACCGCCGCGGGCATGCTCAACACCGCGCGGCTGGGCAGCGAGACCATCGCCATCGCGGTGTGCGGTGCCGTACTGGCCGCGACCACCGGAGGACGGCTGGCCGGGCCCGGCTTCACCGAGGGGCTGCGGCTGACGCTCTGGGCGATGGCGGGCCTCACGCTGCTTTCCGTGCTGCTGTGCGCGTTCCTGCTGCGCGGTGGCTCCGCCGTACGGCAGGCGGCGGAGAAAGGCGTCTCCGTGTGATTTCCGGAAGGCCGCGAATTACCCCCAAAACCTCCATGAAATTATGGCCGGGAAAGGGCGGCCGTTCACCGGCAGCACGCCGTATTCGCCTCCGCCCGTTTGGCCTCTCCCACCCCTTCCAGCAGGCGCCGCGGGCCGGAGCCCAGCCTGCCGAGCGTGTCGTCCGGGTTGGCCATCGGGCAGCGGTCGATCGACAGGCATCCACAGCCGACGCAGTCGGTGAAGTCGTCACGCAGCTTCTGGAGCTCGCGGATCCGGGCGTCGAGCTGGTCACGCCACCGCGTGGACATGCGCTCCCAGTCCTGCCGTGTGGGAGGACGCGCGCTCGGCAGGTCCTCCAGGGCGGTGCCGATCTCGGCCAGCGGTATCCCCACCCGCTGCGCGACGCGGATCAACGCCACCCGCCGCAGCGTGTCACGCCGGTAGCGCCGCTGGTTGCCCTCCGTGCGGCGGCTCGTTATGAGCCCCTGCCGTTCGTAGAAATGCAGAGCGGATATCGCGACACCGCTGCGCGTGGAGAGTTCCCCGACACTGAGTTCAGCCGGAAGGTCACCCATCCTCCCCCCTCCCAGGCATCAATAAATATTGAGGTTCTCGCGCGAATATTACTCCAGCCGACGGCCGGGTTTTCCGGGGAGAAAGAACGACCCCCGTGGGCGCCGAGGAGGCTGCGGCCCACGGGGGTCGTCGGGAGAGGGGATTGCGGGGTTACCTCAGCGGGCGGGGCAGGCTGATGGTCAGGATGCGGCTGGTGACGCCGGAGTCGACCAGACGGCCGTCCGAACCGAAGGAGCCGAGGCCGAAGTCGTTGTCGTTGGCGATCGCGATGGTCTTGGGGCCGAGGACGGTGACGCCCTCGATCTTGCCGGGCAGGCCGGGGATCGCGGCCAGGTCGACGGCCAGGGACTTGGTGGCGACGGTGACGTTCTTGGGCAGCGAGGCCTCAAGGGAGGGCTTGGTCGCCGGGTCGTCCTGCGCGCCGCCGAGGAGGTTCGTCGCCCGGCGCACGTCGACGGTGTACAGGCGGGCGACCGCGTCGGTGCGCTCCTGGAGCAGCAGACGGCCGGGGCTCAGCACGTTGAGGGCGGAGATCTTCATGTCGCCCTGCTCGGCCTTGGGGTCGAAGGTCGCGACGTTCTCCATGCTGTAGGCCCACTCGGCGGTCGGCCGCCCGGTGCGCAGGTCGACGCGCAGGATGCGGGTGACGCTCGACGCCTTGCCCGTCTTCTTGTCGGGGTTGCCCAGCGGGCTCTGCACGGCGACGTAGAGGGCGCGCTCGGAGGGCGAGATGCCCAGCGCCTCGAAGCCGCGGTTCTGCTGGCGGTTGGCGAAGATCGCGGGCAGCGTCTCGCGGACCGGATAACCCGTCCCGGTCAGGTTGAGGCCCTTGGGCACGTACCTGGCCAGGATCCGCCCGTCGGCCGCCACGTGCACCAGGGAGGGCGAGTACTCCTCGACCAGCCAGAAGCCGCCGCGCCCGTCGGCGACGATGTCCTCGGTGTCCAGGCCGTTCGGGTCGTAGGGCAGCTCGGCCGTGCCGTCCCAGGTGTAGGGAACCTCGTCGTGGCCCTCCTGGTTCGACACACCGGTGATGGGCGTGCCGTCGGACGTCTTCAGCGTGATCGTCTCGGCGATCTTCGCCTTGCCGTTCCGTACGGCGACGCGCACGATGGCGGGCGCGAACTCCGGCACCGGGAAGGTGCGCCGCTTCTCACCGTTGATCTTCGGCTCGCCGTTCGGGCCCCGGTCGGTGACCATCCAGTACTCGCCGGGACGGCCCGCCGGGTAGAGGCCGCTGCCGACACCGCCCAGCTTCACACCGCGGTCGTCCTTGACGAGACCGCTCTCGAACTCCGCCAGGGCGGGGGCGGGCAGCGTCACGTCGGAGGTGACCCGCGGAGCCTTCTCCTTGGGAGCGGCGGCGGCGGGAGCCACGGCCGCGCCGGTGAGGGCGACGGTGAACGCCGCCGCGGTGGCGAGGGCGGCGAGGAGGGGACGTGACATGGAGCTTTCCTTTACGACCTGGTCTGTGACGAGATCCGGAAGCTATCGACGCCGAGCGACCTGAACCCTAAGCCCGGGTGAACACGAAGAGAAGGCGTACGGTGACACCGGACACACCGAGCCGCCTCCCACCTGCGATCTTGCTCCTCCACGGGCGGGATTTCCGTACGGCCACGGCCTCCCGGATGGCCCCTCGCGGGGCAGGGACCTCCTCGCAGGGCAGGGCGCCCATCCGAACGCGGCCCCTCCCCTACGCGCCCCGTCCGGGCGTCGGGCGTCGGGCGTCGGAAAAAGGAGAGCCGGTGTGTCCACGCGGAGCCCACCGCGCGGACACACCGGCGTACCCGGCCCCCTACCCCTCGGTCACCGGGCCTGTCACCGGCCGGGAACCCCCGGGGTTCCTCACCGGTCCAGGTTGACGAAGACTCCCTTGACCTCGGTGTAGGCCTCCAGCGCGTACGGCCCCATCTCCCGGCCGGTCCCGCTGGCCTTGAAGCCGCCCCAGGGCGCGGCGGGGTCGGGGACGTGCAGCATGTTGACGAACACCGTGCCCGCCCGTACGGCGGCGGCCAGGGTGTGCGCGGTCGACAGGTCCTTGGTCCACACCGAGGCGGCCAGGCCGAACTCGCTGTCGTTGGCCCGCTCCGCGATCTCGTCCAGGTCGTCGTAGGCCATGACGGGGATGACCGGACCGAAGATCTCCTCCCTGGCGATCCTCATGTCGTCGGTCACCCCGGCGAAGACGGTCGGCCGGTAGAAGAAGCCCTTCTCCAGGTCCCCGTCGGCACGCTGCCCACCGGTCACCAGCTGGGCGCCCTGCTCGACACCGGAACGCACGAAGCCGTCCACGTTGCGCAGGTGTTCCTCGGTGACGAGCGGGCCCAGGTCGGTCGTGTCGGACAGGCCGGGGCCCAGCCGCAGCGCGGCGGCAGCGGCGGCGGCCTTCTCGGTGAACTCGTCGACCCGGCTGCGGTCCACGTAGAACCTGGAGTAGGCGGCGCACACCTGGCCGCTGTTGAACAGGGCGCCCTGGACGCAACCGGCGACGGCCCTGTCGAGGTCGGCGTCGTGCGCCACGATCGTGGGGGTCTTGCCGCCGAGCTCCAGGGTGACCCGCTTGAGGTTGCCCGCCGAGGAACGCATGATCTCCCGGCCGACCTCGGTCGAGCCGGTGAAGGACACCTTGTCCACCCCGGAGTGCGCCACCAGGGCGCGGCCGACGTCGGGGCCGCCGGTGAGGAGGTTGACGACGCCCTCGGGCACCCCGGCCTCGACGCACAGCTCGGCCAGGCGCAGGGCGGTCAGCGAGGTCTGCTCGGCCGGCTTGATGATCACCGTGTTGGCGCAGGCCAGCGCGGGGGCGAGCTTCCAGGTGAGGATCATCAGCGGGAAGTTCCACGGCGTGATCAGCGCGCAGACCCCGACCGGCTCCCTGCGGGTGTAGTGCAGGGTGTTCGGCAGGGAGATCGGAGAGGTCGCGCCCTCGATCTTGGTGGTCCAGCCCGCGTAGTAGCGGAAGTGCTCGGCCGCGCCCGTGACCGAGACGCCCCTGGCGACCCCGAGCGGCTGTCCCTGGTCCCTCGTCTCCAGGTACGCCAGTTCCTCGCCGTTGGCCTCGATCAGGTCCGCGATCCGCCAGAGCACCCGCGCCCGTGCCGCGGGCGACATCTGCGCCCAGTCGGGGTTGCGCAGCGCCTTCCTGGCCGCGTCGACGGCGGCGTCCACATCGGAGGCGTCGGCCTCGGCCAGTTCACCCAGCGGGGCGGCCGTCGCCGGGTCGTAGGTCGTGAAGGTCCGCCCTGAGTTGCCGGAGCCCCACTCACCACCGATGAGCAGCCTGCCGGGCTTCTCCAGGACGGGAGAGTCGGGACCGCTCTCCTGCGGTCGCAGAAACGTCGACACTGCCATGTTCTCCACGGCCTCCCCGTGCTCGCTGTCGCCCTTCGACCGCCTGTAGGGACGGTCAGGATCAGTTGTACGGCGTCGCGCACCGAGCGGCCTTGTCTGTGACGGCACAGCACTTGCCTGTCACGCTCCAGCGGTTTCCGGTTACTGTCATGTGACAGGGACACTGCGGGACCATTGCCAAATAACGGCACGCGATGCACCATTCCTGCAGTTGGACGCACCGCCCCATGCAGGAGGAAGCATGTCGTCTCTACTGCGCACAGCCGACCTGCCGGCCCGCGAACGCGCCGACTTCTGGTGCTCGGCGATCTCCGAGGCGTTCGTGCCCCTCGACATGACCCTCGCCAACGGCGAGACGTTCCGGGGCCAGATGCGCAGCAGAAGCCTCGGCGTGATGCTGGTCAGCGACGTCGCGGCCGACGCCCACAAGGCCGAACGGACCCGCCGTCTGATCGCCAGGTCGGAGACCGACTACTACAAGCTGAGCATGCCGCTGCAGGGCTACTGCCTGGTCATGCAGGACGGCCGTGAGGCCCCCCTCACCCCCGGTGACCTGGCCGTCTACGACACCAGCAGGCCGTACACCGTGGCCTTCGACAACACCTGCCGGATGCTGGTGCTGATGTTCCCCCAGCGCTTCCTGAGGCTGCGGCCGCACGAGATGCACCAGGTGACGGCCAACCGCGTCTCCGGACGCCAGGGAGTCGGGGCGCTGGTCTCCCCGCTGCTGATGAACCTCGTCACCAAGATGGACGAGATCGGGGAGAACCAGTCGCTCCAGCTGGCCGACAACATCCTCGACCTGCTCGCCACCCTGTTCTCCGAACGGCTCGGCAAACAGGGCACCCCGCCGCCCAGCTCCCCCCAGTCGCTCCTGCTGCGCATCAGGGCCTTCATCGAGGCCCACCTCGACGACGGCAACCTCACCCCGGACACGGTCGCCGCCGCGGTGCACATCTCGACCGGCTACCTGCACAAGCTCTTCAGGATGGAGGGGACCACGGTCTCCCGGTTCATCAGGGAACGCAGGCTGGAGCACTGCCGCCGCGACCTCGTCGACCCGGACCAGTGGACGCTCTCGGTCAGCACCGTCGCCGCCCACTGGGGCTTCGTCGACGCCGCCCACTTCAGCCGCCTCTTCAAGGCGACCTACGGCGTCTCCCCCCGCGAATACCGCCTCACCAGGGACGCCCAGGGCGGGATGGCGGTTTCTGCTTGGGAAACGGCGTAGTCCTGCCTCTTTGCTCCGCCTTCGGCGTCGCAGGTTGTGTCTCCTTGCTCCGCCTGGCGGCGGCGCGGGCTTGGGCGCTTTCGAGTCGGTGTCTTCCCTCGTCGCTCATCCGCTGCGCTCCTTCGCTCCTCAGTCCAGACACCGACGCGCCCAAGCCGACACTCCTCACGCACGGCACCGGTAAAGCACACGATCAAAACCCTCACGTTCGGGGCCGGTATCCAAAGCCTTCCCCCTTGGGGTTGATGCGTTCGGGCGGTTGCTCTGGAGCGTGAGCTTGGCGTCTGCCTCTCCAGGGTGGGCCGCGCAGGTTTCCTGCCAGGTCGCGCACACTCTCGGTGGGTTCCCCGCGTCGGGGACGGGAGCCGGGAGGCCCATGTGGCGCAGGAGATCTAGGTCAAGTACCGGGTGCGCGACCTCACGGCGCCGTAGGGACTATCCGCCGTTGAGGAGGGTTCTGATGTCGCTTTCTCGGTAGCGGCGTTGGCGACTGGGGGTTCTCACCGAGGGGATACGACCGGTCAGGGCCCAGCGGTTGACGGTTTTGGGGTCCACACCGAAGATCCTGGCCACCTCGCCGGGGGTGAGGAGGCGTTCGGTGGTGTCCGGTCCGGTGGTGAAGGTGCCGTCGGGCGTGACGACCTTGAGGGGGGACATGTGGTTCTCCTTGGGTCCCGTATGGGGCGGGTTCAGGCGCGGATGATGTGGGTGATCTCGTCCTGGCGGCCGAGGGCTTGGGCCAGGCGGCGGACGGTGGTGCGGGCGAGGACGTCACGTGCCCCGGCGGCGTGCTGGGCCGGGGTGACCGGCTGGTAGCGACAGGCCCACCACCGGGGCAGACCGGGCACGTTCCGGGCCTGGTATCTCCAGCCGCGATGGATGGTGCCGAGCAGTTCGATGAGCCGCTGCTCACGCTCGGGATCATGGTCGGTCATGGACGGTCCCTTCGTAGCCGGACAGCGATCACCGGCCATGCGAGAGAGTCCCGCGCCGTGATCCACAGAGCCGGCTCGACCCCGGCGCCATGTCAGAGGTTCTCCCGGTTCTCCGGAGGCGCCGTGGACGTGGGCGGTTTCAGAGGCGCTCCGGGGGGTTGAGGCTTGGTCTCGGTGCCCGGGAGCCCGGGGAGGGCTATGGAGAGCAGGTCGAGCAGAGCGCTCAGCGGGTTCTTCACGGGACTCCTGTCCGCGACGGATAGCAGGGAGGGCGCCCGGCCGGCGGGGATGCCTGGCCGGGCGCCTGAGGAGGCCGGTCACTCCGTGGTGACCGGCGCCGACGGGCTCCCCTTCCCCGATGCGCTCGGGAGCCGCCGTTGGGTGTGCGGCCCAGGCCCCTCCTCCTGGACCGCACGTTCACGGGGTACGGCGGGCAGGGGGTGGGATGAGTTCCCCGCCCGCCGTACCGGCTCGGAAGATCACGCCTCGGAAAGCGGTCGGGGACGGTCCGGCGCTCGGGACCGAGGATCGTCGCGCTCGCCCAGGGGCGATACGGCTCCGCGCCGAACGGCCGGGAGTCGGGTTCCGCCGCGTTCGGCCAAGGGCGGTACGGCGTCACGCCGGACATCCGAGGCCGGGCGTCGCCGTACCCGCTCAGGGGGCCGTGCCCGCTCAGGGGCTCGCCCCTGTCCAGAAGGGGTCCCGGTAGCAATGAAGAAATTTCCAACGAAGTACCGTCTGACCTGCGCTAACGAAGGCGCCGCAGAAGCCGGGTTTCGGCCGTGGATAGTCGTGCCCGGCGTGGGGCCGGATTGGCTCCCGCAGTGCTTCCACTGCGCTGACCTGGTCAGACGGCGTCCCAAGAACCGGACAGAACTAACGTTCTGTCTGGTCAGACCTCACGCGGAGCTGCTTTGCCCTCGTGACACCGACCCGAGCGCCGAGCCGTGATGCGGGTGGCGTAGACCCAGTGGCCTTTCGATCGGCCAGGGCGGCTATTCCCGAGGCGAGCTTCGACCGAAGTCGAGCAGACCGGGCGATCACCGCTAGCGAGCAAGATCGTTCCTTACCGCTAACCACGGCCTGATTGATCCCAAGGCCGGAACGGCGCTGAGCCCACCGAGGAGCCCAGCCGCAGTCTCCCAACGCCGTAGACAATGCCGTCGCTCACAGACTGGAGAATTGGCAAATCTGGAAATTGTGAGGCTTTCCCTGATTTGTACAGGATGGCAGGAGATTTTACGATCATTTATGGAATTTTCACCATCCGCCACGAACCCCTTGCCACATGCCAATAAATACTGCCATCTCTCGCCTGGGGATCCGATGCGCCAAAAAGAGATGCACCCCGAATAAACTTTGAGCGAGAGAATCGTCTCAAATGGCAACGATTAGCCGAAATTCCAGGACTCCCGGTTCGTTACTCGCAGGCCATGCCGGCGGCCTGGTGGGTTATATCACCATGCTCTTGCTGAGGGTAATTTCATTGCTACTTTTAGTAGTGATAGCTGCATGAGCAGCTCCTCACCGGAAGGAGACTTTGTGATAAAGATCACCGGGCTATTCGCTTCAGCGCTGCTGGCGGCCGCCGTGCTCGCCAGCCCTGGCGAGGCAAGCGCCGCGGTCAAGCTGGACCTATGGACCGGCCACAACCAGACAGGCGACAGCACCCACGTGGAGGTTCCCGGCGAGGAGAGCTGCGTGGATGTTGACGACGGCCCTTGGCCAACGCAGTCCGCTCGGAACCATTCCGGCACTTTCATCGCGGAGCTTTACCTCGGCGAGGGCTGCGCCGGTAATCCTGTCGAGACTGTGGCGACCAACAGCAAGGCGAACTTCAGGCACGTTCACCAGGTGGGATCGGTCAAGTTCGTAGAGCCCTAGTCTCTCTGTCCCCGCCGGCGTCTCCAAGAAGTCGGCGGGGAACCAATCCAGACGTCAAAGAGGAGAAATCTTCGTGAGAAGAGCGATCGGGGTAACCGCCTCAGTGCTGCTGGCAGCTGTTCTGTTCCCCAACGCAGCCGAGGCATCCGAAGCGCGCATAGAGACAACCGTGGAACTGTGGAGTCAGCCGAACCTGGTCGGCGACCGAGAGCCTGTGCCGGTCCCAGAAATACCGTACGACGAAGAAGAGCAATGTGTACAGCTGGAGACGCTCTTCTATACTCGATCGGCAAGGAATAATTCCAGAGAGTATATTGCCGAGCTGTATGCCACCAGCGAATGCACAGGAACCCCACTGGAGTTCCTGCAGCCGTCGACTTCTTTGAGTTTTCCGAGACATCACGACGTTGGATCAATAATGTTCAGGCGGGCACACCAGGAAATTTAGCCAACGTCATTAATAACCTGGGATGACAAGCTGATCGCCATTTTCTCGAAAAGCCGTAACAGCGGCTTTTAGCCACGGGAGGCCGCCTGTGAAAAAGCTGGTCGTCATCGGAAGTCAGGTACTGCTGGTAGCCGGTATGGCGGGCGGCATCACCGCTTGGCCCAGGGAGGCTGACAGCGCCCTCGGGAAAAGTTCCACCAGTACCGCCGGCACGGTGAACCTATGGACCAGAACCGGCCAGTCGGGATTTGTCACACATGTCCCCGCGCCAACTGCCGAGGGCTGTGTGCAGGTGCCCAGCGTCTCCACCGTAAAATCCGCTGAGAATACTTCCTCGGATTTCACCGCCGGGTTGTATGACAGCTTCAACTGCTCCGGTGTGGCTGTCCGAGTCGTGGCCCCCGGGGGAAAGCTGGACCTCGCCGACCCCATCGGGCCGACCTCCACCCCCGGGCCTGTCGAGGCGACCGCGGTGGCGGGGGTCATGTTTCTGGGGCCTTATCGAGCCGCAGCCAGTCCGTCCCCTACCGTCACCCCGACACGGTCGAGATGACCCAGGGACGGAGCGCCAGACGTCACACATCTCGCGCCTTCCAGACCTTCAGCCGTTCCCATGACATTTCCATCGGCCAGGGCCGTCTGCCTTTGCAGGTCCCCTCATTTCATGGAGCCCGCAATGAAGAGAGCGCTTGCACTGCTCGTTCCGATCACGCTGTCGACCACTGTGCCCTACATGGTCAACGGTGCCGTGGGCCACGCCTCCTTGACCTCTCATTACCTGAGGCTATGGAGCGGTCAAGGGGAGACCGGTGCTCTCAAGCAGGTAACCGTTCCTGAGCATGAAAAATGTGAAGACATAACTTCGTTTCAATCCCTGTCCGCCCGAAATGACTCCCCGTTGTTCAGAGCCAACCTGTACACGACTGCAGGCTGCGCCGGTGCCCCCGTGACAACCGTGAACCCGGAAACGGTCTTGAACTTCTCCTCCACTACAGTGAAATCGGTCAAGTTCGTGGAGGAGGTTCACGTGGTGAGCATGGGAGACTCCTATATTTCAGGAGAGGGGGGGCGGTGGATGGGAAACGCTTGGGGAGCGAGCAATCAGATCGGCTCCACAATTTTCAGGCCGAAAGCGGCGGATAACCGTGTCACCGATCGAACCTGGATGGGATTGAGCATCGACCAGATCTACCTGGACAACAGCTGGACCTATACCGATGGATCCACGAAGAGGCCGGGATGCCATCGGTCCGATGTGGCGGAGGTGTTCGGAGCACAGACAACGACGGTGAAAAACACTGCGGGAACCTCCATCATTCCAGCAGTGAAAAACATCGCCTGCTCGGGCGCCGCGATCAAAGATCTCCGTGACTCCAGCGCGACCTTCAAGGGAGAGATCGCACAGGTCAAGCAGCTCCGAAAACTAGTGAACACCGAGCACAAAAAAGTCAAATACGTAGTTTTGTCCATTGGAGGTAATGACCTCAACCTATCCGAGCTCCTCGAAGTATGTGCGAGAAGCCTTGCAGGCGACTCTTCGATAAGCTGTCGCAGCAAGGCTGCGGAATACGCGAGCGATCAGAAGATCGCCGCTCTGGAAATTCCATTAAAATCACTAATCAGCGAGATCAGCACCATCCTGCCCAGTAGTGCGCGGATCATCATGCAGGGGTACCCGAGCCCATTTCCGCGTGCTGGGCTAGTGGACGGGCAATACGTGGTTCCCGATCTTCGCGCAGGCAGCGAGCACATAGATCCGAGGCTTTACAAGTACGGCTGCCCCCTCAAAAACGAGGGGTTCTACGCATTTGACGACATCAATACCAGGCTGAATAGAAAACTGAACGAATGGGCCAAAGATGCAAGTGGAACGTTTTGGCCTCCAGGAAGAAAAAGAGCTTTCCTTCGGCTGGGTTCACTATTCAACGGCCATGAAGTATGCAGCAATAAAACCAATCTGAGCAAGAACGGCCTCCCGCACATAATCGCTCCCACAGGAAGAGACTTCCTCGGGGGCTGGGGGGAGCACGAGTGGGTTCGTTATGTCAACAACGCCGTTTTTCCCAGTGTCGCGGATCTTGAGAAAGAAAATCTGAAGCAGGAGTCCGTGCATCCCAACTTCTATGGCCAGCTAGCGTTGGGAAGGTGTCTGAGCGGTGCGATCGACATCCTGGAACAGTCAGCGAATTCCGATTTGCTGTACTCCGCCGTGGATTGTGAGGGTGAGGCCAGGAAAAAGCCTGGCCAGATCACCGTGACAAAAGTGACGTTGCCGAGGTAGCCCCCGCTGGGGCACCGCAGGGTCTCTGTCCCAACCGACCTGGTCTCCACCCAGTTCTGAAGGCTCTGACAAGCCCGCTCTATTGAGAACGGGCACCGGCCTTGCGAAGTTCAAAAACCAGGCGTCGACCGAGCTGGATAGACACCTATAAGTCGGACAAATCGAGGCGCAACGCCCGCGTTTGACGGGTTGATGATCACTGCCGCTACGTTCGTTCCGGTTTCGTCCGGTACGGCAGGTAGAGGTGGCGCGTTGTCCGAGAAGATGTTCTCCGAGGAGCAGCTGGAGCAGCTGCGCTCGTTCCCGGAGATCACCAGCGATGAGTTGATCCGGTATTTCACGCCGACGGCGGCGGATGTGGCGTTCGTCGATCCCGGTCGTGGACGGCGGTCGGTGGACCAGTTGGGCATGCTGGTTCAGCTCTGTACACTGCCCTGGCTCGGGTTCGTGCCCGACGATGTGTCTTTGGCCCCGCCGACGGCAGTGGCCCGGGTCGCGCAGCGGCTGGGTGTGTCGCCGGCGGCGCTGCGGTTGTACGGCAAGCGCGATCAGACCCGCTCGGATCACCTGGGCCTGATCGCCAGGTATCTGGAGTGGCAGGCCGCCCCGGCGGCCAGCCAGGCGATGAAGGAGCTGGAGCAGTTCCTGCTGGACCGGGCGATGGAGCACGACTCGCCGACGCTGCTGTTCAACCTGGCGCGCGAGTATCTGATGGCGGCCAAGGTGATCCGGCCCGGGGTGCTCGTTCTGGCCAAGATGGTCGGCACGGCCCGCAAGGCGGCCTCCGATCTGACCTCTCAGCTGGTGGGGCACCTGCTGACGGCGGAGGTCCGCGCCGATCTGGAGCGGATGCTGGTGATGGATGCGAGGCTGGGGATGACCCGGCTGGAGTGGCTGGTCAGCCCGGCCCGGGACGCCGCGGCCACGTCGGTGAAGACCGCGATCGACAAGCTGGCCTGGCTGCGCGCGATCGACGCCCACCAGATGGACGTGTCGGTGCTGCCGAACGAACGGCGCCGGTTCCTGGCACAGATCGCGCGCCGCTCGTCCAGCCAGGGTTTGGAGCGGCGCAAAGAACGCAAGTTCCCCATCCTGCTGGCGTTCGTGGCCCAGGCCGCGGTCGACCAGCTCGATGAGGTGGTGTCCCTGTTCGACCAGGCCGTCAGCGCGCGGGAGTCGCGGGCCAAGTCCAAGACCGATGAGGCGCTCGTCGAGCGGGCCAAGAGGGGCGAGGCCCGGCAGCTGCTGATGGAGGAGATCCTGCCCGTGCTGGCCGACCCGTTGGTTCCTGATGAGGAGGTGGGCGGGATGCTGCGCGAGCGGATCGGCATGCAGCGGTTGCGGGAGATCACCTCTGATGCGTGGAAGCCGCTGCCCCGGGATCACGGCCGGTTGTCGGAGCTGGAGTCCTCCTACACCTATCTGCGTCAGTTCACCCCGAACGTGCTGGCCGCGATCGATTTTCAAGGCGGGCCGGGCACGGGTGAGTTGATGGAGGCGGTGGCCGTGTTGAAGGAGATGAACCGGGTCGGCAGCCGGAAGGTGCCTGCGGGGGCGCCGGTCGGTTTCGTGCCTGTCAGGTACGCCGACTACCTGGCCAAGGCCCGCAAATCAGAGCAGGACACCGCCTACCGTCACTACTGGGAACTGTGCGTGATCTTGTGCCTGCGTGACGGGTTGCGTTCGGGGGATGTGTTCGTACCGGGCTCGCGCCGCTACGCCGATCCGGTGACCTACCTGTACACGCCCGAGCAGTGGGCGCCGCGGCGCGGGGAGTACTGCCGCCTGGTGGGCAAGCCGCCGAACGCGGCGCAGGCGCTGGAGCAGGGCAAGGAGGAGTTGCACGCCGCGCTGCAGGAGCTGGAGCAGACCCTGGCCGGTACCGCGGTCGGCGACACCGGCATGGTCCGGCTGGATGAGGAGGCGCACCTGGTGGTGCCGCCGCTGTCGGCCGAGGACGTCTCCGCCGAGGCCAGGGCGCTGAAGGATGAGCTGGCCGGGATGCTGCCGTTCGCGCCGATCGCCTCGCTGCTGATCGAGCTGGACGCGCGCACGCATTTCCTGGACTGCTTCACCCACGCCGGTGGGCGCAAGCTGAGCACCTCGACCGAGACCAAGCGCAACATCCTGGCGGTGCTCATCGCGATGTCCACGAACCTGGGCCTGGCCCGGATGTCGGAGGCGTGCGGGGTGTCCTACGACGTGCTGGCCTGGACGATGGAGTGGTACGTGCGGGAGGAGACGCTGCGCGAGGCCAACACGGTCATCGTCAACCATCACTACGGCCTGGAGCTGGCGAAGGTGTTCGGCGGCGGCACCATGAGCTCCTCCGACGGCCAGCGCTTCCCCGTACGGGGCAAGACCGTGACCGGCCGCACCATGGTCATCCACGGCGGTCAGGTGCTGTCGACCTACACCCACGTCTCGGATCAGTGGTCGACGTACGGCACGAAGATCATCGTGCCGACGGCGCGGGAGGCGCACTTCGTCCTGGACGACTTCCTGGGCAACGCCACCGATCTTCCGATCACCGAGCACGCGACCGACACACACGGCGCCACGTTGATCAACTTCGCGTTGTTTGATCTGGTCGGCAAGGCGCTCACTCCGCGGATGCGGGACCTGACCCGGGTGACCCTGATCCGGGATGACACTCCGACCGAGATCGCCAAGCGCTACCCGCACGCCGGGCCGCTGCTGGGCGCCCGCTGGAATGAGGACCTGGTGGCCGGCTGCTGGCCGGACCTGCTGCGGATGGCCGGGTCGCTGAAATACGGCCAGGCCACCGCTTCCCTCATCGTCGGCAAGTGGTCGGCCGCCTCCCGGCAGAACACCCTGGCCGCTGCGCTGAAGGAGTGGGGCATGCTCCGAAGGACCGTCCACCTCGCGAAATACCTGTCGGACCCGGCCTTCAGGCGGAAGATCTCACGGCAGTTGAACAAGGGCGAGAGTCTGCACGCGCTGCGCCGGGACCTGCACTACGCCCAGCAGGGCACCATCACCCGGCCGCACCTGGAGCAGCAGACCGAGCAGGTGTGGTGCCTGACCCTGCTGACCAACTCGGTCGTCGCCCGGACGACAGAATATTATTCCAGAGCGGTGCTGGAGCTGCGCTCCCAGGGCCGGGACGTGCCGGACGAGATCCTGTCGCACATCTCGCCCGGCCACAGCGACAACATCAACTTCTTCGGCGTCATCAACGTCGACGTGGAAGCGGAGCTGGCCAAGCTCGACACCAGCGGATGGCGCCCGTTGCGACCCGCCCAGCTGCGCGAGCTGGGCCTGACGCCCTAGGCCGCCACCCGACGCTACCGGCGTGAACGGCCGAGGGCGTCGGAGTGGCCCAGCATCGCCGAGCGCAGCCGGTCCATCTCATCGGCGTGATCGGTGAGCGCCTCGGAGTGCGTGTTCAACACCCTGGAATGCTCCGCCAGCGCCGCGCTCTGCGCCCCCGCCTGACCGCGGCCATGGCGCAGCTCGTGGTAGATCGCCTGGAGAAGGAGCACCTGAGCGCGTTCGGCGGGCCGCATCGCGCTCAGCTCCATGTCGCTGCCAGCGAAGGCCTGCAGCGCAAGCCGATACAGCCGTTCGGCGGTGGCCCGGTCGCTGTGGGGCTCGTCAGCAAGACCAGCGGTCTGTGAAGTGTCCACGGGCCCGACGGTAACCCGCCACCACCACTCGTGTCGCGCCCGGTCGTCGAATTGTTCTTGCGGGCCATGGTCCGCGCCAGAGCCGTCCGCGCGGCCGGGCCCTGCGGCGCACAGGCCCGGCCGCAGGAGTCGCGCTCAGCAGATTTCCTGGCTCGCATGGGAGCTGACCAGCAGCATCGCCGCAGACTGATCGCAGGCGGGGCGGAAGGTGAAGCCGAAGCCGGCCGCCATCAGAACCTCGGTGATGGCCCCGAGCATGATCGTCTCGACACGGCGGCGAAACAGCAGCAACTGGTGCCCGCGGTGGCCAGGCTGGTCGACGCCGTCGTCATAGGACGGCACGAACAGTTCATCAGCCGCCTCGTAGCGAACCTCCACCTTGTCCCCGTGCCCGATCAACCGGTAGCCGGAGCGATCCCGGCCGCTTTCCGGCTCATTCTCTTCGTCGAGGCCGTCCAGGCCGACCGAGTCCAGCACGCACCACACGTTCGTGGCGAGGTCCTTGCCCGCCGGAGTGGAGAATCCCATGCCGGTCACGGTAACCGCCCAGCGATGGTGTGACACAGAACTTGGATTATCTGTCACACTGGCGGCCATCGGAGCGTGTCCGCCCAGCTCGGCCTTCGCCGTGGCGAGGGCGACTCGGCCACATTATGTGTCACATCAATCCGCTCGGAGGACCTCCGTGCCCGTCGTGCTCTTCCCCGGCCAGCCCGGCCCCGTCCCCGGCACGACGACCGCGCTCGCCGCCGAGCGCTTTGTCGACTCCATCACCACGGCCACCACCCGCGCCGGCTACGCCGAGACCCTCACCCGCCTGACCGCCGTGACCGGCCCCGACCACCCGGTCGCCGCCTTGACCCCCGAGCACTACGCCGCAGTGATGGACCGCTGGAAAAGCGCGGCTGCCGCCACCTGGAACCGCCACCTGTCGGCCCTGTGTTCCTTCACCACCTGGGCCCAGCGCCAGGACCTGCTGGCCACCAACCCGGCCCGCCGGCTACAACGCCGCAAACCCGCCCGCCACGGCGACCGTGCCATCCCCCTCACCCGGCTGGAGACACTCTTCACCGACCCCGCCCACGCTCTACGCGAACGCCTGCTGTGGCGGCTGCTGTACGACACGGCCGCCCGCGCCGAGGAAATCCTCACCCTCAACGTCGAAGACCTCGACCTGGAGTTCCGCCGCGCCCGCGTCGTCTCCAAGGGTGGCGCGATCGAGTACGTGCACTGGGCCACCGGCAGCGCACGCCTGCTGCCCCGCCTGCTTCGCGGCCGCGCCACGGGCCCGGTGTTCCTGGCCGACCGCCGCGCCCCTGCCTCCGGGCGGCGCGCTCCCGCGGCCGCCGACATCGACCCCGCCACCGGGCGCGGACGGCTGTCCTACCCCCGCGCCGAATACCTGTTCAAAACGGCCTCGGCCGCCCTCGACCCGCACCGTCACGGCTGGACGCTGCACCAGCTGCGCCACAGCGCCCTGCAGCATCTGGCCCAGGCCGGACGCACCGCACCCGAACTGCAGGCCAAGAGCCGCCACCAGCACCTGGCCAGCCTCGGCCACTATGTCCGCCTGGGCGAGGAGACCTCCGCCCGCATCACCGCCGAAGCCGACCCCGTCCAGCGCCGCCGACCCCGCTGAACTCCATCCTCCGCCGGAGGGTCTCACCCGGTTACGCGACCGGCCACACCCGTAGCGCCTGATCGTCGCCGGGATCGAACTCGACCCGATAACCGGCCGCGCACAGCGCCTGCTCATATCGCGCCAGTTCCCGCGCGGAGACCTCGGCATCATCGGTGCAGGTAACGGCGAAGGGCGCCCCGCCGTCCCCGCCCTCGACGACGAATCCACCATGCCGGTCTACGAACTCACGTCTGCCCGCGTTGCGCAGCACCATACGGATGACCTCCGCTCGAGACCTCAGTCATAGAGCTCGGCATCCCCGCAGTTCAGAGGCAACTTCGTTGGAAATTTCTTCATTGCTACTGGGACCCCCAGAAGGCCCTGCCTGCCCGGGAGGCCGTACCTGCTCAGGAGATCCTGCCTGTTCAGGGGGTCGTGTCTGCTCGGGGATGGGTGGGAGGGTCCGCCGGATGAGGGTGGTCTCCACCTGGTGGATCTGTTGCCGAAGCCCTTCTGCGTCGGGGTCGGAGACGATGAGTGGTTCGGGGGTCGGCCAGGCCGCGATGGCGTAGAAGCGGCGCCGGCCCAGGCTGTAGAACACGCTCCATCCCTGGATGGAACGGTCCATATTTTCCGCCTCGGAACGGGCGGGGCCGTCCCACAGCCGCCGGTACACCTGCGTGAGCGGTTGCCCGTCCCGGTGCCGCCCGCTGTGCCGGGGTCGTCCGATCACGACGCGGCTCCCCGGGCGATCTCCTCCTGGTGTTCGACGACGGCCCGGATCTCGTCGAAGGTGTCGGCGTCCACATCCGGTTCGGCCCCGGCCCTTCGTGCCGCATTGGAGAAAGGTTTCCGGCGAAAAGCCCAGAAACGGCTCTGATCACTGAGAATCAACCGCCAGCCCGGGATGGTCGGTGAAGGCGCAGCGGCCTTACCATCGTTCACGATCGCACCTCCGTTGCGATCAGGAACCCCACACGGCCTGCCAGTCTGTGGGGTTCCGCTTTCAGACGACTTCATGAGATCGCAGCGAAAGCATGTGCGCCTAGTCGGGGACGGAGGAAACTAGAGGAAAGAGCCTTTCCCCTTCCCGGAAGAGGTGCACCCGTGGCTGACGAAATTCCCCCCTGGGCTGCGCGACTACGCGATGAGCGGCGCAGTCGTCAGTGGTCACAGCGGGACATGGCCAAACGGCTGATGGAGGTCGCCAACGAGGAAACTCGACGCTCCCTTCCCTTGCGGGAGAGCATTGTCCGAAATATCGGAAATTGGGAAGCGGGAAAACATGAACCCAAAGATCCCTATCGTGTCCTGTATGCACACGCTTTCGGGATTGCCGAAGACCGCTTGTTCAGCGATCCATACAAAAGGCCCCGTAGGACGCCCGAAGAGATCCTGGCGCGGGTTCTACCAGAGGGAGATCCCAAGGCGTTGCTCACCACCGGGACGGGGCGCCGGATCGGCATGGGCGCCGTCACCGACCTTTCAGCGCGCGTCCACGGCCTGAGACTGGCTGACGACGTCCTCGCCGGAGGCGACCTCATCGAACCAGCGTTCCGTGAACTGGACACCGCCGTACGGCTCTACCGGGAGACGGTTCACACCGAAGAAGTGGGCCGGTCACTACTCGTCAGCGTCGGAGAGTTCGCCCAGATCGCCGGATGGGTCGCCAGCGACGCCGGGCGCCACGAACAGGCAGCTCAGGCCTACCGGCTCGGTATCAACGCGACGCGGGAAGCCGGAGACGCCGCCCTGGAGTCCTACCTCCTGGGGTCGCTGGCCTACCAGATAACCAACACCGGTGATCCCGGCGAGGGCGTCCAACTCGCCCACGCGACGTTGAAGACCGCCGAACGACACCCTTCACCTGGGGTACGCGCGCTCGCCTGGGATCGGTTGGCCTGGGCCCACACTCGTGTGGGAGAGGCTCAAGCCGCGATGAAGGCACTCGGGCAAGCCGCCACGGCGTTCGCCGTCGGCTCTCGGGATGCTGACCCTCCTTACGTCTACTGGGTGAACACCGGAGAACTCCAGATCATGGAGGCCCGGGTATACACCGAATTGGGCCGACCGCTCAGGGCGGTGCCCCTGCTGGTTGACGTGCTCGGCCGCTACGACGCCTCACACACCCGGGAACTTGCCCTCTATCTGTCGTGGCTCGCGGTCGCCCTGGCAGACGATGGCGAACCAGAGGAAGCCGTTCGTGTGGCATGGCGCATGCTGAATCTGTCGGGAGAGGTGGTCAGCGACCGGCTCGCCCGGCGTTCCCGCGTCATCCTGGAGCATCTTCAGCCGTATCGCGACCTTCCCGAGGTGCGGGAGTTGTTCGCCCATCATCCGATGCCGCCGAACAACAGATGATCGCTCAGTCCGATCCCCTCCCAGCATGACGACGCCCCGCCGGTCAGTGATCGGCGGGGCGCGCTCTTGCGGATCACCGGTGAGCCCTCCGAGCCGTAGACCTGCAAGAATCCCCAGTTCGGGAAGGACCCCCAAAGCCCGCATGTCAATCATGCGGGTAGATCCCAGGTTGGGCCGGTGGGGTCGCCGAGCCATACGTACTGGCGTTCGCGGGTGGCGGTGAGGCCGAAGGCGGACTGGTGTGGTGATCCGGCTTCCCGCCACGACAGGATGGCCTCCTCCACCGCGTCCCACAGCCGAACCGGACCGTGCTGGTGGACGATCCACCCGCCACCCGGGGCGGGTCTGGTGTCGGCGCGGGAACCGGTGGAGACGTCCAACAGGATCGTTGTCTCCCCCGCTGACGAGCGTTGAGCGGCCGGTACAGCCAGTTGGGCGACGAACAGGGCGGCCTCGTCGTCCAGGATCGCCGGGTCGATCCTGCTCTCCCGGGCCTGCCCGATGCCGGTCGCCACGGGCGGGCGGGGCGGCGGCAGGTGGGTGCGGGCACGCATGAAGTACCAGCCCTGCTTCAGGAAACGTCCGCTGGCCGTACCCTCGCCGTCGAGAATGAGGTGGACGGAGGCGACGCCGTCCAGCCAGCCCCACATGGGGGCGGTGATGGTTCCTCCGGGACTCGTCTGCTCCAACCAGGCGGTGGGGATGGTCCGGACCGAGCAGGTGCAGATCAGCCGGTCGTACCCGGTGCCGTTGGCGTGACCGTGCAGGCCGTCCCCCACGACGAGAGTGGGCGCGTGTCCCGCCCGGACGATGGCCTTCCTGGCGCGTTCGGCCACAGCGGGGTCGTACTCGATCGAGGTCACCGCGTCGTCGCCGAGACGTCGGCACATCAACGCGGTCGAGTAGCCGGTCCCGGTGCCGATCTCCAGCACCGTGTCGCCCTCGCCGATCTCGGCGGCCTCCAGCATCCGCACGACCAGGCTCGGGAGCGTGGACGACGAACCGGGTGCCCCGGTCACCGGCCCGGCCGCCTCCTCGGCCAGAATCCCGTCCACCTGGGTCACCCACGTCCCGTCTGTTCATCCCACACCGGCGGTGTTCACCACAGCAGCAGGACCGGCCGGTGGCCGCTCGATCGACGAGGACGAGAGTGCCGTCCACGATGACGAAGGCATACCGGGCGCGCTTGGCGGCCTGCAGAGCCTGATTCAGGAGCGGCGATCGATGGGCGGACAGGGTGATCGCCTCACGGGTATAGCGCCAGACGGTGGCCACGCCGACCTCGAAAACGTCCGCGACCTCGGCGAGCGTCTCTCCTTTGCGCAGACGCACGAGAACGAGCAGAGCTCGGCGGCTGGGGCTGAAAAGACGTCAGGGCGAATTGATCGCCTGGCGGTGGCGGCGAATGAGGCCGGACAGGTAGGACAGTAACCGCCATGGCGAGACGGGATGTCCAAGGAGGAGCGGACATCGGTCGGCAGGTCAGACGTTCTTTCCGTGAGCTATGTAATATGCGAGGTCCCGCAGCAGGGACGCTTTCATCATGTCCTCCGGTTCAAGCCGTAAAGCGGGCAACTCTTCAGCGGCCCGTTGCGCAGAGTCGCGGTCTTCGTCGAGGGCCAGCCGCAGAATTCTCAGCAGGGTGAGATGCCGCGTCTGCTCCACGTGGGCCGGATGATCGACGTGTGTGAGGTAGATGTCCCCGTCGGAGTCGCCGGGCGAGATGGGTTTGCGGTACGGCTCCCCGTTTCGGACACGATTCGCGAACAACGACCGTTCCGCATGACGCAACGCGTCGCCTACCTGGTCAGCCGCCACCAGCAGATCGTCCCGCAGGCGCCTGGAGTGTTCGTTCCTGATCCCGCTCTCAACCAGACGGAGCGCCTCCGTCTCCAGAGCCGTTGTCGCGGGCGAATAACGAAGAGCGATATCGATCACCATCTTGACGAGGTCATGATGGTGCCCGAACGAGGGATTCCTCGCGATGGCCGTCAGGCCGGGAATTGTGTCCAGATAAGGGCGCAGGGAATCATCCGCCTTGAACGGAACCTCGAACGGTTGTGCCCTGGCGGGAGGAGGCGTGTTCCCGCACACCACCATGAGATGCCGCCGTCCCAGCCAGTCCCTATCGATGCGGACGCCACTCAACCGCTCACCAAGCGTCAATGCGGTCACCAACCCGTCGTCCTTCCAGTCCGTCACCTCTATGGGGAGGTTGCTCAGCCATTGAAGACCCGTCTGCGGAGTCATCGAGTCCAGATTTCCGGTGTCGAAATCGGCGATCACACGCCCTGCTTCGGCGTACGAGACCGCCACCGGCCGGTGCAGCATCCATCGCACCGTGAGTGCGACGCCCTCGACCGAAACATCCCGCAGGCGCGACGGCACGTGACCGTGAAAGATCTCCAGCAGGACGATCCAGTCCTGGTGCTGAGCCGCCAGCATCACCACCCAGTCGTTCTCCCCGTCGTCTTCGTCGATCAAGTCCCAGGCCTCCGCCTCAGCCTCTGGAAACGACGCCGGTGAGATCGACGAAGGATCACCGCCGAGGACCCGCACCACTTCGTCCAGAGTGTGGCCGCTGATCCAGCTGACGCACCCGTCGTCAGGGAGATACGCGCGGGCATCCGCGTATTCATATCGAAGTGAATCCATGACCTCGTCCACCAAATAGAAGAACCTGGGTGGGTGGGCGTTTGAAAACGCCCACCCACCCAGCCGACACTCGTCCGAGAAAATCCTCTGTCCTGTGGTGGCCCGGCGACCGGACCATCGTCCTGGCATGAGGACTTTTCTGGAGCCTCCAGACGAGAAATTCAGTTCGAAGCACTAATTCACATCGAGCCTGGGCGGCCATCGCCCTGCGGCATCTCCATCAAGGCAGAAGTGGTCAACAGGAGCCACAGAGAGGCGGTCGGCGGGACGGCGGCAGACAAAGACCCGACGCCTCCGCAGAAAGCTATCGCCGCCGTCCCATCGACGCACCTGGCTCAAGACCATCGCTTCCTCGGCCAGGATCAAACGTCCCTCAGAAGGGATCAGGATCCGCCGGTGTTCATGGTTTCCAGGATGTTGTGCTGGGTCAGGGATTCGCCTTCGAGGATGGCCGCCACCCTGCCCCGGTAGAAGACCGCCACCCGGTCACACAGGGAGGCCAGCTCCTCCACGTCGGTCGAGCAGAGCATCGTGACGGTCCCCGTCTGGGTGGCCGAACGGATCAGCGTGTGCATCTCGGCCTTGGCTCCCACGTCGACGCCCCGGGTCGGGTCGTCGAGCAGCAGCACGGAGGGGTCGGCGTCGAGCCACTTGGCGAGCACGACCTTCTGCTGGTTGCCACCGGAGAGCAGGCCGGTGCGCTGGTCGACGCTCGAACAGCGCAGGCTCATCCGTTCGCCGTGGTCACGGGCCCGGGTGCGCAGGGCCGTACGGCGCAGGAAGAGTCCGTCGCGGTTGAGGGCCACGGCCCGCACCTGGGCGATGTTCTCCCAGATGGGCTTGTCCAGCATGAGGCCGAACCTGCGGCGGTCGCCGGAGACGACGGCGACGCCCGCCGCGATGCTGCGGCGCAGCCCGTTGGGGGCGCGGCGTCCTGAGGGGAGCCGCACCTCGCCGCTGTCGGCTCTGCGCAGGCCCGCGACCAGTTCGAGCGTCGCCTGGTGTCCGGAGCCGGCCAGGCCCGCCAGGCCGAGGATCTCCCCGGGCCGTACGGTCAGCGACACCTCGGACAGCGCGCCCCGCGATCCGGCGTTCACGATCCTCAGCTCGCCGCCGGCCGTCTCGGGGGAGGCCGTGAGCGCCGCCTTCTCCTGGACCTGGACGGTCTTGTCCCCCAGCATGGCCGTGACCACCTCGGCCATGGACAGCGACTTCCTGTCCTGGGCCTCCATGACGACCTGGCCGTTGCGCAGGACGGTGATGACGTCGCTGAGCGCCATGACCTCTTCGAGGATGTGCGAGACGAAGACGACGCCGACCTGGTGTTCGCGCAGGACCCGTACGACGTTCAGCAGCCGGTCGGCGCTGGCCTGTTCGAGCGCGGAGGTCGGCTCGTCCAGGATCAGGACGCGCGGCTTGGTCAGCAGCGCCCTGGCGATCTCGACGAGCTGGCGCTGCGCCAGGGAGAGGTCGCCGAGCCTGGTCCTGACCGGGACGTTCAGGCCGAGCTGGTCGAGCACCGGGGCGGCGGCCTCCGCCATGGCCCTGCGGTCGAGGAAGGGTCCTCTGCGCGGGCCGGTCACCGGGTAGAGGTTGGCCAGGATGTCCAGGTCGGGGAAGAGGTTGAGCTCCTGGGACACGACGGCGACGCCGTGCCGCGCGGCGTCACCGGTGTTGCGGAAGCGCACCTGCTTGCCGTTGAGGGTGATACCGCCCCGGTCGGGGGTCACCGCACCGGACATGATCTTGATCAGCGTCGACTTGCCCGCGCCGTTCTCACCGAGGAGGGCGTGGACGGAGCCCGCCTCGATGTGAATGCCCGCGTCCTTGAGGGCGACGACGCCCCCGTACGTCTTGCCGATGTTCCTGGCCTCCAGGATCGCCATGGTGTGCGCTCCTCCTACTGCGGATGCTGCGGGCTGACTGTCGGGGAGAGGGGGTACGGCGGGGCGGCCGGGCCGAAAGAGCGGGGTGGCCGACCGCCCCGCGGAATCAGTTGGCCTGTCCGATGGGCTTGAGGTAGGTGTTCGGGTCGGCGAGCTGCTTGTCCACGACCGCCTTGAAGTAGGCGGCCCGGCTGGTCTCGTCGGCCTGCCGCTTGATGATCTCGTCCACGTTGTCCTTGTTCACGACCAGCGTGCCGGGGTTCCACCAGCCGGTCGGCACCGGCTTGCCGGTCCGCTTGCTGTCGATGAGCAGGCGCATCGCGATGTAGCCCTTGAGCCAGTGCTCGGGCGAGGAGAGCGCGAACAGCTGGCCCTTCTTGACGGCCTGCAGCGCCTCCGGCGGGATGTCCGCCGAGCCCGCGAGGAAGTCGCGGCCGGTCTGCTGCTTGATCAGCGGCAGCGAGACGCCGTCCTGGCCGCCGACGCCGAGGAAGGCGATGGCCTTCGGGTTGGCCTTGACGATGCCCTGCCAGGCGTTGAAGTTGTCGGTCGGCTCGGACTTGGCGTCGAACGGGCCCTTGATCGTCAACTTGGGACGCTTGGCCTTGATGACCGAGACGAGCCCCTCGATGCGCTGGTTGAGCAGCTGGAGGCCGGGGATGTCGTTGCCGATCACGACGTCGCCGGTGGCGTCCTCGGGCACGTGCTTGATGAACTCCTCACCGAGCGCGACGCCCAGCTCGGTGTTGCTGTTGCCGACGAAGAGGCCGACCTTGGTCCCGGGCGGGGGCGCGGTGTCCACGGCCGCCATCGGGATGTTCTGGTCGGTCGCCTGGTTGATCGGCCGGACGAACAGGTCGGGGGTGAGGGTCTCCAGGCCGATGCCGTCGGGGGAGTTCCTGATCGCGGACTGGAAGAGCTGGACCTGAGCGGGGCCGTTGACCCCGACGGGGGCGGCCTGGTTGAGGGTGACGTTGCCGTCCTGGTCGGCGGCTGCCTTGGCGCCGAACGCCATCTCCTGGAACGGGTTCTGGGTGGACGTGGCGTAGATGAAGCCCATCTTCAGGGGCTTCTTGGCGTCCCCTCCCCCGCTCGCGCCCGCCGTCTCCTGCGAACCGGACGAGCCGGACGGGCCAGAGGAACAGGCCGTGAGCGCGATGGCCGAGGCGGTGAGAATCGACAGGGCGGTGAACGTACGGCGGCGGCGCCTCGGTCCAGCGGTCATGGGTTGGCTCCTCTTAATTTCTATTTTTATGGGATAAATCAGGTTTCTCCGGATAGCCGAGTTCGGCTCACCGGGTTTTGTTAGAGGTGGATGGAACAGTCCCCACAGGCCGTTCCCCGCGGGTCCCCGCAGGCCGGAAGGCCCTACAGGCCGAGCGCCTCGTCCTTGCGCCTGCGGCGCCTGCGCAGCAGGCTGTCCAGCGAGACGGCCAGCAGGATCACCGCGCCGGTGGCGAAGGAGCTCCAGTTGACCGGGATGTTGAAGTACTGCAGGCCGCTGCCGACCACGGCCAGCAGGATCGCGCCGAAGATCGCGCCGACCACCGTCGCCGTGCCGCCGCGCAGCGGGGTTCCGCCGATGACGGCCGCCGCGATCGCCTGCAGCTCGAACCCGGTGCCGATGTTGGGGTCACCGGAGGTGAAGAAGGCCAGGCCGAGGGCTGCGGCCACACCCGCGAGCAGGCCGACCAGCACCAGGACCTGCATCCTGACCCGGTTGGCCGAGATGCCGGAGAAGGTGGCGGCGTCGGGGTTGGAGCCGATGGAGCGCACCCGGTAGCCGAAGGAGGTGAAGCGCAGCACGACCGTGAGCACGATCGCGAAGATGATCAGCACCCACACGCTCGTGTAGACGCCGAAGATCTTGCCGCCCAGGATCGTGAAGAAGGAGTCCTCGACCGGCATGCCGGTCACCTGCTGGCCCTCGCTCAGGGCCAGGGACAGTCCTCGGTAGACCGACAGGGTCGCCAGCGTCGCCACGATGGTCGGGATGCCGATGTACTGCACGACGAGCGCGTTCACCAGGCCGAGGACGCCGCCGAGCACGACGCCGAGCAGCCCCGCCAGCCACGGGGAGAGCCCCTGGTTGATCAGCAGGCCCATGCTGATGAGTGACAGGCCGAACATCGAGCCGACCGAGAGGTCGATCTCCCGCATGGAGATCAGGAAGGCCATGCCTCCGGCGAGCAGGCCGACGTAGACCGACGCCTGCAGGGTGTCGAGCAGCTGCGCGGCCGACAGGAAGTCCGGGTGCAGGATGCCGATGACGACGACCAGCGCGATCGTCGCGACCAGCACGCTCATGGACTCCATCGCGGGAACGCGGCGCGCCAGGGCGGCAAGTCCACCGCCAGGACGCTCCCCCGGAACATCCGGGGCGTCCAGCGCGGGCGTCCCCTTAGTTCCGACATCGTCGACACTCACGGCGTCCCTCCGTCTCTTGTCGTGGTACCGGACTTCCGCTAAGGCTCCCGGACAGGGAGGTGAACGTACTTGACCCTGAGTGACCACTCCTTGTCTTTCGCTCACCCTGTCCCTCTCCGGCGAGGTGCGCGGAGCTTACCCGTGGTTAGCGTGACTGTCATCGCGCCTGGCGTGACTCAAGAAGGACATAGAGGTGAGCACACTCGTGAACCCCTTGGAAGGCCCCTTGAAAGACAGGGTCGCCCTGGTCACCGGAGGTGGCTCGGGCATCGGTGAGGCGATCTGCAGGCGCCTCGACGCGGACGGGGCGACCGTGGTCGTGCTCGACCGGGTGAGGTCGGCGGCGGAGCTGACCGCGGGGACGCTTCGTAAGTCCCACGCGCTGGTCGCCGACGTGTCCGACTCGGCCTCGGTCGACTCGGCGGTCGCCGAGGTGGCCGCCACCCACGGCCGCCTGGACATTCTGGTCAACAACGCCGGGGTACGCGGCGGGCAGGAGGCCGAGGACGCCTTCGCCAGGCTCGACACCCGTCTCGACGAGCTGCGGACCGACGGCACCGCGGCCACCACGGTCGACGCCACCGTGAGCATCTCCGACGAGGCCTGGCGGGACATGCTCGCCGTACACCTCGACGGCACGTTCTACTGCACCAGGGCCGCGCTGCGGGTCATGACCGGGCAGCGCTCCGGGGTGGTCGTCAACGTCTCCTCGATCTGCGGCCTCACCGGCTGCGAGCACCTGCCGCACTACTCGGCGGCCAAGGGCGGCATCCAGGCCCTGACCAGGGCCGTGGCCCGCGACGTCGCGCCGTACGGCATCCGCGTCAACTGCGTGGCGCCCGGCTACATCGAGACCCCGCTCGGGTCGGTCATCGGCGGGCGGATGCGCGCCGACCTTGAGGAGCGCATCGCCCTCGGCCGGTTCGGACTGCCCAGGGAGATCGCCGACACGGTGGCCTTCCTCGCCGGGGAGGGCGGGAGCTACTTCACCGGTCAGACGCTCAGCCCCAACGGCGGCCTGGTGATCGCATGACCCGACTCCAGGCCGACGTGATCGTGGTCGGCGCCGGTTCCGCCGGGTCCGTGCTCGCGCGCAGGCTCGCCGACGCGGGGGCGAGCGTGCTGCTCGTCGAGGCCGGGCCGCAGGGACGCTTCCCCGCGGTCGACGACCCGACGCGGATGCATGAGCTGTGGGACTCCCCCCTCGACTGGGGTTACCGTACGGTCCCGCAGCGTCACGCCCACGGCCGCCGGCTGCACCTGCCGCGCGGCAGGGCCGTCGGCGGGTCGCACAACCTGAACGCCATGATCTGGGTGCGGGGCAACCCGGCCGACTACGACGACTGGGCCGCCAGGGGCAACCCGGGGTGGGCGTGGGAGGACGTGCGGCCGGTCTTCGCCAGGATCGAGGCCGTCGACTCGGCGCAGAGCCGGCCGCGTGGCCCGCTGCACATCCTGACCGGCTACGAGCCCTCGGCCGCCCACCTGGCGATCGTCGAGGCCGCCCAGCAGGCCGGGCTGCCGTTCAATCCGGACTACAACGGGGCGTCGCAGGACGGCGTCTCCTTCATGCAGTTCACCATCCAGGACCACCGCAGGCTGACGACCGCGGACGCCTATCTCGGGCCGCTGGCCGGGCGTGACGGGTTCACCCTGGTCTCCGGCGCGCACGTCCACCGGCTGCTGTTCGAGGGCGAGCGCTGTGTCGGCGTCGAGTGGGAGCGCGACGGCGTGCTCGAACGGGGTCTGGCCGGGCACGAGGTCGTGCTGAGCGCCGGGGCCATCGGCTCGCCGGAGATCCTGCTGCGTTCGGGCATCGGCGACGCCGGGGAGCTGGGCGCGCACGGCATCGCCGTACTGGCCGACCTGCCCGGGGTCGGGCGCAACCTCCAGGACCACTGGCTGGTCCCGGTGATCGCCGGGATGGAGCGGCAGCTTCCCGTCTCGCACGGGCTGCCGCGCACCCAGAGCCATCTGTTCTGGCGTAGCAGGCCCGATCTGGCGGTGCCCGACCTGCAGCCGCTGCACTTCGACGCGCCGTTGTACGAGCGGTGGATGGAGGGGCCGCCGGACGGCGTCTCGCTCATGGCCGGTCTGGTCCGCCCGGCCAGTCACGGCGACATCCGGCTCTCCGGCCCCTCACCGGCGGACCCGCTGCTCATCGACCCCAACGTGCTCGCCGAGCACGCCGACGTCGAGGCGCTGGCGGCGGCCGTACGGCTGTGCCAGGAGATCGCGGCGGCTCCCGCGCTGCGGGAGGACCTGGGGGCCTACGAGCTCTACCCGGGGGCGCTGGCCGACACCACCGAGGGGCTGTACGCCTACATCAGGGAGAGCGTGGTCACCTACCACCACCAGTCGGGCACCTGCAAGATGGGGGTGGACGAGGCGGCGGTGGTCGATCCGAGGCTGCGGGTCCACGGCGTCACCGGGCTGCGGGTCGCGGACGCCTCGATCATGCCCGCGGTGACGACGGGCAACACGAACGCCCCGGCCATCATGATCGCGGAGCGGGCCGCGGAGTTCATGACCTCCTGAGGGAGTGTCCCGGCGGCGGGCGACCGCCGCCGGGACGCGTCACTTGTCCTCGCCGGTCTCCCTGACCTCGGCGTGGTCGAGGTCGATGTCGTAGGTCACCGGGAACAGGCGCCGCAGGGCCGTGTCGACCCCTCCGCCGGGGTTGATCTCGAACACCACCTTCTTGCCGCCCCTGGTGATGTCCCTGACCTCCTTGACGACGTGTTCGTGGCTCTGGTCCGTGTGGTCACCCGACCTGCGGACCGCCTCGGGAACCCATGTGTTCTCGTCCTCCCGCGCCACCGCGACCTCCTCGACCCGGTATGGGATATGTCACCCGCAACCAGGCTAACTCCGGCGACCGCTCAGTGGTCCCGGACGGCGAAGGCCAGGAACTGGGTGATCTCACTTTCGTCGAAGTTGTCGTCGGAGCCGACGACCAGGACGCGTTCGCCGGAGGCCAGGCGCGGCCCCCAGCCCAGGCTCTCCAGGTTCTGCACCGTCGCCCCGCCGGCGTTGAAGTCGTGGACCAGGCGCTTGGTGACGGCCCGGTACGGCGCGCCGCCGGTCAGACTGTCCCTGCCCAGCACGTTCGTCGCGCCGCGCAGGTCGATCTCGTACAGCTTGACCCGGTAGCCGACGCCCTCGATCCAGAACCGTTCGAGGGACAGCAGCCGGTCGTCGTCGACGGCCAGGATCTCCGAGACGCCGCCGTCGTACCTGCCGGTCTCCGGGACGGGGGCGGCGGGCAGCCGGTCGATCGGGTAGGCGTACTGCGCGCGGGTCCTGCCGTTCCTGTCCCACACGGTGATGCGGGAGAGCGCGCCGCGCTCGGTCGTCATGATGTCGCCGTCCTCGAAGCGGGGTCCCTCGACGATGGCCGCGATGCCGTGGGGGGTGAAGGTCAGGCCCTCGAACCCGGCGTTGTGGCGGGGGCCCGAGGTGGTGTTCGTCATCGTGAGGTTGCCGGGGATCGGCAGGCCGCCGCGGTCGTGGCCGCCCCGGTCGACCCAGCGCAGCGACATCTGGACGACCGGGTTGCCCGTGGTGCCCTCCCTCGGCCTGTCCCCCTCGCTGCTCCACAGGATCCTGCGGCTCCACGGGTCGAAGCGGATGGCCTCCGGGTCGGCGGCCTCGGGCTGGCCGTAGCCGGGGTAGGGCGTCCCGTCGGGGCGCAGGAGGGTGGTGACCCCGGTGATGCTCACGCCCTCGAAGCGCCGGGTGAGCGGGTTGATGTCGATCTTTCCGGTGTAGTAGCGGGCGGGGTTGTAGCGCGCCCGGTCGTCGGAGATGAAGTACCACGTTCCGGTGAGCGGGTCGCGGTCGATGCCGGACAGGCCACCGACGACCGTCCCCTGGAACTGGGCCCTGTGCGGCAGGTCCCGCTCACCGAGGAAGTGGGTGATGCGGATCCCGTCGGCGGGCGCCGCCGCCGCGGGCTGCGCCTGGACGGTTCCCAGCCCGGCCATCATCACGACCGCGAGGAGGGCTCGCGTCATTGTTCGCCGATTCTTCATGCGTTTCTCCGAATCCCGAAAATGCCTCATACAGAACTGGCGGAGACATGAGACCGCGAAACGCGACGACTGTCCACGGAAATCGGAATCCGGGTGTACGGCTGGCCGGAGGAGGCCACGGAGAACCCGGCAGAACACGCGTCGAATCACTTTCCCGGCGACGGCGGAGGCCGTGATTGACCTGGTCAGCGACCCAACAAGGGCCGCAACCCCCTTAAATACGAAGAAAACTCAAGAACAGAAAAAAGGGCCGATAAATGTATATTTATCGGCCCTTTTCTAAGGTGAGCGAGGCTCAGACCTGCTCCACCTGTTCCCGGGAATCCGCCGGAGACCCGGCCCCCTCCATGACGGGTGTCGCGATCGGGCGCAACAGGGCCCAGGCGATGAACGCGGCGGCCACCGAACCGACGGCGCCGACGATCATGCCCGAGGACATCGCGTTGACGAAGGCCGCCTTGGCGGCGCTCGCCAGCGACGGGTCGCCGAGGGAGAGCGCGACGGCGATCGACTCCTTGGCCGGAGCGGGCGCGCCCTCCGGCATGCCCGAGGAGTAGGCCGCGGCCAGGACGCTGCCGAGCAGGGCGACGCTGAGCGCGCCACCGGTCTGCTGGACGGTGTCGTTGAGCGCCGAGCCGATGCCCGCCCGGTCCGGCGGCACCGCGCTCATCAGTGAGGCGTAGGCCGCGGGCCCGACCAGTCCGCCGCCGACGCCCATCACCATCAGGCCGCAGATGAACAGGCCGTAGCCGCTGTCCGGCGTCAGCCGGGTGAGCACCACGAAGCCCGCCGCGAACACCAGCATGCCCGCCGTCACCAGGGTGCGGTTGGACAGCTTCTTGCCCAGCGTCGCGCCCAGGCCGTTGAAGACGATGGCCGCGATCATGTAGGGGATGAGCGCCAGGCTCGCCTGGAGGACCCCGTACCCCAGGACGAACTGCAGGTACTGGGTGAGCATCAGCAGCAGGCCGCCCGCGGAGAAGGCCAGCAGCACGATCGAGAAGCTGGCGCCGCTGAAGTTGCGCTCACGCCAGAGCCCGAGCGGCAGCATGGCGTGCGGGTTGCGCCGCTCCCAGAGGAAGAAGACGGTCAGCAGCACGATCGCGGCCAGCCCGGAGGCCAGCACGGCGGGCGAGGTCCAGCCCCGCTCGGGCACCGAGATGATCATCCAGACCAGGGCGACCATGCCCGCGGTCGACAGCACCGCCCCGAGGAGGTCGATGGGCCTGGCCTGCCCGCGGGACTCCGGCATGAGCAGCAGCGCCGCGGCGATCGCGATCACGCTGATCGGGACGTTGACCAGGAAGACCGAGCCCCACCAGTAGTGGTCGAGCAGGAAGCCGCCGAGCGAGGGCCCGGCGATCCCGCCGGCCATGAGCACCGAACTCCAGGCCGCGATGGCCTTGCGCTGCTCGGACTGGTCGAAGACGTTCATGATGATGGACAGGGTGCTCGGCATGAGGAACGATCCGCCGAACCCCATCAGCGCCCGGCAGGCGATGAGCTGGGCGGGGTTCTGGGCGAACGTCGCGATCAGCGAGGCCCCGCCGAACAGCGCCAGGCCGATGACCAGGAAGCGCCGCCTGCCGTAGCGGTCGGACAGGGCGCCGACCGTGAGCAGCACACCGGCGAAGGCCAGCATGTAGGCGTTGATGATCCACTGGATGTCCGCCGGGGTCGCGCCGAGCTCCCGCATGAGGGAGGGGATGGCGAGGTTGAGGATGCCGTTGTCGACGACCAGCACGAGCAGGCTCAGGCAGAGGACACCGAGGATCAACCACCGTCTTGGGTGGGGGGACGACATGACTACTCCATGACTCGTACGGTGTTCGAGACCTTTCTCGCACACCGTACTATAGAACTCGCACATCGTGCGAGTTCTTAATCGACGCCCTTACCCGCTCCCTTCCGATGGGGGTTTCCGGCCGGTGCGGCGCGCGGCCACCGCACCGGCCGGAAGTTCACATCACGACATGTCACCGCACGTCAGGACGACTTTCGGCGTGTGTCGCGGTCCGGCCAGCACCAGGAGGACCAGGGGCCTCCACAGGAGCGGCGCCTCACCGGCCCGTCCCCTCTTCGAGCACCGGCAGGGCGGCCCAGCCGTCCGGGGAGGCGGGCGCGCCGTCGTGGACCACGTAGTGGTGGGGGGCCATCGCCGCCATCCGTCCTGACAGCCTCCCCACGCAGGCGGTGTGGACCTCGACCGGCGAGACGGGCCCGGCGAGGTGGCACACCAGCCGCCCGCCGTCCTCGGTCACGTGGAAGGGACGGTCCCCGACCGCGTCGCGGACGAGCCGCTCGACCTCCGGCAGATGGACCCAGCACGCGTCGATCGTCGTCCACCCCTCCCCCCGTTCCAGGGGAACGACCCCGGTCAGCCCGGACACCTCGGACAGCGGCACGTCCCGGTCCGCCGCCTCGATGAGCAGCCGTACGATCCCCTCGCCGAACGCCTCGGCGTCCGCGCGCGGCAGGCAGCGCGGGTCGGCCCAGAGGGTGAAGTCCACCTCCCCCTCGACGGTGCGCACCCACAGTGAGACGCGGGTCGGCATCGTCGCCTTGGGCAGCCAGTGGGAGCGCACGTCCTGCTCGTACTCCTCGGTACGGCCCGCCCGGCGCCCCTGGCCGTGGACGCTCATGTCGTTGAAGACGATGTCCCTGGCGAAGAAGACCCCCCTCGACCGCTGCACCTCCTCCATGACCTGGATGAGCGCGTCGGAGTCGAACCGGCTGTTCTGGTAGGCGGCCAGCGCCGCCGCCCTGGTACGCCGCAGCACACCGTCGAACGTGGGCTCGTCGAGGTCGATCGGGACCAGGGCGTCCTGGGCGAGCGGGCCGACGTAGTCCCGCAGTTCGGGACGGAACCGGTTGCCCGAGATCGCCAGGGCGACGGCCGTACGCTGTCCCGACCGCAGCCCGGCGAGCAGGGTGTAGGCGGCGAGCACGGCGGCCGAGCGGCTGACGCCGGTGCGGGCCCCGATCCGTCCCAGCGCCCGGGCGGCCACCGTCGAACGCACCTGCAACCTGGGCATCAGCCAGTCGTTGTCGCCGTCGTCCACGGAGGCGGTGAAGGTCGAGCGGGGAATCCGCTCCAGGTTGGTCCGCCAGTACTCGATGGCGGCCTGCGCCCGCTTGAGGCTCGCCGGGCTCCGCTCCGTCCACGCCACGTCGAGCGGCTGGGGGGCGGTGACGGGCTCCGGGGTCTCCCCGAACAGCAGGCGGTTCAGCTCCACCCGCAGCAGGCTCAGCCCCACGGCGTCAACCGTGGTGTGCGTGAGCACCAGGATGACGCGCTCGGGCACCCCGTCGGAGAGGGTCACCGCCGCCCGCACGGGAAGCTCCCCCTCCGGGTCGAACCGTACGGCCTGCAGCCTGGCGGCCACCTCGTCGGCGAGGTCGGCGGAGCCCTGTGAATCGTGCACCCCGATGACCAGTTCGCCCTCGCCCGCGACGTGCTGGAGGCCGTCGCGGAACGTGGTGCGCAGCGACTCGTGCCGGGAGATGAGCAGGACCACGGCCGCGACCACGTCGTCGAGCGTCTTCCCCGGCGGGACGGTGAGCACGAAACCGTAGTTCATGTGTTCCGGCGGGTCGGTGAGCACGCAGCGGATCATGTTGGCCTGACCGGAGGTCGGCGGCCCGCTGGCCGTGCGCCCGCCCTGGAAACGGACCACGAGCCCGGCGGGGCTGCCGGGCAGGGCCTCGGCGACCTGCCCGCCCGCGCTCATCGGGCGCTCTTCGGCCGCAGGTCGGTCCACACCTGTTCGATGTGCTCCAGGCACTCCTGTCTACTGCCCGAGGTCCCGTCCGGCCGCCAGCCTCCGGGGAGGGGGCGTTCGGCGGGCCAGATCGAGTACTGCTCCTCGTGGTTGACCACGACTTGGTAGGTCACGGGGGGATGCTCCTTGCTGTGGTTGTGCGGAAAAGCCGCCGCCGGACCGGGCGGCGGCCTTTCCGTGGATGGGGTCCCGGCCGGTCAGGAGGCCCCTTGGGCGAGGCGGGCGACCTCCTCGTCGGAGAGCCCGGCGATCTCCGCCAGGAGCAGTTCCTCGACGAGACCGGCCAGACCGGCGACCGTGCTGTTCTCGAACATCGCCCGGATCGGGATGTCGATGTCGGTGATGGCCCTGATCCGCGCGATGACGCGGGTGGCCAGGAGCGAGTGACCGCCGATGGCGAAGAAGTCGTCGAGCGCGCCGACCTCCGCGGCGCCGAGCACCTCGCAGAAGACCTCGGCGACCAGTTGCTCGGCGTCGGTCCTCGGCGGCACCGAGGGGGCGCGCCGGTCGATGGACGGCGCGGGCAGCGCCTTCCTGTCCACCTTCCCGTTGCGGGTCAGGGGCAGCTCGCCGAGCGTCACCCACACCGAGGGGACCAGGTAGGACGGCAGGCTCCCGGCGAGGAAGCCGGGCAGCTCGGCCACCGGGTCCGCGCCTCCGTCCTCAGCCACCACGACGTAGCCGACGAGGGTGTCCTCCACCGCGGTGACCACGGCCTGCCGTACGGCGGGGTGGGCCAGCAGGCGCGCCTCGACCTCGCCCGGCTCGACCCGGAAACCGCGCACCTTGATCTGGTCGTCGATCCGGCCGAGGAACTCCAGGTTCCCGTCGGGACGCCAGCGGGCGCGGTCGCCGGTGCGGTAGAGGCGCTCACCCGGCGCGCCGTACGGGTCGGGCACGAAGCGCTCGGCGGTCAGGCCGGGGCGCCGCAGGTAGCCCCTGGCCAGGCCCGCGCCGCCAAGGCACAACTCGCCGGGGGCGCCGGGCGGCACGAGCGAGCCGTCCTCGCCGAGGATCGCGGCGTGGACGCCGCCGATGGGCCGCCCGATGGGGGGCCGCTCCCCCGCCTCCCCCACGCGCGCGCCCGGCCCGGCGATCTCGGCGGCGGTCGCGATGATCGTCGCCTCGGTCGGGCCGTAGGTGTTGACGAGGCGCACCCGGTCGCCGAAGCGTTCGCGCCACCTGGCGACCGCGTCGGCCTTCAGCTCCTCCCCGCCCAGGATGACCAGCCGCAGCGCGGGCGGCCAGGCGATCTCGTCGATCTGGCCGACCAGGTGGTGCCAGTACGCCGTGGGCAGGTCGAGCACGGTCACCCTGCTCCCCTCCGGCGTGGCGAGCAGGTCGGGCAGGGTCACCGCGCCCTCGGGCAGCAGTTCGAGGCGCGCCCCCGCCGCCAGCGCCGGGTAGATCTCCTCGGCGTGGGTGTCGAAGCTCAGGGTCGCGAACTGCACGACCCGGTCGTCGGGGCCGAGGCCGTACTCCCCCGTCATCCAGGCGACCCGGGCGGCCAGGCCGTCGTGTTCGACGAGCACGCCCTTCGGCGTCCCCGAGGAGCCCGAGGTGTAGATCACGTAGGCGACCCCCTCGGCCGCGACGCCCTCGATCTCCTCCTCGACGAAGGCGCGCCGCTCCTCGGGCAGCGCCGGGTCGAGCGGCAGGTAGGCGGCGCCCGCACGCCAGGCCCCGAGCAGCGCCGCGACGCCCTCCGGGGTGCGGTCGACCGGGACGACGGCGATCCGTCCCCTCTCGAAGCCCGCGGCGGCCTTCTCCGCGAGTTCGTCCAGCTCGTGGTAGGTGACGACCCGTCCGGCGCAGCCGAAGGCCGGGGCGTCCCCGCGCTCCCGCACGGCCCGCGCGAGCAGTTCGGGCACCGGCACCGGGGCGGTCAGCGCCGGTCCGCGCGAGGCGGTGGCGAGGAAGGCCTCGTCGGCCTCGGTGAGCATGGGCAGCTCGGACAGGCGCCGGTCGGGGTCGGCGATGATCCCGCGCAGCAGGGTCTCCAGGCGGGTGGCGTACGCCTCGGCGGTCGCCCGTTCGAACAGCGTCGTGTCGTACTCAAGCTCGACGTACAGGTCCCCGGCGTCGTGCCAGGCCTCAAGCATCAGGTCGAACTTGGCCTGCGCGCGGCCCCCGGAGAACTGGCCCGCCGACAGCCCGGGGAAGGGCTTGGGCACCCGCCCGGAGTTCTCCGTGTGCAGGACCGCCATCGTCTGGAAGACGGGGGTGCGGGTCAGGTCGCGTTCGATCTGGAGCGAGCCGACGAGTTCCTCGAACGGCAGCCCCTGGTTGGCGAAGGCGTCGAGCACGGTCGCGCGGGTCGCGGCGAGGAACTCGGTGAACGTCGGGTCGCCCGACAGGTCGCCGCGCAGCACCGGGACGTCGGTGATGTAGCCGATGACCGACTCCAGCTCGACGGTGTCCCTGCCCGCGTTCGAGGTGCCGACCAGGATGTCGTCCTGGCCGCTGTGCCGGGACAGCAGGACCTGGTAGGCGGCCAGCAGGGTCATGAACAGCGTCGCGCCCCTGCGGCGGCCCATCGCGACGAGCGCGTCCGCCTCCGCCGGGTCGAGCCTGAAGCCCACGACGGCGCCGTGCCTGGTGCCGCCGACCGCGTGCGGCCGGTCGGTCGGCAGGGCCAGCGGGGTCGGGTCGGCCAGCTGGGCGCTCCAGTAGTCGAACAGCTTCGAGGAGTCCCGCCCGCGCTGCCACACGACCAGGTCGCCGAACTGCAGCGGCACCGGGGGCAGCGAGCCTCCCGAGTACAGCACGGCCAGTTCGTCGCGCAGGATGTTCAGCGACCAGCCGTCACCGAGGATGTGGTGGGCGACCACGCACAGGACGTGGTCGTCGGGGCCCTGCTCGATGAGCGTGACCCGCACGGCCGGTTCCCCGGTGAGGTCGAAGGGGGTGTTCACCCGCTCGGGGACGAGTGTCGTCGCGTCCCCCTTGAGGTGTTCGATCTCCACCGGCCTCGGCGGGTCGATCACCACGACCGGCTGGCCGTCCACCTCGGGGAACCGGGTGCGCAGGGTCTCGTGGCGGGCGACGACCCCGTCGAAGGCCCTGCCGAGCGCCTCGACGTCGAGGGAACCGGTCAGCCGCAGGACGAGGTTGATGTTGAAGGCGGCGTTGCCCGCGGGGTCGAACCGGTTGAGGAACCACAGCCGCTCCTGCCCGGGCGACAGCGGCGGTGTCATCCCCGCGGGGCGCGGGACGGGCACGTCGCCGAGGCCGGTGTCCTCGGTGTCCAGCAGTTCGGCGAGCGCCGCGACCGTCGGCCTGGTGAACACCTCCCGCACCGGGACGCGCACCGGCAGCCGGGCGGTGACCATGGTGGCCAGCAGGGAGTGGCCGCCGAGGGCGAAGAAGTCGTCGTGCGCGCCGACCGTCTCGCGCCCCAGCACCTCGGCGAACACCTCGGCGACCAGGCGCTCGTTCGGGGTGCGCGGCGGCGTCGTGTCCGCGGTGGTCAGCTCCCGCATGGCCCCGGTCAGGATCGCCGGCAGCGCCTTGCGGTCGACCTTGCCGTTGGGGGTCAGCGGCAGTTCTTCCAGGACGACGAACGACTGCGGCACCAGGTAGCCGGGAAGCTGGGCGGCCATGTGCTCGCGCAGGGCGCCGGTGCCCGGCAGATCGGGTGCGACGACGACGGCGACCAGGGTCTCCTCGTGCACCGTGGCCACGGCCTGCCGTACGGCGGGGTGGGTCTCCAGGACGGCCTCGACCTCGCCGAGCTCGATCCGGTGACCGCGTAGTTTGACCTGGTTGTCGGTCCTGCCGAGGAACTCGATCGTCCCGTCCGGCAGCCAGCGGCCCACGTCCCCGGTGCGGTAGAGGCGCTCCCCCGGCCCGCCGTACGGGTCGGGCACGAAGCGTTCGGCGGTGAGGGCGGGCCTGCCGAGGTAACCGTCGGCGACGCCGAGGCCGCCGATGAACAGCTCGCCCGGCACGCCGAGCGGCGCCAGGCCGCCCGCGGGGTCGAGGATGTGCACGGTGTTCCCGGCGATCGGCCGCCCGATCACGATCTCGTACGGTTCCACGGGGATGTCCCACGTGGTGGAGTAGATCGCCGTCTCGGTCGGGCCGTAGCCGTTGATCAGGCGGTTCGTCCTGGACCGCAGTTCCCTGGCCAGTTGCGGCGGGATCGGCTCCCCCGCGGTCACGCCCGTGACCTTTGGCAGGTCGCCCGTCAGCAGGACGCGCCAGCCGGACGGCGTCGCCTGGACGTGGGTGACCCCGGCCCTGCGGGCCAGTTCGGCGACCGCGGTGCCGTCCCTGGCGTCCTCGGCGACGACGACCCTGCCCCCGGTGACCAGCGGGAGGTACAGCTCGATGGCGGAGATGTCGAAGGCGATCGAGGTGAGGGCGAGCCAGGCGTGCTCGGGGCGGGCTCCGACCAGGGAGCCGATGGCCAGCAGCGTGTTGGCCAGCGCGGAGTGCGGTACGGCCACGCCCTTCGGACGGCCGGTCGAGCCGGAGGTGTAGAGCACGTAGGCGGTGTCGTCCAGGTGGGGACGGGGCAAGGCGACGGCCGGGTCCGCCGGGGGCAGGCCGAGAAGGTCGTCGTCGGTGAGGACGAGCGCGGCGCCGGAGTCCTCGGTCACGTAGTCCACCCGCGCCTGCGGGTAGGCGGGGTCGACGGGCAGGTAGGCCGCGCCGGACAGGGTGACGCCGAGCAGCGCGACCAGTGTGCCGGGGCCCCTGCGCACCCTGACCGCGACCAGCGACCCCCTGCCGACGCCTGCCTCGCGCAGCCGTACGGCCAGCGCGGTCGCCCTCGCGCAGAGTTCGGCGTAGGTGAGGCCGGGGCCGTTCTCCGCGGTGACGGCGACGGCGTCGGGCCGGGCGGCCACCTGGGTGAGGAACATGTCGGCCAGCGTCTCGCTCGGCCGTTCCGCGGGGTTCGCCCTGTCCAGCAGCCACCGGCGTTCCCCGTCGGGCAGGATGTCCAGGGTGCCGACGGGCGTGTGCGGCGCGTCGAGCGCGGCGGCGAGCAGGACGGGCAGCCGGGCGGCGAGCCGTTCCGCGCTCTCCCGGTCGAACAGGTCGGTGCTGTAGACGAGGGAGCCGGACAGGCCTCCGTCGGGCAGGGGCCACAGGTCGAGGGACAGGTCGGTCCTGGCGGCGGCCCAGCCGGGCGGGAAGGACTCCTCGCGCAGGCCGGGCAGCGGGCCCTCGCTCACCTCGCCGCTCTGGGTGTGCAGGGCGAAGATCGTCTGGAACAGCGGGGTCCTGCTGGCGTCGCGTTCGAGGCCGAGTTCGCCGAGCAGCCGTTCGAGCGGCACGTCGGAGGCGCCCATGGCCTGGATGACGGTCCTGCGGGTGCGCCTGAGCGCCTCGTCGAAGGACGGCTCGTCCGACAGGTCGGCCCGCAGCATGAGCATCCTGGACAGGAAGCCGATCATCGGTTCCAGCTCGGTGCTGTCGCGGCCCGCGACGGGGGTGCCGACGCAGAAGTCCGTCTGGCCGCTGTGCCGTGACAGGAGCACCTGGTAGGCGGTCAGCAGCACCATGAACGGCGTGGCCCGCCGGGCGCGGGCGAACTCCGAGACCCGCGCGACCAGCTCCGGGGGCAGGCCGAAGACCAGTTCGGCGCCGTCGCCGCTGCGTTGCGGAGGGCGCTTCCTGTCGGTGGGGAGGTCGAGCGCGGGGACACCCGACAGGCGCGCGGCCCACTCGGTCACGTCGGCCTCGTCCTGTCTGGCGCGCTGTTCACGGACGTGCTCGCCGTACTGCAGGGCCAGCGGCGGCAGGGGGTCGCGGCCCGCGTAGTGGTGGGCCAGTTCGTCGCGCAGCACGATGACCGAGGCGCCGTCGGCGATGATGTGGTGCAGCGTCACGGCCAGGACGTGGTCCCGCGCGCCGAGGCGGACGAGCGAGGCCCGCACCGGCGGCGCCGCGGACAGGTCGAAGGGGGCGTTGGCCCGTTCGGCGACGATCCGCCTGGCCTCCTCCTCCGAGCCGGCCTCGAACCGGTCGATCGTCACGGTCTCGGCGGGCAGGACCACGGCGGCGGGCCTGCCGTCGATCTCGTCGAAGCGGGTGCGCAGGGTCTCGTGCCTGCGCACGACCGCCGCGAAGGCGGCTTCGAGGGCGGGGACGTCGAGTTCGCCCTGTAGCCGGTAGGCGTGGCAGGTGTTGTAGGAGTGGTCGCGGGGGTCGAAGCGGTGAAGGAACCAGAGCCGTTCCTGCCCGTAGGAGAGCGGCTGGATCTGTTCCATGGCTTACCACCCAACTATGACGCACTTACTGGAAAGTTTACTTACAATTGCCGAGACGGCGACAGTGAACCACGCGTTGCTGGAGCGTTACAAGCCCCCTTTTTGCAGGACTTTCTCTCTCGACGCTGGTGTGCCGCATTGACGAATCGGCGCCAACTTTAAAGACACTTTCAAGTAAGAACGCCTTTTGACAGCGGCGAGGGCGCCCCCGGGGAATATGACTCCCCCGGGAACGCCCTCGCCTCGTCGCGGAACGGTCGGATCGCCGGGCCGGTCACGGTGTGTGGCCGGCCCACCGGCTCACCGATCGTCCGCCGCGTGGACCAGCTCGGCGAGCAGGCGCTGGCCGCCGGCGTTGGGGTGGAAGTAGTCCCAGGCGTTGATGTCGGACAGCTCGAAACGCCGGTCGAAGACCGCTCCGGCGTCGTGGCGGCAGGTGGGGTACTCGGCGCAGACCTTCTCCGCGACCAGGTTGAAGTCGACGACCCTGGCGTGCACCCGCTCACGCCTGGCCACGTCCTCCGGGTCGTTCGAGCGGGGCCGTTCGAGCAGCGACTGGCAGATGTGCAGGGTGGCCCAGGCCACGCGGGCGGCCGTCTTGTCCTTGGCGACCTCCCACAGCCGCCGGACGTCGGGAATGCTGGCGACGAGGATCTCCGCCTCGGGCAGGCCGCCGCTCAGGGTCCGCAGCGCCGTACGGAAGGCGGCCTCGTAGTCGGCGACCGAGGTCATGTCCTCCTCGGAGGCGGTGCAGACGTCGTTGGCCCCGATCAGGATCGTGACGTATCCGGCCTGCTGGGAGACCGCCTTCTCGGCCTGGCCGGGCAGTTCGGCGACCTTGGCCCCCGTCTTGGCGTCGTTGTGCGCGACGATGTCGGGGTTGTCCTCCTTCAGCCTCAGGTAGAGGCTGTTCACCGACGAGGACGAACCCGTCGACCAGGATCGGGAGGGGCAGTCGAGGTAGAAGCCGCAGGCGTTGAAGCCACGGGTGATGGAGTCGCCGAGCGAGGCCATCGAGGTGATCGGCGCCCGGGTCCGGGCGGTGGCCGCACTTGGGGCGAGGGCGGGTGCGAGGACCACGGAAAAAGAGAGGGCGACAGCTGGAAAAAGACGGGGGGCGAACAAACCAGGCCTCCTGAGCTGCGGATTCGTCGGTTCCGGTGCTCAGAATGTGGGCCGCTTCCCGAGTCCTGACAAGCGGAACGACTGCTTCCTCACGGATCGGTAAGGAAGGTCAGACCCCGGAGGCGCCCTAGATCGTTTAAGGATGAGGTGATTACACTCGCCGCGTGAGCCGCGACCAGTCCCCGCCCGACGGCATCGACGCCGGCACCCCCCACGTGGGGCGCGTGTACGACTACGTGCTGGGTGGCAAGAACAACTACGCGGCGGACCGCGAGTACGCCGACAGGATCGTCGCCCAGATGCCCGACTATCCCGTGCTGGCCAGGGCGAACCGGAGCTTCCTCAGCCGGGCGGTCGAGTACATGGCGCGGGCGGGAATCCGGCAGTTCCTCGACCTGGGCGCGGGCATCCCCACCTCACCGAACGTGCACGAGGTCGCCCGCGAGACCCACCCGGACGCGCGGGTCGTCTACGTGGACAACGACCCCGTCGTCTCGGTCCACAACGACGTGCTCCTGGCCACCGACGCCCTGCTGGTCTCCATCCGTGCCGACCTCGGGAGCCCCGGGACCGTGCTGGACCACCCCGACCTGCTGCGGCTCATCGACTTCGGCGAACCGGTCGGCGTGCTGCTGCTCTCGGTGCTGCAGCTGTTCCCCGGCGAGACGCCGGAACGCGTCCTCGGACCGTTGCGTGAGCGCCTGCCCGAGGGGAGCCTCCTGGCCGTCAGCCACCCGAGCGCGGAGGGCGACCAGGAGGCCGTCGCGCGGGCCCGCGCCGCGCTCGCCGGCGGTCCGGTCACGGTCGCCCTGAGGAGGCACGAGGAGATCCTGCCGTTCTTCGACGGGTTCGACCTGGTCGAACCGGGCCTGGTCGACGTGACGACGTGGCACCCCCGGATGCCGTCCCGCCCGACGAGCATGATCGTGCTCGGCGGGGTGGCCAGGAAGGGCGGCGCGGAACCGGCCTGATCAGTACGGCAGCCGCTCGCGCAGCTCGCCGAGGAAGCGCCTGCTGTCGGAGATCGAGTAGGCCTGCACGCACAGGCTGTCCATGACCTGCGTGTAGTGGTCGGTCTCCTCCCGCTTCTCCACGTAGAGCGCGCTGGTGAGCTGCTCCATGTAGACCACGTCGGGGAGGTCCTTGTCGGGGAAGCGCAGGATGGAGAACGGGCCGCCCGCCGCCGCGTGCCCGCCCCGGTGGAAGGGCATGATCTGCAGCCTGACGTTGGGCAGCTCGGTGACCCGGAGCAGGTGGTCGAGCTGGGCGGCCATGACCTGCGGCCCCCCGATGGGACGGCGCAGCACGGCCTCGTCGACCACGGCCCACAGGATGGGCGCGTTCGGCCTGCTGAGCCGTTCCTGCCTGGCCAGCCTGAGGGAGACCCGGCGGTCGATCTCCTCGGCGCAGGCGGTGCCGTGGACGAGCATGATGACCGCGCGGGCGTAGTCGGCGCTCTGCAGGAGTCCGGGGACGAACTGGACCTCGTAGCTCCTGACGACGGAGGCGGCCTCCTCCAGGCCCACGTAGACCTGGAACCAGCCGGGCAGCAGGTCACCGTACTTGTGCCACCAGCCGGGGGCGTTGGCCTGCCTGGCCAGCGCGAGCAGCGGGTCCCGGTCTGCGGGGTCGATCACGCCGTACAGGGTCAGCAGGTCGGCGACGTCGCGCTCCTTGAAGCCGACCCGCCCGAGCTCAAGACGGCTGATCTTGGCATGGGAGGCGCGGATGGCGTACCCGGCGTCCTCCCTGGAGACGCCCCTGGCCACGCGCAGTCTCCGCAGCTGCGTGCCGAGGAGGATTCTCAGGATGGTCGGACTGCTCCCGCCCGAGTAGGCGAGGACACCACCCATCGCACCGTCTTCGGCATGCTGTATGCCCATGGCTTGCTCCCTGTCACCCGAGGACGGTGCAACGGCTTCTGTTCCAGACGCGGATAGTACAACTTTGGCAGCCTTGTCCACACATTGGATATCTGGATGACATGGGATCTTTCCCTAATGGAGACTTAAGGTGGTGTTCGAAAGCGTTCGTCTTTTTCGTTAATCCCCTACGCCTCGCATGTCGTGCAAACCTCGCATATTCCATGCGTTCTATGCATTTCGGGCGTTTCGTCCGACCAATGTCCCCGCCGGCGGCCTGACCAGCACCCTGACCCGGTGCGCGTCCAGCCGTACCAGTGCCGCCGCGGCCGCGACGCCGAGGGCCGCCACCGCCGCCAGCAGCACGGCCCCCGAGAGCGGGGTGAGGTCGGCCGGCGCGAGCCCCTGGACGGCCTGGAGCACGCTCACCACGACGAGCCCGCCGTACCCCGCGACGGCCAGGGCGACCAGGCGCGTCCTGGCGCGCTCACCCCAGGAGGTCAGGGTGAGCAGCGCCGCGAGCGCGGGCAGCGCCTGCAGGGCGTGCAGCGTGACCGCGTGCGGGACCTTCAGCTGACCGGCCGCGCCGAGGATCGACAGGTCGGTTCGGTCCGGCGGCAGCCCGATGATCCTGCCGTTGGCGATCAGCGCCCCGCCCGCGACCTGACTGAGCAGCAGTACGGCCAGCCCCGCCCTGATCGCCAGGCTCATGCTCGGCGAGGCGTCGAGCCCCCGGAAGGCCCGGACCGCGATGACCACGATCGGCGGGATCAGCCCGGCGAACGCGGTCACGGCCAGCACGGCCGAGACGGCCGTGTCGAGCGGGGTGCCGAAGTTCAGATGGGAGGGCACCCCGCGCCAGCGCTGGAGGTCGATCAGCGCCACCTCGACCACGCAGGCCGTGCCGAGCGCGCCCAGCAGCAGCCGGGGCCGCGCGGGAGGCGGCCTGAGCCTGCCGGTGACCCAGACCAGGCAGGCCAGCGTCAGACCGAAGGAGAAGCCGAACAGGATCGGCTTGCGCCAGGAGACCGGCCCCGCCCAGCCGCCGCCGTCCACGGCGTAGACGGCCAGGTGGAAGGCGCTCCCGGCGAGCAGCAGAGCCGCGACGCCGTACCAGAACCGTTGATGAGGGCGCATGGTCCAAGCCTCGTCCGCTTCCCCGGTGCGGGAATCCCACCGGGGAGGGCCCCTCGGCTACGCCCCGTGGAGTAGGGCGTGGAATCGGCCCCCCGGATGGGGGTATGGACAGCGGATGAGCATCCACGATGAACTCCGCCAGGTCGAAGAGGACCTGGCCAGGCTGCGTTCCGAGGTCGCCGGGCTGCGTGAACAGGTCGGCGACCTCGGCCCGACGGACGCCATGGACCGGTCGGCGCTGATCTCCATGGCCGACCAGCAGGAGGCCCTCGCGGACGAGCTTGAGGAACGGCGGGAGCGCCTGCTCAAACAGGTCGGCGACCTCTAGAAGACACCCCCCGATCGGGACATTTGGTTACACAAAACCCGAAAGGGTACCGATACCAGCGAACACTCATCGGGGGGGAACAATGATCAACATACTTCGCAAGATGGGCGTGAAGTCCGGCACCATGTACGCCGCGGGTTTCGCGTCGATCGGCCTGTCGGTGGCGTCCTGGGCGGCGTCCCGCTCGGCCGAGCACGCCGGAATCGACCGGGCCGACCGCTGGGGCATCTTCGTCGGCCAGTGGGCGCCGACCTTCTTCGCGCTGGGCGTCGCCCTGCGCATCGAAGAGACCCACGGCCCGGAGATCTCCTCCAGGGACACGCACGGCACGCGCGACGAACTCATCGAGGCGGGCTACGCCGAGGGCAGGATGCCCTCGCGCACCGGGGTCTGACGACCCGGCCGGGCGGGCGGCCGACCACCGCCCGCCCCCACCCCTGTCTCACCTCTGCCGTCTCATCTCTGCCCGACCAGCGCGGGATGCCGGGGGTCGTCCATCCGGACGACGACGTCGGCGGCACCGACCGGCCCGACCTCCCGCTCGTAACGCTCGTAGGCGGGCAGCGTCCAGCGCGCCCCCTCCTCCGTCCGCCTGGCCAGCGCGCCCCGCGAGAGCCACAGGTGCACGGTCAGGTCGAAGGCGAGCCCCCTGCCGAGCAGCAGGGCGCCGTCCAGCAGCAGCACCCCGCCCGGCGGCACGGTGACGTACGGCGCACGCGTCGCCCGGTCGGTCCTGACGTCCCACAGCGTGGGCAGGACCCTGCCCGAACGCCCCGGCTCCAGCGGGCCGAGCACCTCCCTGCCCAGGGCCCCGACGTCGAGCCAGTCGGTGTAGAAGGCGTCGGGGTCGGTCTTGCCGTACTCGAAGCGCAGCGACGCCGGACGCAGGAAGTCACCGGCGGACACCCGCATGACCTCGCGCCCGCGCAACCGCAGCGGGGCGACCAGTTCCTCGGCCAGCCGTTCCGGGCGCGCGGCGGGCGCGCCGTCGAGAGCCACCCGCACCCAGGAGGCACGGGGTCCCGCGGCGATCCGGTCGGCGAGGTCCTCGACGAGGTGTGATGGCGAGATAGGAGTGATGTCCACGGGACATCTTTATCGAACCACCCGCACCGTGGACTCCGCCGACCATCTCCACGAGCATCGGCAGGTTAACCCGAACCACCCGAGCATCACGATCCAGTCAAGGTCGGACGTGAACCCGGCCAAAACTCACCACCCCATGTTGCCGATCGATGACTGGCGGTAACCATCCATGTGGATCGTTACCGCCAGTCGTGACCCGGATGTCGGCTTTCTGATCGCGGCCCACAGGTGAGGGTCGCGGCCGAGGCCCGTGCCGCCTGGCCGATCACGGTCGGTTACCTACGGAGACAGTGATGTCAGGAGAGACTCGATGATCAAGCGTGGTAAGCCCACCAAGAACGGGAAGGTCAGACTCACCTTCACCGTGCCGTCCGACCGGGCCGTCGGCGGAATCTCACTGGTCGGCGACTTCAACGGCTGGGACCCTTACGCCCACCCGATGGAGCGCAAGGAGAACGGCACCTACCAGGTGACCCTCACCGTCCCGTCCCAGCAGCCGATCCGCTTCCGTTACCTCGCCGACGGCGGGGTCTGGTTCGACGACGCGGACGCCGACCACCACGACGAGCAGGGAGGCCACCTCCACCCCGCCGGACAGCTCGCCGGCGCCTAGGGACGGACGGTACGACGGGATCTCGCCGTCTCCACGGTCACCTCCGGCGAGACGGCCTCCCCCCGCACGTCCCGCCTGTTTCACGCCCGACCGGCGGGTATCCGTAACGGTGGGCACGACGACAGGGGGAGCGGATGCGGACGACCCACACCGGCCGGGCGGCCGGCACCGCCACCGGACCCGTCACGGGAACCGTCACCGGAGCCACCGTCGGGGCCACTGTCGGGGCCAACGTGGGGGCCAACGTCGGAGCCACTGCCAGGGCCACCCTCAGGGCCGCCGCCGGGGCCCTCGCACGAGGGCTCGCCTCCGCGCGCGGCGAACGCGCGATCTTCGCGGACGGCGCCACCTTCCACGCCACGCTCCGCCCGCTTGACCATCCGATGTTCGGCGTCCCCGCCCTCGACGGACCCGGCGACCACCCCGCGCTGGTCCGCCTGTCCAGGGCCGGGCTCCTGCCCGCTCCCCTGCCCGACGTGCTCGGCCTGGCCGTACGGCTGCCCGGGGCGGGCGGGGCGGGGGGCGACCTCGACCTGCTGCTGTGCTCGGCGCTGTGGCCCGGCCTGCTGCCCCTGCCCCGGCGCCGTTTCGTCCCCGGGGTCTACTCGACGATCCTGGCCTACGACCGCGCGGGGGAACCGCTGCGTTTCCTCGCCGTCGGGCACGGCCCGGCCGCCGGAGTGCCCGCCGTCCCCGCCTTCCTCGGGGAGGCCGTCGCGGACGGGCCGCTGGAGTTCACCCTCGGCGTCGACGGCGCGGACAGACGTCCCCTGGTACGGCTGAGCGTCCACACCCCCCTGCCGGACCAGGCCGGTGATCCGCCGGGATTCGACCCGGTCCTGAACAGCCACCCCGCGCTGCGGCCCTCGGAGCGGCTGCAGGCGACCCGGCTCGCCGCCTACGCGGGTTCCCGCCGGGGACGGGCCGTCCGCTGACCGTCCGCCGTTCCTGCCCGCCCGTTGAACTGTCCTCAGCCATGGGCGTACGGTGGTTGGAGTGGTTTCCGTCTTCGCACGGCTCCCATAAGGGCGCTGTCTCAGGCTGAGGTAGACAGCGGGGCATCATGACACGGCTTTCCGTCACCGTGAACGACCATCCACGGTTCTCCGTGGTCTCGCTCGACGGCGATCTCGACAAAACATCGGCCCCACGGCTTGAGGAGACGCTCACCGAGGTGCTGACGCGGAGACAGTCGCGCGTCATCATCGACACGACGAGACTCGGCTTCTGTGACTCAAGCGGCGTCTGGACCCTGCTCACGACGCTGCGGCGGGCCTACGAGCTCAACGGCTGGCTGCGTCTGGCGGGCGTGCACGGGGTGCTCGGCCGGATGCTCGAACTGACCAGGCTGGCCGAGGCGTTCCCCATCGACCGGGACGTGCAGGAGTCCCAGATGAGGGTGTTCGGGGAGAGCGTCCCCACCCCCCGCTGAACGGGTAAAGACCCGTCGACGAAAGGGCCGTGACACGGCAACGACGACGTCGCGGGCCCCGCACGGCTTCCTAGGGTGATCGGGCCAGGTAGGCCGAGCCCACAGGGGGAGCCAGGGATGCGTCGTGTCCGCATCACGATGGACAACGCCGCGCTGCGCGACGTGGTACCCGGCGCCGCCGCGCGTGAGGCGGGCTTCGACGTCCGGGCCTCCCAGGTGATCCGCCGGGTCGGCGCCTCACACGAGGGGCACCCCGTCGAGGAGGTCTACGAGACGCTGCGCGCGAGCCTGCTGCAGATCCCGGGGGCCCGCACGTTCAACGAGGCCCGGGTGCGCAGGTGCGCGACGCTGATCAGCGAACGACGCGACCCGCTCTCCCGCGACTGACCCTCCCGGTGGCCTTCAGGAACCTTCAGGAACCTTCAGGAACGCAGCATGGTCAGCCGTACCGTCGAGGCGCCACGCTCGGTGAGGATCTCCACCGAGTCGCACATCTCCCGCATCAGCCACAGCCCGTAGCCCCTGCGGGAGCCGATCGGCGGCTGGACACGTCCCGCCCCGGTGTCGGTGAGCAGTCCCGCCTCGTCGATGATCTCCGCGACGACCCGCTCGGCGTCACAGCGCAGGACGACCAGGCCCTCGGTGCCCGCGTGGTCGAGCACGTTGTTCGCGGCCTCGCTGATGGCCAGGACGAAGTTGGTCTCCCGCAGCTCGCCGAGCGCCGCCGCCGCGAGGAACTCCCTGGCCCGGCGCCGCATCTCGGACAGGTCATCCCCGATCGGGAAGGACGTCCTGCGCGCCTCGCCACGGGTCGTCTCAGCCACGGGGGTCGTCCCCCGCGGCGCGGACCGTCCGCCCCGGCTCACCGGCCGGGACGAGGACGGGGGACCCGTCGAGGTCCGTCCGTCTGTCCGGGCGAATGGCCATGTCCTCACCGAGAGATCCGTTGGTGGTCCAGGTATCGTCACACTACCCGACCCCCTGAAAGCGATCTTCGAAGGGCCACCCGTCAGTCGCCGGCGACGATCCTGACGAACTCCTCGAAGGACAGCCGCCCGTCGCCGTCGGCGTCCGCGTCCCGGTTCAGCGAGCCGAGGGCCTCCGCGGGCAGGCCGGGGAAGTGAGCGCCGAACTCCTCCTCGGTGACGAAGCCGTCCCCGTCGGCGTCGATGGCGTCGAACCTCCGCCTGAGCTCCGTCAACCGCTCACCGGTCGGCTCTTCCCGCATGGTTGCCCGCCTTTCCCGACGTTTCCGACATCCCGTGTGTGACCAGACAACCTACGGGACGCACCCCCGGTACGGCCACGCCGGGCCGCCCGGCCCGTGACCCTAGACTGCGGGCATGATTCGTCCCGCAACGCCGGAGGACGTCCCGGCGATCGTCGACCTGATCCGCGGCCTCGCCGAGTACGAGAAGGCCCTGCGGGAGGTCGAGACCACGCCCGAGCAGCTGCACGAGGCCCTCTTCCGCCCCGAGCCCGCGGTGTTCTGCCACGTCGCGCAGGACCCCGACGAGGGACGGGTCGTGGGCTTCGCGATCTGGTACGTCACCTACTCGACCTGGCTCGGCAGGCACGGCATCCACCTTGAGGACCTCTTCGTCCTCCCGTCCGCCAGGGGGCGGGGGTACGGCAGGCGGCTGCTGGCCGAGCTGGCCCGCCTCTGCGTGGCGCGGGGGTACGGCAGGCTCGAATGGCAGGTGCTCGACTGGAACACCCCGGCCGCGGAGTTCTACGTCTCGCTCGGCGCCGGGCCCCAGCAGGAGTGGATCCCGTACCGGATCACCGGGCAGGCGCTTGAGAAGCTCGCCGCACGGTAGGGCTCGGCCACTCTGTTCGTCCCGGGCGGCCTCCGGCGGGAACGGGCTCAGTCGCCCTGTTCGTCCCAGCCGACCTGCGGTGATCGGTGGAAGCCGATGCCCATGACCGCCCACCGGGGCCCCTGCGCGCCGAGACGGCGCGCGAAGGCCGCCCAGTCGTGGGTGGCCCCGGGCGACCAGCCGAGTTCGGCGACGGCGGGCAGCCGGGGGAAGGCCATGTACTCGATCTCCTCCTCCGTCGAGATCGCCTCGGTCCACAGCGGCGCCTCGACGCCGAGCACGGCCGAGGCGGGCACGCCCTCCAGGTGGGAGCCCGGGTCCCAGTCGTAGGCGTCGCGCACCTCGACGTAGCCCGCCCACTTCTGGCCCGGCACGGTCTCCGGGTCGTACTTCATGTCGAGGTAGGCCCGGTTCGCCGGTGACATGACCACCCGGGCGCCCCGGGCCACGGCTTCGGCCACCAGCGGGTCTGAGCCGGTTCGCCCCCAGTACTGCAGGACGCGTCCCTCCTGGTGGCGCACCCCGGGTTCGCCGATCTGGTGCCAGCCCACGACCGTCTTGCCCGTCGCGGCGACCATCGGCTGGACCCGGTTCATGAACGCGGCGTACCTGGCGGTCGGGGTGGCCCGTGCCTCGTCGCCACCGATGTGCAGGTAGGGGCCGGGGGTCAGCGCGGCGACCTCCCCCAGGACGTCCTTGACGAAGGTGTGGACCTCCTCCTTCGTGGTGCACAGCGAACTGAACCCGACGTCGGTCCCGGTGTAGGGCGGCCTGGCCCTGCCGTCGCAGTTCAGCTCGGCGTAGGAGGCCAGCGCCGCGTTGGTGTGGCCGGGCAGGTCGATCTCGGGGACGACCGTGACGTACCGCCGCGCCGCGTGGTCGACGATCTCCCTGTACTGCGCCTTGGTGTAGTGGCCGCCCGGGCCGCCGCCGACCTGGGTGCGCCCGCCGTACGCGGCCAGTCTCGGCCTGCTGTCCACGGCGATGCGCCAGCCCTGGTCGTCGGAGAGGTGCAGGTGCAGGTAGTTGATCTTGTAGAGGGCGATCCGGTCGATGTACCGCTTGACCGTCTCGACCGGGAGGAAGTGGCGGGCCACGTCCAGCATCGCGCCCCGGTAGGGGAAGCGCGGGTAGTCCACGATCCGCCCGCCCCGTACCGTCCACGGCCCCGGCACGGCGGTCGGGCTCTCGACCTTCGGCGGCAGGAGCTGGCGCAGCGTCTGCACCCCGTTGAAGAGCCCGGCGCCCGTCCTGGCGCGGATGACCACGGCCTCGCCGGTCACGTCGAGCCGGTAGCCCTGGGAACCGACGACCGGGTCCGCCCCCGTGAGCAGCAGCGAGATTCCCTTACCTCCCCCGTCCTGGACGACCGGCAGGGCGTAGCCGGTCGAGGGGCGCAGCAGCCCGGCGAGGTAGGCGCCCACCTTCGCCGCCTCGGCGGAGCCCGCCTCGGTGTGGACGACCGCGTCCGGCGGCAGCGTGTAGGAGGCGTCCGCCGCGGGCCGTACCGAGACGGGAACCGGCAGGACCTCCCCCATCGGGGCGGGGGCCGTACGGGCACCCGTGGTCAGCGCCACCACGCCCGCGCCGAGCACGAGAGCCGCGACGGCGGTGAGACGTACGGGCCTGGAACGCCACAGGCGGGCCGGAGTCGGTGCCATGGCGTCCCCTCACCGGATGATCTCTGGCTGACAACCCTCGCCGACGGGACGATCGGCGTCAAGCAGGACACGGCGCCCAGGGGAAGCCATCATGACCACCGGGACGTAACCTCCCGGCAACCCCCCGGCCATCCGGCACCTGTTCGCTGTGCTCCATGGCCTGGCCGGACACCGAAGCCGTCGGATCGGACGTCACCACCCCCGTCATCGTGTACGGCGTCGCGGAGCGGACCCCCGACGGGGAGCTGGCGCACGAGGGCAACCGGGTCCCCGACATCGTCGCCCTCGACGCCCGGCGCCTGGTGGTCGCCTGGCGGGCCGGGGTGGGTGACCCCCGCGACCCGGCGCCGACCGACCAGGGCTCCATCATGTACGCCAGGTCGGCCGACGGCGGGAGGACCTGGACGGTCGGCACGCTGGCCGGAGCGACCGCCGTCCACCGCTACCACTACGTGATCTTCCTGAAGGACGGGGACGCGCTGTACGCGCTGCTCGGGCGGATCACGGTCGCCGAGGACCGCGACCCCTCCGGCGACCTCGACGGCTTCCCCGTCACGATGACCGCGAAGCGGAGCCTCGACGGCGGCGTGACCTGGGCCGACCTCCCCGTCGTCGTCGACGTGCCCGGCAACGCCAGGGGGGTGGTCGTCGCGGGCAGACCGCTCAGGCACGACGGACTGTGGCTGGTGCCGTACTGGCGGCGGGCGGGGAACACGACCAGGGCGGGGGTGCTGCGCTCGGCGGACCTGGTCACCTGGACCTCCGGCGGCCTGGCGGAGAACCCGCCGGGCGTCGCGGTCGAGGAGCCGCAGATCGCTCCGTCCCAGGACGAGCCGGGCGCGATCGTGATGGTGGCCAGGACCCTCGACCTGACCGGCGGGACCTCCCCCGCCGAACGGGACGCCCACTACCGCGCGAACGCCGCCTACTGCGCCACGGCCGTCAGCCGGGACGGCGGGCTGACGTGGTCGCCGATGAGACCGGACCCCGAACTGCCCAACTACTACGTCAAGACGTTCTTCTGCGGCGACTCCCAGGGCCGCCACCTCGCGATCTACAACACCTTCGCCGGGCCGTTCACCGGCCCCTCGGCCGCCAAGCCCGACCAGTACCGCGAGGTCCTGCACTACAAGGTCAGGCGTCCCGGCGAACCGTGGGAGCCCGGACGGCTCTTCGCCGACGGCCCCAGGCTGACCAGGGGGGCGGCCAGGGGGTGGGACGTCTACCCCAGCGCCGACGAGTACGAACCCGGCCGCCTCGTGGTCGTCTGGGAGCACAACCAGACCAACATCAAGGTCGCCAGGCTCGACATCTCCCGCCCCTTCCCGGACGGCGACCTGCCGACCGGCGACTGGACGCTCACCGGCGGGGCGCGGATCGACGCGGGCCGGATCCGCCTCAGGAGCACCGGCCCCGTGCCCTCCCACGCCTGGCGCCCCCTCGACGTCTCCAGAGGGTGCGACTTCACCCTGGAGTTCAGGGGGCGGGTCGACGACGACAGCGCGCTCGACCCGCGCACCGGCGCCGGCGTCTGCCTCGGCGCGAAGGTGGCCAACGGCGCGAGAAGGCTGATGCTGACCGTCCAGCGCGGCGGGGTCTGGACGATGCGCAAGGGCTCGGCCGTCTGGGAACGGGTCCACCCCCTCGGCGGCGCGGGAGCGCTCGCGACGTGGCGGGTCGACGTGGACAGCGCCGGGGTCGCCCGCCTGTTCCGCGACGGCGCGGACACCGGGGTCACCTGGGTCGTCCAGGACAGCAGGGAACGGCCCCAGCTCGCCCACTGGGTGACCGGGACGCCCGGCGGGAACGCCGCCGAGGCGACCGTCGAGTGGACACGGCTGACCCCTTTCCGCCGGGATCGCGCCCGGCTCTGACCGTCCCGTTCGATCCGCCTTCCCCGAGGTCGGCGCCGCCCGTCACGCGGTAGCTTGGTGGCTGCCATCACAAGGGAAGAGAGATCGTGACGACGTCTATTCATCAGCGGATCGCCGAAGAGCTGGGGGTGCGCGAGCGGCAGGTGCAGTCGGCGGTCGAGCTGCTCGACGGCGGGGCCACCGTGCCGTTCATCGCCCGCTACCGCAAGGAGGTCACCGGGGCGCTCGACGACGCGCAGCTCCGCACGCTTGAGGAGCGTCTGCGTTACCTGCGTGAGCTTGAGGAACGGCGTGCCGCGATCCTGGAGTCGATCCGCTCCCAGGGCAAGCTCGACGACGCCCTGGCGGCGCAGATCGCGGCGGCCGATTCCAAGGCCCGCCTTGAGGACATCTACCTGCCTTACAAGCCGAAGCGGCGCACCAAGGCGCAGATCGCCAGGGAGGCCGGGCTCGAACCGCTCGCCGACGGCCTGCTGAACGACCCGTCCGTCGATCCGCAGGCGGCCGCCGCCGCGTTCGTCGGCGAGGGGGTCGCCGACACCGCCGCCGCGCTCGACGGGGCGCGGGCGATCCTGGTCGAGCGCTTCAGCGAGGACGCCGACCTGGTCGGCGAGCTGCGTGAGCGGATGTGGTCCAAGGGCCGCCTGGTCGCGGCGGTCCGCGAGGGCAAGGAGGAGGGCGGCGCGAAGTTCTCCGACTACTTCGACTTCGCGGAGCCGTTCACCAAGCTTCCCTCCCACCGCATCCTGGCGATGTTCCGGGGCGAGAAGGAGGAGGTGCTCACCCTCACCCTTGAGCCCGAGCCCGAGCCGACCGGCACCTACGAGGGGCGCGTCGCGCACCGCTTCGGCGTCTCCGACCAGGGCAGGCCCGCCGACAAGTGGCTTGCCGACACCGTCCGCTGGGCCTGGCGCACCCGCATCCTCGTGCACCTGGGCATCGACCTGCGGATGCGCCTGTGGCAGGCGGCCGAGGACGAGGCGGTGCGCGTCTTCGCCGCCAACCTGCGCGACCTGCTGCTGGCCGCCCCCGCGGGCAGCCGCGCCACCATGGGCCTGGACCCGGGGCTGCGCACCGGCGTCAAGGTCGCGGTCGTCGACGCGACCGGCAAGGTGCTGGACACCGACACGATCTACCCCCACGAGCCGCGCAGGCGCTGGGACGAGTCACTGGCCACGCTGGCCGCACTGGCCAAGCGGCACGACGTCGAGCTGGTCGCCATCGGCAACGGCACCGCCTCGCGGGAGACCGACAAGCTCGCCGGCGAGCTGGTCAAGCTGGTCCCGGGACTCACCAAGATCGTGGTCTCCGAGGCCGGGGCCTCGGTCTACTCCGCCTCCGCCTTCGCCTCCCAGGAGCTTCCCGGGCTGGACGTCTCACTGCGCGGCGCCGTCTCGATCGCGCGCCGCCTGCAGGACCCCCTGGCCGAGCTGGTCAAGATCGACCCCAAGTCGATCGGCGTCGGGCAGTACCAGCACGACCTCGCGGAGACCAAGCTGTCCCGCTCGCTCGACGCGGTGGTCGAAGACTGCGTGAACGCGGTCGGCGTCGACGTCAACACCGCCTCGGCCCCGCTGCTGACCCGGGTCTCCGGCATCGGCTCGACGCTGGCGGACAACATCGTCCAGCACCGCGACGCCAACGGCCCCTTCCGCTCCCGCAAGGCGCTCAAGGACGTCGCCAGGCTCGGCCCCAAGGCCTTCGAGCAGTGCGCGGGCTTCCTGCGCATCCCCGGTGGCGACGACCCGCTCGACGCCTCAAGCGTGCACCCGGAGGCCTACCCGGTCGTACGGCGCATCCTGTCGGCGACCGGTGGCGACATCACCCGGCTGATCGGCAACGGCACCGTGCTGCGTTCGCTGCGGCCGCAGGACTTCGTTGACGAGACCTTCGGTCTGCCGACCGTCACCGACATCCTGTCCGAGCTTGAGAAACCGGGCCGTGACCCGCGTCCGGCCTTCAAGACCGCGACGTTCAAGGAGGGCGTGGAGAAGCTGTCGGACCTCAAGCCCGGCATGCTGCTGGAGGGCGTCGTCACCAACGTGGCGGCCTTCGGGGCGTTCGTCGACGTCGGCGTGCACCAGGACGGCCTGGTGCACGTCTCCGCGCTGTCGCGCAACTTCGTCAAGGACCCGCGCGAGGTGGTCAAGCCCGGCGACATCGTCAGGGTGAAGGTGCTCGACGTCGACATCCCGCGCAAGCGCGTCTCGCTCACCCTCCGCCTTGAGGACGAGCCCGCCCAGGGGACCGCGAAGGGCGGCGCCCCCAGGGGGCAGGGTGGCGACCGTCAGCGTGGCGGCAGGGAGAACGGCGGCGGCCGACAGCGGCAGGAGCGCGGCGGCGACCGGCGGAGCGCGCCGGGCGGCGCGATGGCCGACGCCCTGCGCCGGGCCGGTCTCGGCGGCTCCGACTCAGGGCGTTAGCCGTACGGCCACGCGGGCCCGGCGGCTCTTCCGCCGGGCCCGTTGTGCCCTTCCCGCCGAGTCCGCGGCTGTTTGGTTCCCGCGGGCCCGCTGCGTCTCCCCGCCGGGCCCGCGGGCGGTGAGGTCAGAGCAGGCGCCTGATGTCGCCGTAGGCACGGTAGAAGCCACCCCGCGCCGACTGGCGGACGCCCTCGACGAGGTAGCGGGCACCCGCCTCGCGCACCTCCTTGGGGAACTGCACGTTCCAGCGCGGGTCGTAGCCCTCGCTGACGACCCGCACCCGCAGCCGGTCGCCCTCCCTGAAGCACTCGACGACCACGCCGCCCGCGGCGTCCGTGACGGCGTCGAACACCACGGTCTCCAGCGTCGCGACCGGCTCGACCGCGGCCAGGCTCGCGGCGGCCTTGACGTCGACCGCCTGGGGGATGGTGCCCGCCTGGGCCGCCCTGATCGCCTCCTCGGTGGCGTCGATGCAGGCCAGGGTGCCGTCGGTGGTCACGATGTAGAGGCGGTCGTCGAGGTACTGCATGGAGAAGGCCGAGCCGCAGCCCGTACCCAGCTTCCACAGGCGTTCGCCGCTCTGGTCGAAGCAGTAGATCGAGGAGTGGTTGTCGCCGGCGAAGACGTACCGGCCGCCGGGGGCGGTCGCGCAGGAGAAGACGGTGGCGTCACAGCGGTAGACCGCCTCGGTCCTGCCGTCCGACTTGGCGAGCCTGTGCACGGCGCCCCGGCCGGTGCCCGCGTAGACCGAGTCGGCCTCCTGCCAGCCGAACAGCACCGCGCCCGCGACACCGGTCTCCCAGACCGGCTTGCCGTCGGCGGCGTCGTAGCGTGCCACGCCGGTGGAGTGACCGTGGTAGACGGCGTCGTCGTCGCAGCGGACCATCCAGGCGTACTCGCCCCGCCCCTTGCGTGCCCACTGGAACTCGTCCTCGTGGTCGATCGTGGTGATCCGGCCCGCCCTGTCCGACACGCCGAGCACGCCGTCGTGGATGTCCAGCCAGTAGATGTCGACGTCGTCGGCGATCTCGTAGGCGACCCTGGGCACCTTCCCGCTGAGGTCGTAGACCTTGCCGTCGTCGGCGCCCGCGTAGATCCAGAAGTCGTCGGCGACGATGCACTTCACCCCGTCGGGCAGCCGGAAACGGCCGGTGACGGTGCCGCCGTGGGTGACGGTGTAGACGTCGCCGTTCTGGTTGCCGACCCAGCAGCGCTCCGAGTCGACGAAGATGCCGAAGGCCGCGGCTCCACTGGCGAAGCGCCACAGCACCGGGGCCTGGGAGGCGGTCGAGCGGACGCTCTCCACGCTGCGCCGGGTGACCGAGCGGCGCTGCCGCACCCCGCGCACGGCCGGGGCGTAGCCCTTCCTGACCTTCTCCGCGATCTTCTTGGCGGCCGCGGCCGCGGCCTTCTCCTCGGTCGTGAACGAGGAGATCTTGGTCTGGCCCGAGTCGCCGATGCGGCCGTAGCTGATGGTCACCTGCAGCCCGTCGTGCACGACCTCGTAGAACTTGTGGGAGCCTCCGCCGTCCTCGGACAGCTCCAGGTACGTGCTCCGCGCCGCCATGCCACACCTCTCGGTCGATTCGGTCGATCGATTTTCCGGGAGCGTACGGCAGATGGGCGACAAAACAGATGTTTTCCGCTGAACCGCAGGTCACCCACTCAAGAACCGCCTATCGAAGCACCATGGAAGCGGGCGCGCCCTGCCCCCTGCCACCCCGTACGGCCACGCCCGCCGGAGAGGCCGGGACCGTGGCCGGAACGGTGGCCTGGACGGTGGCCCTGACTGCGTCCCTGGCGGTGGCCCGCTCCCGGCTGTGGCAGGCCCGCAGCACCGGGCCGAGCATCACGAGCACCCCGACCTCGAAGAGCACGACCAGCCGCTGGGTCACCCCGGCCGGGATGTCGTCGTTGGTCAGGTCGATGCCGAGCATCCGTACGACGTAGGGGGCGACCACCAGGACCAGCACGCCCAGGGAGGCCAGGCTCAGCAGCCGGACCGGGCGGGAGTACGGGCTGCTCGCGTACCTCCTGGCCAGGATCAGGCCCGCCAGCGGCATCGCCAGGAAGGCCACGAACGCCGCGTACCTGTGGATGCCGCCGGACATCGACAGCGGCACACCGGGCTTGTCCGTGGGGAAGGCGCCGATCAGCAGCATGCACAGCCCCCAGACGGCGATCAGCGTCGCGGCCCCCCGGTCCTCACCGCGCCGGGCGAGCAGGACGCCGAACGTGGTCGCGGCCGCGGCGAAGAGGCCCAGGGAGACGGGCAGCAGCCAGCCGTCGGTCTGGAAGGCGTATTCACTGATCACCGTGTGCACCGGGTCGAGCCCGGTGACCAGGTGGAGTCCCGTCATCGTCACGGTCCCGGCGCCGATCGCCACGTAACCGCCCACAAGCATCTTCGATCCCGCAAAAGCCTGACGTGCCATGGGTTCAACCTTGGCGAGCGGCCTCGTTCCGCAGTACCGGAGACGGTCCCCAGTGATCCCTGAGCCTTCCCGGAGGAACCCCGGGGCGGGGTGGGGTTACCTTCAGGGGGCCGTTCGTCACCCCAGGGCGCTGAACTGGGAGAAGACCACCCAGGGTAGGGCAGACCTCATCAGGGTAGCCCTCCTCAGGGTGGGGTCGGGGCCACCCGGGACTTGACCTTGAGCGCGCTCGAAGAGACATCGTGGGACACCGGGGCCGCCCCGAACACAGGGGCCTCGATCACTTGATCGACTTCTACAGGGCACAGGAGTTCACATGAACAGGCGTCGTCTTGGTCAGAACGGCCCGGAGGTCTCGGCCATCGGACTCGGCTGCATGGGGATGTCGGAATTCTACGGTCAGGCCGACGAGTCCGAGTCGGTCGCGGTCATCCGTCGCGCGCTCGATTTGGGGATCGACTTCCTCGACACCGCCGACATGTACGGCAGGGGCCACAACGAGGAACTGGTCGGCCGGGCGATCAGGGGCCGCAGGGACGAGGTGGTGCTGGCCACCAAGTTCGGCGTCGTCAGAGGGGAGGGCGAGGAGCGCGGGGTCGACGGCAGCCCCGCCTACGTCAGGCAGGCGGCCGAGGCCTCGCTCAGGAGGCTCGGCGTGGACCACATCGACCTGTACTACCTGCACCGCCGTGACCCGCAGGTGCCGATCGAGGACACCGTCGGGGCGATGGCCGAGCTGGTCGCGCAGGGCAAGGTCGGCCGGATCGGCCTGTCGGAGGTGAGCGCGGACACCCTGAGGAGGGCCCACGCCACGCACCCGATCGCCGCGCTGCAGAGTGAGTACTCGCTGTTCACCCGGGGCCTTGAGACGGAGATCCTGCCCGCGGCCAGGGAGCTCGGCGTCGCGCTCGTCGCCTACTCTCCGATCAGCAGGGGACTGCTCGGCGGCCTCGGCACGGGCGACCGGCTTCCCGACGACGACTTCCGCAGGTATCTCCCCCGCTTCGCCGGGGAGAACGGCTCGCGCAACGAGGAGCTCGCCGCCGAGGTCCGCAAGATCGCTGAGGAGGCCGGTTGCACTCCGGCCCAGCTCTCCCTGGCGTGGCTGCTGGGCCGGGGTGAGGACGTCATCCCCATCCCCGGCACCAAGCGGCTGCGTTATCTGGAGGAGAACGCGGCGTCGGTTGACGTCACCCTGACCGCCGACCAGCTCGCCGCGCTCGACGCGGCCGTGCCCCCGGACAGCGTCAAGGGTGATCGTTACCCGAGCATGGCACTGATCGAGGGCTGAGCCGTACCGTCGCACGGTCCCGGGCCCGTGCCGGGCACGGGCCTCAGGGCCTGCGGTCGCGGAAGGTGCGGCGCAGGTCGTCGACCCAGGCGCCGGGGATCTCCCAGGGGATGAAGTGACCGCCCCGGTCGTGGACGGTGAGGTTGACGTGGTTGTACCAGCCCGCCCTGTCGCCGTCGAGGAAGGAGCGCACCCGCCGGTCGGTGGTGACACCGGGCGGGTTCTCGAAGCCGACGAAGGTGATGCCGGTCGGGGCCTCGACGACGGGTTCTCGGTCGTGGGAGGGCGCCCAGGGGTGACGGTTGGCGTTGGCGTAGTAGCGCATCGAGGCGCCGATCGCGTTGTTGACCCAGTAGATCATCGTGTGCGTGATCAGGTCGTCCCGGTCGAAGACGGTCTCGACGTCGCCGCCGTTGTCGCTCCAGGCCGTCCAGCGTTCCAGGAGCCAGGCCAGCAGGCCCGCGGGTGAGTCGCTCAGCGCGTGGGCGAGGGTGCCTGAGTCGAGCATGTGCACGGCCAGGTGCACCGCGAAGCGCCGGTCGAGGGCGAGGATCCGCTCGCGGACGGAGTCGGGCGCCCCTTCGGGGATGGGCGCGCCCTGGGCGAGGTCCCAGGCCCGGTCGCCGTTGAAGAGGGTGAGCTTCTGGCCGGAGCCGATGTGGATGCCGTACAGCTCGGCGGCGTACTTGTGGCCGAGCTGACCGCAGACCAGGGCGCCGATGTCGCACCCGCCTGCGGCGTATCTGGAGTGGCCGAGGACACCGGTCATGAGGCTGTGCCACAGGTCGGCGACCTTCCAGAAGTTGACGTCGTGGCTCCCTGGGAGCGGACCGGAGAACCCGAACCCGGGCAGGGAGGGCACGATGACGTCGAAGGCGTCCTCCGGGTCGCCGCCGAAGGCCGCGGGGTCGGCGAGCCGGTCGACGACCTTCGACCAGTGCCAGAACGTCCACGGCCAGCCGTGGGTGAGGATCAGCGGAACCGGCCGGGGTCCTGCCCCCGCCTTGTACATGAAGTGCACCGGGGTGCCGTCCACGGTCACCCGGTAGTGCTCGTAGGCGTTGATCGCGGCCTCGGCCTCCCGCCAGTCGTACTCCTCGCGCCAGTAGGTGACCAGCTCGTTCAGGTAGCCGCGGGGGACGCCGTAGGACCAGTCGCCGTCCTCCTCCAGCGGTGGGCGGGTCAGGCTCAGCCGTACCCTCAGGTCGTCCAGGACCTGGTCGGGCACGTGGATCGGGGTCGGTTCGAGGGGAATCATGCGGTTCCTTTCACCGGTCACCGGCGGCGGGCGGCGGTTCGTCCGGCGGCCGTACGGCGAGGGCGGACATCTCCGACAGCGCGGGCAGCGCCTCGGCGATCGCCCGTCGCTGCCCGGCGTCCAGGTGCCGGGCCAGTTCGGCGAGCCTGGCGATCCGGTTCTCGCGGCGGCTGTGGACGATCTCGGCGCCCGCGGGGGTGATGTGCACGAGCACGGCCCGGCCGTCGGTCGGGTCGGGCCGCCGCCTGACCAGGCCGTCGCGTTCGAGACGGGTGACGAGCTGGGTGATCGCAGGTTGGGTGACCTGTTCGCTCTCCTTCAGCTCCGACAGGCGCAACGGCCCTCTGCCGGCCAGGGTGTGCAGCACCCCCAGCGTGGTGAAGCTCATCCGCTCAACGGAGGCGAGGCGGATGAAGACTCCCGTGAACCTCTCCACGGCGAGGGCGAGGGCCTCGACGTCGAGGCCGTCCGATGACTCGTGCGGCGACACGGCAGGACTGTATCACCGACTTATATAAGTTGCTTATCTATTTCGGGAGGGGGCGAACCCCCTCCCGAGGGAACCACGGGACTCAGCGGGCCAGCGCGGTGGCCAGCGGGGTCGCCGGATGCCCCGTCAGCCGCGGTACGGCGTCGCCGACCCCGGCCAGCTCACCCTTGGCGATGGCCGTGTAGGTCGAGACCCACGCGTCGACCTCCCAGTCGGGGGCGCCGTAGTGCGCCCTGGAACGGTAGGCCTCCTCGACGGTCTCCCGGTGGTAGGTGACGGGACGCCCGGTGACCTCGGTGATGATCGCGGCGGCCTCCTCAAGGGTGATCGCCTCGGGGCCGGTCAGGTCGTACGTCGCGCCCGCGTGTTCGCCGGGTGAGCCCAGGACCGCGACGGCGGCGTCGGCGATGTCGTCGAGGGCCACGACCGACACCCGCCCGTCCTCCGCGGGACCGCGCAGCACACCGTCCTGACCGGCCATCAGGGGCAGCAGGTCGGCGTACATGTTGTCCCGCAGGAACGTGAACGGCACCCCCGTGGCCCGGATGTGCTCCTCGGTCGCCCAGTGGTCGCGGGCGAGGGTGAACGTGGCGTCGGGGGCGGCTCCGTAGAAGGAGACGTACACCAGGTGGCCGACGCCCGCGGCGACCGCGGCGTCCACGAAGGCCCGGTGCTGGGCGACGCGGTCGGGGGCCTCGGAGGCCGAGACCATGAGCAGGGTCTCGATCCCGTCGAGGGCCTGGCGCGCGGCCTCCCCGTCGGCGAAGTCCGCCCGCGCGACCTGGGCCCCGTCCAACCGGGGCGCGCGGGCGGGATCGCGGACGACGAGCCTCTGGCCGGTCCCCGCGGCGGCGAGCCTGGCGGCGACACGCCCGCCGAGCCTGCCGGTTACTCCTGTGACAGCGATGGTGGTCATGCTTGAAAGGTACTGGCGCCCCTCACGGCCACCGGGCAGGCATGCCCCCGGACGACTCAGCGGAAAGCGACAAATCCCCGGCGGCATGCCCCATAAGACATTAGATCGCCCACCCGAATCACTTGACGGGTGGCCGTATACCGCTGTCAACTCCGGCCTTCCCGAGCCCGCCCTCCCCCGGGGACATCCCGATCCTTCCGGGCCGCGGTGTCACACCGATGGGCGCGAGGGTCATGGCCGACGAACTCGGAGGACCGCCCAGAAAAGGCCGCATCATCACGAAAATTCACGAAATATCATTATTTTTCACGCCAATTGTGGCACTTTACTCGAACATTGATACGGGCTGCGTGTCGTTTACCAAGAAGAGCACCAGGGGAGTATTGAACTCGCGCCCGGAAGCATGTCGCGGCGTTTTTCCACCTTCGGACTATTTTTCATGGAGTGATGATGCGCCCTGGGAACAGACCCGCCCGCGCCCTGTCCGTCACCGCCCTGGGAGTCGCCCTCGCGGCGCTCGCGCCCCTGCCCGCCCTCGCCGCCGTCCCCGCCGCCTCCGCCCCTGTCTCCACCGCCGCCCCCGCCACCGGGCCCGGCTCCGGCATGGGAGAACCGGTGGATCCCGGCGAGGTCGAGCCGGGCATCTCATGGACGAACACCCTGAAGCCCTCGGGCCTGGGCAGGCGCGGAACGCACTGATCCCGCACCCCGGCTCCGCCCCCACAAAAGACCCCGCGAGGACCGCATGAGACCCATGAGTACCCACGACTCCACGAAGGTCCTCATAGGACCCTATGAGGACCCGGTGAGGATCCCGGAGACCGGCTCAGCCCAGGCGTGAGACGAGGACCCCGGCACGCGCGAGCTGCGCCTCGCGCGCCCTCCGCGCCGCCCGGCCCAGCAGCGTACGGTTCCAGGCCTGCACCACGAGCCTGTCCTCGACCTCGGTCCCGCCGTCCCGGTCTCGCAGGGTGAACCGGTAGCCGAGTTTGACCCCGCCGGGACCCGCGGCCTCCCCCTCGACGGTCTCCGGAGTGCTCCTGAGCGTCACCTTCACCAGGCTCTCGTACCTGACGAGACCGAGCAGCCTGAGCCGCTCGACCGAGACGTAGCGCGTCTCCCCGTCCACCGTGCTGACGTCCCTGACCGCGACCACCAGCGGCGAGAGCCCCACGTAGCTCTGCGGCTGGCTCAGGTGCGCCCGGAGCGCCGCCGGGGTGTTACGCACATGGAAGGTGTTGTGCAGCGTGACTTTCGGCATGACATGTCCCCCAAATCATGATCTTTAGGGGGAGACAGTAGCCGGTTCCGACATGTACCACCGGGTGTGTTGCTCACCTCGGGTGAGGGAGTCGAGCCTGCGGGGCAGCTCGCTGCGGGAGAACGGGTCGGCCCCGGCGTTGCGGATGTGGATGCCCACGGCGTACATGTCCCGGATCTCCATGAGCGTCGAGTAGCCCGGCCAGGAGCGCAGGTCACTGCCGTAGGCGTCGGCGAAGGCGTCCACCTCGGCCGCGCTCAGCCCGAACCGGCGCTGACCGTGGTAGGTGTGCACCAGGTCCCACTCACGGGGTCCGACCGCGACGCCGTCCCAGTCGCACAGCACCACGTGACCGTCCGTGCAGCGCAGCAGGTTGTCGATCCAGGCGTCCCCGTGCAGCAGCACCGGCGAGCCGTCCATGTCCAGCCCCGCCCAGCGCTCGGAGAGCTCGGCGATGCGGTCGCGCAGCCAGGCCCGCTGGCAGGGGGTGAGCACCGCCGACCCGTCGACCGTCACCCGCAGTTCGGCCAGCGGATCGGCGAAGCGCTTCAACGCCACCGGGGGCACCGGCAGCAGGTGCAGGCTGCGCAGGATCTCTCCCAGCTCGGTGGTCGTCGGACGGCCGCTCGCGGGCACGTAGTGCCAGAAGGTCACGACGCCGCCCTCGTGGGTCACCGGCTGCTCGGAGATCTCGTCGGCGGGACGCACCGCGGGAAAGCCCTGCTGGGCGAGCCAGCGGGCGACCGCGAGCACCAGTGGAAGCCTGGTCCGCGCGTTCGGCGCGGTGGCGATCCTGACCACGATCCCGCCGCGCAGCTTGAAGACGGCGTTGCTTCGCACACGAAGGAGTTCGGCGTCCCGGTGATCGATCCCGAGATCCTCGCAGACCTCGCGCAGGACCCGGAACGCCCCCTCCGCGAGCGGGCCCATCAGCTCACCGGCAGGGCATCGACGACCAGGTCAGTCAGGCGGCGCACCGCCGCGGCTCTGCGCCTGCCCTCCGGCACCTCCGACAGCACCACCCTGGCGCGGCTGAGCACGATGGAGGTGCGGTGCTCCGGCGGCACCTGGAGCAGGGCCTTCTCGGCCAGGTGGCAGGCGTCGTCGGCCTTGCCCCCGCGGGCCATGTGCGCGGCCTGGTCGAGCAGGAGCAGCACCGGGTCGATGGTGTAGGCCCCGGAGGGACCCGGCGTCCAGTCGACCTCCTCCCCCAGCTCGATCAGCGTGCCGATCCGGTAGAACTGCAGGCGGCGTTCGGAGAAGCGGAAGGCCAGGTGGTCGTGCCCCTCGGGAGGCATCCTGGCGAAGATCCGCTCCGCCTCGGCCAGCGCCGCCCTGGCGGCCTTGTGCTCGCCGAGCCTGGCCAGTGCCCGCGCCTCGGCCGCCGCCCCGAGGGCCGCCGGAGAGCTGGGCGCGTTCCCCGCGAGTGTCCTTGCCTCCCTGGCGAGCCGTACGGTCTCGGCGAGGTCCCCGTAGTAGTAGGGCAGCATCGCCTGTTGCGCCCTGACCAGGGCTCGCAGCCGCAGGTCACCCATGTCGTCGGAGGCGGTGCGCGCCGTGCCGTACCAGGCGTGGGCCTGGCGGGTGTCGCCGAGCTTCATCAGCGCGTCCGCGGAGAGCAACGCCAGCATCACGGTCGCGCTCAGCAGGCGGCGCTGGGCCATCGCGGGCTGGCGGGCGGTGACGAGCGCGCGCACGTCGCACAGTTCGAGCATCAGCCGGTAGAGCATCGGCAGCGGGGCACTGGTGATGTACTCGCGGCGGTAGCGGAGCACCTGCTCGTCGAGCGCGTCGAGCTGGTCCTCGGTGACGGTGGCGCGGGCGAGGGTGCGGTCGAGCTCCTGGCGGGTCCGTTCGACCTCGGCCAGCAGCCGCCCGTTCATCACGAAGCGGGAGCCGAGCAGCGCGTGGTGGAACAGCGCCCGCCGTTCCATGTCGTTCCTGCCGTCAGCCGCGCCGTCGCCCTCGCGCCGTTCCTCGGCCCGGTACGGCTGGCGCCCCTCACCCCCGGAGAGCACGACGACCCTGGCCTCGCTCTCGTCGTCGCAGTAGTCACCCGCCAGGCCGAGCCGTACGGCGTTGGCCCGGTAGAGCCGGGCCAACAGGTCGATGGTCTGCGGGCGGGGACGGGCGCGCTTGTTCTCCCAGGCGTTGAGGAGGTCGATGTTGGCCCGGGCCTCCCCCAGGTCCTGGCGCAGGCACATCTCCTCAAGTTCCTGTACGGCCTGCCTGGCCGACCACCCCCTGGCCAGCCGGTGGGCCTTCAGGAGGCTGACCCCGCAGCAACCGTGGATGGCCTGCGCCGTCTGCCATGGCGTCCACTGCTCGGAACCGGCCTGCTCACGCCAGCGGCGCGCACACGCGGGAGAATGTTCACCTCGGGCCACGGCGCCCTCCCCGTCGCTGTTTACACAAGATTAACGAGAGCGAAGCACAGCGTAAGCATGCTCATGCATTGCTTTCCCTTTATTCGCGGTTTACGCACGGAACGGCGACAACTTTCCCAGGTATTCCACTGATCCGGCGCCGATCCGGCCCGAAGGCCGATTGCCTCACATGCCCCCGAACCGCACTCTGCACATTAAAGCCAACACCGTCCGCCAGGAGTGATCCACATGACGGCAAAGCGCGGCGAGGCCGTCGACCATCTGCGCCGGCTCGCCTCCCAGCTGGAGGCCCATTCCTTCCAGGTGCACCTGAGGTCGTCCCACGGACCTTATCCCCGCCTCCACGTGGTCAACCCGATGGCCCCCACCATGACGGAGGACGTCCTCGCCTCCCACGACGAGGACGGCGAATGGTGGTTCTGGCTCTCGTGGGCGGGGCGTATCGGTCAGGCCGAGGACGTCGCGACGGCTGCGGAGCGTGTGGCCAGTGTGCTTCATGTGATACGTCGATAGGTGATTCTTGGGCTCCACATGGGTAACACCCGATGATCAAGCCCAGAAAGGAGCGGGAACGTGAAAAGGATCCACCTCATCCAGCGCCCCCGGCCCCCGCGTGAGCCGGTTCCGCTCGACCTGCGCACCCCCTCGGGCAGAGCCCTCCCTTTTTGACCCCTTTCAGTGCCATACATCCCCTTCTGACCGCCGCCCTCCGGCGGCCGCCCCGCGCCGCAGCGACGGGTCACGGCCGCGGAGCGCGTCGCCTCTCTCCCCTTAGGAGCCCCTTTCAAGGGAAATTTCTCCTTTTTTGAGTCCCCCTTTCAAGGTAACTTCAAGTACTTTGCAGGGGTCCTGGGCCATCCTTGCGGCCATGAGCAGCGTTCTCTTCACCGTCAGTGTCAGCGTGGTGGTCCCCGCCATGAACGAGGCCGCCAACCTGCCGCACGTCTTCGCGACGCTGCCGGAGTGGGTGGACGAGGTCATACTGGTCGACGGCAACTCGACCGACGACACGGTCGCCGTCGCCGAGAGGCTCCGTCCGGGGCTACGTGTCGTGACGCAGACCGGCAGGGGCAAGGGCAACGCCCTCACCGAGGGGTTCGCCGCCGCGAAGGGCGACATCATCGTCATGATCGACGCCGACGGTTCGACGGACGGGCGGGAGATCGTCGCCTTCGTGACCGCCCTGACCGAGGGCGCCGACTTCGCCAAGGGCTCCCGCTACATCCCCGGCGGCGGCTCCGACGACATCAGCCGGACCCGCTCCCTGGGCAACCGCGTCCTCACGATGATCACCAACCGTCTCTACGGCACCCGCTACACCGACCTGTGTTACGGCTACAACGCCTTCTGGGCGCGTCATCTGGAGGTCCTGAACCTCGACTGCGACGGCTTCGAGATCGAGACGCTGATGAACGTGCGCGCCGCCAAGGCCGGGCTCGTGATCCGCGAGGTGCCCAGCCACGAGCGCAGCCGCATCCACGGCGTCAGCAACCTGCACGCCGTACGGGACGGTCTGCGCGTGCTCAGGACCATCCTGCGCGAGCGCCGCCGCACCGCCTCTCCCCGGCGCGAGCACGCCTCCGTCTGACCCGAGCGGCCAATATGTGCGTCTAGACAGACTGGACAGTCGATCCCGGCGGAGGCACCCATGGCGGGAATCCCCTGGTCAGAGAGTGGATCGCCGCCACGCACGGCCCTGTCCTCCACCTCAGCGGCCTGACCGTCGGCGAGATCCGCCGTGGGGTCGAACTCCGCAGGCGCAGCGATCCCGCACAGGCCGCCGTACTGGAACGCTGGCTCACCGAACTGCTGCGGCAGTTCGGTGACCGCATCGCCCCGATCACCCCCGAGGTCGCCGAGGAGTGGGGACGGCTGAACGCCGTGCGGCCGATTCCCACGGAGGACGGGTTGATCGCCGCGACGGCCAGGGTGAACGGCTGGACGCTGGTCACCCGCAACGTCAAGGACTTCGAGGGGACGGGGGTCTCGCTCGTCGATCCGTTCGACCTGCCGCCCGCCTGATCAGGCGAACTTCGTCTTCGGGCGTTCCTGCAGGACGCCGTCCACGTAGACGTCCACCTTCTCGTCGTAGAACGCGACGAGCCCGGCGACACGCCCGCTCTCCTCAAGCGGGGTCCGGTAGGACCAGGCCAGGTCGGGCCGGCCGTTGACGCTCCAGTACTCCGCCACCCCCTTGTACGGGCAGCGGGTCACGGTCTCGGTGGGAACGAGAAGGTCGAGCCGGACGTCGGTCTTCGGCAGGTAGTAACGCGGCGGCAGGCCCGTCTCGAACAGGATCCTGGGGTGGTGGGAGTCGGCGACGACGACGCCGTCCACCTCGACACGCACGTGCCGCGAGGACGGCAGGACGTCGACCCGGGTGTAGGGGTCGCGGGGATGGACGTAGACCTCCTCGTCCTCCTCGAACCAGGCGTCGGCCGCCTCCCACTCGAACCGCACGTGGTCGCGCAGTTCCTCGATGGGCGATTCCGGATAGGCGAGGGCCGCGTCGGCGACTCCCGCCACGTCGTACAGCACCGCCTCGCCGCGGCTCGGCGAGTGCGCGCTCCCGCCGTTGGGCTCCAGCTCGACGGCGACGTCCCGCCGGGGGAAGTAGTAGGTCGGGTAGTAGGGCACCTCCCAGACCAGCAGTGCCCGGGTGGTGTCGGCGGCCACCCTGCCCCCGAAGAGGACCCGCACTCTCTTCGCGCTCCGCTCCACACGGACACGCCCACGTGTAACCGGTTCCATGCCACCGCCAACCCTGACCGTCTCGGGACTATTCCGGCACAGGTCTCGCACCGGTTTCCCCGCGTGGGATACACATGATCTTGTGCGCCGACTTCTCCTCCCCCTGGCCGCGCTGGCGCTCCTGCTGACGGGGTGCGGCGTGAACGACCCCGCACGGGCGGACTTCTGGGCGAAGGCCGGCACCCTGACCGAGACTCTGAAGGGCACCCGGTTCAAGGAGAGTGAGGATCTCGGCTTCCTCATCACCCGGCGGGAGGGTGTCGAGGTCCTGTCCGTCGCCGAGCGGACCCGGCGGGACCCGTTCCGTGCCGTGGTCAGGGTGACCGGCAAGGGAATGATCAAGGTCTGGGAGGGCAGGCGTGAGACGCTCCGTGCCGTTCCCGACGTCGTCGGCTGCTTCGAGGCCGTCGCCTCCGGCAACGCCTTTCCCGACTTCTTCGCGGACGTCTCCCTCAAGGAGGTCACGTGCCCGGCCACCACTCCCCTCGGCTTCAGGGCCCACGCCAGGTTTCCTCCCCGGATGTATGAGCGGTTGCAGGAGACGCTCCCCGGCAGACCGGACCTGGCCAAGGCCCGGGAGGCCGTACAGCGGCTGGACCTGGACCCGCGGGTCGTCCGGGAGATCGCCGAGGGGGAGACGGAGAAGGGGAGGACAGTCGGGATCGCGCTCAGGGAGGGGCCCGACGGCAACTGCATGTACGCGCGGGTCTGGCGGGGAGGATCGAAGGCCTGGGCGCCCTACCGGATCTTGCCCTACGGCGACGCCGGAGCCCAGACCTGCACGGCGACCGGAGCGATCAACGGCTACGCCGAGCGGGCGGCCCACTGAGAGCTCAGGCGCCCGCCTCCGTCCGGCCTCCCAGAGGGGCCCGGGGGCGTAGCGCGCCCGCGGTGGCGACGGCCGTCAGGACGATCACCGACAGCACGGCGAAGGTGACGGGAAGCGACGTCAGGTGGGCGACCCAGCCGGTCACCGCGGGGGCCAGCAGCCCCGACAGGTAGGTGATCGTCGCCACCCCCGCGACGCCCTGGCTCGGCGCCGCGGTCGCCCTGCCTCCGGCGGCGAAGGTCAGCGGCACGATCACGGCTATTCCCAGGCCGAACAGCGCGAACCCGGCGACGCCCGGCAGTGGGTCGCGCGCCGTGACGATGACCGTCCCTCCGGCGACCGCGAGCAGGCCACCGGCCCGTACGGTGGCGACCGGCCCGAGGCGCTGGACGATCAGATCTCCCAGCAGCCTGGTCACGGCCATGGCCAGGGCGAAGGTCGCGTAGGCCGCGGCGGCCATGCCCGGCCCCGCCCCGGTGACGTCCGTGACGTAGACGGCCGACCAGTTCATGCTCGCTCCCTCGGCGAAGGTCGCGCAGAACCCGACCGCGCCGATCGCCAGGATGGCCCGCGAGGGTACGGCGAAGCGGGGCGGTGCCTGCTCACCCGGCTCAGGGCGGACGTCCGGCAGGCCGCGGCTCGCCACGAGGCCGACGACCAGCAGGACGAGCGCGACGGCGCCGTGGTGCAGGCGCGCGTCGATTCCGGCCTGGGCGGCGACGACCCCGATCCCGGCACCGGCCAGGCTGCCCACACTCCACATGCCGTGCAGCCCCGACATGATCGAACGTCCCAGGCGCCGCTCGATGATCACCCCCTGGGCGTTCATGGTGACGTCGCACGTGCCCGCCGCCGCGCCGTACGCCAGGAAGATCGCGCACAACCAGACGAACCCGGGGGCCTGGGAGGGGATCGCGAGGGCGACGCACCACAGGGCGAGCAGGATCCTCGTGGCGGCGCGCCCGCCGATGCGGTGGACGAGGCGGCCGGCCATCGGCATCGCCACGAAAGCCCCCACCGCAGGACAGAACAGGGCGATCCCCAGTGCGGCGGGATCGAGACTCAGATGGTCTTGCAGCCACGGGACGCGGGTCGCCATGCTTCCCGCTACCGCCCCGTGGACGGCGAACACCGCCGCGACCGCGATGCGGGCGCGTTGATTGTCGTTGCGCATGGTGTGAGAAACTAACAGGCAGGCTTCCTGATTAAAAGGGGATAAATGAGGACCGCGACTCCGCAGATGGCCAGGGCGATCAACGACCGCCTCGCCCTGGACCTGCTGCTCGAACACGGAACGCTGACCGCCCCGCAGCTACGGGCGCTCACCGGGCTGTCCCGCCCGACCGTGTCCGACCTCATCGAACGCCTGCAGACCAACGGGCTCATCGAGGTCGTCGGCAAGAGCGGCGACGAACGCCGGGGGCCGAACGCCCGCCTGTACGGCATCGTGGCCGGCCGTGCCCACGTGGCCGGAGCCGACATACGGCGTGACACGGTCACCGTGACCGTCTCCGACATCACCGGAAGCCCGGTCGGCTCGGCGAGCCGCGAGATCGGCCCCGGGAACGGAGCCCTGATCGCCTCGCCCACCTACCCCCAGCACGCCAGGGCGGCCACCCCCCTGGCCGGGGTCGTCGCCGACGCCGTCGCCGAGGCGGCCGGTTCCCGGAGCCTGCACGCCGTCGTCCTCGGCGTGCCGGGGATGGTCGACCCGCACAGCGGCGAACTGGCCGTGGACAACGGCGTGCCCGGCTGGCAGCCGCACCTGCTCCAGACGTTGCGCCGCAGGATCGACGCGCGGATCGACCTGGAGAACGACGTCAACCTCGCCGCCGTCGCCGAGCACCGCGCCGGTTCCGCGCAGGGACGCGAGGACTTCGTGCTGCTCTGGCTCGACGACGCCGTGGGCGCGGCGGTCACCCTCGGCGGGAGGCTGCGCAGGGGCGCCTCAGGTGGCGCGGGTGAGATCACGCCGCTCGGCTTCCCCGAGGGTTCCTTCTGCGACCTGCTGGACGCCAAGGCCGCCGCCGGGCTCGACCAGGACACCCTGGCCGCCAGGATCGCCCGGATGGCCTTCACCGCGGTCGCCGTCCTCGACCCGGGACTCGTGGTCCTCGGCGGGGAGACGGGCCGCTCCGGCGGTGAGGAACTGGCCGCGCGGGTCGGCGAGCACCTCGACACGCTCTCACCGGTCCCCACCCAGGTCCGCGCGGGCACCGTCGAGGGCAACGCGATCCTCAACGGCGCCCTGTTCACGGCACTGTCCATCGCCCAGCGGGACGTCTTCGGCGACGCCCCCGGCGACCCCCCGATGTGACGACCGCCCTCCGGTCAGGGCCCGGTACGGCGACGACGGAGGGAACGGAGGGAGACATGGGCGATGAGCCCGGCACCGGCCACGGTCAGCAGGAACAACAGCGTCGGCCGCCACGACCAGGCGGGACCGGTCAACGCGAGGTGCTCGACGGGGTACTCGTTGTACTTCGCGGTCGCGCGGGCGGTGGCCACGTCGGTGTGGACGGCCAGGTCGCGCAGTACCGGGTCGAAGCCGGACTCGGCGGCGGCGCGCCCCGCGTGCGGCAGTTCGACGGCCAGCCCACGCCCGGCGGCCAGACGGGTGAGCGCGGGATCGACCTGCCCTGCCGCGCCGACGCCGGGGACGACCAGCCGGGAGAGGGCCGGCGCCGTACCGTCCGCCGGTTCGGCCACCAGGGTCACGCCGTGCCGGGTGGTGACCGCAGGGGTGCCCGCGAGCGCGACCGCGTGGGCCGCGAAGGAGCCTCCCGCGTAGATCTCGAACGCCGCGGCGACGTCGATCTCACCGGCCCCCGGGTTCAGCCCGATGCCGACGACCGGCCGGAACCAGGGGAAGGCCGCGTTGAGCGCGTAGGGCAGGTCCGCCAGAGCCGGCTCGTCGGCCGGGATCACGGTCGAGGCGCCGGGCGACCAGCCGGGATAACCGACCTCGGCGCCGACACGCCGGGCCTCGGCCTCCCCCGCCAGCAGTTCGACCAGCCGCAACGCGCCGACGACGCCGGAGGTCACACCCGCGGTCGTGGTGACCGGGCCGTCCTCGACGTAACGTCTGCCCTGAACCCAGCGGGTGTCCGGATAGTCACTCCGGAGAGCGCCGATGACCCCCCAGTGCGAGGTCGCGGCGCGTCCCCTGAGCAGGCCACCGGCCGCGACCAGCCGGGAGCCCGCGCAGACGCCCAGGATCCGGGCGCCCGCGGCGGCCCGACGGGCGATCCAGGCGCGCAGCGGCGCCTCGGCCTCACCCTCGGGGTCGACCACGGCCGGAACCACGACCACGTCGGGCACCGCGTCCCCGGTCTCCGCCTCCTCAAGCGTGCGGTCGGGCAGCAGGCGCAGGCCGCCGGACAACGGGACCGGCTCCCTGCGCGCGCCCACCGTGCGGACGAGGAACCGATCGGAGCGGGCGAAGACCTCGTACGGCCCGAGCACGTCGGTGGTCACCGAACCGCTCGTCCCGACCACGACCGCGACCTTGATCCGTCCCTGCGGCGCCTCTCCCGCCGGAGGCTTCCCGGGTACGGCTCGCGGGGCCCCCGGGTAGCTGTCCCGCATGGAGACCACGACCCCGGCCGCGCATGTTCCACCAACGAGAACACCCCAGATGGCGATGAAAAGGACTATCCGTACGAGCAATCTGGCGCGTTGAGGCATGCGGAAACTCCTGAGGTGTGAGGGGTCCCGGCCCGATCGGGAACCGGGAACGAGAAGAACGAGAACGCCGCGTGACGGCGGAAGAAAGGGAACGAGAAGAACCCGGACGGTCAGCCGGTTTCCCGCCGGAACTCCGAGGGCGGCCCGCCGTACCTGGCCTTGAACAGGCGGCGGAAGTGCCGTCCCTCGCGGAAGCCGCACCGGACGGCCACGGCGTCGACCGGCAGGCTGGTCTCGCGCAGCAGGGACATGGCGCGTTCGAGCCGCAGCCGCTGCCGGTACTCCAGCGGGGTGATCCCGGTCGCCGCGGTGAAGGCCCGGCTGAGCCCCCGGGGGGACAGGTTCGCCACCTCGGCCAGTTCGGCCAGGGTGTGCGCGGCGTCGATGCTCCCCGCGAGATGGTCCTGCACCCGGTGGACGGCGGAGTCCAGGTGCGACCGGTGCCTCAGGAACTGGCTGATCTGCTCCCCCGCGCCGTCCCTGCGCAGGTAGACCACCAGTTCGCGGGCGACGGCCGTGGTCAGGGCCGGGCCGTGGTCCCGCTCGACCAGCGAGAGCGCCAGATCGACCCCTGCCGAGACGCCCGCGCTGGTGCTGACCGGGCCGTCGTGGACGTAGAGCACCGCCTCCTGCACCCTCGCCGCCGGGTATCTGGCGCGCATCGCCTCGACCAGCGACCAGTGCGTGGTGCAGCGGCGCCCGTCCAGCAGGCCCGCCTCGCCCAGCGCCACCGCGCCGGTGCAGACCGACGCCAGCCGCGCCCCCGTGGCGGCCGCCGCACGCAGCCAGCCGACCACGGTCTCCGAGACGTACGGCTCGCGGTGCTCACGCAGCCTGGGGCCCGGGACCAGCACCAGATCACCGGCCGCGACCTGCGGCAGGGCGCCGAGCCCCGCGAGGCTCACCCCCTGGGCGGTCGCCACCCGCTCGGCGTCGGCGACGTGCTCGATCCGGTATCCCGCGCCGAGAAACGCGGCGGTGTCGAACACCTGCACCGGACCCGCCAGGTCGAGCAGGTTCACCTCGGGCAGGACCAGCACCACGACCCTGCCGGTACTTCCGGTCCCCTCATCAGCCACGACGCCGACGCTACCGGCCGTCACCCCGGCCCCGGCAGGGCCGTACGGGCCTCGCACCGGACGGATCAGGACACCGTGAACCTCCGGTCAGGCCGCCTCAAGGGCGTCGGCGACGGAGGGGAAGACCTCGAAGACCTGGGTCAGGCCCGCCAGGTTGAGCCTGCGGGCCAGGTTTCCCTGGACACCGGTGAGGATGAGCCGTACTCCCGCGAGCTGGCCCTGGTGACGGGCCTGGAGCAGTTCACCGATGCCGGAGGAGTCGCAGAACGTCAGAGCCGACAGGTCGAGGATGAGGGTCGGCGACTGCAGGAGCTCCCACGCCCTGCCGAGCTCCGCACGCAGCAACGGCGTGTGGTAGTGGTCCAGCTCCCCGCTCACCCGCACCACGAGCGTCGTACCGTGCAGCCCGGACGTGGCGCTGAAACTCGGCTCCGGCTCTTTTCCCGCGAACATCATCAACCTTCTGTACCGAACCTCTCCCAGCCGTGTAACTGTCTCACACGGAACGGGTCCCTCCGTGAGCCCGGCGGCCATGCCGCCGGACGCATCCCCCCTGTTGCCCCACCGTCCCGTCTGACGTGCCTCGCCCCCGGCCCAGGCGGCGGAGAACGCGTCCTCGCTCGCCCTGTCAGGGTGCCCAGGGCTGACAGGTCTATTCAGGATCGGCACCGTCCGGAGGGCACTCTGAGGGAGGATGCCCGCATGGGACGTCTACGCTCTGTCACGCTCGTGCTCGCCGGGGTGACCCTGATGGCCTCCTGCGGCGCGCATCCCCCCGAGCCGTCCCCCACCGCGTCCCAGGCACCGCCGCCGAGCCGTACGGCGCAGCGGAACCCGTCGCCGGTCTCCCCCGCCTGGAAGGCCGTCAGGCCCGCCCAGCTGGCGGCGAGCTCCGCGCTGCTCGACGTGGCGGCGGCCGGGCCGCGTGAGGTGTGGGCGGTCGGCTACCAGCGGGGCGCCGAGGACCGGGAGGGCACTCCCGCCGTGACCAGGTGGGACGGTGTGAGATGGCGCGAGGTCACCGGGCTGAACGATCACGACGTCAACCACCTGACGGGCGTCAGCGTGGCCGGTCCCCGGGACGTCTGGGTCGCGGGCAACGGGGTGAACGCGTTCGCCGCGCGCTGGGACGGGCGGCGCTGGACGGCGCGGCGGCCCTTCGGCGTCGCGGAGGACTACCGGCTGACGGACGTCGCCGCCACGGGCGGCACAGGGAGCACAGCGTGGTTCACCGGGAACGGCCCGTCCGGCGGGGTGCTGATCCGGTGGGACGGCACGGCCTTCCGCAACGTGCCCACCGGCGGCGGCACCTTCGAGGCGGTCACCGCCAGGCAGGGGCACGTCTGGGCGGTCGGAGCGGCCCAGGACGGCACACCGCTGGTCTGGCACGGCTCCCCCGACCGCTGGGAGCGGTCGCGGACACCCGCCATCCCCGGTGGCACGCTGCGGCGGGTCTGGCAGGTCTCCCCGTCCGACGTGTGGGCGGTCGGCGAGGTCGCGCCCGCCGGGGCCGTACGGGACGGAGCCCGGATCAGGCAGGGGCAGCCGCTGGTCCTGCACTGGGACGGGACCCGGTGGGCCAGGGCCGAGGTGCCGGTCGCCCGCGGTGCCCTGCAGGGCGTCACCGCCTCCGGTCCCGGCGAGGTGTGGATCAGCGGGGTGGACGCCGACCATCCGGGGCAGGCGCTCATGCTCCGCTTCGACGGCACGGCGTGGACACGCGAGTACGGCCCGCTCCTGCGTCCCCGCCGTCCCGACCAGCAGTACGAGGACAGTGACCACGTCACCAGGACGGGTGTCACCCGGGTGCCCGGTACGGCCACGCTGTGGGCGGTCGGCTCGGTCGGCGTCGGTGACGACGAGGACGATTTCGTCCTCAGACGCTGAGTCCGTTCCTTCCGGCTTCAAGTTTTACCTGTCGCCTCGCCGTGATCTTCAGACCGGGGACCGGCGTGCGCATCCCCTGCCCCATCGGACTTCCCGGCCCGTCCACGATCCGGAGAATGCTCCGTTTTCACTCTCCGGGCAGCTCGAAACAAATTCGATCACCCATGGACACCCCAAATCGCCCTTGGAATGTCGTACTCTCTCCCAAACTCCAATAAAGAGGGAGTCTGACATGAAACGTATAAGAATCACCCAAAGGCCTCGGCCGCCACGTCAGCCCGTCTCTCTCGACCTGCGCACCCCCTCAGGACGAGCGCTCCCGTTCTGACAGGAACAACCTGTTGACGAACCAGAGCACCACCCCGACGACGAGCAGCAGACCCGCCCGCACGTAGACGTCGGCGCCGCGCCCCGTGATCGGCAGCGCGAGCACAAGGCAGACAACCGCGCCGAGCGCCGGCATCCAACTGGGCGCCCGGTAGTGGTCGTGGCCCACGGGATCCTTGCGCAGCACGAGCACGGCCACGTTGACCAGCGCGAAGACCAGCAACAGCAGCAGCACCGTCGTGTCGGCCAGATCGCCGACATCGCCGGTCGCGACCAGCACCGCCGCGATCGCGGTGGTGAACAGGACGGCCACCCAGGGCGTCGCCCTGGTCGAGTGCACCGAGGCGAAGACCTTCGGCACGATGCCCTCTCGGGCCATGCCGTACACCAGGCGTGAGGCCATGATCATGTTGATCAGCGCGGTGTTGCCGACCGCCAGCAGCGCGATCAGCGCGAACAGCTTGGGCGGGAACGCCAGGCCCGCGACCTTGACGACCTCAAGGAGCGGGCCCGTCGAACTGGTCAGGGTCTTGGCGTCCACCAGCATCGTCGCGGTGAACGCCACCGCCAGATAGATCAGCGCCGCGACCGCCAGACCACCGAAGAGCGCCCTGGGGTAGTCGCGCTGCGGATTCTTCGACTCCTCGGCCAGGTTGACCGAGTCCTCGAAGCCGAGCAACGCGTAGAAGGCGAGCGCCGTACCGCCGAGGACACCGAGGAAGGCGCCGTTCGCCGGGTGGAACTCCAGGGCCCGGGCGGGCTCGCCCTCCCCGGACAGCAACGCGTAGATCCCGATCACGATGATCACCACGAGCCCGAACGCCTCGATGACGGTCAGGACCACGTTGACCTTGATGGACTCGGAGATGCCCGCGAAGTTCACCAGCGTCACCAGCCCCAGGAAGACGAACGCCCCGGTCATCACCGGCAGGGTGACGAACTCCCCGAGGTACTTGCCGCCGAACGCGCGCGCCGCCGCGCTCGCCGAGGTGATCCCGCTCATCAGCACCGCGAAGGCCACGACGAAGGTCAGGAAGGGGATGTTGAACGCCTTGTTCGTGTACAGCGCGGCCCCGGCGGCCTGGGGATACTTCCCGACGAGTTCGGCGTAGGCCGTCGCGGTCAGTGCGGCCAGCACGAAGGCCACCAGGAACGGCAGCCACAGAGCGCCGCCGACATATCCGGCGACCTTCCCCACCAGGGCGTATATCCCCGCACCGAGGATGTCGCCGACCACGAAGAGCAACAGGACCCGGCGCCCGATCACCCGCTTGAGCGAGTGCTGGGCCGCGCCGGAATCGATCACCGCCTCAGCCATGCCGCGCTCCTACCCGCACTCTGGCGGATCTCACCCACCGTCACTCGGGCACCACCTGTAAGCGTCATGAAAGTGCGCCGCAAGGAGATCCCCTACTGTTCTCTCTGTCACAAGAAGTAATGAAAGGCAGAAATGTTCTCCGTCCTCTCCTCCCGTCGTATCGCCGCCACCGTCGCGGGAGCCGCACTTCTCTCCTTGACCGCCGCCTGTGGCGGGTCCGGTAACGCCGAGTTCTGCGCCCAGGCGCCCTGGACCAAGGCCTTCACGGACTACACCACCGCCACCGCCAGCGCCGGCACCGACTTCAGCAAGTTCAACGACGCCAGCCAGAAGCTGTCGGCCGACCTGAAGGAGCTCGCCGGCAAGACCGACGGAGACCTCGCCTCCGCGCTCAACGACCTCGCCAAGACCTGGGGTGACTTCAAGATCGACCCCAAGGACCTGGCCGGAGCCGGCGCCACCGTGCAGAACATGGCCAAGAGCGCCCAGGAAGCCACCGTCAAGCTGGGCAAGGCCTGCTCCTCCTGATCTGACCTCTCCACCCCGTGCCTCCCGCTCCCAGGGAGGCACACCCGAGGGACACAGCGCCGCTCCGCCTGCGGGGGGCAGCGCGGGGCGGCGCTGTGTCTCCTTGCTCCGCCTGACGGCGTCGCGGGCTTGGGCGCCTCCGAGTCGGCGCTTTCCCTCGTCGCTGTGTCCCCTTTGCTCCGCCTTCGGCGTCGCGGGCTTGGGCGCCTCCGAGTCGGCGCTTTCCCTCGTCACTCCGTCGCTTCGCTCCTGCGTTCCTCAGTCCAAGCACCGACGCGCCCAAGCCAACACTCCTCACACTTGGGGCCGGTAAAGCACAAGATGTGCTGCTTTGCGGCTCCTTCGGCGGCGCGGGTTTGGGCGCTTCGAGTCGGCGTCTTCCCTCATCGTTCGTCCGATACGCCCCCTCGCTCCGCAGTCCAGATCCGAGGACGCGCCCAAACCGGCGCTCTCCACACTTGGCACCGAGGAAGCACAAAAGCCGAGCTCCTCGCGCTTGGCGCCGGGAAAGACGGGGCGAACTCTTCGTTTCCAGTACCGGGCGCCCTGGGTTGAGGCGCGTTACGGGGACGCCCACGCGGAGAACGACGCTCTGGTGTCGGACACCCGGGTTGGGACCGTTGAGAGATCGGCGTCCGAACCGATGGCTCTGGGGGTCGGGTGAGCCCGGGTCGGCGCCCAGGGCGTTTCCCCAGCCTGAGTTCGACCGGGCCGGGAACCTGAGCTCGGCCGAGCCGAGTTCATGCCGTGTCCTGTAAGCCCCCGCCGTCCGGTGGGGGCTTCGTCGTCCGGCAGGCTCCTGCCGACCGTGCGCCGCGTGCCATAAACATGCATCACGCGCCAGACAGTGAGGCTGATCCAGGGGGTTCTTTACCGGGTGTCAGCCCGTTGTCAGCCCCGCAGAGCACGGGCCTCGGCGTAGCACTGCTCGAAGCCCTCAAGCACGGCGGGCCACGAGCAGCGCACCGGTTCCGTCTCACGGTTGTGGGCCGCGATCGACTCGCGCAGACCGCGGTCGCGTACCAGCTTGGCCACCGAGGCGACCAGGCCCTCGAAGCTCTCGCCGAGCAGTCCCTCCTTGCCGGGACGGACGAAGTCGGCCACTCCGCTCTGGGCCCGCGCCACCACCGGCACCCCGGCCACCCTGGCCTCAAGCGCCGCAAGTCCGAAGGACTCCCTGGGAGCGGGGGCGACGAAGACGTCGGCGGAGGCGAGCAGCTCACGGATTCGCTCACGGCTGTAGCGGCCGGGGAGCGAGACCCATTCCGTCATCTCGTTCGCCCGTAGATAGCGCTCCATCTGGGAGCGCGCCGGGCCGTCACCCACGACGGTCGCCCGCATCCGCGTCTCGGCGGGCACCAGGGCGCGGGCCTCCTTGAGGAGCCTGAGCAATCTGACCGGCTGCTTGCGGGGTGCGAGCCGTCCGACCGCCACGACGTGCACGGGAGCGTCCTGATCGGCTTCGCCGCCGGAGCCGGGAACGGCCTGGCGCCAGGCCGAGACGTCCAGGCCGTTGGAGACCACGTGGACCGGCACCCTGCGCCCCGCGACCGAGCGGATCGGCCGGGCCGCGGCCTCACTCACCGCGGTGCCGACCAGCCCCCAGCGGTGCCATTCGAACAGCAGCCGCAGCCCCCGGTAGAGGGCACGGGTCACCGGATCCCACATGCTGTGCACGGTCACCACGACGGGCAGCCCTGCCCGTACGGCGGCGCGGACCCCCATCCAGGCGAACGGTGAGACCGCGCCCATGTGAACGTGCACCACGTCGGGCCGTCGTGCCTTCACCAGACGCAACAGGTGACCGACGCCGAACGGGTGAACAGGCAGGTCGAAGGGGAGTTTCGCAACGATCCGATACACGCCCCGCAGTGTCTCCCCCGGCGTCGCGGTCGCGACCTCGACCTCGTGGCCCGCCTCCCGCTCCATCCGGACCAGATCGGCCACCTGCACCTCTATCCCACCCAGACGCGGCAGGTAACAGTCACTGACGTGGAGGATCCTCACCGTGCCAGCCTAAAGCGTCCGCCCCACCCCACCCCGCGCCCCCGGGACCCCACGGAAGAACCCCCGTTCAGGCCACCATCCGCCCACGCCCGCGACGACCCGGACCCCACGAACTCCCCAAGACCCTGCCGATGCCTCGGATCCCGTCACTCCCTCTAAGGTTTTGTCCGGGGGTACCGGTGCCACACGAGGGGTTACGGCTCGGGCGCGTCGGTGCTTGGACCGAGGAACGCAGGAGCGAAGCGACGCAGTGACAAGGGAAAAGACACCGACCCGAAGCGCCCAAGCCCGCGACGCGGGACAACACGGCTTGTGCTTTCCCGGTGCCGTGTGTGAGGAGTTTCGGCTTGGGCGCGTCGGTGCTTGGACTGAGGAGCGAAGGAGCGAAGCGGATGAGCGACGAGGGAAAGCGCCGACTCGAAAGCGCCCAAGCCCGCGACGCCGAAGGCGGCGCAAAGAGACACAGCGCCGCCAGGCGGAGCAAAAGAAACACAGCCGTGTTCTTCCATGCCCACCCCGACGACGAGGCCCTGCTGACCGCGGGGACCATGGCGATGCTCGCCGCCCAGGGGCACCGGGTGATCCTGGTCGTCGCGACCTCGGGGGAGCTCGGTCAGGCCGATCTCGGACCCGGTGAGGCCCTGGGGGCCGCCAGAATGGCCGAGCTGTACAGGTCGGCCGCCGCGCTCGGCTGCGCCAGGGTGGTGAACCTCGGCTACGGCGACTCGGGGCTGGCCCCGGACGGCGGCGTCGCCGAGGGGCGCGCGGGGAACGCCTTCATCGACGCCGACGTCGAGGAGGCCGCGGGGCGGCTGGCCGAGATCCTCACCGAGGAGGGGGCCGACCTGCTGACGACCTACGACCCGGCGGGGGGCTACGGGCATCCCGACCATGTTCAGGTGAACCGGGTGGGCGCGCGGGCTGCCGAGATCGCGGGCACCCCGATCGTGCTTGAGGCGACGGTCAACCGTGATCCGCTGCTGAAGGGGCTGCGTCTGATCAGCCGGTTCTTCCCGCAGCTCGACGTCCGTTCCTTCGAGCGGGCCTACTCCCCCGGGTCGGTGATCACCCATCGGGTCGGGGTACGGCGTTTCGCCCGGCAGAAGCGGGCGAGCATGGCGGCGCACGCCTCCCAGGCGACGGGGGCGGACACCCGGACGCTCGGGGTGATGCTGAAGGTGCCTCTGCCGCTCTACCGGCTCATCTTCGGCACCGAGTGGTACGTCCGCCGGGATCTGCCGCAGGGCGCCAGGCTGAGGCATCCGTTCGAAGCTCCTCCCAAAGGATGAGCCCCGGACCGGCACACTTGGTCGAGGGGGTTTCATGAAGAACAAGTGGGTTCAGATCGGACTGTCGGTCGTGTCGCTGGCACTGGCCGCGACGCTCGTGCGTTTCCTGCCGCAGATCGTCGAGGCGATGACCGGCAAGCACGTCTCGTGGTCGCAGATCGGCGCCCAGTTCTCCGGGTTGAGCTGGCAGACGATCGCGCTGATGGCCGTCGTCTGGCTGGCGAGCCTGCTGGCCTACACGTTCGTGCTGACGGCCTCCCTGCCCGGTCTGACCCACCTGCAGGCTCTCACGTTGAACGCGGCCGGCAGCGCGGTGAGCAATCTGCTGCCGTTCGGCGGCGCCGCCGGGGTCGCGATGACGATCGGGATGACCAAGGGGTGGGGTTTCCCGCTACGGCCCGTGGTGGTCTCGACGCTGGCCAGCGGCATCTGGAACACCCTGTTCCGGTTCATCCTGCCCGCGGTCGGCATCCTGGCGCTGCTGCTCAGCGGGCAGCGGCTCAGCCCGGCGGTGACCAGCGCGGGCTGGATCGGTGCGCTGTCCATCCTGGTGCTGGTCGTCGTGGTCGCCGCCGCGCTGTACTGGGACGCCGCCGCCGCGCTGCTCGGCCGGGTTCTCGACGCAGCCGCCCGGCTGCTTCCCCGCCGGTGGCGTCCGACGGGTCACGGCCCCTCCCACTCCCTCGACCGGTTGCGCGCCGACACCTCCGAGGTCGTACGGCACCGCTGGCCGGGACTCACCCTGGGCATGATCTTCTTCCTCGGCCTGCAGTGGCTGATCCTCGTCTGCTGTCTCCAGGCGACCGGCTCCTATCCGGGCCTGGCGCAGTCGATCGCGGTCTTCGCCCTGTCCAGGGTGCTGACCACCGCCGTCGTCACCCCGAGCGGGACCGGCATCATGGAGGCCGGGACCGTCGGCGCGCTGGTCTTCTTCGGGGCCCCGCTCGATTCGGCCACGGCCGCTGCGTTGCTTTTCGGCTTCTGGACCTACACTGTCGAAATCCCCTTCGGCGGCCTGGCACTCGGCGCGTGGGCGCTCCTGCGCAGGCGTGAGAGCACGGTCCAGGCCCCCGAGAAAGAGCCGATCAGCCGCTAGATTGGGAAAAACCTTGTGCGTGATTCGAAGGCCCGCATAGCGTGGCGGCTGACATGGCGGGTGAAATCGTAGCGTTCCGGGTCCTCGGCCCGGTCGAGGCGCACTCCGGTGACGACGAGCTCGATCTGGGCGGGTTACGCCAGCGTGCCGTCCTCGCCCGGCTTCTGGTGGCGCGGGGGCAGGTCGTCCCCGTTGACTCCCTGCTCTACGACCTGTGGGATGACGACGCGGCCAAGGGCGCGCAGTCGGGGTTGCAGGTCTACATCTCCCGGCTGCGGCGGGTCCTGGAACCCGGCCGTCCGCGTGGGGGGCCGAACCGGCTGCTGGTGACCGTCGCCTCGGGTTACGCGTTGCGTGTCGCGCCCGACCAGGTGGACGCGTTGCGGTTCGAGGCCATGGTCCGCGCCGCCGGTGAGCAGCTCGAAGGCGACGACCCCGCCTCGGCGCGGGCGCGTCTTGAGAAGGCGCTGGGGTTGTGGCGTGGCACGCCGTACTCCGACTTCGCCGACCAGCCGTGGGCGGAGGCGGAGGTGAACCGCCTGACCGAGCTGAGACTGGTGGCCCGTGAGCGGCACGCCGACAGCAGTCTGCGTCTGGGGCTGCCCGCGGAGGCCGTACCCGACCTGGAGGCGTTGACCGCCGAGCATCCGCTGCGTGAGGAGGGCTGGCGGCTGCTCGCCCTCGGCCTCTACCGGTGCGGACGGCAGGCCGACGCGCTGGCCGCGCTGCGCAGGGCGCGCACGATCCTCGCCGACGAGCTGGGCATCGACCCGGGCCCCGCGCTGCGCAAGCTTGAGTCGGACATCCTGGCCCAGGACCCCGGTCTCCAGCTCGCCGTCCCACCGGCGAGGCAGCGTACGGCGGTGCCCGCCGACACCTGGCCGCCCCGTCCGGCGGCGGCCCCCGCCGAACTGCCGCCCCTGGAGCCCGAGCCGTTCGTCGGGCGGGAGGCGGAGCTGAGCAGGCTGATGACCGCGGCGGCCAGGACGGGCCGTTTCACCGCGGCCGTGATCAGCGGTGACGCGGGCGCGGGCAAGACGATGCTGGTCCGCAGGCTCGCCAGGCAGCTCGCCGACGACGGCTGGGGCACCTCCTCGGGCGCGTGCCCCGACAGCAGCGCCACCCCGCCCGTCTGGGCGTGGGTGGAGATCCTGCGCACCCTGGTGGACGTCACCGGGGCGGGTGAGTACGCCCCGCTGCTGGCCCCGTTGCTGGACGACACCGCGGCCGAGCCCGACGAGGACCAGGCCTCCGGCGGGTTCCGGCTGCACCGGGCGGTCGGCGGTTACCTGGCGGCCGTCGCCAAGGAGCGGCCGATCCTGCTGACGCTGGAGGACCTGCACTGGGCCGACGACCAGACGCTCGCGCTGCTGCGGGCGCTGCCGAGCCTGCTGGCGACCAGCCGGGTGCTGCTCGTGGTGACCTGCAGGGACAGTGAGCTGAGCGACCAGCAGGCGGACGTGCTCGCCGCGTTGGCCAGGCTCGGTCCTGTGCGGGTCGGCCTGACGGGTCTGGACGCCGAGGCGGTCGCCGAGCTGGTCAGGGCCACCTGTGTGCGCGCGGTCGACGAGGACGCGGTCAACAGCATCGTCGAACGGACCGGCGGCAACCCGTTCTTCGTCCGTGAGACCGTACGCCTGCTGGACGCCGAGGCGGTGAGCGACCGCGCGACGGCGGCCGAGGTGATCTCCGGTGTGCCGTCCGGTGTCCGTGACGTGCTGCGGCGCCGGATCGCCAGGCTGCCCGCCACCGCCCAGCAGATCCTGTTGCAGGCGGCGGTGATCGGCCGTGACGTCGATGTGGACGTGCTGGTCGACGTCGCGGGTGACGAGGACGCGGTGGTCGACGCCGTCGAGGCGGCGCTGCTGGCCGGGCTGGTCACCGAACCGGGCCCCGGCATGCTGCGTTTCGATCACGACCTGGTCCGGGACACCGTCTACTCGGACGCCTCCAGGCTGCGCCGTTCCCGGCTGCACGCCGCCGTCGCCTCGGCGATCGAGCGCAGGCATCCCGGGGACGTGGCCGCGCTCGCCCACCACTACGACGCGGCGGGCACCGCGGAGACCGCGGCCAAGGCGGTGCGTTACGCGGGGCTGGCCGCCGAGCAGGCCGAACGGCGTTTCGCCCACCGTGAGGCGGCCTCGCTGTGGGAGAAGGCGATCGCCGCCTTCGACAGGTCCGGTGCCGCCTCGACTCCGGAGAGCACCCGTGAGCGTCTGCTGCTGACCCTGAACCTGATCAAGGCGCTGGCGTTGTGCGGGGACATGGCCGCGGCCCGCAGGCGGCGGCGCGAGGCGATGGACACCGCCCTGCCGCTGGGCAACCTGGAGCTGACCGCCAGGGTCGCCGCCTCCCTCGCCGTGCCGCACAAGGGCATGGCCCGTGACTTCACCCGTACGGCGTGGGAGATCGTGGACGTCGCCGAGCAGGCGCTGGTCGAGCTGCCCGCGGGTGAGCAGTCGCTGCGGGCGAGCCTGCTGGCCACCCTGGCGCTCGAACTTGAGGGGTCGGCGACCTCCAGGGGAGAGCAGGCCTCCCTTGAGGCGGAGGAGCTGGCCAGGCGCAGTGGTGATCCGGCGCTGCTGGCGACCGCGCTGAGCGGGCGGCTGCGTCAGTCGTACGGCATCACCCCCGTCGGGGAGCGCGAGGTCATCGGCAGGGAGCTGCTTGAGGTCGGCAAGACGACCGGCCAGGTCTCGGTCCAGGCCCTGGCGCATCTGGTGCTGATGGAGTGCGCCGCGGCCTCCGGAGCGTTCGCCGAGGCCGACGCGCACGTGGCCGCCTCTGAACGACTCGCCAGGCAGTACGGCCTGCCCGCCCCCGCCGCCGTGGGCGCGTGGTACGCCGGGCAGCGCCTGATGATCGCCGGTGACTTCTCGGGGGCGGCGCTCGCCTACCGGGACGCCGCGCGGCTGACCGCGAAGGCCGGCATGCTCGAAGGCCGCCAGGACCTTCCGCTGATCACCACCTTCTGCCTGCACCTGGTCAACGGCAGGGCCGCCGACATGGTCGAGCCGCTGGCCGAGGCCCATCAGCGGGGGGCCAAGTGGACTCTCGACGCCTACGCCGTGGCCCTGGCCTCGGCCGGGCACACACGGGACGCCAGGGCGGTCATCGCGGTCAAGACTCCGGTCCGCCCTGACTTCCTCTACGAGCTGGCGATGATCTGGCGGGCGCTGGCCGGGATGCTGCTGGACGACCGGGAGCGGATGACCGAGGCCTACGACACGCTCAAGCCGTTCGCCGAGCGGATCGCGGGCGCGGGGACGGGTGTGGTCGCGTTGTGGCCGGTCTCGCTGACCCTGGGTGACCTGGCGCTCAGGCTGGGCTTCTCCGACGCGGTGCGCCCGCACTACGAGGACGCCCTGGCCGTCGCCCGGCGGGTCGGGGTGACCCGCTGGGTCGAGGCGGCGCAGCGTTCGCTCAGCAGCTGACGCGGAACCTGGCGCTGTGCGCGGTCGGACGGCCGGGGACGGAGAGCGTGACGCGGTACAGGCCGGGGTTGCCGGCGATCCTCGGCTGCCATTCGACGCTCTGACGCTCTCCGGTGAAGCCGGAGCCGCCGCTCAGGTAGGTGCGCCAGCCGCGGGACGACTCGCTCCAGCGCTGCAGGCGCCAGCCGTAGGTGACGGTTCTTTCCGGGTGCGGGTTGCCGATGACACTGCGCGCCTCGTACGGCCTGTCGCACGGGCCGCCCTCGGTCGCCGGGGTGACGGTGACCGTGCCCTCCGCCAGGGTGGTCTCCACCTGGACCTGTGCCGTGGTCTCCTGCATGGACTTGGACGACAACTCCACGGTCTCCACCGACGCGTCGTCCGCGCTGACCGCCCGCACCGTGGTCGCGGGGGTGCGCGGCACCTCGATCCCGGCGTAGGCTCCGACGAAGGCGAGCGTGGCGACCAGCAGTTTCACGACGCTCGCGGTTCCACTGGCCACCACCGGCGTGAGACTGCCTCGCGGACTCATGACTGTTCCCTCCCTGTTTCTGCCCCTTACTTGTAGCCCGGGGTGGTTGATCTCCGCTTGACGTCCGGTTGCAGCGTCAACGGTGGCTGAACGGGCTCCCACCCGACCCCCTGGACAAGGTCAGGTAAGCCTGCCCTAATATCGGCATACGGCAGGGAAACCAGCGGGGCGGTGATGTTCACAATGCGGTCGTTCGCGGCAGGCATCCCCGACCCGACCTCGGCCTCCGTGCTGGGGATGCCCCTGTGGCTCTGGGTGCTCATCGGAGGGGTCGCGCTGTTCGGCGCCTTCCAGGCCTACTACTGGATCGGCAGGAAGCTCGGCCCGAGGCTCTACGCCACCCGGGTGGGCAGGCGGATCAGCCAGGACGGCATCCGCAAGGTCGAGAACGCCGTCAGCAGGTGGGGCGCGCTGGCCGTCTACGGCTGTTTCTGGGTTCCCGGCCTGCGGCACACGCTGCCCTGGGCCGCGGGGGTGCTGCGTGTCTCCTACCCGTGGTACGTCGTGGCCAGCGCCCTCGGCTGCCTGACCTGGGTCCCCATCGCGTCCTTCGGCCTGTACTCGCTGTTGTGGGGCTGGCTCAAGCTCGCGGCCGAGTCTCCGCTGCTCGCGGGCACGGCTCTTCTCGTGGCGGCCGTGGCGGTCACGCTGTTCGTGCGTCACCGCAGGAACGCGCGGCGGGCCAAGGAGGAAGTCACCGTCGGGTGATGCCGCGCCGTACGGCTTGTGTCACACCTCCGCGTGGTTTCTGCCACCATGTTCCCCATGCAAACCGGGGGAATTCGTCTTCTCGCCTGTACCGCTCTGGCCACCGTGACCACGGTGGCCGCTGTGACAACCGGGTTCGTCGTGCCCGCGCACGCCGCGGCGCCGGTCGTGTCACAGGCCACGACGAGGACGGTCGCGGCCTCGACCGCTCCCGCGGTGGCCGCGAAGGTCGCCTACCTGCTCGACGTGACCACGGGCAAGCCGCTGTTCGCCAAGCAGGCCACCAAGCGGGTGCCGATCGCCAGCCTGACCAAGGTCATGACGGCCTACGTCGTGCTGCGCGAGGCCGGTCTCGACGACGTCGTGCGGATCAACGCCGACGACGTACGGCACGCCGCGACGAACGACGCGACCAGCGCCTCGCTGCGCGCCGGTGAGCGCCTGACCGTCCGGGACCTGCTGCACGGGGTGATGCTCCCCTCGGGGGCGGACGCCTCCCACGCGCTGGCCCGCGTCTACGGTCCCGGCGAGAAGAAGTTCGTGGCCAAGATGAACGCCGCGGCCCGCTCGCTCGGCCTGACCGGCACTCGCTACACCAACACCGACGGGCTGCCCAAGCCGTCCGGCGGCTACTCGACCGCCCAGGACCAGGCCAAGCTGGCCCAGATCGCGCTGGGTGACCCGGTACTGCTGGGCATCACCTCGACCAGGCGCTACACCGTGGCCGCCTCCAAGCTGCACCGGGCTCACACCTGGACCAACAGCAACAAGCTGCTCGGCAAGACGCCCGGCGCGCTGGGTGTGAAGACGGGTTACACCCGTGCCGCGGGTTACTGCCTGTCGTTCGCCGCCGACCAGGACGGCCACCGGTTCGTCGGGGTGATTCTCGGCGACGCGAAGTCCGAGCGCCGTTTCCAGACCGCCAACCGGCTCCTGGACTGGGCCGGCGAGCAGGTCTCCGGCACGGGCGACGACCAGGGCGAGGACGGCGGGACCCTCAGCGGCGACGCCTAGCCCAGGGTGTCTCCGGTTCCTGTGACGAGGACGCCGCGCATCAGGCCGTGACAGGCGATGGCCGCCGCCGCGACCACGTTGAGGGAGTCGACGCCCAGGCTCATCGCGGCTGAGCTCATGGGGATGCACACCGGCTGGTCGGCCTCGTGCAGCCAGTGGGAGGACAGACCGTCGCCCTCCGAGCCGAGCAGGAGGGCGACCCGGTCCGCCGTACCGGCCGTGTCGATCGGGGTCGCGCCCTGGTCGGGGGTGAGTGCCAGGGTCAGGAAACCCGCCGCGCGAAGTTCGGCGAGGCCGTCGTACCAGTTGGTCATCCGCGCGTACGGGATCGCGAAGACGGCACCCATCGACACCTTCACCGCCCTGCGGTACAGCGGGTCGGCGCAGCGGGGCGACAGGATCACGGCGTGGACGCCGAGCGCGGCGGCGCAGCGGAAGATCGCACCCACGTTGCCGTGGTCCACCAGGTCCTCCAGGACGAGGACGCGCCGGGGGCCGCCGCGCAGCGTCTCGGCGACCGTGGGCAGGGGCTTGCGGTCCATGGCGGCCAGGGCGCCCCGGTGGACCGGGAACCCGGCGATCTCCTCCATCTCCCGGTCCTCGACCACGTGGACCCGGTCGCCGAGACCGTCGAGCAGGTCGGCCAGGGAGTCGGCCCAGCGGCGGGTCAGCAGCACCGAGCGCACCGGATACCCGGCGGCGACGGCCCTGCGGATCACCTTCTCCCCTTCGGCGATGAACAGGCCGTGTTCGGCCTCAAGGCTCTTGCGCAGTTCGACGTCACGCAGGTTCGCGTAGTCGGCCAGGCGGGGGTCCCGGTGAAGATCGGGGTGGGAATCGGCTGCTTCAGGCATCCTGGAATACTGCCACGGCCTTTCTGAGCTGCCACACCGCGGCGTAGACGACCAGCAGCACGCTCAGTCCGGCCAGTGTTCCCGCACCCAGCCTGGTGATCAGCTCGGTGCCGTCCCTCGGCGGGAAGATCACGGGCCACACCGCCGCTCCCCCCAGGGTCGCGGCCACCGCCGCCAGGATCACGCCGAGCCGTACCGGGGTGGAGAGCCTCAGCCGGTCGGGCACCGCGACCGGGGTCATCCGGGCCAGGCCGCGCCAGGACCACCACAGCACCAGGCTCAGCCCGACCACGCTTGAGAGGTACTGCAGCGCACGGAAGGTGGGCATCTGGCCGACGAGGGGGTCGACCAGCCAGGACCAGCCCCAGATCCGGATGCTGTAGGAGTGGGTGAAGGAGTCCCACAGCAGGTGGGTGAGGGAGCCGACGACGCCACCCGCGACCACGGGCAGCAGCCGGCCGATGTCGTGTTTCGGGGCCAGCGAGGCCGCCCTTCCCGCAAGACCGGCGGGCAGCAGCGCGGTCAGCGGGTCACGGAGCAGCCCGTGGAAGACGGCGAACATCACCAGGACGGCGAGCAGGTCGAGGGTGAAGGCGCCGGGTATGGAGTGCCAGATCCCGTAGTTCGGCAGGAAGGGCAGAAAGATCGGCAGGTCGGGTGCCATCGTGCCCAGCGCGAGCGCCCAGGGGTCGAGGACCTTGCGGGCCCGCGCCGAGGCGATGAACGGCAGCACTGCGGCGACATGGCTGGGCGTGAACGGCACGAAGCTTTCTCCTGAGATCCGGTGATTCGTTCTTCCCCAGGAGACTATGGCGCCACGTCCGCCACCGAGCGACTCACGAATCCACCCTGAAACCACAGGGAGTGGCGTGTATGTTACCTGGCGTGATATTTGGGGATTCAGGAACCACCACGGCCTGCCGGAGCACACCCCCCGCGCCCGAGAGCGCACGCTGGCTGCGCGACGCCCGTACCGCACGCGCCCTCTCGCTGGCGACGCTCGTCTGGCTCGGGGCCGAGAGCGCTCTCGGCATCGCCGCCGGATTCGCCGCGCACTCGGTCGCGCTGATCGGCTGGGGCATGTTCTCACTGGTCGAGGCCGCGGCCAGTCTCATCGTCGTGTGGCGCTTCACCGGGTCGCGGACCCATTCGGCGGACGCCGAGGCCAGGGCGGGCAGGGCGGTGGCGATCAGTTTCTGGCTGCTGGCCCCCTACCTGGCGCTTCACGTGGTCTACGACCTGTGGGCGGGGCACACGGCCAGGCCCAGCGTGCTCGGCGCGGTGGTCACGGCGGTCAGCCTGTTCGCCATGCCGTTCCTCGGGGTGGCCAAGCGACGGCTGGGCGCGCGGCTCGGCTCGGCCGCGACCTCGGGAGAGGGCACCCAGAACCTGCTGTGCGCCTCGCAGGCCGTGGGTGTGCTGGCCGGGATCGCGCTGAACGGCCTCGGGTTCCGGTGGGCCGACCCGGTCGTGGCGACGCTGCTGGCCGCGGTGGCCGCGCACGAGGGGCGCAAAGCCTGGCGCGGGCACGTCTGCCACCACTGAGCAGCCCGTTCTCATACAGCACAGAGATCGTTTTCTATCGCGCAGGGGGATTTACACAGCAAAAAGGGTGTTTTGCCACTTTAAGCGTTCCCAGTACAGTTCCGTGAACATTGTGGAGAACCTCCGTATAAGGTGACCCGCTAGTTTCCGGACATCGAACGCGAAGAGGGCATCGTGAGCGGACGTCACAGGACGGATGAGCTCGACGACGGCTACGCCTCCTACAACCTGCCGCGGCGGCGCAGAAGTGGACGGGGCGCGGTGCTCGTGCCGTTGGCGGGCTCCGTCGCCCTCGCGGTGCTGCTCGGCGTCGCCGCCTTCGTGATCGTCAACCGGGACCGCGGGTGTGCGCAGACTCCCGTCACGCTGCGGGTGACCGCCTCCCCCGACATCCAGCCCGCCCTCTCCGAGATCGCCGGGCGCTTCACCAGGACCTCCCGCGACTCCGGCGGCGGATGCGCGACCGTCACGGTGACCGGGGCCGCCTCCGCCGCCGTGGCCTCCGGCCTGGAGGGCAGCGGAGGCGAGGTCGGTGCGATGGACCTGTGGATTCCCGACTCCTCCCTGTGGGTGAACGGCCTGCGCGCCAAGGATCCGGCCTTCCCCGCCCCCGGCGCCTCCGTCGCCCGCTCCCCCGTCGTACTGGCCGCTCCGGGCACCGCGGTCCAGGAACTGCGGGACGACCTCGGCGAGGCGAGCTGGAAGGGCATGCTCGGCGCCGCGAACGTGACGGACCCCAACGGCCCGGGCCGCAGGGTGCGGGTGCTCGCGCTCGACCCCTCGCTCAACGCGGCCGGGCTCGGCGCGCTGCTGGCCGCCTCGGGTACGGCGACGGCCTCGGGTGTGGGCCAGGAGGAACTGGTCGGCGCGCTCAAGACACTGTCCGGCTCCACCGTCCGCGACCAGGACGCGCTGCTGGCCAGTCTCGGCGTCAAGGGCCGCAGGACCCCGATCGGCGTCGCCTCGGAGCAGGGCGTGTGGGCCTTCGACACCGGCAGGAAGCCGCAGGTCCCCGCCGTCCCGCTGTATCCGGCCGAGGGGACGGTCGACCTCGACTACCCGGCGGTCGTCACCACCCGGGACGCCGCCGTGCGCGCCGCGGCCGAGGCGTTCCTGCGCGACCTCACCACCGAGGCCGCCGGGAAGGACCTCCAGGACCGGGGTTTCCGCACCCCCGACGGCCGGGCGGGCACCGCGCTCCTGGGTGTCTCCGGCTTCCGCGCCCAGGCGCCGAAGTCGCTGCCGCTCCCGGACGCCGCGACCGTCGCCGGGCTGTCACGCTCGTGGTCCCGGCTGAACCTCGGCACCAGGCTGCTCACCCTGCTGGACGTCTCGGGCACGATGGCGCTCCCCGTGCCGGGGACGGGCCTGACCCGGATGCGGGCCATCACCAGGATCGCCACCGAGGGCATCAAGCTGTTCCCGGTCAAGAGCGAGATCGGGGTGTGGGAGTTCTCCACGAACCTGGACGGCCGAGGCGTCGACTACCGCGAGACGGTCCCGGTCGGCCCGCTGACCGAGAACCTGGACGGTGTCCTGCGTCGGGACCTGATCAACCGGAAACTGGCCGCGACCAGGGCCAGGGCGACCGGCGACACCGGGCTCAACGACACCCTCGCCGCCGCCTACCGGCGGATGAACGAGGAGTACCAGGGCGACAAGATCAACACCTTGGTGGTCCTGACGGACGGCGCGGGCAACGACGACCCCGAGGGCGGCATCGGCGACCGGGAGATCCTCAGGAGGCTGAAGCGGGAGTACGACCCGGAGCGGCCGGTCAGCATCCTGATCATCGCCTTCGGGCCGGACGCGCCGAAGGGCAGGCGCCAGATGGAGGCACTGGCCAGGGCCACCGGCGGCGAGGCCTACATCGCCAAGGACATCGGACAGGTTCGCACGTTCTTCCTTGAGGGAATGCGGCGCCGCCTCTGCGCGCCGCACTGCTGACCCCTCTCCGAGGGCACCACCGTACGACGGGCATATCACACGATCGACATGGATGGTGACCCTCCGAGGAGGGCGTGATTTGAGTCACTTCTCTCACCCCCGGCTCGCGCGGCCCCCGACACGCCCGAACCACCTTTGCCACAACTGTCCCAGCTCACCCGATCTGGTCGAAAAGCCCTGCACCATAGGGCTTCGGTGGTTGCGCGTGAGACTCTCCCGGCGTGGCGAAAGGCCCAAGGGAGACATCCGAATCCTGACCGGATATCGTATGATCACTTGACTCCGCGCTGGATAACGCCAACGCATCGCTTTGCGATCCGGTAAACCATGGACTGAGGTCAAACGTCGGCATTGACGTTCGTCCGCAGTGATTGATCCCATGAATAGGTGATCGATCATGCCACTACGACCAGGAGTCAGGAGATGTCGACCAATCGCAGGGTGCTCGGGTGGGCACTCACTCTTGCGTGCGTGGCGGGGGCCGTGATCGCGCTGGCCGGAATCGACACTCCCCTCCGGATCGTCCTCACTCCGCTGTTCCTCTTGGTCACTCCGGGTGCCGCGGCGATGGGACTGTTGCGTGATCGTGACCCTCTTGCGGCACTATCAGTGGGTGCGGCGGCAAGCCTGGTCGTGAACGTACTCCTTGCCGTGGCCATGCTGTCCTTTGACAAGTGGTCGCCTCGCGCCGGGGTGGCGACGATCGCGGTGCTCGGTGGGTTCATATACGTGTTACGCGTGTTGTACCGGGGGAGCGCAAGCTTGCAGACCGAACAGGGGGCCAGGTCAAGGTGAACATCGTCGTCGTTCGCCCCGGTGACCTCGGGGAGTCCGAGATATCCCGATGGCGGGAGTTGCAGGGGGCCGATCCGTCCCTCGACAACCCCTTCCTCTCCGTGGAGTTCGCCCTGGCCATGGGCCGTCTCCGCGACTACGTCCGGGTCGCCGTCATCCAGGACGGTGGCCGGACGGTCGGATTCTTTCCCTACGAGCGCCACAACTTCGGCATCGGCAAGCCCCTGGGCGGTTTCCTCACCACCTGCCACGGCCTGATCTCGGTTCCCGACCTGGTCCTGGACGCCAAACAGCTGTTGCGCGCCTGCAAGCTCTCCGTCTTCGACTTCGACCACCTCGTCGCCGGTCAGCCGACCTTCGCCGAACACCAGTCGGACGTACGGCCCGCGCCGGTCATGGACCTGAGCTCGGGTTTCGACTCCTATATCGATCAGGTGAAGCAGAACTCACCGAAGAACTACAAGACCGTCCGCTACAAGGAGCGCAAGCTCGGCCGTGAGCAGGGCGAGATCCGCTTCGAATGGGACTCGACGGACCCCGCGACCCTGCGCACCCTGCTGAACTGGAAGTCGGACCAGTACCGCCGCACCGGGCGGGTGGACCGCTTCGCCCAGCCGTGGATCGTCCGGTTGCTCGACGAGATGCACGCGATGCGCTCGGAGAGCTTCTCGGGCGTGCTGACCATGTTCTACGCCGGTGACACCCCCGTGGCCGGGCACTTCGGCCTGCGTACGGCGCACACCCTGGTCGGCTGGTTCCCCGCCTACGACACCGAGTACGCCCGTTACTCCCCGGGCATCACGCACCACCTCCACATGGCGGAGCACGCGGCCGGCTCGGGGCTGCGCCAGGTGGACATGGGCAAGGGCGGCCGCGAGTACAAGTCCTGGCTGAAGAGCGGCGACCTGTACGTCGCCGAGGGCCGGGTCTCCCGCCCCTCCCCCGCGGCCGCGGTCCACTGGATGGGCCGCACGCCGGTCAACAAGGCCCGCACCATCGTCCTCGATCGACCCCATCTGTATCGGTTTGCCGATCGCGTGCTGAAAGGTTTCGGCCGTATGCGCACCTCAGCGCAGAACCAATCGGCCTCCGCGGTCGTCAAGGAACCATGGGGAGTCGGCTAGGCCGACCCCCGGTAACAGCGAACACTCCCGCCAGGACCCTTCCATGCATCCCTCACCGCATTCGCCATTCCCGCCGCCCTCTCAGGCTGTGTCTGGCTCCGGGTCCTCCCGTCAGTCGTCATGACGACCGCCGAACCGGAAGGACATGTTTCATGAGTCCCGACATCGTCAAGCACAATGCCAAACCGCCGCTGCGAGCGATGCCACCGATTGAGCGGTTCACCCCTATCACCCCTCACATGGCCATCTCTCCCACGGTCAGCGTCGTGGTCCCCGCGATGAACGAGGCGGAGAACCTTCCGCACGTCTTCGCGACCCTGCCCCAGTGGATCGACGAGATCGTCCTCGTCGACGGCAACTCCGTCGACGACACCGTGGCCGTCGCCAAGCGGCTGCGGCCCAACGTCCGCATCGTCACCCAGACCGGCAAGGGCAAGGGCGACGCCCTGGCCGCGGGATTCGCCGCCTGCACCGGCGACATCATCGTGATGATCGACGCCGACGGCTCGACCGACGGCCGGGAGATCATCCAGTTCGTCGGCGCGCTGGTCACCGGGGCCGACTTCGTCAAGGGGTCGCGCTACGCATCCGGCGGGGGCAGCGACGACCTGACCTTCAACCGCAAGTTCGGCAACAAGGTGCTCACCGGCCTGGTCAACCGGATCTACGGCACCAGCTACAGCGACCTGTGCTACGGCTACAACGCCTTCTGGGCGCGTCACCTGGACGTGCTCAACCTGGACTGCGATGGTTTCGAGGTCGAGACCCTGATGAACATCAGGGCGGCCAAGGCCGGGCTCAAGGTGCATGAGGTTCCCAGCCACGAGCGCTGCCGTATTCACGGCGAGAGCAACCTGCACGCGGTAAGGGACGGGATCCGGGTGCTGAGAACCATCATCAGGGAGTGGCGGAGCAACCCCGTCACCGCCGCTCCCGAGCCTGCGGCCACCACCCCGGCGGCGGACCAGGGCGCCGCGTAGTCATGAGAACCAGTGTCGTCATCTGCGTCTACACCGAGGAGCGCTGGGAGGACATCCGGGCCGCCGTCGCGTCGGTCGAGAACCAGCGGCGCAGGCCGTACGAGATCATCCTGGTGGTCGACTACAACGCGGACCTGCTACTGAGGCTCAAGCGGGAGTATCCCGATGTGATCGTGGTGGAGAACACGCAGGAGAAGGGGCTGTCCGGGGGCAAGAACACCGGCGCGGCTACGGCCTCGGGCGACATCGTGGCCTATCTCGACGACGACGCGGTGGCGGAGGCGGGGTGGCTGGAGGCACTGGAGGAGGGCTTCCAGGATCCGGCCGTCGTCGGCGTCGGCGGGCTGACCAACCCACTGTGGGCGACGGGACGCCGTCCCGGCTGGTTCCCCCGCGAGTTCGACTGGACCGTCGGGTGCTCCTACCGGGGCATGCCCACCCGGCGGTCACCGATCCGCAACGTCATGGGCGGCAACGCCGCCTTCCGCAGGGAACTCGTCGGGCGGGTCGGCGGATTCCACACCGGCATCGGCCGCAGTGTGCAGGGGCGCAAGCCCAGGCCCCTGGGGTGCGAGGAGACCGAGTTCTGCATCCGGCTCTCCCAGCGGATGCCCGGCGCGGTGATGCTGTTCGAACCCGCGGCGGTGATCGGCCACAAGGTGCCCGAGGCACGGGCCAGGTTCGCCTACTTCCGGTCCAGGTGTTACGCGGAGGGCCTGTCGAAGGCGCTGGTCACGCACAACGTCGGCGCCGGGGACGGACTGGCGAGTGAGCGGGCGCACGCGCTGAAGGCGCTGCCACTCGGCGCGCTGCGGGGCCTGGGAGACGTACTGCGTGGCGATTTGTCAGGGTTCGGCAGGGCTGTGGCGATCGTGGTCGGACTCACCTGGACGACCTGGGGTTACATCGTCGGATCTCTCCGGTTGAAGGTGGCGAAATCGTGATCCGCGTGCCGATTCTGATGTATCACTCCATCTCCGACCGGCCGAACCAGGAGACGAAACCGCTGGCCGTACGGCCCTCGGTGTTCGCCGACCAGCTCACCTACCTGAAGGAGCACGGCTTCACCCCGTTGACCGTGGCCGACATGGTCGCCTCGCTGCACAGGAACAACGGGCGTTCCCTGCCCGAGCGGCCGGTCGTGGTGACCTTCGACGACGGCTACGCCGACTTCCACAGCCACGCGCTGCCGGTGCTCGAACGCCTCGGCTTCCCCGCGACGGTCTTCCTGACCAGCGGGTGGGTCAGGGACGCGGGCGAGGACGCGGCGGGCAGGCCGCTGGACACGATGCTGACCTGGAGCCAGGCCCGGGAGGCCGCCTCGTGCGGCATCGAGATCGGCGGCCACAGCCACAGCCACCCCCAGCTCGACCAGTTACCCGACGACCGGCTCCGCCAGGAGCTGCGCCGCAACAAGGCACTGCTCGAAGACAGGATCGGGGCCCCGGTCGCGACCATGGCCTACCCGTACGGCTACTCAAGCGGGCGGGTCAGGCGTGAGGTGCGGCGCGCCGGCTACTGGGCCGCCTGCGCGGTGAGCAACGCCATCGCCGCCGACAGGCACGACGTGCTCGCCCTGCCACGCCTGACCGTGGCAGAGGGCACCTCGATGGGGATGTTCAGCCGGGCCGTCGAGGGCAGCCAGGTCCCGCTGATCTACATGAGGCAACGCGTCCTGACGAAGGGTTACGCCGTCGTCAGGAGGACCCGCTACGGCCTGCGCCGGGTGCGCGGTCTGGCGTGAGGAACACGTCCTCGGACGTGGGGGGAGGCGACACATGAGCGCGACGACGGACGAGCCGCAGGGGCGGCTCGCCGGGTTGCGGCAGCGGGTGATGCGCGATCTGCGCAACCCGCTCTTCCGCAACGGCTACGCGCTCATGGCCAACACCGCGATCACCGCGGTGCTCGGCATGGGCTACTGGTGGCTCGCCGCCCAGCTGTACGGCCCCGCGGACTTCGGCAGGGGCCAGGCGCTGATCACCGCCATGCGGCTGTTCGCCTCGCTGACCGCGCTGGGGTTCGTCGGGGCACTGGCACGCTTCATCCCGGTGGCCGGACGGCGCACGCCCGCACTCATCGTCAGGGCGTACGCGGTCGCCGGGGCGACCGGCGTGGTCGCCGCGCTCGGGTTCCTGCTCACGTTGCCGTGGTGGGGACCGACCTACGCCTCGCTCGACGGCCTCGGCCCCGGGCTGTTCTTCCTGGCCTCGACGCTGGTCTGGTCGGTGTTCACGCTGGAGGACGTGACGCTGGCCGGGCTGCGCAAGGCCACGTGGGTGCCGGTGAGCAGCCTGTGCTACGGCCTGGTCAAGATGGCCATGCTGGTGGGCCTGGCGTTCGCGCTGCCCCGCGACGGCATCTTCGTCTCATGGATCATCCCGGCCGCGATGGCCCTGATCCCGATCAACCTCCTGCTGTTCAGGAAGGTCATCCCCCGGCACGTCGCGCGCACGGAGGGTACGGCCAGGCCGCTCGCCTTCGGCGAGGTGGGCCGCTTCCTCGCCGGAGACTACCCGGGCACGTTGTCGATCCTGGCGAGCGTCTACCTGATCCCGGTCCTGATCGCGGCCAGGGTGGACGAGGTCACCTTCGGCCTCTTCTCCATGGCCCACACGCTGGGCTCGCTGATCGAGCTGCTGGCGATGAACATGGCCACCTCGCTGACCGTCGAGGGATCCTTCGACCGGGACCGGTTCGCGTCGAACTCCCGCAGGGCGCTGCGCCGGGCCTTCATGATCATTGTCCCGATCGTTGTCGTGACGATCCTCGCGGCGCCCCTGATCCTGCGCGTCTTCGGCCCGGACTTCGCCGACCGGGGAACACTGCTGCTGCAGCTGATGGCCCTGGCTGTGCTGCCCAGGGTGCTGATCGAGATCTATCTGAGCGGCCTGCGGGCCCTGGGGAAGGCTCGCAGGCTCGCGTTCGTCCAGGTCTCCCTGGCCGTACTCGTGCTCACCACCACCCTGGTGCTGTTCCCCTCTGCGGGGATCGAGGCCGTTGGCTACGCGCTGCTGCTGAGTGAGCTGCTGATCGCCGCGCTGATCTTCCCCGACCTTCGCAAAATGCTCAACGGTGGGAAAAGATCAAATACGGTCGTCACGGCCGGGTCCGTATAACCCCCATGATGTAGACGTGAGACAACGCTCAGGTGATGACGTGAAATCGGAGGCCGCAGAGGCGGGGGAGCATTCCCCCGCCTCCGAGGAGACGCACGCCGGACCCGAGGACAGTCCCACTCCCCCGGCCGCTCCCGAGAGCCTTGAGGACCGCGACTCCAAGGACTTCGAGGGCTCTGGGAGCTTCGGAGACCTGGAGGACGCCGAGGAGAACGTGGGGCCCGGGGATCAGGAGAAGCCGGACGCCTCCGGCGACGACGACCCCTCGCCGACCGCGGTCCTCCGCATCCCCGGCCACACGCACGAGGAGTCCTCCGAGGACGCGATCGCCTCGATCATGGGCACCTCGGTCCTCGGTTCCTCGGTCACGGACTCCTCCGTCGTCGACTTCTCGGTCGTCGACCTGCCGGGGGTCGCCGACGACGACCCCGAGAGCGAGGCGGATCCCGAGCCCGAGCCGGATCCCGAACCGGGCCCCGAGCCGGGCTCCGGGTCAGGCGAAGACGGTGACGGTGAGGGCGCCGACGGCGAGGACGTGGAGGCGACCGCCGAGGTACGGCTGCCCGCCGCCCGGCGTGCCGGACTCCCCGGCTCCGCCCAGAAGGCCGACCTGGACGCCACCAGAAACGTCAGGGTGTCGGCGTCCATATCGGTGCCCACGCTCCGGCCCCGCGTCCCGTTGACGGAGCGGCTGGCGCGCTCGGCGATGGCGTGGCTCCCGCCGCTGCTGACCGTCGAGGGCCTGATCATGTACGTGCTGGCCCTGCGTGCCACGCCGGGCCCGCTGCGAGGTGTCGACCTGTCGCACATCGACGGTCTCGGGCTGATCTCCGCGCTGCCCGCCACCTCGTTCGTCGCGATCCTGCTGATGATCACGGCGTTCTTCGTCACGATCGCGCAGAACACCGACCGCAAGTTCCTGCTGCTCTTCCAGCTGGCGGTGATCACCTTCGCGTTGCACGGCGCCGCCGCGCTCATCGAGGACACACCGCGCTTCCACACGGCCTACGTCCACGCGGGCTTCGTCGAGTTCATCAACCGCACCGGGACGTCCTCACCGATCCTCGACGCCCGTTTCGCGTGGCCAGGGTTCTTCGCGCTGGTCGCGTTCGTCACGAAGGCCGCCGGAGTCACCGACCTGACGCTGGTCCTGCGCTGGACGCCACTGCTGTCCAACCTGCTCTACCTGCTGCCGTTCGTGCTGATCCTGCGCCAGGTGGTCGCGACGACCCGGGCCCGCTGGTTCGCGGCGCTGCTGTTCATCCTCGTGCAGTGGATCGGCCAGGACTACTTCTCGCCGCAGGGCTTCACCTACGCGATCTACCTGGCCTTCGTGGCGATCGTGCTGCGCTGGTTCGGCAAGGTGGAGGTCCGTGACGCGGCCGCGCCGCCCAAGGGCCGCATCCGGCGGCTGCTGGCCAGGCTGGACGGGCTGGCCCCGGGCGAGCTGACCCACTCGACCAGCGTCTACGACCGCTCGATCATGCTCATCCTGCTGATCGTCCTGTTCGCGACGGCGACGGCCTCGCACCAGATCACGCCGTTCATGATGCTCGGCGCGCTGACCGGCCTGATCCTGCTGCGGCGTTCCTCGCTGAGCTGGGCCCTGCCGTTCCTCCTCGGGCTGATCGTGCTGTCGTGGATCAGCTACCAGACGGTCACCTTCTGGAGCGGCCACATCGAGGAGCTGTTCGGCGGTCTCGGCCGGATCCTGGAGAACCTCCAGCGCAACACCGGCGACCGGATCGAGGGCAGCGACAGCAGGCACACGCTGGTGCTGCTGGCCCGTCTGGGCATCTGCGCGGTCATCCTGCTGCTGGCCGCGGTCGGCCTGCTGCGCCGTCTGCGCCGGGGGGTCGGCGACCGGGCCGCCCTGCTCCTGCTGTGCGTTCCGGTGCTCGCCCTCGCGCTGCAGAGCTACGGCGGCGAGATCGGCCTGCGCATCTACCTGTTCGCGCTGCCCGGGGCGTGCATCCTCGCCGCCTACGCCTTCTTCCCGAACCTGCCCGCCGGTACGGCCGACGCCCCCGAGGAGGCGGTTCCGGCCCGCAGACGCGTCATCAGGCTCGACCCGCTGCTGACCCGCAGGATCTCACTGCTGCTCGCCGCCGCGTGCGCGATGGCGCTGTCGATGTCCTTCCTGATCGCCCGCTACGGCAACGAGCAGTTCGAGCGGGTCTCCAGCGACGAGGTCCAGGCGATGCACTACGTCTACGGGCACGACAAGCCCAGCGGCAGGGTGCTGTTCCTGGTCCCGATCATCGGGCCCGAGGTCACGCCGACCATCCCGTGGGGCGAGCGCGACTTCGACAAGATCGAGTATCAGCAGGTGCTCGTGGACAAGAACCCGGAGCAGCTGTCCTCCGTGATCGACAAGTTCCGTGTCTCCCCACCGAACACCTACCTGGTCGCGAGCCGTGGCCAGGCCGCCTACCTGCAGCTCAACCATGGTTTCCCGACCGACTGGAGCAAGCGTTTCCGGGCCGCCCTCGACGCGTCACCGGAGCTCAAGCGGGTCTTCGACAGCCCCGACGCCGCCGTGTACACGCTGAAGACGTATCCGAAGAACGCCGAGATCCCCCAGCCACGTCCTCTTACGGGCTTCGGCGACCGTGGGTCCCCTATGACCCCGATCGGCCTCGGTGCCCTCGGAGTCACCTGGATTGCACTGTTTGTCTATGAGATGCAAAAGCTGCGCGATCCCGGCCGTGTTTCGAAGAGGGGACGACGCATCCTGTTTGTCGCGGTTCCCGCATTCCTGCTGGCGGTCGCGGTGATTGTCGAACGCTTCATCGTCATCGGGTTCAACCAGATCCAATAGGCGTGAGCCTCCGGGGTCCCCCGGTATATCGACCAACTATCGCCGGGGGCGCGTGACGCGCGCGGCACGTTGAAGGACGGTTCGATGGTCATGGGAGAGCATCATCGCCTGGTGAAACCTGTCGTGGCCATGACCATGGCCGTCCAGGATCGCAGGATCGCGGCCGTGGACGCCCTGCGCGGGTTCGCGCTGTTCGGCATCGTGGTCGTCAACATCGCCTACCTGGCCTCGGGGTACCGTATGGCGGGCCTGGCCGAACCGGCCTTCTCCGCGCCGCTCGACTGGGAGGTGCGCTGGGTCGTCACGGTGTTCTTCGAGAACAAGTTCTATCTGCTGTTCTCGTTCCTGTTCGGCTACAGCTTCACCCTTCAGCTCGACTCGGCCGCGGCCTCGGGGACCGCCTTCGTGCCGCGTTTCCTGCGCCGTCTGACCGGGCTGTTCCTGCTCGGCCTGGCCCACGCCGTACTGCTGTTCCCCGGGGACATCCTGGCCACCTACGCGGTGGTGGGGCTGGTGCTGCTGGCCGTACGGAGGATCAAGCCGCGAACCGCGGTGCTCTTCGCGGTGGCGCTGACCCTGCTGCTCGCGACGGGGTTCGTCCTGATGGCCGGGCTCGCTTTGCTGGGGACGGACCTCTCGGGCACCGTGGCCGGGGGTGCCGCGCAGGCGGCCAAGTCGGACGCGGCCCTGCAGAGCTCGGTGCCCATGATCATCTCGGATCACCTGCACAAGCTCGGCAGGATCGTGGTGCTCCGGGTGCTCTTCCAGGGGCCCGCGGTGCTCGCCGCCTGCCTGGTGGGGCTGGCCGTCGGCAAGCGGCGGCTGCTCGCCGACTCCGATCGGCACACCGCCACGCTGCGCCAGATCCAGTGGGTGGGATTCCCGGTCGGCATCCTGGGGGCGATCTTCTACGCGCACTCGACCTGGTCGGGCGGCACGAGCGTCCACCACATGCTCGGCCAGGCGGTCGACCTGATCACCGCGCCGCTGCTGGCCGCGGCGTACGTCGCGACCCTGCTGCGGGTGTTTCCCCGTGCCCCGCGCCTGACCTCCGTGCTGGTGCCGCCGGGACGGACGGCGCTGACCAACTATCTGAGCCAGTCGCTGATCTGCTCGCTGATCTTCACCGGCTACGGGTTCGCCCTGATCGACCGGCTCAGCCCACTCGCCGTCTCCTCGATCGCCGTGGCGATCTTCGCGTTCCAGGCGGCCGCCAGCGGGATGTGGCTGCGCAGCCACCGGTACGGTCCCGTCGAATGGCTGCTGCGCTGGTTCACCAACTGGCGCAGACCCGCCGTCAGGCTCCATCCCGCCCGCTCCACCTGACCTCGTACGGTCCCAGCTCGAACTGTTTGCCGTCGATCGTCGTGATCGCGGCGGCGTCGGTGGTGTTGACCATCACGAACTGGCGTTCCTGGGCCAGCACCCGCACCGCGGGATTGGCCGAGGTGAGCGGTACCAGGGGGACGCCCTCGGGGAACCACTTGGTGAACCCGCTCAGCACCCCCGCCATCGGCAGTTCCTCCCCCGTGCCCGGACGCCACAGGCAGCCGGGGCAGTCCTCGCCCGGTTTGCGTTGCGGGTTCCAGTAGAGGGCGGTGGACGCGCCGCTGGTGGCGAACTCCATCATGGCGACGGTCTGCACGGCGGTCCTGCGTTCCTCCGTCCAGTCGGCGTTGTCAGGCGCGACGTACCATTCGGCCCACCAGACCGGCAGGCCGCCGCTCCTTTGTTTGAGCCAGGTGGTGACGGCGCCGAACTTGGCGAGCGCGCCGAAGTCGTCGGGGTGGGCCCCGGCGTCCCTGGTCATGGAGGCGCCGTCGACCACGATGAAGTCGGCGCCCTTCTTGTTGCGGATCCAGTACTCGACGGCGTCGAGGTCGCGCTGGTCGACCACGCCCCAGGGGCCCTGGAGTTCGGAGCCCCGGCCGTTCTTGTCGCTGACGATCGGGATGTAGGGACCGCCGACCTTGATGTCGGCGTTCACCTCCTTCAGCGCCGTGTAGACCTTGTTGTACAGCTCGGTGTAGGCCTCGGCGTCCCAGCGGTTGGTGGCCGAGTTCCAGAATCCCTTGAACTCGTTCCACACCATGAAGTGCTCGACGGTGGGGTAACGCCTGGCGACCGTGGCGGCGAGCTTGGCGAAGTCGTCGAAGTTCTCGCGGTTCGGCGGCGACTCCAGGGTGTTCCAGTCGGTACGCCCGTCGGTGCCGCCCTTCATCCAGTCGGGGGCGCAGCACAGGGTGATGACGGGCAGGGCCTGTGAGCGGCCCATGAACTGCACCCGGCGGTCGAGGTTGCGGAAGTCGTACTTGCCGCGTACGGGCTCGGGATTGTCCGCGCCCCAGCCCATGATGTGCTGGTTCTGCACCAGCGGGACCCGGGCCAGGAGGTGCGAGGCCGTCTCGGTGACCTCCTCCCGCTCCGCGTCGCCGCTGAACTCGGTGTGGGTGACGCCCCAGCGAGGCCAGGCGCCGAAGTCCGGGGGCTGCTCGACGGCGGGCGCGGGCTGCGGGGGCGGGATCGCGACGGCCCGCCCTCTCGGCTTGCCGTGCCCGGTCGACATGACGACGATCCCGACCAGGAGCGCGAGAGCGACGACTCCCGCTCCCGTCGCGATCAGCCAGTTCGGAATCCGCCGGCGCGGTCCGTCAGTCGGTATCACCGCTCGTCCTCGATCCTGGGCACGGTCCAATGAAGCGTTCCACAGCGACGGCGGACGTGACCGTGAGAGGACGCGGCTCACAGCCAAGCGTTATCGGCCGCATCGTCAGGCTATCCACGCGACTTGCAGAACACTTGAAACTTCTATCGCAGATTGGCACCTGACCGGTAACCCACGGTGATCATCACGGGTGGTACGGAGCGCCTTCTCCCATGGAGCCCCGGAACGTTACATCCTGGGAGAACCCTGGGAAAACCACCTACGACCCGATCCTTTACCGCTACATTACGCACCGTGCCGCACGCTGTGAGTACGCATATCCTGTGCGCATTCATGCCCGAAGGCGCATCGGGGAAGTCGCAACCCCAGTAGGAGCCCATGCACGTCTCTATCGTTCATCCTCGCGAACTGGCGGAGTCCGACATCGAGCGATGGCGGACCCTTCAGGACGCGGATCCCGCCTTCGACAGCCCCTTCCTGTCCCCCGAGTTCACGATCATCGTCGGCGAGCTGCAGGAACAGGTCCGGGTGGCGGTCCTGCAGGATGGCCGGGAGACGGTCGGCTTCCTCCCCTTCGAGCGCCACGCGATGGGCATCGGCAAACCGGTCGCCGCGGGGCTGACCGACGCCCAGGGGCTGGTCCACGTCAAGGACCTCGAACTCGACCCACGAGAGCTGATCAGGTCATGCGGCCTGGGGGTCTTCGAGTTCGACCACCTGGTGGCCGGGCAGCCGCTGCTGTCCGGACGGCACACCCGTCACCCGTCACCGATCATCGACCTGCGCGACGGCTACGACTCCTACGTCGAGACGGTGAAACGCGACTCGGGCAAGACCTACCGCTCCACGGCATACAAGGCGCGTAAGCTTCAACGGGACCATGGAGCGATCCAACACGACTACGCCACGACCGACCGTGCGGCGCTGCGGACGCTGCTCGGCTGGAAGACCGACCAGTACCGCCGCACCGGCAGGACCGACCGTTTCGCCCGGCCGTGGATCGTCAAGCTGGTCGAACGGCTGCTCGCCACCGACACCGAACGCTTCGGGGGGGTCTTCGACGTGCTACGGGTCGACGGACAGCCGGTCGCGGGCCACTTCGGCCTGCGCACCGCCACCACCCTCGCGGGCTGGTTCCCCGCCTACGACATCGCCTACGCCAAGTACTCCCCCGGCCTGATCCACCACCTCGCCATGGCGGAGAAGGCGGCCGCCGCGGGCATCGAGGTCATCGACCTGGGACGCGGCGAGAAGGAGTACAAGGAGAAGCTCAAGAACGGGGAGTACGAAGTGATGGAGGGCCGCATCGCCAGGCCGAGCGCCGGGGCGGGCATCCACTGGGCGCTCAGCGTGCCGGTCCGTAAGGCACGGGGAACCGTCCTGGCCAACCCGGTCCTGCGGACCACGGCCGACCGGGCACTGAAGACCTTCGGCCGCCTGCGTACCTCCTTGTCGTCGTGAGCGCCCGGTGACCCCCGAGGGCCTGGTGGCCACGCGAACGGGGCGTCACTGCTTAGCCGTACCGTCCAACCGGCTCGGCCTCTATCTCGCGCTGCGGCACTGGTGCCTTCCCGGGCAGCGGCTGCTGATGTCGCCGATCTCCGCCGACGAGATCCTCTTCCTGGTGCTGGCCGCCGGGCTGCGTCCCGTCATCGCGCCGCTCTCACCGCGTGACGGCAACATCGACGTCGGCTCCGTCGATCTCGGCACCGTCGACGCCGTGCTGACCACCAACCTGTACGGCCTGCCCGACCGGGTGGCCGCGTTCGCGGGCAAGACGCTGATCGAGGACGTCGCCCACGCCATGGAGACGACGGTCGGGGGCAGGCCGCTCGGCACGTTCGGGGTGGCCGGGGTCTTCAGCATGTCCAAGCACGCGGGGGCGGGTTCCGGCGGGGTGATCGCGGTCAAGGACGAGGCCGACCTGCGTCCCCTTGAGATCGCCCGTGATCTGCTGCTGCGGCCGTACCGGCCGGTGGCCGAGGCGCGGTCGGTGCTGACCTCGGCCGCCAGGCACTCGACGGTCCGGCTCGGCCTGGTCAGGCCCGCGCTGTGGGCGATGCGCGCGCTCGGCCTGGAGGAGAAGCGCGAGGGCCTGCGGATCGCCACGCGCCCGGAGGAACTCGCCGAGGCCATGAAGCGGGTGCCCGACCTGCCGCCGTTCGACTCCTGGGTCAGGGCCGACCTGCACGACTACCGGACCAGACGGGGGCCGCTCTCCCGTCGCTACCAGGTGAGACGGCTGCGCGGGCTGCCCGGGCAGCGGGCCCGGCGGATCGCCGGGGTGCGCGCGCTCGCCGAGTTGCCCACGGTCGCCGCGGGCGTGCTCGCCCACCTCGACCAGCCGCTGTTCCGGGTGCCGCTGCTGGTCGCCGACCGGGACGCGGCCATCGCGGCACTGGAGCGGCGCGGGGTGGCCACCGGCTACCTCTACGACCCGCCCTACGACGACTATCTGCCCGGCCTCGTGGAGCCCTCCGACGATCCGGGGGTCGCGCGGTGGTGGGGGCGGCACGCGCTGCCCGTCGATCCGCTCCAGGCCCGCCGCGCGCTGCCCGTGGTCAGGGAACTCGCTCCGGCGCCGCCCCCTCCTCCGCGAGCCGCAGCTCCCCGATCAGCTCCGCGATCACCGCTACCCCCCGCCTGACCTCGGGCAGCGAGGCGGAGCCGTAGCCGATCACCAGACCGTGCCTGTCGGCGGCGCCGTGGTCGTCGCGGTTCATCCCCTTGAGCAGGACCCCACGCTCGGCCGCGGCGGCGACCAGCGGCCCGACCACGTGCTCGGGCAGCCCGACCATGACGTGCAGCCCCGCGGTGTCGCCCGTCACCAGCGTGCCGAGGCCGGCGACGACCTCCGCCCGGCGGCGGGCGTATTCGAGCCGCATCCGGCGCAGGTGCCTGTCGAGGTCTCCGCGTTCGAGCAGTACGGCCATCGCCTGCTGGGTCGGGCCGCTGGTGCGGTCTCCCAGGTCGGCCCGGACCTCGGCGACCGCCGCGAGCAGGCCCGGCGAGGCGACCAGCCAGCCGACGCCGACGTCGGGGGCCAGCGACTTCGACAGCGTGCCGAGCAGCACGACCCGCTCCGGTCCGAGGCCGTACAGGGCGGGCAGCGGGGCGACGTCGTAGCGGAACTCGGCGTCGTAGTCGTCCTCGACCACGACCGCCCCGGTACGGCGGGCCCAGGCGAGCAGGCGTTCCCTGCGCGGGACGGGCAGACGACCGCCGAGGGGGTACTGGTGGGCCGGGGTGGTGTACAGCACGCGCAGGTCGTCGGGGAGGGCCTCGACGATGACGCCGTCCTCGTCGACCGGGCACGACACGACGTCGGCGCCCCGCGCGGCGAAGACGTTCCTGGCGACCCGGTAGCCGGGGTCCTCGACACCCGCCCGGTCGCCGGGCCGCAGCAGGGTCGCCGCGACGAGGTCGAGGCCGTTGCCCGTCCCCCGGGTGACCATGACGTTCTCGGGACCGGCCGCGACCGCCCTGGTCCTGCGCAGATGCTCGACCAGCGCCCGGCGGAGCCTGGGCAGGCCGTACGGGTCGGGGTTGCTCCCCGGCGGCAGGTCGGCGGCGGCGCGCCACGCCCTGCGCCAGGCCGCCCGGTCGTAGTCACGCACCCACGGCTTGCCCGGGCGCAGGTCGATCACGGGCCCGGCGGGGGCCTCCCGCGTGGGGGCGGAGACGGGCGAGGGGTCCACCGGGACCTCCGGCTCGCGCGGGGCCAGATCGACCACGTAGGTTCCGGAGCCGTGGCGGCCTTCGAGCCAGCCCTCCGCGTAGAGCTGCTGGTAGGCCTCGGTCACGACGGTCCTGCTGACCGAGAGCTGGCGGGCCAGGGCCCGGGAGGAGGGCAGCCGCTCCCCGGACTTGAGCGTGCCGTCGCGCATCGCGGTGCGCAGCAGGTCGCCGAGCTGGGTCATGAGTGCGGCGGGAGCCTGGCGGTCAACCGACAGGGGCAGGTCAACGGGGATGCGCGGCAAAGTGGTCTCCCAGAGGCGACACGAAGTGGACGTGGTTTCGATATCCACTTCTTCCTAGGGTAGAGGGCATGCTCTCCACGACCTCACGCACCACGCTCAACCGTTCCAAGGAGCGGGGCCGTACCTCCCGCGAGGATCTCTACGCCGTGCTCGACGCCGGGCTCATCTGTCACCTGGGGGTCGTGGTCGACGGAGCTCCCCGGGTGGTGCCGACCGGCTACGGGCGCGTCGGCGACACCCTCTACCTGCACGGCTCGACCGGTTCGGTCTCCCTGCGCGGCACCGGCGAGGTCTGTGTGACGGTGACGCACGTGGACGGCGTGGTGCTGGCCAGGTCGGTCTTCAACCACTCGATGAACTACCGGTCCGCGATGATCTACGGCCGCCCGCGTCTCGTGCTCGACGAGGACGAGCGCCTCGCGGCCCTGCGCGCGATCACCGAGCAGCTCGCCCCCGGCCAGTGGGACGCGGCTCGCACGCCGACCAGGAAGGAGCTCGCCGCGACCGCCGTGGTGGCCCTCTCCCTGACCGAGGCGTCGGTCAAGGTACGGCAGGGCCCGCCGAGCGACGAGCCCGAGGACTACGCGCTGCCGGTCTGGGCCGGGGTGCTGCCGCTGCGCCTGTCGTGGGGCGCGCCGGAGACCGATCCGGCCATGACGTCCGAGGTCGAGGTGCCCGAGCATGTCTCCTCCCGGCCCGCGCCGGGACGGTAGGAAGGCGGGCGAACGGGGGCCGTTCGCCGCGACCTACCGGGTCTCCCAGCCTTCCGAGACTGATTTGTGATTCATGAGTAAATTTTCGCGATCTCCGGCTAAGCTACGGTTCGCCTGTTGTGGGTGGGGGCCCAAGCAACTGAGGAGACCGCATGTACGGCACGTCATCAGGCTGGCGAGTCCCCGGATACACCGAGATACGCGAGCTGGGAGCCGGTGCCGGCGGACGCGTGGTGATGGCGCGGCACGAGGTCGACGGCATGCAGGTCGCGATCAAGTACCTGTCCGACGAACTCAGGGGTGACGTCGGGTTCGTCGCGCGTTTCCGGCACGAGGCCAGGGTGCTCAACACCCTGGACAGCCCGCACGCCGTACGGCTCTACGACTACGTGGAGACCGGTGAGGGCGCCGCCATCGTCATGGAGCTGGTCAACGGCGTCCCGCTGCGGGCGATCCTCCGATCGGAGGGGCCGACCGGGCCTGAGGCGGCGCTGGTCGTGCTCAAGGGAGCCCTCCTCGGCCTGTCGACCGCGCACATGGCGGGCGTCGTGCACCGCGACTTCAAGCCGGAAAACGTGATGGTCGAGGCGGACGGGACGAGCAAGCTCGTCGACTTCGGCATCGCGATCCGCTCGGGCGACGGGGACACCCCCGCGGGCACGCCTCCCTACATGGCCCCCGAACAGTGGACGGGCTCCCCCTCCGGCCCCTCGACCGACGTCTACGCCGCGACGGCCGTGTTCTTCGAGTGCCTGACGGGCGCCCGGCCGTTCCGGGCGTCGAACGTCGCCGCGCTGGCCAGGCAGCACCAGGTCACGCCGCCGCCGATCGAGGAGGTGCCGCCCGCGCTGCAGGGCCTGGTCGAGCGGGGACTCGCCAAGCACCCCGCGGACCGGCCGCCGACCGCCGCCGCCTTCATCACCGAACTGGAGGCCGTCGCCGCCGACGCCTACGGGAGCGACTGGCAGGAGAAGGGGCGCCGCCGCCTGGCCGGTCTCGCCGCGCTCCTGCCCGCCCTGTTCCCTGTCGAGGCCCCCAAGACCGGCACCGGTTCCTCCTCCGTCGCCGAGACGAACCTCAGAAGCGGCGGCGCGCGCCGCAGGGCGTCGTCGTCCCTGGGCAAGATGGGCGTCAAGATCCTGGTCGGCGTCGGGTGCGTCGCGGTGATCGGCGGGGTGACCGCCGTGCTGGTCAACTCCGCGAGCAGCACCGCGATCACGCCGCAGAGCCTGGTCTACTCGGCGCCCCCCGAGACGGACGAGTCGCTGCTTCCCGAGAACCAGCCCGACGACCCCACTCCGACGCCGTCGAAGAAACCCACGCACAAGGCCTCAAGCCCCGCCCCCACTCCGACTCCGGCCGCGACGACCGCCGCGCCTCCCCCACCGGTCCAGCCGACCCAGGCGGCCGTCCCGTCCAAGTCGCCCAAACCCACGCCGAAGCCGTCGGCGACCCGTACCAGGAAGCCGACCAAGAGCCCGGCTCCGAAGCCCACGCCAACCGCCTCCGAGGAGGAGGAGACCTCCTCCATCGACACCTCGGACACTCCGACCAAGGCCCCGTCCAAGTCCCCGACGCCGACCCCCACGCCGACCAAGACGGCCTCCCCGTCGTCGCCGTCCCCCAGGCCCACCAGGACTCCGACCCCGACGCCGACGCCGAGCAGCCCGTCGCCGACGGAGACCTCGACAGACGGGGGGACGCCTCCGAGCCTGAGCGCGTCTCCGACGCCTCCCGAGACCTCCCCGGTGACGCTGCTGGCGTTCGGCCTGGTGACGAGCGGCACCGTGCCCATCACACTGGCGGTGAGGCGCGGGATGGCCGGTCGCCACCGGAGGCGGCGCGGGCGCTAGAGAACGGCGGAACAGGTCATGGACATCGAACGGGGGAACGTCGCAGGGTTCCTGCTGACCGGCGAGAGCCGTACCGGTGAACCGGGAACGTGGTCGTCGGCGACCGCGCCCGGCGGACGGCAGGCGGGCGCGCTCAGGCTCGACCCGCGTTTCACCTCGGACCCGGCGGCGCGGGAACGGCTGGTCGCCGCGGTGCTCGCCGAACGCGCGCTGATCCAGGCGGGCCTGACCGGGCTGGTCCCGGTCACCGACCTGGTCTCGGCCGGGCGGGAGGTCTGGCTGCTCACCGGCGAGGCGGTCAGCCCCACCCTCGCCGACCTGCTCGTCGTGCCCGCGGGCGCTCCTGGTCCCGGTGCGGGTGAGGCGGCCGTCGTGCTGCTGGAGACCGCGCGGACCCTGCTCGCCCTGCACGCCGCGGGGCTCGCCCACGGGGCGCTGCGCCCGGACACCGTGGTGATCTCCGCCGACGGGTCCGCCCTGCTCGCCGAACGGGGGCTGGCCGACGCGCTGCACGGACGCCCGGCCCACCCCGGCCGTGACGCGGCCGCCTGGGCCGCGCTCGCCCGTGGCCTGGCCGCGAACTGGGGCGCCGCCGACCCCGGAGCCGCCGCCCTGTTCGAGCGGGCCGCGGCCGTCGCCGACGCGGACGGGCTCGGCCGGGCCCGTGACGTGCTGCTCTCCGGGCAGGACACGCTGCCCGCAGGCTCTCTGACCAGGAACGGTCTCGCCCAGGCCGTACGGCTGCGCCCCGCTCCCGGCCTCCTACCCGCGAACGTTCCGCCGGTGCCCGTCCCCGACGAGGGCGAGGTCGTCACGCTGCTGCGGGCCGACGTGCCGACCGCCGCCCAGGAGAACGTCGTCATGCGCTTCGGTCCCGGCGTGCCGCCGGAGACCACGGCGGCGCAGATCTGGCGGGCGGGCCGTGACCGGCAACGGACCGAACAGCCCTCCGACGGGTTGCGGGCGCTCGGGACCGCCGCCAGACGCAGGCGCCGCCGTACGGCGCTGGCCACCGTGGTCCTCGCGCTGATGGTCGTCGGTGTCCTGGCGGTCTGGCTGCTGCGCGGTTCGGCGACCCCGCTCGCGGTCACCGGCGTCGAGGTGAGCGCGCCGAAGAAGCAGCAGGCGTGCGACGCGACGGTCAGGATCACGGGCGTCTTCGCCACGAACGGCTCCGGCGGGGAGATCCGCTACGAGTGGCGGCGCAGCGACCGCAAGACCCCGATCGAGCAGACCGACACCGTTCCCTCCGGGGCGGCCTCGCACGAGGTGAGCCTGGAGTGGACGGTCAAGGGCGAGGGCCGCTTCCGTGGAACGGCGACGCTGCGGCTGCTCTCCCCGCTGGCCGGGGGGCAGAAGGTCCAGGACAAGGCAAGTTTCACCTACAAGTGCCCCTAAGCCTCCCAAGCCACCGCAATGCACTGCTAACCGGTTCTTACTACTCTGACGGCCATGACCACGCAGACCCCTGCCGGCTGGTACCCCGACCCCTACGGTTCACCGCTGTTGCGGTGGTGGGACGGCAACCAGTGGACCGACGCCACGCACCCCAGGGACACCTCTCCCCAGGGGCAGGCCGCGCCCCTCGCCCAGCCGACGGGGCAGACCGGCCCGTTCCCCCAGCCCACGCACCCGCAGACCGGCGCCGCCGCCCAGCCCGCAGGACCGCCTGCCGGTCCCCCCGTTCCCGGCGGGCCCACCGGTCCCGCGGCCGGGCCCACCGGGCCGCAGACCAGCCCCTTCGCGACGCCGCCCGGCCAGACGCCCTCCTTCTCACCCCCCTCGGGACCCCCCTCGGGACCCCCCTCGGGACCCCCTGAGGGGGTGGGCCAGACCGCGCAGTGGAACGGGGCGCAGAGCCAGGCACCGCAGGGGCAGCCCTCCTGGGGCGGCGGGCCCGGGGGCGGTAACACGATGCAGCTGCCCGCCGGGGGGTACAGCCTCCCGCCGGGGACCACTCCGCGTAAGAGCAGCCCGTGGCCCTGGATCCTCGGAGGCGGCGGAGTCGTGATCCTGGTGGCCGTCGTCGTGGCCGCGGTCATGTTCCTGGCGAACCCCACGTCCAGGCCGACCGCGGACGACCCGACCCTGCCGCCCGCCGTACCCACGCAGGAGCCCACCCCGTTCCCGACCGAGCCCGAGACCACCGAGCCTCCGCAGGAGACTCCCGCGCCGGAGGCGTCCGATTTCCCCCGGCCGCAGAACGGGCGCATCCAGGACCCGGTGAGCGGCATGTCCTACGCCTTCCCCGGCTCCCCCTGGCAGATCCCCGCGAACGCGGGCACCGACCCGCTCGGTTTCACCTGGAACAGCGGGACCCTGGCGGTCGCCCAGGACGACTACGACGGCAAGGGCGGCAGGTGGCTCGGCAACATCCTCACCGGTGAGCTCCCCGACAAATACGGCTATGACGGGATCCCCAGCATGCGCGGGATCGCCGCGACACTGCTGCACGCGACCGAGGCGGCCTACTACAGCCCCGAACACGATCGGAAGGTCGTCAAGGACGAGGCGATCAAGGTGAGCGGCCGGGACGGCTGGCTGTTCATGTTCGACCTCGACTTCTCCGCCCAGTCCAAGGCCAACGGCTGGAAGTGGAAGAAGGAACGGGCCGCCTTCGTGATCGTGGACCGGGGCGAGGGCAGGAGGCCCGCGCTTATGTACCTTTCCATCCCCGACAATCTGGACACTTCTCTCGCCGACCGGGTGGTCAAGTCGCTCAAGGTCTCCTGACGGGAGTACTACCCTGAAGGCTATGAGTGACCTGCTGGTCTGGATCGACTGTGAGATGACCGGGCTCGACCTCGGCCGAGACGCGCTGATCGAGGTGGCCTGTGTGGTCACGGACGGTGAGCTGAACCAGCTCGACGAGGGCGTTGACGTGGTCATCAAGCCTCCGCCCGAGGCTCTGGAGCAGATGTCGCAGATCGTCCGTGAGATGCACACCGCCTCGGGTCTGCTGGAGACGCTGAGCACGGGCGTCACGCTGGCCGAGGCGGAGGCCATGGTCCTTGACTACATCAAGGGGCACATCCCCGAGCCCAAGCGGGCCCCGCTGTGCGGCAACTCCATCGCCACCGACCGTTCGTTCATCTCGCGCGACATGCCGGCCGTCGACACGTTCCTGCACTACCGGATGATCGACGTGTCCTCGATCAAGGAGCTCGCCCGGCGGTGGTACCCCCGCGTCTACTTCGCCTCGCCGGAGAAGCAGGGCGGTCATCGCGCGCTGGCCGACATCACCGAGAGCATCCGCGAGCTGCGCTACTACCGCGCGGCGGTCTTCGTGCCCCAGCCGGGACCCGACTCCGCGACGGCCCGTGAGCTCGCGGAGACGATCTCGGCCACCGCCACCTGAGCGACGCGCGAAAACCAGGGGCGAAACGACTCCCAAAGACCGCTACACTTTTCATGTGCTGCTGCGGCAGACATGGTGGGCGTAGCTCAGTTGGCAGAGCGCCAGGTTGTGGTCCTGGATGTCGAGGGTTCAAGTCCCTTCGCTCACCCCATGAGAACGGCCGGTCCTTGGGGACCGGCCGTTCTGCGTTTTTCATCACTCCGGACTTGTCCACCAAAGACGGATGTCGCGGGTTATGCTCGCTGCTATCGCTACGCCGTTAGACGGGGGGTTTCGGCGACCTGAACGTGTTGCTGCAACGGAGGCCGTATGAGAGTCGACGACGCACCGTTCGACGCCGAACCCACAGTCGCGGCGAGCTTGAGCAGGCGTGAGACCGAGGTCATGGAGCTGATCGCCACCGGCTGCTCCAACTCACAGATCGCCCAGCACCTGTTCCTCAGCGAGAAGACGGTGAAGAACCACGTCAACCGGATCTACGCCAAACTCGGCGCCGACTCCCGGATGACGGCCATAGGACTGTGGCGCAGCCGTACCTCCCAGGACTAGGTCGCGCTGTGTCTCTTTGCGACGCCTGGCGGCGTCGCGGGCTTGGGCGCCCTGAGCCGACGCTTTCCCTCGTCGCTCATCCGCTTCGCTCCTTCGCTCCTCAGTCCAAGCGTCGGCGCGCCCAAGCCGGACACTCCTCACGCACGGCACCGGTAAGGCCCAAGCCGAAACTCCTCACGCTTGGGGCCGAGGGGCCGGTCCGACCTTTTCGACGCCCGGAGTGAGGGTTTGATCTTGTGCTTTCCCGGTGCCGTGCGTGAAGGGCTTCGGCTTGGGCGCGTCGGTGTCTGGACTGAGGAGTGAGGGAGCGCAGCGGACGAACACGAGGGAAGACACCGACGCGCCCAAGCCCGCGACGCCGAAGGCGTCGCAAAGAGACACGGCTTGGGCGCGTCGGCGCTTGGACTGAGGAACGCAGGAGCGCAGCGACGGAGTGACGAGGGAAAGCGCCGACCCGAAGCGTCCAAGCCCGCGACGCCGAAGGCGTCGCAAAGAGGCAGGGCGCAAAGAGACACCATCACGCGGAGAGGCGAAGGTCCTGGGAGGCCTCCAGGGCTCTGGTGAGGGCGTTCGTGCCCTCGGCGAGTTCCTCGGCGGTCACCGAGAGGGCGGGGCGCAGCCGTACCGACTGGTCGCCGCAGGGCAGGACCAGCACGCCCTCCTCGCGCCTGAGCCTGGCGACCAGGCGGTCGCGGGCGGTCGTGTCCGGCAGGTCGAAGGCGCACATGAGGCCGCGCCCCCTGGAGTTGCGGACCAGGCCGGGGAAGCGGGCCTGGATCTTCTGCAGCGAGGTGAGCAGGTCCTGACCGAGTTCGCCCGCGCGGGTGATCAGGTCGTCGCGTTCGATGATCTCCAGCATCCTGCGGGAACGGACCATGTCGACCAGGCCGCCACCCCAGGTCGAGTTGATCCGGCCGCTGACGCGGAACACGTTGTCGGGCACCTGGTCGACCCTGCGGCCGGCCATGATCCCGCCGACCTGGATCTTCTTGGCGAAGGCCACGATGTCGGGGCGCAGGCCGAGTTGCTGGTGCGCCCACGGGGTCCCGGTGATCCCGGCGCCCGTCTGCACCTCGTCCATGACGAACAGGGCGTCGTACTCGTGACACATGCGTTCCATGGCCTGCAGGAACTCGGGGCGCATGTGGTTGTCGCCGCCCTCGCCCTGGATGGGCTCGGCGATGAAGCAGGCGATGTCGTGCGGGTGCCGTTCGAAGGCGGCCCGCGCCTGGGCCAGTGCCCGCGCCTCGGCCGCCTCGACGTTCCCGAAGTGGATGGCGGGCACCTCGATCCTGGGCCAGTCGAACATCGGGAAGCGGTCGGTCTTGACCGGGTCGGTGTTGGTCAGGGAGAGGGTGTAGCCGCTGCGGCCGTGGAAGGCGCGGGTGAGGTGGAGCACCCTGGTGCCGAGGCTCCTGGGACGGCCCGCCGCCTCGTTGCGCCGGCTCTTCCAGTCGAAGGCGCACTTCAGCGCGTTCTCCACGGCCAGGGCCCCGCCTTCGACGAAGAACAGGTGCGGGAGTTCCGGGTCGCCGAGCACGCGGTCGAACGTTTCGACGAAGTCGGCGAGGTGGCCGGTGTAGAGGTCGGAGTTGGCGGGTTTGTTGGCGGCGATCCTGCCGAGCAGGGCCAGGAACTCGGGGTCGTCGTCGAAGGGGTTCAGGCCCAGCGGCGCCGAGGCGAAGAAGGTGTAGAAGTCCAGGTAGCGGCGATCCGTCCGGGCGTCGACGAGCCGGGAGCCCTTGCTCCGGTCGAGGTCGAGGACCAGCCGGTAGCCGTCCACGAGTAGATGTCGAGCGAGGCGGTCGTGCACGTCCATGTCCCCTCCACAGGTCTCCCCCATAGCGATTCGAAGGGATTATTCCCCGTAAATGACACTTCTATATGGAGACATTACGCGGAGAAGCCGATTTTTCGGGAGATTGTCCTGGATCACACGACGCGAGGGGTGCCCGAGGGCCCTCGCCACCGGGAGGCGAGCCCCTTGATCCGGAAGGACAGCGCCACCAGGGCGATGCCGTACAGGATGGCCATGATGCCGATGAGCCAGACGAGGGCCAGCGCGCCAGGAGCCGGCCGGATGAACAGCAGGACGCCGAACAGCACCGAGAGCGCGCCGCTGATGACGAACATCCACTCGTTCGCCGCGGTCCCGCGCAGCCTGATCCCCGCCACGATCTCCAGGACGCCGGTGACGACCGCCCAGGCCGCGATGAAGAACAGCAGGACCAGGGCCGTGATGCCCGGCCAGACGAAGACCGCGACGCCCGTCAGGATGCTGACGACGCCGTAGAAGATCATCCATCCCCGGGAACCGAGGCCCGCTCCCCTGCCCGCGCCGAACAGGGCGAAGACACCGTCCACGATGGCGTAGGCGCCGAAGACGACGACCAGGGTGAGGACGGTGATGGCGGGCCAGATCAGCGCCAGCACGCCGAACAGGATCGCGCAGACACCACGGACCAGATACACCCACCAGGTGCGTGCCAGCTCTTCCATGTGACCTCCCCGTTCCTCGGGGATTCCTATCCGGCAACAGGACAAGACGAGACCACCGGCCGGTTAAATCGGGTTATCGTGCGATCAATTCGTCGAGCCGCCAGAAGGAATGATCGATGTCGTTTCGTGAATCCGCCGCCGACATGCGGGACGAGCTGGTCCGCCTCAGGCACTCCCTGCACCGGGAGCCCGAGCTGGGCCTCGACCTGCCGCGCACCCAGGAGAAGGTGCTGGAGGCGATCTCCGGTCTCCCTCTGGAGGTACGGCTCGGCGAACGGCTCAGCTCCGTCACCGCGGTGCTGCGCGGAGCCCTTCCCGGCCCGACCGTCCTGCTGCGGGGTGACATGGACGCCCTGCCGGTCTCCGAACGCCCCGGGGCGGACGGGGTGACGGCCTCGCGGTTCGAGGGCAGGATGCACGCCTGCGGTCACGACCTGCACACCACCATGCTGGCCGGGGCCGCGCACCTGCTGTCCGCGGGGCGCGACCGGCTCGCCGGGAACGTGGTCTTCATGTTCCAGCCCGGCGAGGAGGGGCACGACGGGGCCAAACTCATGATCGAGGAGGGAACGCTCGACGCGGCGGGCGAACGTCCTGTCTCGGCCTACGCCCTGCACGTGACCAGCGCGATGCTTCCGCAGGGGACGTTCCTCACCAAGGGTGGCCCGATGATGTCGGCCATCGACGAGCTGACGGTGACCGTGCGCGGCGCGGGCGGTCACGGCTCGACGCCGCACCGCGCCAAGGACCCCGTCCCCGCCGCGTGCGAGATGGTCCTGGCGCTGCAGTCCATGGTGACGCGGAGCTTCGACGTCTTCGACCCGGTGGTGGTCACCGTCGGCAGCTTCCACGCGGGCACGGTCAGCAACGTGATTCCCGAGGAGGCCCGCTTCGCGGTGACGATCAGGTCGTTCTCCCCGTCCGCGCGGGAGCGGCTCCAGGAACGGACGGTCACTCTGGTCAGGGGCATCGCCGCGGCCCACGGGCTGGACGTCGAGGCCGACTACCAGGGGATCTATCCGGTCACGGTCAACGACGCCGGCGAGGCCTGCTTCGTCGCCGAGACCGTCAGGGAGGTCTACGGCGAGCAGCGCTTCCGGCAGGCGGCGAACCCGTTCACCGGCTCCGAGGACTTCTCCTACGTCTGCGACCAGATCCCCTCGGCGTTCGTCGCGCTCGGCGCGTGCCCGGCCGACCGTGATCCGGAGCGGGCCGCCTACAACCACGCCCCGGACGCGGAGTTCGACGACGCGGTGCTGCCCGACGGGGCCGCGCTCTACGCCGAACTCGCGGCGCGCCGCCTGGCCGGTGCCACGGTCTGAGCAGCGGCTCAAACAGTGGCCTGGACCGGCCGCCTTCTTGTGACCGGTTCAGGCCTCGCCGACGATCCGGACACCGACCGTTCCGTGCTCGCCCCTGCGGAACCTGCTGACGATCATCAGGACCCTGGCGAACAGGCCGTACTTCCGCAGGATCAGCCGGCGCACCCGCTCGGTCTCCTCCGCGGGCAGCACCGAGGCCCGTCCCTCGACCTGCTCGCCCCGCGTGTTGCCCCGCACGTCGCAGGCCGCCAGGACGACGCGGGGATCGGCGTTCAGGCGTCTGACCTTGCCCGAGGAGGCGACCGTCCAGACGACCAGCCCCTCACCGTCCGGCGCGACCCACACGGGGGTGGGAACCGCGGCCCCGTTCCTCCTGAAGGTCGTCACGGAGACATAGCGCTCGGCCGCGAGCTCCTTGATCGTCGTCATGTACGGCACCCTACGCCGCTGTGTAGACCACCAGGAAGACCGCGGCGTACTGCACGAGGTAGGCGGCGACGGTGAGGGCGTGGAAGACCTCGTGGAAGCCGAACCAGCGGGGCGAGGGGTCGGGGCGGCGTGTGCCGTACACGACTCCGCCCGCGGTGTAGAGCAGGCCGCCGGTCAGGATGAGGGCGACCGCGACGGCCCCGGCGCCCGCGAGCAGTTGGGGGAGGACGAGGGCGGCCGTCCAGCCGAGGGCGATGTAGAGCGCCGTGGACAGCCAGCGGGGGGCCGAGGTCCACAGCACCTTGAACAGCACGCCCGCGAGGGCTCCCGTCCAGACCACGGCCAGGACCGCGGTCCTGGCCGGGCCGTCGAGGGCGAGCATCGCGAAGGGCGTGTGGGTGCCCGCGATGATCAGGAAGATGTTGGCGTGGTCGAGGCGGCGCAGCACCCCGGCCAGGCGCGGGGAGAGGGTGCTCCGGTGGTAGGTGGCCGAGACGCCGAAGAGCAGGCCGGAGGTGACGGCGTAGACGGCCGCCGCCAGCCGGGCCTGGAGGGTCGGCCCCAGGGCGACGAGAACGAATCCGGCGATGAGGGAGACGGGCAGGGCTCCGGCGTGCAACCAGCCCCGCAGGCGGGGCTTGGCGGCCCCGGGGAGAGCGAGGCCCTCGGCGGTGGTCGTGACCATGAACCTACGCTAGCGTAGGTTACGTCTCCGTAGGTTGTGATCTGCCCGACATCGTCACAGGGCTCTGAGGAACCTGGCCGCGACGGGGACCGCCGCCTCCCCGCCGTTCTCGACGAGGACGGCGAAGGCCAGGTCGCCCCGGTAGCCGACGAACCAGGCGTGTTCCCGCCCGTCCGCCGCCCGCGCGGTGCCCGCCTTGCCCGCCGTACCCGGAGGGAGGCCGCGGGTTCCGTCGGCGGACACGGCGCCGTCGGAGGTCCCGGTGGTGTCGGCGACGGCCGCCCGCATCATGGACCGCAGGGCGGTGACCGTGGCCTCCGGTAACGAGGCCCGCCGGGAGACCTGCCGCACCCGCGACGACCGGCTGGGGACCAGCACCGGCCCGTGCCAGGAACCGTCCTGTACGGCCGCCGCGACCAGCGCCATGCACAGCGGGCTCGCCACGACCGAGCCCTGCCCGATGGCGTCCGAGGCCAGTTCGTCGACGTCGCCGGGCGGCGTGATCCTGCCGCAGGACTCGCCGAGGCCGGGCACCTCCGCGTTGAAACCGAACAGCTCGGCCGCCCGCACCAGGCCCCGGCCGTTCGAGGGCAGGTGGGCCGCCGCCTGCTCGACGAAGGCCGTGTCGCACGACAGCGCGAAGGCCGTCGTCAGGGTGACCGCCTCCGAGGCCGGGTGGTCGGCGGCGTTGCGGAAGATCCTGCCCTTGGGGGGCGTGTAGGTCCGCGGGCAGCCGACCCGTGTCGCCGGGGTGAGCCCCTCGGAGAGCAGGGCGGTCGCGGTGACCACCTTGAACGCGGGGCCGGGGGGATACAGCCCGCGGAAGGCGCTCTGCCCGCCGTTGCCCTCGCCCAGCCGGTCGGCCACCGCCAGGACCTCCCCGGTGCCTGGCCGTACCGCGACGATGGCGGCGGGGTGGCCGACACCGTCGAGCGCCCGCGCCGCGGCGGCCTGGACGGGGCGGGACAGGCTCGTCCTGAGCTTTTTGACGTGCGGCGGCCGGAAGACGGCCAGTTCCCTCTTGCTCCCGTCCGCCGCCGTCGCCTCAAGGGCGTAGCCGGTGGTCTCCTCGGCTCCCGCGCCGAACAGCCCGCGGTAGCCCTCCGCCCCGCTGTCTTGCGGCAGCGGCGCCCCCGAACCGGTGACCGGTTCGGTCTCCGGCGCGGGGATCTCCTTGAAGGCGATCCTGCCGCCGCCCGCCAGCGCCGGGTGGAGCGTCTCCGGCAGCCACACCACCCTCCAGCGGCCCTCGCGCAGGACCATCCGCAGCGTCGACTCGAACGGCCAGTCGCCGAGGTTCCTGACCTTCCTGACGCCGTGGAAGGGTAACTCCGCGTGCAGGCCGTCCCCGCGCACCAGCGTGCCCGGGACGAGTCTCACCGACTCGATGTCCAGGTCCTGGGCGAAGTCCAGGTGCCGCTGGGCGAAGTCGGCGGGCGGCGAGACGACCATCCGGCCCATCTCGCTGAGGTCGCCGTCCTGCCAGGAGGCCAGGTAGGCGCGGCCCGTCTCCTCGGGCCCCGGGCCCACGGCGCGCACCTGCGCGCCGGTCGGCCGCAGCAGCACGTAGACGCCCGCGCCGATCATGATGAGCACGACGGCGACGAGCACGAGGACCGGTCGAGTACGCATACGGTTTCTCCCAGATGTGTCCTCTCGGTTGTACAGGAACAGAAGTGGAAAGTGGGGCAAAAGTGATCAGGCGGAAACCGGAGGGGCCGATGCCCGGCCGCTATCCGGTGAGCTTCGGCGAGGTCGACCTGCTGGAGGACCTGGACAGGCCCTCGGGGTGGGTCGTCTCCAAGGAGGGCGTGCCCCAGTCCTACGTCGACCTGGAGGACCCCACCTACCTCGACTTCGAGTACGTCCAGCTGATGGCCGTCGTGGTCGACCTGCTTCCCGAGGGACCTCTCGACGCCGTGCACGTGGGAGGCTGCGCGTGCACCCTGCCCCGCTACGTGGCGGCGACCAGGCCCGGGTCTCGGCAGATCGTCGTGGAACCGGACGCCGGTCTGGTCCAGCTGGTCAGGGACCAGCTCCGGCTCAAGTCGGTGCCCCGGCTCAAGGTCAGGATCCTCGACGGCCGTACGGCCACCGCCGCCCTGCCCGACACCTCGGCCGACCTGCTCGTGCTCGACGCGTTCAGCGGCGCCACGATGCCGCTCGACCTGGCGAGCGTCGAGTACATGGCCGAGGTCGCGCGCGTCCTGCGGCCCGCGGGGACGCTGGTCGTCAACGTCGCCGACGGCAAGGGGCTCGCCTTCGCGCGCAGGGTGCTGGCCACGATCGGCGGTTCCTTCGGTCATGTCGCCCTGCTCGGTGAGCCCGGCATCATGCGGGGGCGGCGTTTCGGCAACCTCATCGTCGCCGCCTCCCGCGTCGCGTTGCCGTACGCCGACCTGACCCGCAGGGCCGCGAGCGGCCTGACCGTGGCCCGCTGCCTGTCCGGGGAGGAGCTGACCAGGTTCGTCGCCGGGGCGAGGCCGTTGCGTGACGGCGACCCGGTGGTCGTGCCGGTGCCGCCGCCCGAGGTCTTCGGCTGAGACCGTCGGCCGGGGCCTTCGGCCGGAGAACTCAGGCGGGCACCCAGGCCCGTACCGCCGTGCCCTCCCCCGGGGCGCTGGTCAGCCTCAGCCCACCGCCGAGGGCGTTCATCCGGTCCGCGAGCGCGGCCAGTCCCCCGCGGTCCGCCGTGGCCGGTTCGAACCCTCTGCCGTCGTCGGAGACCACGGCCTGCAGCCTCCCCTCCTCCAGCGACAGCCGTACCTCGATCCTGGAGGCGGAGGCGTGTTTGAGCGCGTTGGCGATGGACTCGCTCACCGTGAAGTACAGCGCGCCCTCGACCTCGTCGGGGAAGCGGCGCGCGCGCAGCCCGGGGTCCGCGATCACCGTGGTGGTCGTCGGCAGCCGTGAGCAGCGCTCCTCGACCGCCTCGACCAGCCCGCCCTGGCTGAGCACGGACGGATGGATGCCCGCCGCCAGCTCCCGCAGGTCGGTCAGGGTCTGCCTGGCCTCCTCGCGCAGCAGGGTCATGGTCCGCGCGTCCCCGCCGGTCGCCCGCGCCAGCTCCAGGCCCGCGATCAGCGCGACGAGCTGCTGCTGCACCCCGTCGTGGATGTTGCGCTCGATCCGCCGCCGCTCGGCCTCCTGGGCGTTGACCAGCCTGGCGGCCAGCCCCACGCTCTGGATCGCCAGGCCGACCGGCACCGCCAGCGCCCCGAGCAGCCTGCGGTCCTCCGAGGTCAGCCGCCCCACCGTCTTCGGGCCGCACACGATGCGCCCGAGCCCGGCGGGAACCGTGAGCGCGGCCTCGCCGTCCTCCTCTCCCGCGACGACCCGCGTGCCGTCCGCCAGCTCCACGGCCGCCCAGCTGGTCTCCAGCCCCGCCCGTACGGCCCCCGCCAGCCTGCCCAGCTGCTCGACCGGCTCGGTCTCCTCAAGCGACGGGCCGAGTTCGGTCAGCAGCTCGTCGACCGTCGGCCTGAGGTCGAAGACCAGGAAGATCCGGTGTCCCCTGATGCCGATCCTGATGTCGAGGAGCTGGTGCCTGAACACGGTCATGGTGATCACGATGGGCAGCGCGGCGATGGAGGTGAACAGCCCCAGCCCCAGGCCGGCGCCGTAATCGCTGGGCCCGAAGAACGTGATCAGCAGGAACCCACCCAGGGTGCCCGTGAGCCCGGCGATCATCCAGCGGAGCACGCGGCGCCCCGCGACGTCGGCACGCCACCAGCGCAGTACCAGGGAGACCAGTACGGCCAGCGCGACCAGGTAGACCACCCCCTGCCCCACCGCGCCCGCCAGGGCGGCGACCAGGCCGGGTGTGCCTTTGAGACCGATCGGGTTGCCCCTGGCGAAAATGGACTCGTAGACCGCGTCCGCGCCCAGCAGAAGACCCGCCCAGTGGACCGTGATCGCCACCGCCGCGATCCACGCCCCGACCCGCCAGCGGCGTGAGGGCAGGCGGCCGTCGGGGAAGAGCAGCGGGACGAAGACCCAGGTCAGCCCGTAGAAGACGGTGAAGAGCGAGCTCAGCACGACGGCGACGACGGCCAGTGGTCCCCGCAGCGTGGGGTCACTGATCAGCAGGCCCGCCCCGAACGCGCCGAGCCCCAGGCAGTCGGCGGCGGCGAGCAGCAGCCAGCCGTAGACGTTGTCCGGCCGTCTGGCCGCGATGAGCCAGCCGACCGTGGGCGTGATCAGGCATACGGCGACGAACGCCCACACGCTCAGCGGCACGGGGAAGCCGGTCTCCAGCACCCCGCCGGCGACGATGCCGCCCGCGGCCACGGCGGCCATCGCCCCGGCGAGGGCGGCGGGCGGAATCACACGGGTCATGACCGCAGCCTGCCGCCCGGGACGGGGCGTCGTCCATGAGGTTGTCCACACATCCGATGCAGTCTGCCTCACCTCGGGAAACGGAGGACGGCCGGGTGTTCCCGCAGGTCCCGCCGTCCCTACCTTCGAATCGAGGCCGCCGAGGGTGCGGCCGGAAGAACCCGCCTCCCACCAAGGAGATCCTCGTGAGACCGCCGTTCAGATCGACGCGCATGCTCGCTCTCGCCCTCGCCGCGACCGTCGTTCCGGTGAGCACCGTGGCCGCCGGAGGGCAGAGCGTGGCCGCCACCTCTTCCGTAACCCTTTCCGGGACCGCTCTGACGGTCGCCGCCGCCCCCCGGATCCCGGACACCCCGGCGGGCAGGCAGCTGACCTGGCTCCTCGACGCGCTGTCCCGCGCCCCCCTGCCCGAGAGCGAGCTGCGGGAGCACTTCGCGGCCGGCTTCCTGCAGGAGGTCCCCCCCGCCGAGATCAACAAGTTCGTCGCCGCACTCAAGGGGCTGACGCTGCAGACCCTGAACGAGGCCGACCCCACGTCGCTGTACGGCACGGCGAAGCTCGGCGGCGAGGACTACGTCGTCACGCTCTCCGTGGACGACGACGGGAAGATCAACAGCCTGCGGGTCCAACAGCCGCAGCCCCTGCCGCCCGGCCCGAAGAACTGGCGGGAGCTGGACACCCGGATGCGTTCGGTCGCACCGAACGTCGGCTTCCTCGCCGCCGAGATCGACTCCCGGGGACGGTGCCAGGTCGTGCACGGCGTGAACGTGGACAAGCCCAGGCCGCTCGGCTCGATCTTCAAGCTCTACGTGCTGGGCGCGGTGGCCGAGAAGGTCCGCGACGGCAAGCTCAGCTGGGACACCGAGCTCACGATCAAGCCGGAGTGGAAGAGCCCCAGCGAGGGCGGCCTGTGGGAGCGCCCGGACAACAGCAAGGTCACCGTGCGCGAGGCCGCCAAGCTGATGATCTCGATCAGCGACAACACCGCGGCCGACATCCTCATCCACACCGTCGGCCGCAGGGCCGTCGAGGCCAAGGTCCGCCAGTGGTCCGACCACCCCAAGCTGAACATCCCCTTCCTGACCACCAGGGAGCTCTTCCTGCTCAAGGGGATCGACCACCCCCGGCAGGCCAGGACCTACCTGGGCCTCAGCACCGCCAAGAAGCGGAAGTACCTGCGTGACGTCGTCGCCAAGCAGGACGGCTCCGGCATGAAGCCGTGGACCACGCCCCGCGAGGTCGACACGATCGAGTGGTTCGGCTCCCCGCGTGACATCTGCCGCGCCTACGTGGGCCTGAGCAGGCTGAACTCCAAGACCCTGAACGAGACGCTGTCCGGCTTCGACGGCCTGGGCCTCGACGCCAAGAAGTGGCCGACCGTCTGGTTCAAGGGCGGCTCGGAGCCCGGCCTGCTGGACCTGGCCTACCTCGGGCGTTCGGCCTCGGGGAAGACCTACGTCGTCACCGCGCTGGCCTACGACAAGAGGAAGGCCCTCCCCGAGGAGCGGGTCGCCCCCCAGATGATCTCCCTCATCAAGGGCTCCTTCTCCCTGGTCGGGTCCAGGTAGCCCGTCGCCGGGACCGCGGTCAGGCCGTGGTCCCGGCGTCCACGGTGACGGAGGTTCCGGTGATGTTGCGCGCGCCGGGCCCGGCCAGGTGCGCCACGGTCGCGGCGATGTCGTCGGGATCGCAGTAGCGGCCGAGCGCCGTGTAGGAGCGCTCCTCCTCCGCGTCCGGTCCGTCCGCCGGGTTCATGTCGGTGTCGGTCGAGCCGGGGTGGACGAGGTTGACGGTGATGCCCCGGGGCCCGAGGTCACGGGCCAGCCCCTTGGTGAACCCGATGAGCGCGGACTTGCTCATCGAGTACAGCGTCCAGCCGGGCGAGGTCACCCGCTCGACCAGGCTGCTGCCAATGCTGATGATCCGCCCGCCGTCCCCCATGTGCCGGACCGCCGCCTGGGCCAGCAGGAACGACGCCCTCGCGTGGACGGCCAGCGTCCGGTCCACCTCCTCCAGGGTGAAGTCCTCGATCGGGCCGTAGGGGGCGATCCCGGCGTTGTTCACCAGGATGTCCAGCCCGCCCAGTGTGGAGACGGTGCGCTCGACCGCCTCCGCCAGCGCCGTCGCGTCGGTCGCCTCGGCGGGTACGGCGAGGCCCCGGCCACCGGCCGCCTCGATCTCCCGCACCACCTCCCGCGCCTTCTCCCCGGCGCGGGCGTAGGTGATCGCGACGTCCGCGCCCTCGGCCGCCAGCCTGCGTGCGATCGCCGCACCGATGCCGCGGCTGCCTCCGGTGACGAGCGCCACCCGTCCGTTGAGCATGACATTGCCCCCTCAATGCGGAATTGATTCCGTTTCAGAGACTAGGCGGAATCGATTCCGGATCGCAAGTCGATAGGGTTGGGGGGTGCCTCGGAGCCGACGACCTCAAGCAGCGGACCCCCCAGCCGGGGATCCCCCGGCCGCGGACGCTTCAACCGCGGACACCCCGTCCGCCGGTGGTTCGGCTGCGGACACCCCGTCCGCGGGCGGCTCGGCCGTGGGCGGGTCGGCCGTGAGCGGGCCGGTCACGGGTGACCGGCCGGGCGACAGGCGCGCGGACGCGGCGCGCAACCGTGCGAAGATCCTCGCCGCCGCCGAGGAGATCGTGGCGACCCGGGGCGTCGAGGCACTGGCGATGGCGGATGTGGCCGCCGCGGCGGGTGTCGGCGTCGGCACGCTCTACCGCCGCTTCGGCGACAGGTCCGGCCTCGCCCACGCGCTCATCGACCGGCGGGAGCGGGAGTTCCAGACGACCTATCTGAGCGGCCCGCCCCCGCTCGGTCCCGGCGCGCCCGCCGCCGAGCGGATCCGCGCCTTCCTGCGCGCGCTGGCCCGCCGTACGGTCGACCAGCTCGACCTGCTGCTCGTGGCGGAGACCACCGGACCGTTCGCCCGCTTCGGCGGGGCCTACCACGCCTACCACCGCCACCTGGCGATCCTGATCGCCGACGCCCGGCCCGACCGCGACCCGTCCTTCCTGGCCGACGCCCTGCTCGCCCCGCTGGCCGCGAACCTGCTCGCCTACCGGCGAGACCTCACCCTCGACGGCGTCCAGGCGGGACTCGACGACCTCCTGACCGGCGTCCTGCCGGAGTAGCCACGGCCTTCACGTCGCCGAGGTGCCGTGAGTGGTGGCCAGGTCGAGGAAGAGGGCGCTGGACCAGCCGAAGCCCTGGGTGGCCCGGCAGGCCCGGCCGCCGGTGAGGGGGTTCCAGTACTCGTACAGGCCGCCGCCGTCGTTCACCATCCGCAGCGTCCGTACGGCCAGCTCGTCGGCGGCCTCGGCGAAGCCGGAGCGGCGCAGCCCCTCGACGAGCAGGTGGTTGACGTTGAGCCACACCGGCCCGCGCCACATCGCGTCGGGGTCGAAGTCCGGGTCGTCGAAGGCGACCGTCGGCACCGGGCGTTCGGCCCAGAAGCTCGGCGAGAGCAGGTCGGCGAGGAGCCTCTCCGCGATCGCCTCGGGCAGGCGGCCGGTGAACAGCGGCATCAGCTCAAGCGGGGTACGGCAGGCCACCTCGACCTCCCGGGAGGTCTTGGCCAGGGTGGTGAAGCGTTCGCCGTTCCAGCGCCTGGCGACGAGCAGTTCGACGTGCCCGGCGGCCCGCTCCCGCCACCCGGCCGCCTCCGCCGTACGGCCGAGCGCCTCGGCGATGTCGCCGAGCCGGTCCGCCTGCAGGGCGAGGTAGGAGTTGAGGTCGGGGGGTTCGGCCCTGGGGCCGTGGTCCCAGATCGGGCTGTCGTCCAGGCCGGACGAGTAGGGGTGGAGATACTCGGCCAGCCCGTCCCCGTCGGGGTCGGAGACGGTCAGCCACCACTCGTGGGAGCGGGCGATCGGCTCGTAGACCTCGGCGAGGAAACCCGGGTCAGGCGCCACCTCGTGGATCTTCCAGACGGCCCAGGCAAGCAGCGGTGGTTTGGTGACCGGCACGACGCCGCCGATCGGCTGCCCGGCCTCACCCGGGTCCGGCCCGCCGACCGCCGTACCGACGTGCTGGGCCAGGCGGGCGTGGTCGGAGCGGGGCAGGTCGGTGGTCTCGGCGAGCACGCCCAGGTCGTGCACCACGTCGGGGACGAGCCCGTCGGGGCGCTGGTGACCGAGCAGGATGCGGATCTGGTCACGGGCCAGTTCGGGGGCGCCGTGGCGCAGGCCGACCGCGTGGAAGCAGGCGTCCCAGTTCCAGACGCCGACGTAGCCGAACTTGGAGGGGACGACGCCCAGCCTGCCCCGCGCCTGAGCGATGGGCAGCAGGTTCACCCCGAGCGTCCACCACGCCTGTTCGGCCCGTTCCCGCAGGTCATCGGGTACGGCGGGCATCCGCCCGAACCACTCCCGCCACCGTGACGCGGCCCGTTCGAGCAGGGTGGGGCCGTCGAGTGTGGAGGCTCCGGTCAGGACCAGCGTCCCCTCGACCGCTCCCCCGCCGCCGTCCCAGACGGCCCGTGCGCCGGAGCCGGTCAGCACCAGCGTCTCCGCGTCGGCGAACACCAGCTCGACGCCGCCCTCGAAGGTGAGACGGTCGGCGTGGGCCCGCCGTACGGGCAGTTCGACGGCGCCGGAGAACAGCCGCAGGCCGGTCAGCACGGTCGTGTCCGCCAGCCGGGTCTCGTACTCGGCGCGGGCGATCCACAGGGAGCCGTCGGCGGCGGGCATCACCAGCAGCCGGGAGCCCCGGTCGGTGAAGGGGGTCCGCCCCAGGTCGCGTAGCTCGAACGTCATCAGCGTCCTCCCAGGCCGGACATGGCCATGCTGTTGAGGATGCGCCGCTGGCCGATCAGGAAGGCGATCATCATCGGGACGACCGAGATGGCCGAGGCGGCGAGGGTGAGCCCGTACTCGGTCGCGCCGTGCTGTCCGGCGAACTGGCTGACCAGCAGCGGGACGGTGGCCAGCTCGGGCGAGTTCAGGAAGATGAGCGGGAAGAAGAAGCTGTTCCAGCTCGCGAGGAAGACGATGATGCCGAGCGCGCCCATGCCGGGCCTGACGTTGGGCAGCACGATCCGCCAGAAGATCGTCCAGCGGCCCGCCCCGTCGAGACGGGCGGCCTCCTCAAGCTCGATCGGGACCGCCCTGATGAACTGGCGCAGCAGGAAGACCGCGAACGGGTTGACGTAGCCGGGCACGATCAGCGCCAGGTGGGAGTCGATCCAGCCGAGCTTGGAGAGCATCAGGTACAGCGGCACGATCGTCACCTGCGCCGGCACCATCTGGGTCGCCAGGAAGAGTCCGAACAGCAGCCCCGAGCCCCTGAAGCGGATCCTGGCGAAGGCGTAGGCGGCCATCGCCGAGGTCAGCAGGGTCAGCGCCACGTTGAGGACCGCGATGTAGAAGCTGTTCCAGTAGGCCTGGGCGAAGGGCAGCGCGCCGAAGGCGTCGGGGTAGTTCTGCGCCCGCCAGGGGTTGGGCAGCCAGTCCAGGGGCGAGTTGAGCATCTGGTGCGTGCCCTTGAACGACGTCAGCAGCATCCAGACGAACGGGAACAGCATGACGAGCCCGCCGACGGCGAGTGCGACGTGCAGGGCGATCCCGCCCAGGCGGCGGGGCAGGGAGACACCCGTGGGGATCACGGACATGGACGTCCCCCTTTCACGAGTCGTAGTGGACGAAGCGCCGTTGCACTCCGAACTGGACGAGGGTGACCAGCAGCGTCAGCGCGAGCAGGATCAGCGCGGCGGCGCTGCTCATCCCGAACTCGAACCGTTTGAAGCCCAGGTCGTAGACCTGGTAGACGATCGTGCGGGCGCCGTCGTTGTGGTCGGGGTCGACCAGCACGTAGATCTGGTCGAACGCCTGGAAGGAGCTGATCACCGCGACCACGGTCGAGAAGAAGAGGGTCGGGGAGATCATGGGCAGGGTCACCGAGCGGAAGACCCTGATCGGCCCTGCCCCGTCGATGCGGGCGGCCTCGGTCAGCGAGGGCGGGATGGTCTGCAGCCCGGCCAGGAAGATCACGACGTTGAGGCCGAGTGAGGACCAGATGGTCACGACCGCGATGGCGACGATCACCCAGTTCGGGTCTTCGAGCCAGTCGGGCGGCGTGATCCCGAACCAGTCCTGGACGGTCCTGTTCAGCACGCCGTAGTCGCCTCCGGCCAGGATGATCTGCCACATCACCGCGACCGCCACCGAGCTGGTGACGACCGGCATGAAGTAGACGACCCGGTAGAGGGTCTTGCCCCTGACGTGGTTGAGCGCGACGGCGATGAGCAGTGCGAGGCCGAGACCGAACGGGACGGTCAGGAAGGCGAGTTCGACGGTGTTCCAGACGGCCGTGCCGAAGGCGGGGTCGGACAGCTGCGCGGCGAAGTTGTCGAAGCCGACCCAGGACTTCTCGCCGAGCCCGTCCCACTTCATGAAGGCGAGCACGACGGCGAAGCCGAGGGGAAGGACCAGGAAGGCGAGCAGGCCGACGACCTGCGGGGCGAGGAAGAACGCGGCCCACCAGCCGTCCCGGCTCCGCACGCGCGCCGCCGCGCGCGCGGAGCCGGGTTTCGCGGTGGGGCGCGTCTCGGTGACGACGCCTGCCACCGCTAGCCGATCTTGCCGTCGACGAGTGCCTGCAGCTCGGTCATGCCCTGTTCGAAGGGGACCTTGCCCGTCCAGACCTTCAGCAGGTGGTCGTTGATGTCCTTGGTGAGGCCGGGGATCGCCACCTCCTCCGGGTAGTTGGCGAAGCCGGTGTCGCGGACGTCGAGGAAGGTCTGGGCGTGCGCGGGGTAGCCGCCTTCGAGCACGACCTGCTCGGCCCCCTTCACGGACGGTACGGCGCCGCCGCCCTTGAGCCGCAGGAGCTGGCCCTCCTTGCTGACGAACTCGCTCAGGAAGGTGAAGGCCTCCTTGGGGTTGGCGGAGTCCTTGTTCAGCGACAGGTAGGAGGCGGCGACCGCGCCGGGCATCGGCTGGCCCGTCTCGGACGGGAACGGCACGATGTCGTAGTTGGGCAGGTCACCGCCCTTGCGCAGGGAGTCGATCATCCAGCGTCCGCCCGCGTAGAAGCCCGCGGTTCCCTTCAGGAACTGGGTGCTGGCGCCGTTGCTCGCGGGCAGCACGTCGGCCGAAAGGAAGGTCTTGTCGGCGTAGCCCTTGGCGAGGGTCTCCAGGGCCTGGCGGGACTTGGGGTCGGTGGTGGCGACGAACTTCCCGCCGTCCCAGACCTTGCCGCCGAAGCCGCCGATGACGCTGTAGGTGGAGCCGTACCAGTTCCAGAAGATGGACCCGGCCTTGCCCGCCGCCTTGAGCTTGGCGTTCATCTCCAGGTACTTGGCCATGGTCCACTTGCCCGCGGCGTTGAGCTCGGCGGGGTCCTCGGTGATGCCGGCGTCCTTGAGGGCCTTCTTGCCGTACCAGAGGACCTCGGGGTTGGTGTCGTTGGGGACGCCGTAGACCTGGCCGTCCTTCCTGGCGCCGCCGTAGATGCCCTCGAAGAAGTCCTCCGGCTTGCTCTTGCTGTCGGGGCCCGCGAGTTTGTCGTTGAGCGGGGCGAGCACCCCGGCGGCGACGAACTTGCCCACGTTGTCGTCGCCGACGAAGAAGACGTCGGGGGCGGTCTTCGAGGTGAGCTGGGTCAGCAGCTTGGGGTGGTAGTCCTCGTACTTGGGGACGGTCTCCATCTTCAGCACGATGTTCGGGTGGCGCTTCATGAAGTCGTCGTTGAAGCCCTTGAAGAGGGCGACGTCCTCGGCCGAGCCCCAGGTCGACCATCTGATGGTGACCTTCCCTCCCTCCGCGGCGCCGCCGGTCGCGGCCCCGCCGCCACCACCGCCGCCGCTGCCGCTGCACGCCGCGGTCGCGGCGGTCGCGACGAGGGCCGCCGCGGCCAGGAACTTCTTGGACGGGGAAAAGGACACGGTGTGCCTCCTGGAGCTTTCCTTGCGGGGGGGGTGGGGGTGCTTTTCTCACGAAAAATCAGGCTTTGTGGGCGATCAGGCCTCGCGAAGGGCCCTGCGGAAGGTCACGCGAGGCCGCCACCGTCGACGACCAGCGCCGCGCCGGTGACGTAGCTGGCGGCGTCGCTCGCCAGGAACAGGACGGCCTGGGCGATCTCGTCGGGGGTTCCCGCACGGCCCATCGGGCGGTCGGCGGCGTCGGCGGCGAAGGCCGTCCAGTCCTCGGACAGCTGCCTGGCCTCCTCGCGGAGCATCGGGGTGTCGGTGTCGCCGGGGTTGACGGAGTTGACGCGGATTCCGGCCTTGGCGTGGTCGATGGCCAGGGCGCGGGTCATGTTGACCACGGCGGCCTTGGAGGCGCAGTAGGACAGGGCGTCGCCGCCGCCCTTGAGGCCCCAGCCCGAGCCGGTGTTGACGATCGAGCCGCCGTCCCTCATCGCGGGGATGGCGTGCTTGCACATGAGGAAGACCGAGCGGACGTTGACCGCCATGACGCGGTCCCACTCGTCGGCGGTCAGTTCGAGCGCGGTGGCGCGGCGGATGATCCCGGCGTTGTTGAACACCACGTGCAGCCCGCCGAAGGTCTCGACGGCGGTCCGTACGGCCCGCTCGCAGTCGGCCTCGGCGGCCACGTCCGTCTCGACGGCGACGGCCCTGCCACCCGCGGCCTCGATCTCGCGCGCGACCCGCTCCGCGCCCTGGCCGTCGATGTCGGCCACGACGACGGCCGCGCCCTGGCGACCGAACAGCAGCGCGGTGGCCGCGCCGATGCCGGACGCGCCGCCGGTGACGATGGCGACCTTGCCGCTCAGCGCGTTGGTCATGATGGTCATCGGAACTCCTCGGTGGCGGATCGAATCCGGTACAGCGCGCTCTCGCGGTGCCCGGTGATGACGGGGACGTAGCCCTCGACGAGGGCGTCCGTCGCGGGGTCTCCGGTGTCGGCCAGCAGCGGTCGTCCGCCGAGCCCGGCGAGCTTGCGCTGGGTCGCCAGGACGACGAGCCCGCCGGAGGCCATGACCTTTCTCAGTACGGCCGGGCTGATCTGCTGGTTTCCCCGGCCGAGCACGAATCCCTGCCCCCCGATCACCGAGACGACGGCGTGGGTCTCCCGCCCGTCCACGAGGTCGAGGAGCTGCCCTTCTGTCACGTCGGCGGCGACCAGCGCGCCGTCCTGGACCACGTCCACGCCCAGCAGGGTGGTGGCCAGGCCGAGCCGCCCGCCGACGGCCATGGTGGTGGCGCCGGGGCCCAGCACGTAGCGGACGCCGGGCCGCATGCGGGCGACGACCTCGGCCGCGACGGCCTCCGTCGTGCCCGGGGAGGCGGCCGATCCCAGCTTGCGGCCGGACAGGCGTTCCCTGGCCGCGGGCACGCGCAGGACCCCGTACAGCCTGGGGCCGACCTCGCCCCGCCGGTAGGCGTCCTCGTCGAGGTCGACGACCTCGGCCTCGGCCGTTTCGCGGGCATCGGCGAACTCGGCGGCCATGGCCCCCGCGGTGGCCGGGCTGAGCGCGAAGCAGCCGGAGTAGACCTTCACCCCGGCCGGGACGCCCAGCACCGGGCACGACGGCGCCCCGTCGAGCACGTCCCGCGCGGTGCCGTCTCCTCCGGCGAACAGCAGCAGGTCGACCGCCTCCCGCATGGCCTCGACGGCCGCCGTGGTGTCCCGGCCCCCGGAGGGGGCGCCGGGAACGAACGGCACCAGCCGGGGGTCGGCTCCCGCGGCCCGCGCGCTGTCCTCCCCCATCGGCCCCGCGACGGTCAGGATCGGCGTGCCGGGCCGCCTGGCCAGCAGCGCCCGTACGGCCTGCGCCGCCCGCTCCCCCGCCTTCGGGGAGGAGCCCCTGGCCAGCGCGAGCCGCTGGGCCCGCTCGCCGTCGCTGCCCTTGAGCCCGGCCGGGCCGCCGATCCCGGCGACCGGGTTGACGAGCAGGCCGACCGTGAAGCCGGGGGCGCCGGGCCGTACGGACGTCATGTCAGATGCTTGCGGGTGTAGGCGCGCCAGGTCGGCGACCACTGCTTGGGGTCGTCGAGCGAGGCGGGGTCGATCTTGTGGATCGTCTGGTTGTAGGGGGCTCCCTTGACGAACTCCGGGTCGCGGCGGGCCTCGTCGGCGACGTGGGCGAGGATCGCGGCGTACTCGTCGAGGTCCTCCTTGGAGTAGGACTCGGTGGGTTCGAGGGTGAAGGGCTCGGGGACCAGGAAGGGGTGGTGGCTGGTCCAGTAGTGCACGCCGAAGTCGGCGGCGCGCACGCCGATCTCCTCCGAGTGCACGCCCGTCTCCTCGAACAGCCCCTGCCAGGAGTAGCGGACCTGTTCGAGGCGGTTCCTGTCCCAGTGAGCGCCCGCGCCGGGAATGTCCAGCACCTTGCGCATGAGGTAGTTGTTGTTGAGCACCGCGGTCTCGGCGACCTCGCGCAGCCCGTCGGCGCCCAGCGCCATGATCCAGGCGTAGGCGCGCACCACGTTGGGGGTGACGCCCAGGAAGGGCCGCATCTTGCCGACGGACAGCGGCCGGTCGTCGTCGAGGCGGTAGCCCTCGCCGTCGAACTCGACGGTCGGGGACGGCAGGAAGGGCGCGAGCGCCTCGGAGACGCAGCTGGCCCCCGCCGCCGGGCCACCGCAGGCGTGCGGGGTCGAGAAGGTCTTGTGCAGGTTGAAGTGGCACAGGTCGAACCCGGCGTCGGCCGCGCGGGTGACGCCCAGCAGCCCGTTGGCGTTGGCCTGGTCGTAGCAGGCCAGGCCACCGGCCTCGTGCACGATCCTGACGAACTCCTCGATACGCGGGTTGAAGATGCCCGTGTCCTCGGGGTTGGTGATCAGCAGGGCCGCGGTCCTGGGCCCGGCGGCGGCGCGCAGCGCCTCGATGTCCGGGTAGCCGTTCTCGTCGGGCAGCAGCGTGATGACCTCGTACCCGGCGGCCTTGGCGCAGGCGGCGTTCGACGGGTGGGAGAACATCGTGGTGATGACCTGGTCGCGCTGTTCCGCCTCGCCCCGGGAGGCGTGGTAGGCGCGGATCATCGCGACGTTGGCGTAGATCGCGGCCGACCCTGAGGCGGGCTGGAGCGAGACCCGGTGCATGCCGGAGATCTCGGCGAGCATCCGTTCGAGGCGCCAGTAGATCTCCAGGACGCCCTGCACGGTGTCCTCCGGCTGGAGGGGGTGCAGCTCGGCGATCCTGGGGTCGTTGACGAACCGGTCGTTGACCTTGGGGCTGTACTTCATCGTGCAGGTCCCCTGGCCGACGGCGATGGCCTGGTCGACGCCCAGGTTCTCCTGGGAGAGCCTGACGTAGTGCCGCAGCACGTGCAGCTGCGACATCTCCGGCAGCCTCGGCGGCTCGGCACGCCGTACCGAGGCGGGCAGCTCGACCGCGGGCACCCCGGCGGCCGGTACGGCCACGCCCCTGCGTCCCGGCCGTGACTGCTCGAAGATGATCGGCTCGTCCCAGCGGGCCTGGTGGAAGCGGCGCAGCGGCGGCTTCGGCGCGACCGGCAGCTCGGCGAACGGCTCTCCCGCGTGCCCACTCATGCCAGCCCCTCCCGTACGGCTGCCGCCAGCCGGTCGATGTCGTCCTTCGAGTGCAGTTCGGTCACGCAGACCAGCAGCGTGCGGTCGTCCAGGCGGACGCCGCCGAGGATGCCGTGCTCCCGGAGCACGGCCAGGAGCGCGTCGCAGGACGGCACCTCGATCGTGAACTCGCGGAAGTGCACGGAGCCGGAGTGCGGCACCGTGGCCCCGGCCTCCGCCAGGCGGTCCATGGCGTAGCGGGTGCGGGCCAGGATGGTCTCGCCGATCTCGCGCATGCCCTGCGGGCCCATCAGCGCGAGGTAGACGCCCGCGGTGATGCCCCACAGGGCGGCCGCGGTGCCCACCCACTCCTTGCCCTCCTCGCGCAGGGCGAAGGAGGTCCGGTCGTAGAAGACGTCGCCGAAACCGTACTCGCCGGGGACCGTGGTCGGCGCGATGCCGAACAGGCGCGAGGGGAACTCCGCAACCAGGCGCTCCTCGTCGCGGGTCGCGATGTATCCCGCCTGGCCGCCGCCGTAGTTCTGGTGCATGCCGAGCGACTGGATGTCGCCGCAGGCGATGTCGGCGCCGTAGGAGGCGGGCGGGGCGAGCACGCCCAGCGAGATCGGGTCGGCGGAGACGACCAGGAGGGCGCCCGCCGCGTGCGCGAGGTCGGCCAGTTCCCGGCCCCTGGTCTCCACGACGCCGTAGACGTTGGGGGTCTCCAGGTAGATCGCGGCGTAGGTCTCGTCGATCTCGACCTCGCCGATCTCGCCGTCCGGCCCGACGGGGGCGACGACCAGGTCGATGTCGTGGCCGAGGAAGTCGCGCAGCTTACTCATCCTGTCGGCGGAGACGGCCCCGCTGACCAGCGCCCTGGACCGTCCGGTGTAGCGGGCCGCCATCCTGATCGCGGTCCCGGCCGCCTGGTGGCCGTCGTAGGTGGGGACGTTGACGACGTCCATCTCCAGCAGCTCGGCCATCATGCTGACGTACTCGAAGATCGCCTGGAAACGCCCGTGGTCCTCGTACGGCTCGCCCGCGTAGGCGGTGAGGAACTCGCTCCTGCCGTTGACCTCGTCGCAGACGGCCGGCACGTGGTGCGGGTAGCAGCCGTGCCCCAGGAAGCTGAGCACCTGGGTGGTGTCGACGTTGCGCGCCAGCAGGGCGCGCATGTGGGCGACCAGCTCCTGTTCCGAGGCCAGCGGCGCGGGCAGGTCGAGCGGCCTGCGCAGGCGCAGCCCCTCCGGGATGTCCGCGTAGAGGTCCTCGACGCTCGCGGCGCCGACGGCGGCGAGCATCTCGGCCCGTACGCCGGGCTCGGCGTTCGGGATGTAGGGGTGTGTCACCGTTCTCCTTCGTTCGTCAGCGGGCTCTCCGTGTCCGTACGGCGGGCGCCGGAGTTCGCCAGGCGCAGCACGACGGCGTCGCGGCCCGGGATCTCGATCGGGCCCGCGAGGTCACGGCCGGTGAGCAGGTCGGTTCCCGGCTCGGCGAGGTCCACCTTCACCGGGTCTGTCGTGTGGTTGAGCAGGAAGAGGTGGTCGCCTCTGCGGGTGGCCTCGACGCCCTCCGGCACCACGGCCACCGGCTCGACTCCCGCGGCGGCCAGGACCTCCGTCAGGACCGGGGTGACGTCCTCAGGCAGGCAACCGAGGTAGACGGCCTTGCCGCGCCTGGTGATCGCGGCCTGTCCGTCCAGGTCGCCGCCCTCGTAGCGGGCGAGCACCTCGGTGCCCCCGAAGGCGTCCCCGAGGGTGTCCCCGGAGGCGTCCTCGACGCGCAGCCACTCGGCCCAGGTCCGCGCCGGTACGACCCGCCCGGCCAGCCGCAGGGGTTGGACCGTTCCCTCGGGCAGCGGCCAGAACTCGTCGACCGTCACACCGAGCAGGGCGCGCAACGGGCCGGGAGCGCCGCCCTCGTGGACCTGGTCGTCGGAGTCGACGACGCCGCTGAACGGGCCGACGACGAGGTGACCGGGGAAGGCTTCGAGCCAGGCGGCCTGTTCCCCGGTGCACATGTAGAGGTTGGGGGCGATCACCACGCGGTAGCCGGACAGGTCGCCCAGCGGCGGGACCAGGTCGACCGCGACGCCCGCGGCGTGCAGCGGTCCGTACCACGCCTGCAGGAGTTCCTTGAGCCTGAGCCGGTTGGACGGCATCGACTCCGGGGCCTCAAGACCCCACCAGCTGTCCCAGCCGAGGACCAGGGCGACGTGCGCCGTGGTCGGGGTTCCGGCGACCTCGGCGAGCCGTTTGAGGTCGGCGCCGAGGGCGAGGGTGTCCCGCCAGCCCCGGGAGGCGACGCCGCCGTGCGGCAGCAGCGCCGAGTGGAACTTCTCCGGCCCGTACTTCGCCTGCCGCCACTGGAAGAACATGGCGCCGTCGGCGCCGTGCGCCACGGCCTGCAGGCTGTGCAGGCGCATCATCCCCGGCGGCTTGGGCGCGTTGACCTCGCGCCAGCTCACCGCGCTCGCGGCCTGTTCGAGCAGGATCCACGGCTGCCGCCGCAGCGAGCGCATGAGGTCGTAGCTGAGCGCGACGGTCACGTGCGAGGTGGGGTCGGCGGGGTCGGGGTAGGCGTCGTCGCTGACGACGTCCTCGGCCCCGGCCCACTTCCAGTAGTCCAGGCCGTGCAGGACGCTCATGAAGTTGGTGGTCACCGGGATCTCCGGGGTGACCTCCCGCAGCACCTCCCGCTCCAGTTCGAAGCATTCGAGCAGCGCGTCGGAGCAGAAGCGGCGCCAGTCGAGCAGTTGCGCGGGGTTGACCGGCCCCGGCGCCTTCCTGGGCGGGTTGACCTGGTCGAACGCGGTGTAGTGCTGTCCCCAGCAGGAGGTGCCCCAGGCGGCGTTGAGGCCGTCGACCGATCCGTGGCGTTCGCGCAGCCAGCGGCGGAAGTGCCTGGCCGACTCCTCGCAGAAGCATTCGAGCGTGTGGTCGGCGTACTCGTTGCTGATGTGCCACATGGCCAGCGCCGGGTGGTCGCCGTAGCGTTCGGCCATGGCGCGGGCCAGCCGTACGGTCGCGGTGCGGAAGACCGGGGAGCTCGGGCAGTAGCTCTGCCGGGAGCCGAAGTCGAGGCGGGTGCCGGTGGCGTCCACGGGGAGCACCTGCGGGTGCTCGCGGACCAGCCAGGGCGGCGGGGTCGCGGTGGCGGTGGCCAGGTCGGCGGCGACGCCGTTGGCGTGGAGCAGGTCCATGACGCGGTCGAGCCAGCCGAAGTCGTACTCGCCGGGGCGGGGTTCCAGGCGTGACCAGGAGAAGACCGCGACGGTCGCCATGTTCACCCCCGCCTCGGCCATCAGCCGGACGTCCTCGTCCCAGACGTGCTCCGGCCACTGTTCGGGGTTGTAGTCCCCGCCGAACAGCAGACCGGAAACCCTGGTCAGGCCCACCCGAAACTCCAATCTGTGCCATGTACTATTTTGTATGCAGAATTCATAGTGCAGTATTTTGTACTGCGTCAAGTGGTAGGTTTCGGTCAAGATCAATCCCGAGGAGAGCCATGCCGATCGAGCGGCGTCCCCTCCGCGAACAGATCCGCGACGAGCTCATGCTCAGGCTCGACCGAGGGGACTTCGTGGCCGGAACGGACATCAACGAGGCCGCGCTGGCCGCCGAACTGGGCGTCAGCCGTACGCCGCTGCGCGAGGCGCTGATCACGCTCGCCGGTGAGGGCGTGCTGGAGAGCAACCAGGGCAGGGGTTTTCGGTTCGCCCCGGTGAGCCGTAAGGAGTTCCGCGAGCTGTGCGCCATCGTGGCGGCCCTTGAGGCGCTGGCGCTGGACAGCTCCGACCCCGCCTACCTCGGACGGACCGCCCCCGAACTGCTCAGGCTCGCCCAGGGGTTCTCCGACGACGTCGCCGAACAGCAGGACATCGAACGGCACGACGACGAGTGGCACGACCTGCTGCTCGGCGGCTGCGGCAACGAGCGGCTGCTCGACCTGATCACCAGCGTCAAGGCGGGGATGCGCCGCTACTCACACCTGGTCGCCGGGGAGAGCACCCCGATGGAACGCGCCGCCGAGGAGCACTGCCGGATCGCCGAGTGCCTGATCGCCGGCGACCTCGAAGGGGCCGCCACGGCCCTGCGGGACAACTGGGTCAACGGCATGGAGCGGATGATGTCCCGCATCCCCGAGACGCCCTGAGAGCCGCTCACAGGAAAGCGCCTCTCAGTCTCCCGGAGAGCGCCTCTCACTACCGGCCCATCTGACGCGAACCCATCATGGGATGCGACAGGCAAGCACGAAGGTGGTGACAGAGTGCGGTCCTCTGTGGAAGAACCCGTGAAAGAGACGGACGTCGAGCGCGTCCTCGGACGCTACGCCGGAACGTGGTCCATCTGGCGCAGCGACACCGGCCGGTGGTACGCGACCCGGCTGACCAGGGCCCTTTCCAGGGTCCAGCTGGACGCGAACCTCTCCATGACCGTCCACGCGGACGACGCCGAGGCGCTGGACGAGCTTCTCACGGAGCAGGAACGGATGGCCTCCGCCGCCCCGTCATGAGCCGCCGCGGGGACGGCGCGGCCCCCGCGGCCCGACATCCCGCGCTCCCCGCGGCTCAGCTGTACGGCGTGGCGATCTCGTCGATCCGGGCGGCGAGGGTGAGGTCCAGGTCGGTCAGGCCGCCCGCGTCGTGGGTGGACAGCGCCAGGTGGAGAGTGCGCCAGCGGATGTCGATGTCGGGATGGTGGTTCATCCGCTCGGCCTCCACGGCGACCTCGTCCACGATGCGGATGGCCGAGGGGAAGTCCTTCGCGGTGATCGTCCGGCGGATCTCGTCACCCTCGCGCCGCCAGCCGGGCAGGTCGGCCAGTCTCCGGTCGATCGCGGAGTCGTCAAGCAGGTCCATCGGTCCAGGAGATCACGCCGGTCGTCACGACGCCAAGCCCGCACGGCGCTTCGGCGCGCCGGGAGAACGCCGAAGGCGTGTCCCGCGGAGAGGTCCGCGGGACACGCCTGTTGTTCGTTACTTGACGGCGCCCGAGGTCAGACCCGACTGGATCTGACGCTGGAAGATGATGTAAACGATCATGACGGGGATGATCGCCATGCTCAGCGCGGCGAACAGGCCCGGCCAGTCGGCCTCGTAGCCCGCGTTCGTCGAGATGTTCGCCACGCCCTGGGTGATCAGCCACTTGTCCTCGACGTTGCCGGAAAGCAGCACGATCGGCAGGAGGTACTGGTTCCACTGACCCAGGATGTTGAAGATCGTGATGCTGATCAGGCCGGGCTTGGCCATCGGCACCATGATCTGGAAGAACGTCCTGGTGTGCGAACAGCCGTCCATCATCGCCGCCTCGGCCACCGAGGTGGGCAGCGTCTTGAAGAACGCCGACAGGAAGAACACCGTGAAGGGCAGCGAGTAGGCGACGTAGACCAGGATCACCCCGAAGTGGGTGTCGATCAGTCCGAGCTGGCGCACCACGAAGAACAGCGGCACCAGCGCGAGGAAGACCGGGAAGGTCATGCCCGAGACGAACAGGAAGTAGATCGCCCGGTTGCCGGGGAAGCTGTAGCGCGCCAGCACGTAGGCCGCCATCGAGCCGAGCAGCATGGTCAGCGCCGTACTGCAGGTCACCACGAAGACGGTGTTGAGCATGTACTGGCCGATGTGGGCCTTCTGGAAGGCCCTTCCCCAGGCGTCCCAGTGGTAGGACGAGGGAAGCGTGATGGGGTCGCCGAAGATCTCGGCGTTGGTCTTGAAGGACCCCAGGAACGTCCACAGGATCGGGCCGATGATCAGGATCGCCCAGATGAGCAGCGCCACGTGGGACAGCGCGCCGAAGGCCCCGAGGGAGTTGCGCCTGCGCCGCGGCCTGCCGTGGGAGGCGGGCTTGGAAACCATCAGAACTCGATCCTCTCGCGCCTGGTCACGCGCAGGGTGAGCGCGGCGAAGGTGATGGTCATGAAGAAGAGCACCACGCCCATCGCCGACGCGTAGCCGAACTTGGAGAAGTTGAACGCGGTCCGCCAGATCTCCAGCGGCAGGACCGTGGTCGAGTTGTCCGGACCACCCCGGTCGACCGAGAGCACCTGCACCAGGGCGAAGGCGTCGAAGGCCGCGATGCCCAGGTAGACCCAGGCGACCTGCATGGTGTCCCACAGCAGCGGAAGCGTGATCTTGAAGAAGAGGGTGGTGCGGTTCGCGCCGTCAAGCTCGGCGGCCTCGAAGACGTCCTTGGGGATGGAGGACATTCCCGCGGAGAACAGCACGACGTAGAAGCCGACCGCCTGCCAGACCATCACGCCGATGATCGACCACAGCGCCAGGTCGGGGGCGATCAGCCAGCCGACCGGGTCGATGCCGACCAGGTTGAGCAGGCCGTTGATGACACCGCTCTCGTCGGGACGGTAGATCGCCTGGAAGAGCACACCGACGATGGCCACCGCCAGGACCTGGGGCAGGAAGAAGATCACACGATAGACCTTCGAACCCCAGATCCCGCTCATCTTGCCGCCCCGCCGCCCTCCGCTCAGGTTGAGCAGGAAGGAGAAGAACAGGGCGATCACGATGGTGACCAGCGGCATGACAAGCAACAGAACACCATGGTGACGCACCGCGGCCCAGAAGACCTCGTCGTCCAGCAGCCGGGTGTAGTTCTCCAGGCCGATGAACTGGGGGTTCGCCGAGATGCCCTTCCAGTTGGTCAACGAGATGTAGAAAGCCTGTAGGTACGGGCTGATCACGAAGACCACGTAGAGGATCACCGGCGCGGCGAGAAAGCCGAAGATGAACCGGTACCTGCCATGCCGCATGGGGGACTACACCGTCCGCTTCTGCTTGGTGATCGAAGAGTCGGACTTCGACTTGTCGGCGGCCTTCTGCATGTTGTCGCAGAACTGCTCGGCGGAGATACGACCGAACATGAGGGCGTTGGTCTGCTTGCGCAGCTCGGTCTCCAGCTCCTTGTACCAGTTCTCGAAGGCGCTGAAGGTGACGATGTTCTGGCCCGCGGCGGTCTGCGCGGCGCTGAGGCTCGCGTTACCGGGCGACAGGTCCAGGCCGTCGGCGGCACCGGTCACAACGGTGATGTTGCCGGACTTCTCGGTGAAGCCGCGCGCGCCCTCCTTGGAGAGCATGATGCGCAGGTACTCAAGGCCGCCCTTGGGGTTCTTGGCCTTGGCGGGGACGATGTAGGCCTCGCCGGCGGCGGCGCGGATGGCCTCGAAGGGCATCTTGTCCGCGGCGGTGACGCTGGGGGTGGGCGTCAGGGCGTACTTGAACCCCTCGGGGGTCTGGCTCTTCTGCTCGTTCTCCAGCCAGGAGCCCGACGGGTAGAGGGCGACCTTGCCCTGGTTCTGGCGGGTCTGCACCTCGGTGTGGATCAGGCCCTCGAAGGACTTGTCCATGTACTTGCCGATCTCGGCCCAGGCGGCGGCGGCCTGCTTGACCGAGTCGCGCTTCCAGACGCCGTCCTCAAGGTTGTCGATGTCGATCAGGACCTGGTTGCCCTCGATCTTCGCGGCGGAGATGAGGATCATCCAGTACGCGTAGTAGGAGGCGTTCTTGCCCGCGTAGGCGAACGGGGTGATGCCCGCGGTCTTGATCTTCTCGCAGAGGGCCTTGAACTCGTCGAAGGTCTTCGGCGCGGTCCAGCCGTTCTTCTCGAACAGGGCCGAGTCGTACCACAGGCCGTAGGCCGAGAACACGTAGTTCATCAGGAACGGCTTGTTGTCGATGAGACCCGACTCGATGGTGCCCGGGGCGACGGTGTCGCGCACCTTCTTGGCGGGGTCGTCCATCGAGGGGGCGTCCCACAGCTCGGTGAGGTCCAGGAGCTGGCCCTCCTGCTGCAGAGCGCCGGTGTCCATGAGGTCGGTGCCGGAGTTGGCGATGACGTCGGGCACCTCGCCGCTGGCGAAGCGCGGCTGCAGGGTCTGCGCGATCTGCTGGGTGGCGACGTGCTTGACGGTGGCCTGCGGGAAGGCCTTCTTGTACATCGGCTCGTGGACGTCGGTGGCGTAGCTGTCACCGAGACCGCCCTTGAAGATGACGACTTCGAGGGGGGCGTTGGCGGCGACACCGAACGGGTTGGCCGGGGAGACCGCACCGCCCGAGGAGGGGGCCGCGGAGGTGGTGGCGGCGGGAGCGTTGCTGCCCCCGGTCGCGCACGCGCTGAGCAGTCCTGCGGCGGGGCCTGCGACGAGGGCGGTCAGGCCGATCCGGCGGAGCATCTGCCGCCGGGTGATATCTCCGGGCGTACCGGCCGAGTAGGACATTGTAACCCTCCTGGGCGGGGGATCAATTAGGAAAGTTTCCTAAACGTTTGCCTGAAGGTACGTAGCCCCGGACTACAGCGTCAAGGGTTCGCAGCCGGTCTAGACCGAGCCGTGATGTCTCTGCGACAAATCCGGTAGCAACGAGACAGCAAAGCAATCCTGACCTTGGCAGATTTGCACACAGTACCCGATACTTCGCACATCGCCATTGACTCGCGACATGCGTGTGGGTAAAGAATCTAGGTCCTGAAGCAACCCTTTGGGAAGAGCCGGTCTAGACCAGATAATGACGGTTTGCCGCATACCGCCGCAAGACCCTACTTTTGGGGCATGTTGCTGGCGGAGCAGCGTCGGCTGCTGTGTGAACACGGTCGCCGGATCGTGGAGACCGGGCTCGTTCTCGGGACGTCGGGCAATCTCAGCGTCCGTCTCGGCGACCTGGTCGCGGTGACCCCGGGCGGTCTGGCCCTGGACCGGCTCGAACCCGAGGCCTGCCCGGTCGTCGGCGTCGGGGGCGACCTCGTCGAGGGAGACCTGTCGCCCTCCTCCGAGACCCCCATGCACCTGGCGATCTACGCGGCGACGGGGACGACGGCCGTGGTGCACACCCACTCGACCTTCGCCACCGTGGTCTCGGCGGTCATGACCGAGCTGCCTCCGGTCCACTACAACACGACACTGCTCGGCGGCGTGGTCAAGGTGGCGGACTACGCCACGTACGGCACCGCCGAGCTGGCCGGGAACGTCATGACCGCCCTCGGCGACCGGCAGGCGGTACTGCTGGCCAACCACGGCGGGGTGACCCTCGGCGACGACCTCCCGCAGGCCTTCGAGGCGGCCAGGCTGCTCGAATGGCTCTGCGAGGTCTACGTGCGGGCCAGGGCCCTCGGCGAGCCGAGGACGCTCACCGGGGACCAGCTCTCCGCCGTCGTACGGCGCCGCCGGGCTCCCGCCTTCCCCCTCGGCGAGGACTGAACCTCCCGCGAGCCTCCCACCAGGCCCCCCGCGGGGACGACGTCCCCGCCCTGTCGACGTGAGGATCGACGCGATGCCCCTGCAGCTCACCGGCACCCCGAGCGACCCGGACCTGATCCGGCTGCCCTGGGACATCCCTCTTGAGAACTGGCCCGACCACCATCTGGTCGCCCTGCCCCGGGGCATCTCCCGGCACGTGGTGCGCTTCGCCAGGCTCTCCGGGAAGGTCTACGCGATCAAGGAGATCAGCGAGCACTACGCCAAACGCGAGTACCGCCTGCTGTGGGACCTGAACCGGCTTGACGCCCCGGCGGTCGAGCCGGTCGCCGTGGTCACCGGCAGGACCGACGCCGACGGTGAGCCGCTCGACTCCGCGCTGGTCACCGAGCACCTGCAGTTCTCCCTGCCCTACCGCGCGGTCATGTCGGGCACCATCCGCCCCGAGACGCTCACCCGGCTGCTCGACGCGCTGGCCGTACTGCTGGTGCGGCTGCACCTGACCGGTTTCTACTGGGGTGACTGCTCGCTGTCGAACGTGCTGTTCCGCAGGGACGCCGACTCCTTCGCCGCCTACCTGGTCGACGCGGAGACCGGGGAGCTGCACCCCATGATCAGCGAGGGGCAGCGGCTGCACGACATCGACGTCGCGCACGTCAACCTGTTCGGCGAGATGCTCGACCTGCAGGCGGGCGAGCTGCTGCACTCCTCGATCGACCCCGAGGAGGTCGCCGACTCGGTCTGCGCGCGCTACCACAGGCTCTGGGGCGAGCTCACCTCCGACGAGATCATCGAGGAGGTGGACTGGCACCGGATCGACCAGCGGATCCGCAAGCTGAACGACCTCGGTTTCGACGTCGCCGAGATGATGGTCCGCCGCAAGGCGGGCACGGGACGGCTGGTCGTGCGCCCCAAGGTGGTCGACGCGGGACACCACCAGCACAGGCTGTTCAGGCTCACCGGTCTGGACGTCGAGGAGAACCAGGCCAGGCGGCTGCTCAACGACCTCGACGCCTTCCGGGTCGCGCGCGGCCTGCGCCACGAGGACGAGGCGGTCGTGGCCCACCGGTGGCTGGCCGAGGTGTTCCAGCCGACGATCGAGGCCGTACCGGCGAACATGCGGCGCAAACTGGAGCCGGCCCAGCTCTTCCACGAGGTGCTCGACCACCGCTGGTTCATCTCCGAGAAAGCCGGGCAGGACGTCGGGCTGCCCGCCTCGACCGAGTCATATGTGAAGAATGTTCTTGTCCACAAACCCGACGAGAAAGCCCTCCTCCCCGACGAGTAGTAAACGTTCCCCTCGCCGGTTGACAAACCTTCTACTGCCCGGCGGAATTCTTTTCCTCGCCATATCTGACTTTTCATGAATAGCTCCGGGTTCGGAGCGGTTTCCCTACGCTGACCGGGCGGCGTTGTGGAGTCGTTGGCGAGGGGGACCCCGTGCTCGGAATCGAAGGCTGCCTGGCCGAGGCCATGGCCATCCCCGGCGCGCTGGACGCGGTGCTGATCGACCAGACCGGCGGGACGGCCGTGGCGGGCGGCGACGCGGCCCGCGAAACCGGCGCGGGCAGGGCCGTCGGGGGGCTCGGCGAGACCTTACGGGCGATGCTCGACGGCCTTGCCGTGAGCCTCCCCGGCGAGCCCACTGGAATCCGTGAAGTGATCATAACCACTGACGACGGATACCATTTACTAAAACCATTGGAAACGGTGTTCGACGGCCTGCTCGTGATTTATGTCCGTCTTGATGTACATCACGCTGATCTGGCCCTGGCGCGGCATCGTCTCCAGTCCCTGTCGGGTCACCTGACCGCCCGTGCCGGGGGTCTCACCGCCCCGCCGTTCCCGCGTGAGGAACGGCACCGGCCCGGCCCGCGAGGGTGCTTCGACACGGCCGGGCCACCGTGCCCGCCCGCGACCGGACCTCCCGCCGGGGCTCCCGGGGGGACCGTGACGGCGGGCGACCCCGCCGACGTCGACCTGCTCATCCGGCTGAGGAACGCGCTGAGGGCACTCGCCTGAGCCCGGTCCGACGCCTTCGATGACGCCCATGAAACCGCGGACGCTGAAGCGGACCAGAAGGAGGGTGCCGGTGGAAATCCGCGACGAGGTACGCCAGGAGATGACCCGGCTACGTGAGCGGACACCCGATGTGGACGGAAGCGTCGTGTGCGGCGCGGACGGCCTGACGATAGCCAGTGACCTGGACGGCGGTTTCGCCGAGCAGACCGGCGCCCTCTCCTCGGCGCTGCTGGCCCTCAGCCGCCGGATGGCAGACATGACGGGCAGGGGAACCTTCGAGGAGACGCTGGTCTCCGCGGCCGGCGGCTACGCGCTCCTCTACACCGCGGGCCCGAAGATCGTCCTCACGATCCTCGCCCGCCCGGGGTCCAACCTCGGATTGCTGCGGCTTGAGGGACGCAGGACGGCGGAGAACCTGGCCGCCATCACCTCCCGCGCCCGGACGCCCCGGTGACCGGAGCGGCGAGGACGACCGCGAGGGACCACGCGACGCCGAGGAGGGACCGAGGGTCCGGCCCGCGGGCCGTACGGCACGGCCGGTGAACACGGAACGAGGGCGGGCACCTGTGCGGGGTGCCCGCCCTCGTCCTTCCTGAGGGGGTCTCGGACTCCGAGGGGGATCGGAGGAGGGGTCCCGGGAGAGGAGCGGGACCTTCGGGGATCTCAGGAAGCGGGGATCCGAAGGGGGTCGGGGGTCTTCGAGGCTGGGGGATATTTCAGGGGGTTGGGGGATATTTCGCGATGAGGGGTTACGGCCGCGGCGCGTCGGCCAGGGCGGTCTGCGGCGGCGTGGCCGGGTTGTGGTCCATGAGCTTCCAGGCTCCGCTGGAGAAGGCCACGGGGTAGTTCTTCTTGCCGACGCCGTCGCCCCACTTGGTGATGACGTACTCGACCTTGATGTGCCCCTGGCCGTCGACACCGTCCACGCCCAGCGTGTCGGAGTTGAAGCTGCCGCCGGTCAGGTCGGCGAAGGTCTTGGCGTCGAGGTCGATCATGACGCCGCTGCTCGACGGCACGCCGGGGCCGCGGTCGCCGACGAAGAACTTGGCCTTCTTGCCGTTGTAGAGGACGTAGCCCTCGGTGAACAGCGGCCAGCTCGGGCTGGCGATCATGCCCTTCTGCATGGGCTTGCCGCTCGCGGGCAGACCGGTGTCACCGGCGCGGCCGGAGGAGTCGTCCCAGAAGTAGGAGGCCTTGGTCGAGCCCTTGAGCAGGACGGGCTCAGCGGCGGCCGGGGCGGTGGCGGTGGTTCCGGTGCCGGTGTCGGCTGCGGCGGGCAGCGCGGAGACGACACCCGCGGAGGTCAGGACGCTCGCGCTCAGGAGGGTGGCGGCGAGCAGACGATGGCGCAGGGCAGCGGAGAAACGCATGAAGACAGGGCTCTTTCACGAGGGAACAGGACAGCCGCTCGTGCCGGGCCGAAGACGTTCGGCGATCAGTGGGGCACGGGGCGTGAGCGCTCACAGGGAAGAGAGGCCGCACCAGGAAACAGGCGGGCGTACACGGAGCGCGGTGCGGAGCGGGGGTGCCGCGGTCAGGCGCGGCGGAAGTCTCAGTCGATCCGCGCGAAGGCGGTGCGTGCCGGTGGGTAGGCGACGACGTGATCCATGAGGGGATCTCCTCTCCATCTCGTCTACCGGGTTAGCTGACGGGTTCGGGCGGTGGAGTTGCCCTACCGCCGCGTTGTCGCGGCGGATTCACCCCAAAAGGTGGGTCCCCGGTTCCCGTCGCCCTCGGGAGGCTTCGGGATTCGACGTCGACCGACCGCTCCTTCTCGTGAGGGGCAAGTCACCGGTCGAGAACAACTAGGACACTACCCACCACAAACGGACAAAGCAAAGCAAAAGCCATGAAAACCCCAGAAGATCTACCTTCAACCCCCAAGAAAGGGACATTGGCCAGGTCTTGACCCCACTCCGCCCATGGCGTTAAGTTCGGTGAAACTGTTAGGAAACTTACCTAATAATTGACCCGTAATCATGGGCCTGACCTGCACGTTCTCCGCCCTTACACCCCCCAGGAGAAGCCCTTCATGAACAATCGGAAGCTTGGTGCGATCGCCGCCGCGGCGGCCGTACCCGTCCTGCTCTCGACGGTCATGGCCGGTTCTGCGTCCGCCCATGGATCGATGGGAACACCCGTCAGCCGGGTCTACGCCTGCTATCTGGAGAACCCGGAGTCGCCCGACACCCCGGCCTGCAAGGCCGCCGTCGGCAAATGGGACACCCAGCCGCTCTACGACTGGGACGAGTTGAACATCGGCACCGCCAACGGAAAGCACAGGGAGATCATCCCTGACGGGCAGCTGTGCAGCGCCGGACGCGCCAAGTACCGGGCCTACGACGCGGCCCGCACCGACTGGCCCTCCACGGCCATGCCTACCGGCGGCGGCGCCTACACCTTCCGCTACCCCTACACCGCCGACCACCCCGGCACCTTCGAGATCTACATCACGAAGGACGGCTTCGACCCGCTCCAGCCGCTGAAGTGGTCGGACCTGGACTCCACCCTGCTGGCGAAGGTCAGGAACCCGTCCAAGGTCAACGGCGAGTACGTCATCCAGGGCCAGCTGCCCCCGAAGACCGGCCGCCACATCATCTACTCGATCTGGCAGCGCTCGGACAGCGCCGAGGCGTTCTACACCTGCTCCGACGTGACCTTCGGCAACGTGTCGACCCCATCCCCGACCCCGACCGCCACGGCGACCGTGACGGCGACACCCACGGTGACGCCGACGCTCACCCCGACCCCCACCCCGACCGTCTCCCACACCTCGACGCCCACGCTGACGACGACCGCGACGCCGCCCGCGCAGCCCTGGGCCGCCGGTGTCTCCTACTACGCCGGGAGCGTGGTGACCTACGGCGGCTCCGCCTACCGGTGCCTGCAGGCGCACACCTCCCTGCCCGGCTGGGAGCCCGCCAACGTCCCCGCGCTCTGGCAGCGCGTGTGACCCGGTACCCGCCGTACGGGCCGTGAGGCCGTAGGGCACGCGAACCCCTCCCATCGGCTCCCGGGCGCGGGGCCGGTGGGAGGCTCGTTCTTCCGGACATCACGGGCAAACCCGGTAGCGTGAGCGCGTGTCACTGACCCTCGGCTGTTGCCTGGCCGCGCTGGTGACCGTCGCGGCGCTCTACGCGCTGGCCCTGTACGGCACGGCGGGAACCGCGGCGGCCGGGGCCGTCGCCGTCACCCTCGTGGTGGCGATCACGATCGGCGTCGTGAACGGAAGCCTCAGGGACGCCGCCGGCTTCGGCACGCTCGCCGCGGGAGCCGCCGCCGTCGTGTGGTCCCTCGGCCGCTCCCACCGGCGGCGCAGGACGGGCCGGGCCTCGCTCGCCGCCTACCGCGCCGCCTCGGCCGCCATCCCCAGACTCGCCGCGACCACCGAGCGCGACCGGCTGGCCGCCGAACTCCACGACGTGGCCGCGCACCGGCTGACCGGCATCGCGGTCGCCTCGGCCGCGGCCCTGCGGCTCGCCGACCCCGTCATGACCGCGGAGGCGACCGCCCACGCCGCCGAGGCGGGCCGTCTGGCCGTCGCCGAACTCGACCGCCTGGCCCGCATCGACCGGCGCGGCGGCGAGACGACGCTGGCCGACGTCGACGCCCTGGCGGGCCATCACCCCGGGGCCGACTACCGGCGCACAGCCGCCTCCGCGCCACCCGGGACCGCGGCGCTCGCCCTGCGCATCGTCAGGGAGAGCCTGACAAACGCGATGCGTTACGCCACCGGCGCCGCCGTACGCGTCCGGGTCGAGGAGAACGCGGGACACCTGGTGGTCACGGTCACCGACGGGGGCGGTCCCGCCGCCGGAGGGCTCGGCACCGGAACCGGCCTGGCCTCCCTCGGCAGGGCCGTACGCGCCGTGGGAGGGACGCTGAGCGCGGGCCCCGAGGGGGCCGGATGGGCCGTCAGAGCGGCGCTCCCGCTGCCCTCCCCGGCCACAGGGCCCGCTGCGCCCACCGCGTCCTCTACGTCCCCTGAGCCCCCGCGGCCCCTGTGGTCACGCCGTACGGCGGGCTGGCGGGGCGCCGCCGCGCTCGACTGGGCCCTCGTGGTGCTGGCGGTCGCGCTGCCCGCGGGATTCGGGCTGCTGGCCACGGAGGCACCGCGGCCGTTCGTCTCCCCCGCCTCGGGCACGCTGCTGCTGGTCCTGCTCGTCCTGCACGCCCTGCCGCTGCGCGGGCGCAGGCTGGCGCCGAAGCTGAGCCTGGCCGTGGCGCAGGGGACGTTGCTGGCCTGGCTGGCGTGCGACGCGGCGGGGCTGACCGTGCCGCACTCCGCCCAGCTGGTCCTCGTGTGCTGGTGGGTCGAGCTGACGCTGCTGTACACCGTCGGCGCGTACGGCTCCCGCGGCTGGCCCGCCCCGCTCGTGGTCGCCGGGCTCGCCGCCTTTCCCCTCGTCCCGGGCATGACGGGCCCTCCCCTGGCCGTCTGGGCCACGCTGAGCGCGGGGATGGCCGTACCGACGGGGCTGGCGTGGGGGTCGGGGCTGCTGGTCGGCGGGCGCAGGCGCAGGCGGTGGCGGGCCGAGGCCCTCGACCGGGAACGCCTCGACCGCCGCACGGCCGAGGCCGCGGGCGCCGAGCGGAACCGGATCGCCGCGGGGCTGCGCCGTACGGCGGGGGCACGGGCGCGGGCCGTGGTCGAGGCGTCGGAACAGGGACGGCTCGACCTGGTCCTCACCGAGTCCAGGGCCGGGCTCACCGCGCTCAGGGAGCTCCTCGACGAGCTTCGCGGCGGCTGCGACCCGGCGGACGACACACCTCCCCCGGTCGTCGCCGGGATCGCGGCACTGGCCGTCAGGCGCGGGGCCTTCGTCGAGCACGAGGGACGGCGCCGTCCGCTGCCCGCGACGGTCGAGGTGGCCGCCTACCGTCTGGCCGAGGCGCTGCTGGCCGACGGCGTGACGGTGACGGTGACCTACCGCGACGACGGCCTGGTGCTCTCCGGTCCCGGGGAGGCCAGGAAGGTGCGTGCCACGGTGGACGCCGCGGGCGGTACGGTCACCGAGACGAAGGACGGGATTCGGGTATGGCTGCCGGAGGTGTTCCCAGCGTGATCCGGGTGACGGTCGCCGACGACCAGGCGGTGGTCAGGATCGGCATCACCGCGGTGCTCGACGCCGAGCCGGACATGACGGTCGTCGGCCAGGCCGCCGACGGCGAGACTGCGGTCGCGCAGGCCACGGCCCTGCGCCCGGACGTGGCGGTGCTGGACATCCGGATGCCCGGGCTCGACGGGCTGGCCGCGACGGCCAGGATCACCGCCGAGGTCCCGGCGACGCGGGTGGTGGTCCTGACCACCTTCGGCCTGGACGAGTACGTGTTCGCGGCGCTGCGCGCGGGGGCCGCGGGATTCATGCTGAAGGACGCCGACCCCGGGCGGATCATCGACGCGGTCCGGGTGGTCGCCGGGGGCGACGCGCTGCTCGACCCCGGGGTGACCCGCAGGCTGATCGACCGTTTCACCGGCAGGCCCGGCCCCGAGGAGGCCGCCAGGCTCTCCGGCCTGACCCCCCGTGAGACGGAGGTCCTCCTCCACGTGGCCCGCGGCCTGTCGAACGCCGAGATCGCGGCGGCGCTGGGCATCAGCCCGGCGACCGTCAAAGACCACGTCGCGCGGATCCTCGCCGAACTCGGGGTCCGCGACCGGGTGCAGGCCACCATCGCGGCCTACGAGGCCGGTCTGGTCCGTCCCGGGGCGCGGTGACCCCCCGCCGCGCGGCGGGGTGGGAAACGGTTCTCCGGCAGGACGATCACCGGGAGTGACGTTCCTAGCGTGAGTTCCATGACAGAACCATCCCCTTCCCTGCCCGCCTCCAGGGCGCCGCTCGTACGGCGCCTGGCCGGGGGCCTGCTGCTCGTGGTCACCGCCCTGGCCGCCTCCGCCGCCGGTGTGGCCGCCTTCCTCGGCACGGCCGCCGCAACCGCGTCGGTCCCGGCGCTGTGCGCGGCGGGCCTGGTCACGCTCGTGATCGTCGCGTTCCTGCTCGGCCTGCCCTGCCTCGCCCTGTACGGCGCGCGCCGCCGTACGGTCGCCTCCGCCGTGTTCGCGGCCGTGGTCGCCGTCGTGGTCGCGGGGACGGCCACCGTCACGGTGTTCCGGCCGCTGCCGGTGATCGCCCACGGTCCCGCCCCCGCCGGTGTCGGGTTCTGGGACCTGCCGACCGGCTCCAGGATCGCCTACGTCTCCCTCAAGGCCGCCAAGCCCCGTCCCACCCCGGTGATCTTCCTGCACGGCGGTCCCGGCACCCCGGACGAGGGACTTCCCGACAGCGGCGCGGAGCTGGCCGCGCTGGGCTTCGACGTCTACTCCTACGACCAGCTCGGGGCGGGCAGGTCGACCCGGCTCGCCGACGTCTCCGGCTACACCGTCGCCCGGCACGTCGCCGACCTCGACGCGATCAGGAAGACCATCGGCGCGGAACGGGTGATCCTGGTCGGGGAGTCGTGGGGCGGCTCGCTCACCGCCCAGTACATGGCCGCCCACCCGGACAACGTGGCCAAGGCGGTCTTCGTCTCGCCGGGACCGATCTGGGAGGGCGCCTTCCCCGGCGGGAACTACGGCAGCCCCTGGGACCGGGTCGCCCCGCAGGACCGCGCCCGTTTCGACGAGCTGAACGAGGAGCCGAGGGTGCTGGCCCTGTTCACGCTGATGGGGATCAACCCTGAGGCGGCGCACGCGCTGGTCCCCGACGCCGAGGCCGACTCCCACCTGCACCGGCTCGCGCTCGCCGGCAAGGACGGGACCGGGTGCACGGCGGGCCCGCCGACCAAGCCGCACGACAACCCGCAGGGCTTCTACGTCAACCAGGTCACCAACGCCGACTTCGCCGGGATCACCGACCCCAGGCCCGCGCTGCGCCAGGTGCGGGTGCCCTCGCTCATCATGCGGGGCGAGTGCGACTACGTCGCCTGGCGGGTGACCCGCGACTACCGGCGCACGCTGCCGGAGTCGAGGCTGGTCTACGTACGGGGCGCGGGTCACGCCGTCGAGCGGGGGCAGCCGAAGGTGTACCGCTCGCTGCTGCTGGACTTCCTGCTCGACCGGCCGCTCGCGCTGCCCGACCACTCCTCGGCGCAGCCGCCGAAGTGACCCGGGCGCCCCGGACGGTCAGTCCCACCAGAACGACCAGGCGTTCCTCCCCGTGATCCGCTCGGCGTAGTCGATCAGCGTGCCCGAGCTGTAGGTGACGCTGTCCGGGCAGAACGTCCAGTGCTCCGCGGCGACGTGCAGGGCGTGCTCGGGGGTGACGGGGGGCGCGGCGACGCTGAGGTCCAGGGTGTTGAACCCCAGGCCGACGACCCTGGCCCCGAACCTGTCCTCCCAGCTGCGCAGGACGGCGGCCAGCGGGACCATCCACTCGTTGTGGTTGAGCGCGCCCTGCCAGCCCATGACGGCCAGCACGTCCGCGCCCCGCTCCGCGGCCACCAGGCCGAGCGGGGCCCTGCGCTCGGCGACCAGCCCGGCGTACCAGTCGGCGACCACGTCGGGATCGGCGACGAGACTGCCCGCGGGGGCGGGTCCCGGGCACTGCGGGCCGTAGGGGGCCAGCAGGTCCAGCTGGTCGGCGCGGGCCCGTTCCACCCAGTCCGACCACACCTCGGCCATGAACGCGTCCGCGCGGTAGTTGTCGATCTCGGCCGCGGCGTCGGGGGCGATCTGCCCGGCCGACCAAGGCTGTACGGAGTCCTCAAGGAGCACCGGCCACAGCCCCGAGTGCTCGTGTTCGGCCCGCAGCCTGGTCCACAGGTCGGCGGAGACCGCCTCGTCACTGAGCCAGAAGGCCGGGAGATGGTCCAGCGAGAACTGCGAGTAGTCGGGGTCGGGCCACACCAAGTCTCCCGGGGGCAGCTCGGCCGCGATGCTGCGTCCCTGCCCGCCGTCGGCGAACAGCTGGCCCAGCAGCGGCGGAAGTTGCCCACGCTCGCAATCGCTCATCCCCACCGATCCGATCCTGACCACGGACCAATTTTGGCGCGTCAGGCGTGCCGAGCGACAGTTATCCCCCTCACCGACGGTAAACGCCCAGTACAGGGCTCATAGGACGGGCGCCCCGCCCCCTCGCGCAGGCGCCTGCGCGTGACGAAAGAGGGCGGGGCGCGTGACGGACAGGAAAGCGTTACGGGTGGGCGGGCCCCTCGCCGACGCCGAACCCGGCGATCACCGCCTCACGGTCGGCCCTGCTCATCGGCCAGCCGGGCGCGTCGGGGCGGCTCTGCCACGGTTTCGGCCCCTCCTTCGGCCGGTACTCGACCCCCAGCGCGTCGAGCCTGGCCGTGTGGACCTCCAGCCGCCCGGCGAACTCCTCGTACGGCGTGCGCTCCGCCGCCCACACGACCTCGGCGAACGCGCACAGCCTGGGGAAGACCATGTAGTCGACGGCCCTGGCGTCCTCCATGTGCTCGGTCCAGACGTTGCACTGGGCGCCGATCACCAGGGGGCGGTCCCGCTCGTCCATGCCGGCGGGGACGGGGTCGAAGGCGTGGACGTCCCGCAGGGTGAGCGGCGGCCCGATCGGGATGGGCTCATCGGGCGACTCCGACTGCCGATAATCCAGATAGACCGACATGTCAGGACAGGCGACCACCCGGTGACCGGCCCGCGCCGCCACCGTCGTCGCCTTGGGCCCGCGCCAGGCCGCCACCGTCGTCCCCGGCGTCGCACCGCCCTCCAGGATCTCGTCCCACGCGTACGGCGTGCGCCCGGCGGCGGCGACGTGCTCCGCGACGGCCCCGATGAAGACGGCGCGCGCGGCCGGGTCCCCCGGGCACTCGTCCCCGCCGATGCCGATGTGGGAGGAGGGGAAGAGCTCCATGACCTCGTCCAGGACGTCACGGCAGAACTCCAGGGCCGTCGGCGAGGTGAGGTCGAGGATGTCCTCGGAGACCCCCCATCCGGTACGGACCTCAGTGGGCCGCAGCCCCAGTTCCGGATAGGCCGCGACGACGGCCTGGGTGTGGCCGGGCAGGTCGATCTCGGGGACGACGGTGACGAACCTCTCGGCCGCGTAGGCGACGATCTCCCGCACGTCGTCGGCGGTGTAGAAGCCGCCGTGCGGGCGTCCGACGACGGTCTCGTGCTGGCGGGAGCCGAGCATGCTCGCCGGGCGCCAGCCGCCGACCGAGGTCAGGCGGGGATACTTGGCGATCTCAAGACGCCATCCCTGGTCGTCGGTCAGGTGCAGGTGGAGCACGTTCAGCCGGTGCAGGGCCAGCAGGTCGACGAAGCGCAGCAGGTCGGCCTTGGGCATGAAGTGCCTGGCGACGTCCAGCATGCAGCCGCGCCAGCCGTACGCCGGACGGTCCTCGATCTCGACGGCGGGGGCGGTCATCGGCGCGCCCGCGACGGGGGCGCGCCGCAGCGCGGCGGGCGGCAGCAGCTGCCGGAACACCTGGGCGCCGTTGAAGACCCCCGCCGCGTCGCCCCCGGTGATCCACACGCCGGAGGAGGTGACCCGCAGCCGGTACGCCTCGGCCCCCAGGTCCGGGTCGAGGGCCAGGGTGAGGCGCCCCTGCTCGGGCCCCTGCGGCGGCAGCAGCGCGCAGCCGGTCGGCGGGCCGAGCGTGGCGCGCAGCCAGGCGGCGACCGACGCCAGCTCCCGAGGGGCGTCGAGCGCGGTCTCCGGGACCAGGGTGAAGGCACCCGGGCCCGGCCTGACCGTGGACGGTCGCGGAAGCAGGCCGTGGGCGTTCAATCCTTCACCGCCCCGCCGAGCCCGGCCACCAGTCTGCGCTGGACGGCCACGAAGAAGATCAGCACGGGAATTGTCATCAGCGTCGAGGCTGCCATGATTCCCCCCCAGTCGTTCTCGTCGGGTTTGAAGAAGACCAGCAGGGCCGCGGGCAGGGTCTGGTTGCCCGTGGCCGAGATGATGAAGGTCCTGGCGAAGACGAAGTCGTTCCAGGCCGCGATGAAGGAGAACACACTGGTCGCCACCAGACCCGGCGCGACCAGCGGGAACAGGATGCGCCACAGCACGACGGGCCTGCTCGCCCCGTCGATCATCGCGGCCTCCTCAAGAGACTCGGGGACCGCGGCGACGAAGCCCCGCATCATCCAGACCGCGAACGGCAGGCTGAAGGCCAGGTGTACCAGGACGAGCGAGCCCAGTGTGTTGAGGCCGACACCGGGCACCGCCGTACCCAGGTCCCGGATCAGGAAGAACAGCGGGATGGTCAGCGCCTCGACGGGCACCATCTGCGCGATCAGGAACATGATCAGCACCGTGGTGCGGAACTTGAAGCGGAACCGGGTCACCGCGACGGCGGCCAGGAAGGCCACCACGCCGGAGAGCACGACGACGGACATGGCGACGACGAGACTGTTGAGGAAGTAGCGGCCGAAGTTCTCCCCGCCGAGCACCCGCTGGAAGTTCTCCAGGGTCGGCGCCAGGGTCCACGGACGCACCTGGAGCGACTGGATCTCCCCCGCCGGCTTCACCGCGGACAGGACCATCCAGTAGATCGGGAAGAAGGTGACGAACGCCGCGACCACCGCCACGACATTGGCGACCAGGCGGGACCTGCTCACAGCTTCTCCCCGTTGCGGTGGATGGCGCGGATGTAGAACAGGGTGACCACCAGCAGGATCAGCGTCATGACCACGCCGATCGCCGAGCCGAGGCCGTACTCGGAGGAGCCGAAGGCCGTCTGGTAGGCGTAGACGTTGAGCACCGAGTTCTGGCCCGCGATGCCGCCCCCGTTGGTCATCACGTAGATCTGCGTGAAGATCTTGAAGTCCCAGATGATCGACTGGATGACGACGATCGTGATCAGCGGCCGCAGCATCGGCACGATGATCCGCCAGAAGGACTGCCAGACCGAGGCTCCGTCGAGTGAGGCCGCTTCGAGCACCGAGCCGGGGATGGCCTGGATGCCCGCGTAGAGGGTCACCATGACGAAGGGGAAGGAGTGCCAGACCACGGTGACGCCGACGACGCCGAAGGTGACCCACCGGTCGTAGAACCAGTTGAAACCCTCGATGCCGAGGACCTGGTTGACCAGCCCCAGGTCGGCGTCGAACAGGAACATCCAGACGGTCGAGCCGGTCATCGCGGGCGCCGCCCACGCGGCCATCGCGGCCAGCGAGAGCAGCAGCCGGGGCACCCTGCCCGCCCTGGTGAGCACCACGGCCAGCGCCGCGCCGACCGCGAGCGTCGAGACCACCAGCGCCGCGGCGAACACCAGCGTCTGCCCGAGCACCGACCAGAAACGGCCGTCGGCGGCCAGGAGGGCGTAGTTGCCCAGCCCCACGAACCGGGTCGGCTGCCCACCGCTGACCTGGGCCTGCCGGTAGTCGAAGACCGACAGCAGGCCGAGCATGTAGAGCGGGTAGCCGAACAGCGGCACCAGCACCGCGGCGGACGGCAGCAGGTAGAGCCACGGCCGCAGGCGGCCACCCCCGCGAGCCCGGAGTCCCGGGCCCGCGGGTACCTTCGGCGTCTTGGACGCCCCCGGTGCCACGGTCGCGGTGGTCGCCGAGGTCATGACCGGCCGAAGGCGGTCTTCACCGCCGCCGCGGCCTCGTCGGTCGCCTGCTCGACGGTGGCCTGCTTGGTGGCGATCTTCTGGAGCATGGTCGGGATGACCTTCTGGTTGTCGATCTTCACCCAGGCCGGGTCGATCGGCACGAAACGGGTGCCCGCGGCGACGGTGTCGAGGAACGGCTTGAGGAAGGAGTCCTTGGCCGCCAGTTCGTCACGCGCCGAGGTCAGGGTGGGCAGGTTGCCCATGGCCTCGTACATCTTGGTCTGGTAGGTCTTGCCGCCGAGCAGCTGCAGGAACTTCACCGCCAGCGTGCGGTGCCGGCTGTTCTTCATGACGCCGAGGTTGTTGCCGCCGGAGAAGGCCGGGGCGGGGGTGCCCGCCTTCGAGCCGGGCAGCGGGATCACGGCGTACTTGCCCGCCGCGGCGCCCGCGTCGACCGCGGCGCGGTTGAAGTTGCCGAGGATGCCCATGGCCGCCTTGCCGCTGGCGAACAGCTCGACGGTCTTGCCGCCGGTCAGGCTCGCGCAGGCCTGCGGCGGGCAGACGTCGTCGCTGAGCAGGTCGGTGTAGGCCTTGACGCCCGCGCGGGACTCGGGGCCTGCGAGGTTCTCGATGTCGCCGCCGGCATCCCAGACGAACGGCATGGCGCCGAAGGTGTACTCGCCGCCGACGGCGATGCCGTACAGGTCCGGCTTCTTCTTGCGGATCTCGCGGGCGGTCTCGGTCAGCTCGCCCAGGGTGGCCGGGGGCTTGAGGCCCAGCTCCTCGAAGACGTCGGTGCGGTAGTAGAGGGCGCGGATGCCGATGTACCACGGCAGGCCGTAGACCTTGCCGTCCACGGTCGCGGACTTCAGCAGGTCGGCGCCGACGTCCTTGCCCTCGGACCAGGCCGACAGGTCGGGGCCCAGGTCGGAGAAGCCGCCGGCGGCGGCGTACTCGGCCAGGTCGGTGTTGCCGTACTCGGCGACGTCGGGCGCGCTCGCCGGGTCGTTGAAGGCGCCCTTGAACTTCTCGTGTCTGGCGGGGGTCGTCGGGATGTAGGCGACCTCGACCTTCACGCCCGCGTTGGCGGCGGTGAACTCCTTGATCGCCTCACCGACGACCTTCTCCTTGGGGGCGCGGTTGGGCTCGTCGAACAGCCACACCCTCAGGGTCCCGGACTTCTCGTCACCCCCGCTCGCGGCCGGGGCGGTCGACGGCGCGCACGCGGCCAGGGCCAGCAGGGCCACGCCCGCGGCGGCCCAGTTCAGGATCTTCACAGGTCTCTCCTCCCGTTGGCGGCAGACCCTAAGAAGGGGGCGCCTGTCACCGGAAGGGGGGAATGTCCTTTGTTCTGCACTGCAGAACCTTGTGTCGCAAACTGGAAAGAAGACTTCCAATTCCCATAGTTTGTGGTTCGTGCCCGACTCAGCCTGATGACCACACGTGAGGGCGTGATGAACGAACCTGCGCCGGAACGCAACCAGTCAGCCTCGCTGCGGCGAGCCCTGGCGGTACTGGAACACGTCCGTGACCACGCGGGGGCGGGCCAGGGACTCTCACTCACCCGGCTCGCCGAGGCCACCGGCCTGTCCAAGAGCACCGTGCTCCGGCTGACCCTCCCGCTCATCGAGACCAGGCTGCTCGACCGGGACCGCAAGACCGGGGCCTACCGGCTCGGGCACGGCTCGCTCCACCTGGGCCAGGCCTACCTGTCCACGCTCGACCTGCGGACCGTCGCCGCCGAGGAGTCGCACCGGCTGATGACCGAGGTCAAGGAGACCGTCCACCTCGTGGTCTACGACCCTCCCGAGGTGGTCTACATCGACAAGGTCGAGAACGAGGCCACCGTGCGGATGGCCTCGCGGATCGGCAGCAGGGCGCCCGTCTACCGCACCGCCGTCGGCAAGGCCATCCTCGCCTGGCAGCAGGACGAGGACGTCGAACGGGTCGTGGCCGCCGGGATGCCGCGGATGACCCGCCACACCATCGTGGACGCCGACCGCCTGCGCACCGAACTCGGCCGCATCCGGCAGCGGGGCTACGCCGTCGACGACCGCGAGAACGAGCCCGAGGTGCGCTGCGTCGCGGCGCCGATCTTCAACCACGCCGACAGCGTGACCTCGGCCATCTCCATCTCCGGGCTCACCTCACGGATCACCGCCGTCCGGGTTCGCGATCTGGGACCGTTGGTCGCGGAGACGGCGCTGCGCATCTCCAGGAAGCTGGGCTCGACCCGCTGACCGTTCACAGACGGGGCCCGGCGTCGGGGGGGACGCCGGGCCCGTGGAGGCAGGGGACCGCCTCCACCCGCATGTCCGACGAGACCAAAAGGACCAACCTTTGATGATCGACCTGGTGACGCTCGGGGAGAGCATGGCGCTGTTCACCGCACGCCGTACCGGGCTGCTCCGGCACGCCCGCGACTTCGGCCTCGGTGTGGGTGGCGCCGAGTCGAACCTGGCGATCGGCGTCAGTCGCATGGGCCGCCGCGCGGCCTGGTTCGGCCGGGTGGGAGCCGACGAGTTCGGAGAGCTGCTGCGCTCGACACTGGCCGGCGAGGGGGTGGACGTCCGGGGAATGATCGTCGACCCCGAGGCGCCGACGGGCCTGATGGTCAAGAGCAGGCGGACCGCCGAACTGGTCGACGTGCGCTACTACCGCTCGGGCAGCGCCGGGTCCCGGCTCCGCCCTGGCGACCTCGACCTGCCGACGTTGCGCTCCGCCCGGGTGCTGCACGTCACCGGCATCACCCTCGCGATCTCCGCCTCCGCCGCCGAGACCGTGCGCGCCGCGGTCGCCGAGGCCCGCGCCGCCGGGGTGACGGTCTCGCTCGACGTCAACTACCGCCGCGCCCTGTGGAGCCCCGCCGAGGCCTCGGCCGCCCTGCGGGACGTCGTGGCCTCCACCGACGTCCTGTTCGCCACCGAGGCCGAGGGCGGCCTCCTCGCCGAGGGCGACGACCCGGTCCGCCTGGCCAAGTCCCTGTCCGCTCTCGGCCCCCGCCACGTGCTCGTCAAACGCGGCGCGCTCGGCGCCGTCGAACTGTCCGACGGGGTGCTGCGGCACGCCGAGCCGTACCGGGTGACCGAGCTTGACCCGGTCGGGGCGGGCGACGCCTTCGCCGCGGCCTGGCTCGCCGAGACCATGGAGGAGGCCGACCCGGAACGGCGCCTGGCCACCGCCTGCGCGGCCGGGGCGTTCGCGGTCACCTCGGAGGGCGACTGGGAGAGCCTCCCCCGCCGCCGCGACCTCTCCCTGCTCTCCCCCTCGGACGCCGTCAGCCGCTGACCGTCCGAGGCGCCCGCCCCCTGACCCGCCGACGGTTCCGTGGGACGCTTGGCACGCGAACAAGATCCGATCTGGAGGACGTGAATGAGCGGCATCAGAGACGACTTCCTGTCCGCGGCGCGTTCCGCCGCCGCCCTGCTGCGTGACCCCGCGGTCACCGCGGCGTGGGAGGAGCCGAGCGCGCTGCCGGAGTTCGGCGTCGGTGCCCTGGCCGGGCACATGGTCAACCAGATCCTGCTCGTCCCCCGGCTCCTTGAGGACCCCGTGCCCGAGGAGCCGGTCGTCTCCCTCGTCGATCACTACGGCCGCTCCCTGTGGGTGGACGCCGGCCTCGACGACGAGGTCAACGTCACCATCCGCCTGGGCGGTGAGCAGATCGCGGCCGAGGGCCCGCGGGCGCTGGCGGAACACGTCGACTCGGTCGTCGAGGAGTTGGCCGTACGGCTGCCCTCCGCACCGGAGCGGCCGGTGCGCTTCCCGTGGTGGGGGCCGTGGTCGCTGACGTTCGACGACGCCCTGGTCACCAGGACGGTCGAACTGGTCGTCCACTCCGACGACCTGGCGGTCAGCGTGGGCGTCCCGACGCCGCCGCTGCCGGAGAGCGTCGTGGACAGGGTGATCGTCCTGCTGTCCAAGGTGGCCGCGCGACGGCACGGCCCGACCGCCGTCCTGCGCGCCCTCAGCCGCGCCGAACGCGCCCCGTCGAACATCACCGCCTTCTGACACCTGTCCTGTCCAGGAGGGGCTTCCCAGGCCCTTCCCGGCGCCTACCGGGTGCCGTCCCGGGTGACCACTGGACCGTCCCTCCGGATGCCTTCCGGGCTCTTCCCGGACATCTGTCCGGACGTCCTCCCGGGTGCCTTCACCGGCGCCCGGGCCCGGCACGGGGCGGAGCCCCCCAGATGACGACGGCGTGTCGCCCCGGGTCATCCCTCCGCGCGTCGTACGGCCTCCGCGGCGTTGATCAGGCCGATGTGGCTGAAGGCCTGGGGGAAGTTGCCGATGGGCTCCCCGGTCACCGAGTCGACCTCCTCGGCGAGCAGACCGACGTCGTTGGCGTACGACGCAGCGGTCTCGAACGTCCGCCTGGCCGGGCCGCTCCTGCCCGCCATGGCCTGGGCGTGGGCCAGCCAGAACGTGCACAGCAGGAACGTGCCCTCGTCCCCGGGCAGCCCGTCGGCCGCCTGGTAGCGGCGCACCAGGCCGTGCCCGTCGGTCAGCCGTGTGGCGACGGCGTCGACGGTCGCGCACACCCTGGGGTCGTCACCGGGCAGGAAGCCGACCATGGGCAGCATGAGCGCGGCGGCGTCCAGGTCCCGTGAACCGAAGGCCTGAGTGAAGGCGCCCACCTCCGGGTTCCAGCCGTGCGTCAGGATCGCCTCACGGATGCGCTCCCCGGTCTCCTTCCAGGCGGCGACGCGTTCGTCCGCCCCCAGGAGCGGGGCCAGGGACACGGCCCTGTCCATGGCGACCCAGCACATCAGCTTGGAGTGCAGGTAGTGCCGCTCGGGGCCGCGCACCTCCCACAGTCCCTGGTCGGGCTCCTGCCAGCGGCGGGCCGCCGTCTCCGCGACGCCGACGAGGAAGGCGCGGGTCAGCGGGTCGGGCCGGTGCGCGTTCCTGTGGAGCAGACCGGCCGCGTCGAGCAGTTCGCCGTAGACGTCGATCTGGCGCTGCCGCCAGGCGTCGTTGCCGACCCGCACCGGGGCGCTGCCGCGCCAGCCGGTCAGGTGGGGCAGCGACCGTTCGCTCAGGTCGCGTTCGCCGCCGACGCCGTACATGATCTGCAGGTCGGCGCCCTGGTCAAGCTGGGTGGCCGAGGCGCGGGCGAGGAAGGTGAAGAACTCCGCCTCCTCGACGTCGCACGTCGCGGTCGCCAGCGCCTGGAGGGTGAAGCTGGTGTCACGGACCCAGGTGTAGCGGTAGTCCCAGTTACGCTCTCCGCCGATGCTCTCCGGCAGGGAGGTGGTCGCCGCGGCGACGATGGCGCCGGTCGGGGCGAAGGTCAGGGCGCGCAGCACCCGCCCGCTCCGGTCCACCTCCCGCTCCCACGGCCCCCGGTAGCCCAGGTGCGTGTCCGACCAGGAGCGCCATCCGGCGACGGTGTCCGTGATACGGCGGTGGATCCGCTCCTGACTCCTGCGCGGCGGGTCCGGCGCCCAGCCCGAACTGGCCTGCAGCGCCATGCCCAGGCGCTCGCCCGCCGCAAGCGTCACGGTGCCGTGCGCGGTCGATCCGCTCACCCGCAGCGGCACCGGGACCGACAGCGTCAGGACGTTCGCGCCGCCCCGCGCGACCAGGCCGCCGGGCACGGACTCCATCAACGGCTGGACGAGCCCGAACTCGGGGCGGGGCGCGTACTCCACCTCAAGCGTCATCCGTCCCTCGACGCACGTCGCCTCGCGCAGCAGCAGGCCCGGCGACCCGGTGCCCAGCGCGTGCCCGCGCTCCCCCTGGCCGAGGGCGAGCGCGTCGCGCAGGACCACGGTCCCGTCCCGGCCGCGGAAGGTGGTCTCAAGCACCAGGCTGTGTTCCAGGTATCCCCGCTCGACCCCGACGGGGCAGGCGGGCCGTACGGACCAGTGTCCCGCGTCCTCGTCGAGGAGCCTGGCGAAGAGGGCCGGGCTGTCGAAACGGGGCAGGCACAGCCAGTCGATCGAGCCGTCCGAGGTGACGAGGGCCGCCGAACGGCAGTCGGACAGCATGGCGTGGTCACTGATCGGTCGTGTGCTCAAGGACGTGCACCTCGCCAACCGCCGGTGAGGATCATGGGTCACGCATCCCGGGCCCGGCACACCCCATTTGCCCCAAACTCCCCTTTTCCTGGATATACCCCCAGGTAGAGAGGCCAAGCCGTACCGGCGACCGGCCTGCCCCGTACGAACCAAGCCGGGTGCCCTGTCCGCTTCAGGACAGGAGGATGTCTGATTTACGACAACACACCTGGCGGTTCCCCTGCATCGTTGGCAGAGCCGAGGCCCCACAGGAGGTTCGCCATGGAGAAGTACGGCGCGCTGCTCACCGTCGACGCCGAGAAGTTCAGCAGACACCGGGACGTCGACCTGCCCCACCTCCACATGGAGATCCGCCGCGCCCTCTCCGCCGCCTGTACGGCCTGCGGCCTGGCCGAGACCTGGGAGTCCGCCCGGTTCAAGGAGAGCACCGGGGACGGAATCCTCGCCGTCCTGCCCGGTGAGGCGATCCCCACGCTCGTCGATCCCTTCCCCGCCCGGCTCCAGGAGGCCCTGGCCGCCGCCGCGCCGGAGCTGCGGGCCAGAGGGCTGAGGTTGCGGCTGCGCGCCGCCCTGCACGCGGGCCTCGTGGACGACGAACGGGAGGAGGCCCCCGGCGTCTCGGCCGCCACCGTCACCGTCTGCCGTCTCTGCGACAGCGAACCCCTCCGGGACGCCATCGGGGGGAGCGACCCCGACGTCACCTTCGCCGCGTTCCTGCTGTCGGACCAGGTCTTCCGCGACTACGTCGCCGGAGGCCGTACGGCGTTGCGGGAGAGCCAGTTCACTGAGGTCCGGGTCCGGATGGACGACAAACAGTTCTCCGAGACCGCCTATCTGCGCGTTCCCGTACCGTCCGCCGTCGCCGCGCCGCTCCCCGGGACCGGCGCTCCCGCCCGGAGCGACGGAACCTCGATCAGCGGGGTGACGATCAACGGGCGGGGATCAAGAAACGCCTTCGGCAACACGGTGAACGGCGACTTCAGGATGGGCTGAGCATGACCACGATCGAGGACGTCACGATCACCGGGGACGGCTCCCAGAACGTCTTCGGGAACACCGTCGCGCGGGACCTCATCCTCAACCAGCTCACCATCGTGCGGGGCCGTCCCGCGATGGTGCTGTCCGAGGACGAGGTCGCCGAACGGGTCAGGGCCTACATCCCCGCCTTCAACCACGGCCGGATCGTCGAGATCCTCGCGGCGGACCACGTCATCGCGCTGGCGGGCCCGGAGGGGGCGGGCGTGGTCACCACGGCCATCGCGGCGCTGCGGCGGCTGCACCCGGCCCTGCGCATCCGGTTCTTCTCCACCGGGGAGGACGACGTCGAGGAGGCCGCCGCCGCGTCCACGCCCTGCGGATACCTGATCCGCGCCCGTGACGAGGAGCCCTCGCGGCTGCGGTCCTTCCTGGCCGCGGTGCGCGCGTCGAACGCGTTCGCCGTCGTCGTCGGCACGGCGGCCGAACAGCGGCACCTCACCGAGTTCCTGACCTCGGTCACCGTCGAACCACCGCCCGCCAACACCGTCTACCGCAGCCACCTCGCCCGCCGGGGTCTGTTCGACTCCCCCTGGCAGGACTGGCCCGGAGGGACACGGCTGCTGTGGGGCGCCTCCCCCGGCGACGCCGCCCGCCTGGCCAGGATCGTCTACGAGGTGAGCCGCAGGGGCGGCGACGAGCACGAGGTCGAGCGCGCCTACCTCGGCTGGGCCGAGGAACTGCGCAAGTGGTTCGGCTCCCACCCCGGCCTGCTGGACCAGACCCTGATGATCGCCGCGGCGACGATCACCCCCGCCGACGAGACCCAGGTGTACGGCGCCGCGTCATCCCTGGCCAGGCACCTGGAGATCACCCTGGCGGGGGGCGGCCTCGCCTGGACCCCGACCACCGGCCTGAGCGAACTGCTCGACGCCGAACGCGACGAGGACCAGATCGTCTTCCGCCGGTACGGCTACGCCGAGTCGCTCCTGCCCCACGTCTTCGCCGAGTATCCCCTGGCCAGGATGGAACTGCTCTCCTGGCTTGCCAAACTGCCGACCGACACCGTCCTCGCGCTGGAAAGAACGCTCGGCCACCGGCTCGTCAGGACGTTCGCCGACCTCGCGGCCAGATACAACAAGTACGAGAAGATCACCCAGATGGCGCGGGCCTGGGCCACCGGATCGGCCGCCGACCTGGCCTACATCGCGCTCACCCAGACCTGCCTGCACCCCCTCGTCGGCGGCCGGGTGCGGACCAAGCTCTACGAGTGGTCGCGGGAACGCCAGGCCCCCCAGAGCCTGAAGCTCACCGTCGTGCAGGTCTGCGAGGTCCTCGGCCAGACCCACCTGTCGATCGCCATGACCCGGCTCAAGCACCTGGCGACCCACGGTGACGAGCGGGTCAGGCTTGAGGTCCTCGACGTGGCCCGCGCCCTGGCCGACCTCGACCCGGCGGCGGTCTTCTCCACGGCGCTGAAGTGGGCCGCGAGCACGGCCCAGGGCACCGGCGCGGACATGATCGGCAGGCTCGACGTCGCCATGCGTCTCCTGCTCGACCTGCTCCCCTCCTTCGGAGGCCCCGAACTCCGTCAGGTCCTGGAGACCGTCGACCACCTGGTCACGAACGGCACCCCCCAGCTCCGCTCCCGCCTGCTGGGATGGGCCAGGGAACTGGCCGCCGGCTACCCGGTCCACGTCCTCATCCTGGCGCTGTCCCTCACCAGGAACGACATCCCCTCCGTCCGGCAGCGGACGACCTTCGGCACCGATCTCTTCCTGACCCTGACCGTCTCCCTGGACTTCGAGGAGCACTCGTCGGTGCTGGAGATGTCCGGTCCCGTCGACCCGATGTCCTGCACCCTCGCCTGGCGGGCCGCCTTCGCCGCCACCCGGGAGTTCCCCCACTTCGGTGAGGCCCTGCGTGTCTGGCTGGACACCGCGGCCGCCCGCGAGGATCTGCGTACCGCTCTGGTCTCGGCTCTCACCGACGCCGCCCACCCCAGCCCGGCCTCCCGCCAGCTCCTGACGGACGTGGTCCGTTCCTGGGCCGCCGCGGGACCCGGCCGCCGTACGGTCAGGGAGGCGATCCTCACCCGCGTCCTGCTGCCCGAGTGGCGACGCTGGCTCCTGCTCGCCTGGGTACGGCTACGCCCCACGATCCTCTGACCGTCCTGTGCGGGCTGTCCCGTCGAGACCGTCTCAACGGGACTCCCTGTTCGTCAGGACCACTTCACCGGGCCTGTGCCGCCGGAGCTTTTCGTCGGGGCTTTTGCCGAGGCTTTTTGTCGTGGGCGGCTGCCACACTGCGGGGATGGCGACATGGCAACAGTTCGAGCGTGAGGCCGGTGAGCTGGCCTCGGTGGTGAGGGCCCGGTTCGAGGCGAGCAAGAGCCACGTGCTCGCGACCCTGCGCAGGGACGGCTCCCCCAGGGTGAGCGGCAGCGAGGTCGACTTCCAGGGGCCCGACCTGTCGTTCGGCTCGATGCTCGGCGCGGTCAAGGCCCTCGACCTGCGGCGCGACGGCCGGTGCGCGATCCACGCCCACCCGCACGACGACGGTGACGCCAAGGTCGCCGGGGTCGCGGTCGAGATCACCGATCCCGGCGAGAAGCTCGCCTACACCACGGGCGACGAGCCCCCCGGCGACTTCCACGCCTTCCGCCTCGACCTCCACGAGGCCGTCCTCACCTCGGTCGAAGGCGACGAACTCGTCATCCGCCTCTGGCGCCCCGGCCAACCGGTACGAACCATCCGCCGCAGATAACCGAAAGGCGGCCAGGGCCTGTTTTATGGATCTTCACCACGGCGAGGATCCGCAAAGCAAGCCCTAAGGGGGATCGGAGGGGTCTCGGCCTTCATCGTTGGTGCAGGACCGCCGCGTCATCAGGTGCTGAGAGAGCTCCAGCCGGTGATGCAGTCCTTTGCCCAGGCGGTGAGGCGTTCTGGAAAGCCTTCGGCGGGGAACGTGCCGTCCTGGGCAACGTCGTGGATGGTGACGCTGAAGGCTGTGGGCGGCGGGATGAGGGTGACCGGTGCGCCGAAGGCGGCTTCAGAGGGTCGGGTGTCGCGGTGGCTGTTGGCGCGGCGGGTGTGTTCGGTGAGCCGGGTGACGGCGGTGAGCCCTCCGTCGAGGTAGGTGTGCAGGATCGTCCAGGGACGGGTTGGAGCGGCCCCGAGCAGGCGGCTGGGATGTTGGAGCAGGAAACAGGACACCGTGACACCGTGCAGAGAACCCCAGGGTGGGAGCCGAGAGTGGTCGAGTGCGAGCACGATCTCGAAGAGTTCCTGACACGAGTGAGGCCGAGTGGGTGCTCCGCATTCGGGGCAGCGGGTCACGGGTACCTCCTGTTCTCACCGGGTGAGCGTAGGTGTTCGGCACACCTCTTGCCGGTCCTGGCCGAGGTCTGATCGACGAACGGCCGCCGACATCGGGCACATTGTTTGACTCTTGCGAACCCGTCGTCCAGGATCACCAGCTTCGCCAAGGTGAAAGCGGCTTGCGCCGACACGCTGGAGGACGCGTAGCGCAGCCGCCAGCAGCCCTTTTCCGGGACCAGGACCGCGGACCCTTGGGCCAGGTGTTCGTTGAGAACCTCGGTCACGGCGTGCTCATCGGGGAGCAGGGCTACCAGTTCGCCAAGCGACGAGACGGCCAGCGCCCGCTCAGCGTTGATCAGGACGTGGCTCCAGGCTTCACCTCGTCTGGCAGACATGCCCCTCCTGTATGACGAAGTCATCGATGTCAAGCAATGCGCTGCGAGGCTAGGGGCTCCCCTCGCCGGAAGGTCAAGCGAGCCGTCGGCGAGCAGAGGCTCTCAGCCGACCTCGGGGATGTCGAGCAGGAGTCCATGTGCAGACGAGAGCGGCCATAGGGCTGACGCGCGCCCCGAACAGGGGGCTGAGACATGAACGGGATCAGCGATGAGCGGTCATTCGCATGGAGCCGATGTGGGGGACTAACCACCCTGTAAAACGACACCGGCACGCCCGCGATCGGAATCGTGAACGTGCCGGTGACCTCGCTGTGCGCCGCCAGGGACTCGAACCCCGGACCCGCTGATTAAGAGTCAGCTGCTCTAACCAACTGAGCTAGCGGCGCTTGAAGCCCTTGAAGGATAGCGCACTTCGGCCACAGGCCCGTAATCCGGCGGGAGTCAGTTCATCCCGCGCGACAAGCCGGGAAGTGCCGTCCGCGCTCTCACGGCTGACGGGGTGAGGCGTCAGTTCATCCTGCGCAGGACGCGGGCCGCGGTCCTGGCGAGCACCTCGACCTGCTCCGCGTCGAGATCCATGCGTGGCCCGGCCAGGATCCAGCGGGCGACCAGGCGCGGCTTGAGCAGGGTGAGCCCCTCGGCGCTGACCGTCCGCCTGAGTTCGCCGCCGTGTACAGCCAGCAGCGGCTCGATCGTCACGGGGATGTTCGTCTCGCGGGAGAGAACCTCGGCCAGGGAGTCGGCGGCCTTGACGAGCGCCTTGGCGACCGACGTGCCGTACTTCTCGCCGAGGAACAGCCGCTCGCCGTACTTGGCGATCTCGGTGTCCGGGGACCAGGCCTCGTTGTCGACCACCCAGACGCCGCCGGGCCCGATGACCAGGTGGTCGATCGAGGCCTCTCCGGGTACGGCCCGGCCGTCGAGGACGCGGTAGCCGCGCCTGCGGAGGCTGCGGCGCAGCCGCCTTCCCGTGATGGTCTCGCCCCGGCGCCTGCCCCGCCAGACCGCGGTCGCCTCGTAGGAGCGCCAGGCCCAGAACAGGTCGCCCGCGCCGACCAGCAGTCCGCACACGAGCCCGAAGAAAGCGGGCGAGGGGATGGCGAACCGGTAGGCGATGACCAGCCCCACGGCCAGCCCTCCGGCGGCCTTGAGCCCGCGCATTTTCCAGCGCTGGTCCGCCTCCTTGCGCCAGAACTGCTCGTACATGACCTGGGGGGACAACCCGTGGACCGGGTCGTCGCTCGTCACGTAGATCGATCCGCCGGGCACAGCGAACTCCCGAGAGTCGAACGGTCAGGAAGACACGTGGATCTGCGGCGTTGAAGATCCTTGGTCATCAAATACCCGGCGGAGGGTTGGGGGCACCCCGGACCGTCCAAAGGTGATGGAACTAACACAAGCCGGATAGCCTTCGGGCCCCACCGGGGTCACGCCGTCTTCGCGGCGACGGGTGAGGAGGTCTCCACGACCTTCCTGGTGACCAGCCGCCCGATCAGGGCGGAGAGCCTGCGCGGACGGTCGGGCACGATGTGGGCCATGAAGAGGTTGCCCACCCCCGGCACGACGTAGCCCCGGTCTCGGTCGAGCGCGCGCAGCGCGCCGCGAACCACCCGGTCCGGCGTCATCATGCGCGCTCCGATCGCCGCGGCCCTGGTGCCGATCACGTCGAAGAACGCGGTCTCCACCGGCCCCGGGGTGACGGCGAGCACCTTGACCCCCCGGCCCCTGTACTCACTCCACAGCGCCAGGCTGAAGTTGAGCACGAACGACTTGGACGCGCCGTAGGTCGCGAAGTAGGGCGCGACATGGAAGCCCGCGGTCGATCCCACGTTGACGACGGCACCGCCACCGCGGGCGACCATGCCGGGGACGAACGCGTGGGTCAGGCCGACCAGGGACACGACGTTGACCATGAGTTCCTCGTGCTCGCGCTCTGCCGGGATCTCCTCGAAGCGGCCCGCGGTGCCGAAGCCCGCGTTGTTGACCAGCAGGTCGACGGTCATCCCCCTGGCGGCGACCTCCTCGGCCACCCGTGAGGCGGCGTCGGGTGCGGCGAGGTCCTGGACGACGACCTCGGCCCGCACGCCGTGCGCCCCGCGCAGTTCCCCGGCCAGGCTCTCCAGCTTCTCCACCGAACGGGCGACGAGCACGAGGTCGTGTCCGCGCGCGGCGAGCTGACGGGCGAACTCGGCGCCGATCCCCGAGGAGGCGCCGGTCACGAGAGCGGTGCTGTTCATCGCGAAACTCCCTAACTTGGTTTCCTGGGTCATCAAGGTAGCAGCTATGGAGTTATCCGCAACATCAATGTTGCAGTTAACTTTCGAAATGGTGCGGTGCTGTAGCCTCTGAGCATGGCAACGACAGGTCGACGGCTACGGGCTGACGCGGAGCGCAGCATCAGGACGATCCTGGAGGCGGCCGAGCGACTGCTCAGCGAGAACCCCGGCGCCACCATGGAACAGATCGCCGAGGCCGCCGGAGTCGCCAGGACCACCGTCCACCGGCGCTTCTCCAGCCGCGAGGCCCTCGTCGAGACCATGGCGACCTCCGCCTGGCAGGAGATCAGCGACGCCGTCGACGCGGCCAGGCCGTACACCGCGCCGCCGCTGGTCGCCATGCACCAGGCGACCGCCAACGTGGTCCAGATCAAGTCCGGCTGGCGCTTCGCCCTCGGCACCCTGCCCCCGCCCGGCGAGGAGGCCGCCCGCATCCACAACGAGGTGATGGCCAAGTGCGACGCGGTGTTCGCGCGCGCGCTCGAAGCCGGGCTGCTGCGCCCCGGCACCGACCCGCTCTGGGCCCGGCAGGTCTACCTCGCGCTGATCAGCGAGGCGGTGCACCACTCCCCCGCCGGCATGCGGGCTCAGGCCCCCGACGACCCCGACGCCCTCGCCGCCCTGATCATCGACACCCTCCTGTACGGCCTGGCACCCCGCAGGCCCGGTCCACCCGTCGCCCAGGACACGCAGGAAGTGGACCTTCCCGCAGGTCACGACCGGCCATAAGGTCGTCTCATGACCGCGACCATGCCGTCCCCCGTGACCCTCGAAGGTGAAGCCGTACGGCTCGAACCGCTGAGCGAGGCCCACGTCCCCGACCTGTTCCTCGCCGGAGGGGGCGACGACGAGGTGTGGCGCTGGCTCCCGGCCATCACCCCGCGCACCGAGATGGAACTGGCCGCGATCGTGACGCAGCTCGTCCACGACCGGCGCCACGTGCCGTTCGCGGTGATCCTCAAGGCGACCGGCCGCGCGGTCGGCTGGACCTCCTACATCGACACCCAGGGCTTCGACGAGAGCATCGAGATCGGCTGGACCTGGTACGGCAGGGCCGTGTGGCGCTCCGAGGTGAACACCGCCTGCAAGGTCCTGCTGCTCGACCACGCCTTCGGAGAGCTCGGCCTGAACCGCGTCCAGCTCAAGACCGACATCCTCAACCTCCGTTCGCAGGCGGCGATCCGCAGGCTCGGCGGCGTCCAGGAGGGGGTTCTGCGCCGCCACCGCCGCAGGCCCGACGGCTCCTGGCGTGACACCGCCTACTTCAGCATCCTGGACGACGAGTGGCCCGCGCACCGCAGCAGGTTGTGCTCCTTCGCGGTGAGGTGACCCGAAGACCGCACGGCCGGTCACTCGACGCGGCCCGGCCGCGACGCGTCACCGCGCGCGTACAACATGGGCCGATCACGCCTTCCACAGCGTTGACGTGGAGCCGCATCTCACCGCGCGTACGCACGGGCCGATCGTCCCGGCGGGGAAGGAATCCCACATCCCGGTACGCCGGGAAAACCGGGTGAATCCCCGCCTGTGCCCTCGCTACCCTCCTTGTACGGCACACACGCCTGCATGGCTCAGTCGGTGAGAGCGCCGCACTCATAACGCGCCCCTTTGACGGGTCCCAGGTTCGAGTCCTGGTGCAGGTACTTCACCGCCGCCCTCGCCGGGCAGCATTCCCCGTAGCAGTTCGGCGAGGCCGAGGCGGAGGTCGTCGAGGGTCGGCTCGCTTCCCGCTCCGGCGACGGTGTCGAACATCAGGCCCTCCCCGAACGCGACGACCTGGCGGCCGTGCCGTACCGGGTCGGGGGACCCGGCGGCGGCGAGGACCGCGACGGCCGGGTCGCGGAAACGGCTGCCCGCCCGGTCGTAGACCTCACGCAGTTCGGGACGCCGGGTGGCCTCCAGGGCGAGTTCGTATCGGGCGATCGTCCGGTGGCGGCCCGCGGTGAGCTGCTCCCACAGCGTCCTGGCGGCCAGCTCGACGAGCGTCTCGGGCGAGCCGGGACCGGCGGCGTCGAGGAGGGCGGCGAAGGTGGCGGCCTCCAGCTCGGTGAGCCGTTCCAGGGTCAGTTCGAGCAGCGCGAGGCGGGTACGGGCGAGGTTGGAGGTCGACCCCGGCGGCAACCCCGCCTCCTCGTCGACCGCCCGGTGGGTCAGGCCGCGCATCCCACGTTCGGCCAGCAGGGCGATGGCGGTCTCCGCGATCAACTCGGCGCGTTGGGACTTCACCGTCCAATACTACGGTTGTAGTTACCTCGGGAAGAGGAGTAACCTTCACTACGCCTGTAGTGACTACACCTGTAGTGAAGGAGTGCGACGTGGCGCGCGCTGTGGTGATCGGAGCGGGGATCGGCGGCCTGACGGCGGCGGCGGCGCTCCAGGGGCGGGGCTGGGACGTGACGGTGTGCGAGCGCGCGCCCGCCCTCGAACCGGTCGGTTCCGGGCTCGCGGTCGCGGCGAACGCCCTGCGCGCGCTGGACACGATCAGCGTCGGCGACACGGTCCGCGGCCTGTCGGCGGTCAGGGGTGAGCTGGGCCTGCGGCGCCCCGACGGAAGCTGGCTGGCGCGCACGACCGAGGAGGAGGCCTCGGCGCGCTACGGCGACTCCGTGGTGCTGCTGCGCCGCGCGGATCTCGTCGGCGCGCTGCACGCCGCCCTCGCCCCCGGCACCCTACGGCTGGGCACCACGGTCCTGGCGGCCGATCCCGGCGGGGAGGTGCGCACCGAGGCGGAGACCCTGCGCGCGGACCTGGTGGTCGCCGCGGACGGCGTTTCCTCCCCCGTCAGGGCCACGCTGTTCCCCGGCCACCCGGCACCGCGCTACGCCGGGGTCACCAGCTGGCGGGTGCTGGTGCCGGGCGGCGGGGCCGTCCAGGCCTCGGAGACCTGGGGCGCGGGCAGGGTCTTCGGGGTGATGCCGCTGGCGGGCGGGCTGACCTACTGCTACGCGACCGACACGGTCCCCGCCGGCGCCGGCGACGGCGACCAGCGCGCCGAGCTGCTGCGCCTGTTCGGCCGCTGGCACTCCCCGATCCCCGAACTGCTCGCCGCCGCCGAGCCCGGGGACGCGCTCAGGAACGACGTGTACCACCTGACGGCCCCGCTGCCCGCGATGCACCGGGGCAGGATCGCGCTGATCGGCGACGCCGCCCACCCGATGACCCCCAACCTCGGCCAGGGGGCCTGCCAGGCGATCGAGGACGCCGTCGTGCTGGCCCACGTCGTGAGCACGGGCGGGGACCTGGCCGCCTACACCTCGGCGAGGCTGGCGCGGACCGCGCGCATCACCGCCAGGTCCGCCTCGATCTGCCGGGCAACCCGGCTGCGCGGGCCGCTGGCCGTACGGCTGCGCGACACCGCGACGGCGCTCACCTGGCGGTTCGCCTCCGGGCGGATGACCGCCGCGATGGACGATGTCCTCGGCTGGCGGCCCCCGCACGACCAGGGTTAGGAGGAGACCGTCGCGGGTTCACGCACGGCCGTACGGCTGCCGCCGTGGTCGGGGGAGAGCCGCCCCAGGGTGACGGTCCCCCAGATGAGCACCGCGGCGGCCAGCAGGGCGGGGATCACGTTGGCCGCCCCGGTCGGCATGGGCTCCTTCAGCAGGATGGCCCCGGCGAGGATCGAGGTGATCGGGTCGACGACCTGGACCGCGGCGTAGGCGATGCCGAAGTAACCCACCTCGTAGGACTTCTGCAGCAGCACCACGGCGCAGACGAGCAGCACCGGGATCGCCACGGTGAACCAGGTCAGCAACCTGCTCAGATCACCTTCGAGACCGCCGCCGACCACCCGCACGAAGGTGGAGACGCTGGCGGTGACCGCCCCCGCCCCGACCGAGAGCAACAGCGCCTTGAGCGATCCGTTGGCCTTGCGCGCGGTCAGGTGGGTGACCAGCACGATCAGCCCGACGCAGGCGAGGAAGCCGAACGCCTGGCCGTTGGTCATGTGGGGTGTCCCGGCGTGCGCGGGGACCAGCAGCATCAGGCCGAGCAGTCCGACGGCGACCGCGATCGACCCGAGGATCTCCTGCCTGCGCGGGCGCCTGCCGTGCAGCACCGCCGCCAGCGGCACCGCGAAGACCAGCGTCGCCACGCTGATCGGCTGCACCACGACCAGCGGCGCGAGGCTCAGCGCGACCGCGTGCAGGCAGGCGCCGGTGAAACCGATCACTCCGCCGAGCCACCAGCGGGGCCGTCTCATCAGCTTGAGCGAGGCCCCTTCCGAGACCGCCTCGAACTGCTGAAGCGCCGCTCCGAGGGCGTAGCCGAGCGCGCCGATCAGAGCGATCGACATACCGACCCAGGTCATCGCCACCCACCGGAAGCGACCAGACATGAGTAAAGAAGCGATTCTTGGGTCATCCCGCAAGCTTAAAGCGCGCCAAGGGCGGGTAAGGGGCCTCTCTCGTGCGCCAAGAGCGATTTTGGCCACAAAAATCCGCCCTAGTCAGCTTTTCTGCGGATTTTTTCGGTCCTGCACCGCCTTGTCCCCGCCCCTCCGGTACGGCGCCCGCCCCGGCCCCTCCTCCGCGAAGGCTCCGGAGCGGACCGCCCACCGGACCTACTGCTGGGGCGGGCAGACGCAGAACAGGTGGCCCTCCGGGTCGGCCAGGACGACCCAGTGCCCTCCCGGCTGGAAGTCCGGCCTGGTCGCCCCGAGCTCCAGGTAGTCCTTGACGGCCTGTTCCACGTCGGGGACCCGTACGTCCAGATGGAACTGCTTGTCCGGACCCGGCCAGACGGCGGGCGTGCGGTCGGGGTTGCGCTGGAAGTAGATGGTCATCGTGCCGTCGCCGACGGCGGCGTAGTCGTCCTCGGCGTACTGGACCTCGCAACCGAAGACCGCCGCGTAGAACTCCGCGAGCTTCCTGGGCTCCGCGCAGTCGATGTTCACGGCGATGAGCTGAGCGATCGTTGTCATGCAGCCCATCGTCACGCCCATACCTGTCAGCTCATGTCAGGATTGCGAAATCCTTTCCCGAACGCGCCGTTCCGCCCTCGGGCTACACGATGATCCGTTCGGTCGGTACGGTGAGGCTCGTTGTGAACCTCGTTGGAACGTGAACCCGGGGACGGGCGTTGGAGGAGACGTGGCCTCGATAACTCAGCGCATCAGACGGCTCCTCGAACGTCCCGGGTCGATCGATCTGGCCCCCTTCGAGCGGATCGTCGCCGCGGCGGGAAAAAGGGAGGATCGGGTTCGCGAACTCGACGAGCTGCCCGAGCCCTCGCTCGACGACCTGACCGAGTTCTGCGCCATCGTCCGGGAGGCCGCACGGCGGACCCTGGGGCTGCGGCCGTACGACGTGCAGCTGGTCGGCATGCTCGCCATGCTCTCCGGCAACGTCGCCGAGATGGCCACCGGCGAGGGCAAGACCCTGTCGGGGGCGATGGCCGCCGCCGGATACGCCCTGCAGGGCAAGCGCGTCCACGTGATCTCGGTCAACGACTACCTGGCCCAGCGCGACGCCGAGTGGATGGGCCCGCTGTACGAGACGCTGGGCGTCTCGGTCGGCTGGATCGGCCAGACCTCGACGCACGAGGAGCGCAGGGACGCCTACGCCAAGGACGTGACCTACGGCCCGGTCAGTGAGATCGGCTTCGACGTGCTGCGCGACCGCACCCGCGTCGACGCGGCCGACCTGATCATGCCCGACCCCGAGGTCGCGCTGGTCGACGAGGCCGACTCGGTGCTGGTCGACGAGGCCAGGGTGCCGCTGGTTCTCGCCGGGGCCACCGACCCGGGCAACGCGGTCCCGGAGATGGCGGCGCTGGTCCGCCAGCTCGTCAGGGGTTACCACTACGAGCTCGACGACCAGGCGCGCAACGTGCACCTGACGAGCAAGGGCATCGACACCGTCGAGCAGGCGCTCGGGATCGACCTCTACGACACCCCGGCCACGCTGACCGAGGTCAACCTCGCCCTGCACGCGCACGCCCTGCTGGCCAAGGACGTCGACTACATCATCCGCGACGGCAAGGTGCACCTGATCAACCCGTCCCGGGGCCGGGTCGCGCTGCTGCAGCGCTGGCCGGACGGCCTGCAGGCGGCGGTCGAGGCCAAGGAGGCGCTGCCGCCCTCGGCGACCGGCGAGATCCTCGACTCGATCACCGTGCAGGGCCTGATCACCCGCTATCCGCAGCGGTGCGGCATGACCGGGACCGCGGTCGCGGTCGGCGACCAGCTCCGTGAGTTCTACGACCTCAAGGTCGCCGTGGTTCCCCCCAACCGGCCCTGCGTGCGGACCGACGCCCCCGACCGGCTCTTCGAGTACCGGATGGACAAGGACCGCGCCCTGGTCGAGGAGATCGTCGAGGTGCACGCGACCGGGCGGCCGATCCTGATCGGCACCCTGGACGTCGCCGAGTCCGAGCGCCTCTCGCTGACCCTGAGCGGCCGCGGCCTGGAGTGCGTGGTCCTCAACGCGAAGAACGACGCCGAGGAGGCCTCGATCATCGCGAAGGCCGGTGAGCGTGGCTCCATCACGGTCTCCACCCAGATGGCCGGGCGCGGCACCGACATCCGCCTCGGTGAGGGCGTCGAGGAGCTCGGCGGGCTGTACGTCATCGGTTCCGGGCGGCAGACCAGCAGCCGCCTGGACGACCAGCTCCGCGGCCGGGCCGGGCGGCAGGGCGACCCCGGCGGCTCGGTCTTCTTCGTCAGCGGCGAGGACGAACTGATCACCCACTACGTGGCCGACGAGTACGCCAGGGGCGTGCCCGACCACAGTCTCGTCGGCCACGCCCAGCGGGTCGCCGAGGGGGTGGACATGGAGATCCACCGCAACACCTGGCGCTACACCCGGCTGCTCGAACAGCACCGGGGCCAGGTGCTCGAACTCCGCGGCAAGGTCCTGCACGGCGACTCCGCGGCCCAGGCGCTGGCCTCCGCCGCCCCCGAGCGATGGTCCTCCCTTGAGGAGACGGTCGGGGAGGAGGTGCTGAAGGAGGCCGCCAGGCAGATCGTCCTCTTCCACCTCGACCGTTCGTGGGCCGACCACCTGGCCTACCTCGCCGAGCTGCGCGAGGGCATCCACCTGCGCGCGCTCGGCCGCCTCAGCCCGATCGACGAGTTCAACAAGGAGGCCAAGCCCGCCTACGAGCGGATGCTCGCCGAGGTCGAGTCGCGTTCGATCGAGACGTTCGAGGCGGCCACGATCACCGCCGACGGTCTCGACCACGAGGAGGCGGGCATCAAACGGCCGACCGCCACCTGGACCTACCTCGTCCAGGAGAACCCCTTCGGCACCGAGTGGGAGCGCATCCTCAACCGTCTGGTCACCAAGGTCCGCCGCCGCTGACACGCTTCTCCCCCGGGGGCAGTGGGTAATGGTTTTGCCAACATGCCCCCGATATCGTGTTAATTGTGACCACCACCAGCGTGTCCCGCCCAGTCGGTGAACTGCTGCGCCAGTGGCGGGAACGACGGCGGATGAGCCAGATGGACCTCGCCCTCCAGGCCGAGATCTCCACCAGGCACCTGAGCTTCGTGGAGACCGGCCGCTCGAAACCGAGCCGGGAGATGATCCTGCGCCTGGCCGAGGAGCTCGACCTGCCGCTGCGCGAGCGCAACCACCTGCTGCTGTCCGGGGGGTTCGCGCCGGTCTACTCGGAGACACCGCTCAGCTCTCCGGAGATGGCCTCGGTGCGCGAGGCCCTCGGCCAGGTGCTGAGCGGGCACGAGCCGTACCCCGCGGTGGTCGTCGACCAGCGCTGGAACGTGGTCGACCGCAACTCCGCGACCGGGCTGCTGCTGCGCGGCGTGGCCCCGGAGCTGCTCGTCCCGCCGGTCAACGTGCTGCGGCTGAGCCTGCATCCCAAGGGGATGTCCCAGCGGATCATCAACCTGGGCGAGTGGCGGGCCCACCTGCTGCACCGGTTACGCCGTCAGATCAGCCTCACCGCCGACCCGGAGCTCGGCGCCCTCTGGCGGGAGCTGGACGACTACCCCTGCGACCAGCCGGTGCCCGAGATCGACCGGCCGGGCCCCGGTCACATCGTGATCCCGCTCAGGATCCGCAGGGGCTACCGCGAACTCGCCTTCTTCAGCACGATGGCCACCTTCGGCACGCCGCTCGACATCACGGTCGCCGAGCTGGCCATCGAGGCCTACTTCCCCGCCAACCCGGAGACGGCCGCCTACCTGCAACATCAGCACCACCCGGACTGACTCCGCGATCACGGCCCACGACCCCGCAGGCCGGGTGCCGCGGCCCCCGGGGACCGTGGCTCTCAGGTGACGGGGGCGATCTCGGCGTCGACGAGACGGCCGTCCTCGATCCGCAGGAGGCCCACGGTGCCGTGGGGCTGGCGCCGCCGGTCGGTGGGCGAGCCGGGGTTGAAGACGCGGAAGCCGCCCTCGCTCTCGTCGAACGGGATGTGGGAGTGACCGAAGACGACGAGGTCGGCGGTGGGAAACCGGCGGCGCATCCGGGCGATCCGCCCCTTGGCCGCGCCGCTGTCGTGGATCATCGCGACCCGCAGTCCGCCGAGGTCGAGTTCGAGCGTCTCCGGCGCCCGTACGTCCGGCCCGTCGTTGTTGCCCTTGACCACGTGGACCGGGGCGTAGGCGGCCAGCTCGTCCAGGACCCCGGGGACGCAGACGTCTCCCGCGTGCAGGATCAGGTCCGCGCCGCGCAAGTGCTCCGCCACCCGTGGCGGGCAGGACTTCCAGCGCCGGGGCGCGTGCGTGTCAGCGAGGACGACCACCTTCACGCCACACCCCTTCCCCCTCTCACCCGCTTCCACCGCCGGAGGGCGGCGTTTTCCGCCCACCTCGCCGGGCACAAACCCACCATGAGTCACAAAACGGACTATCCCGCCATAATCACTCCATGTGAGGACGGGCCGCTGCTGCTCCGGGGGACGTTCACGCTGACGACTCAGGATGGAGAGGTCATCGACCCCGGCCGGGCGACGGTGGCGCTGTGCCGCTGCGGGCGTTCCTCGGCCAAGCCGTTCTGCGACGGCTCGCACAAGTCCACCGGGTTCCGGGCCACGAGCGAACCCGACCTCTGAGCGCGTTCCCCGAGCCCGCGAACCGGATGCGCGGCGGTCAGCATCCGGTGCCCCGCGTAGGGGATCCCGCCGCAGAGGAACCGGGCCACCAGAGCGAGCCAGCTGCAGACGGCCCGTTCCAGCACCCACACCGGGGCGAACAACGAGGCGGTGAAGGGGAAGACCCGCCGGCCACCCGCCCGGCGGCGGCCGATCTCCGCCACCCCCACGCAGACGGCGGCTCCTGTCAGCACCGCCCCGTACCTGCGTCGCAGCAGGGCGACGGCCGACACCGGCAGCACGGCCAGAAAGAACAGCATCCGGGGCGGCTGCGCCAGGTCGTCGTAGGCCTGCCGTAGGCGCTGGGACCAGAACCTCCCGGCGGAGGGCGGCAGACGGCGGACGTAGAGGTCGTGCGCGCGGTGTTCGCGCCCGCCGTTGGCGCGGACCGTGCGGATGAGCTCCAGATTCTCGAACAGCACGTCCCCGTCGTAGCCGCCCATCTTCAGGAAGGCCGACCGGCGCACCCCGAAGGTGCCCGGGTAGTCGGCGCCGAAGCCACGGTTGAGCAGCATGCGGGCGGTGTCCCAGCGGGCGTGCCAGGGCAGCGGGTCGAAGTGGTTCTGCGGCCTGACCAGGTCGGCCGTCTCCAGCAGGGTGTCCATCCTGGCCAGTTCCGCCGCGCCGTAACGGACGTCGTCGTCGGCGATGACCACGTGCTCGGCGCGGGCCAGGCGCATCCCGGTGATCACCCCGTTGACCTTGCCGTTGGCGAAGCGGAGGTCGGCGTCGGGCCGCACGTGCAGGACGAGGCCGTTCCAGCGGGCGGCGTGCCGGTCGAAGAGCGCGGGCGGGGAGCCGTCGACGACGATGACGCGGACCCGGCTCCCCAGCCACCGCAGGTAGCCGGTCAGCTCCGTCAGGCCCGAGTCGTCCTCCCAGCGCAGCGGCAGCACGTAGTCCAGGTCCGTCACGGACTCCCCACCGCCAGGCTCGCCTCGCGCAGCGACGTGGTCCCCCGGGTCCAGCGGTCCAGGACGTGCTCGGCGAAGAGGCGGTCGAGGGTCAGGGCGCAGGCGGCGCCGTACAGTATGTCGCCGGTCAGGGCGGGTTCGGTGGCGGCCAGCCCGCCGCACATGTCGTGCGCGGCGATCTGCTCGTGTACGGCGTCGGCCAGCACGTGCTCGTCGTAGAAGCGGCAGGCCGTCGCGTCGCCGCCCAGTCTCCGCAGGCCCCGGCCGTACCTGAGGTTGGGCAGCGAGGAGGTCATCTCGAAGACCGCCAGGTGCCCGAGCAGGGCTCCCCGGCGCGCGCGGTGCAGGCCGAACAGCGACATGAGGTTGACGGTCGCCAGCGTGATCGCCGGCACCCGGTCGAGGTAGGCGCCGTAGGAGTCGTCCAGGTCCAGCCCGCGCATCGTGGCCCGGAACAGCTCCGAGTGCATCCGCTCCCGGCGGCCTCCGCCGTACTCGTCGGCCTGGATCTCCGCCAGGGCCGCCTTGGCGCGGCCGCACAGCCGGGGCAACGCCCAGGTGTGCGGGTCGGCCTCCTTCAGGTGGTAGATCGAGCGGTGGACGACGAACTCCCTGAACTGGTCCGGACCGGCCTTCCTCTCCAGGAACGCCGCGAGCGGCGGCCCCTCCGCCTCGGCGACCAGATCGGTCAGGGCACGGCAGACCCGCTCCGGCTCCCCGGCCGTGGGGGGCGGTACGGCCCGCGCGAGCCACTCCTCGAAGCGCCGTTCCAGCGTCCGCCTGACCGCCAGCAGCGACGGCTCCCACTCCCAGGCGTCGTCGACCTCCTCGAACCCCTGGTAGTGCAGCTCGTAACAGGTGAAGAGCGCGAGCTGCAGGTCCTCGTCGTCCTCCACGCCGAGGGACGGCGGATCGAACGGGTGGGGCGGGCGGGTGAGCCGTTCGAAGAGCACCGTGGTGACGGGGCCTCGCGGCGCGGGCAGACGCATCACGGCCTCCCTGGGGACGAGCGGTAGACCGAGACGTGCGAGCGGCTGTCGTCGGTGTAGGGAGAGCCGTCCCAGCCGGCCCAGCGGTGCTCACGTTCCAGGCCGGCGAGCAGCCCCATCAGGTCGAGCTCTGCGGGCCAGGCGTAGCGGTGGTTGGCGGGCAGCAACCTCAGTCCGTCGGAGGTCAGGTTGACCTTCGTCGTGTACATCATCTGGTCGGCGGCCGACAGCCGCGCCGCCTCGACCAGCACCCTCTCCTCGCTCAGCGACAGCAGACGCAACGCCGTGCCGTCCCTGAACGCCCCGGGATCGGGGACCCACGCCTCGACCACGAACCGGCCCCCCGGGCGCAGGTGGGCGGCCGCGTTGCGGAAGCAGGCGACCTGCGCCTCCTGCGAGGGCAACGCGAAGATCGTGTTGATCGCCAGGACGACCAGGCCGAACTCGCCCTCGACCCGGGTCGTGGCGAAGTCTCCCAGCGTCACCGGGACACGGTCGCCGCCGGGCTTGGCACGTAACCGCCGCACCATCTCCGCCGAGCCGTCCACGCCCGCGACGACCAGTCCTCGCGCCGTGAGCGGCAGCGCCAGCCGTCCCGTGCCGACGCCGAACTCCAGGACCGGCCCCCCGTCGGCGAGTTCCGCCAGCCGGTTCACCGCGGACTCGGTGTCGGGAATGGTCGTCCCGTAGACGCCGTCGTAGACATCGGCGACGGCACGGCCGTACGCGGACGGGTCGAACATCTGCGCCATGAAACCCCCGTTCCCTCGCCTAGGGGCTGCCCCCTCTTTGACCTGGGAAAACGACAGACCGGACCTCGGGGTCCCCAAGGTCCGGCCTCGTGGCGTGGCGGATCAGACGGGTTCGACCGGGACAGGGAAGCGTTCCCAGACCCGGTGCCCGCCCAGCAGGCGGACGACCTCCGCCAGCACCGCCTCGCCGCCGTCCCCGACGACCACGCCGGGCGCCGCCGGATCGATCCCGGCGGCGGTGAGCGCCTGTACGGCGTCCGCCCAGCCGCCGATCGGCTTGGCGTGCCGGAACGCCTCACCGAGCATGAGCAGCACCCGCGGGTCGGTGGGCGCCCCCGCGGTGCCGTTCCCGGCCTTGGCGTCCCTGGCGCCGTCCGCGTCCTTGCCCCGCGCCGGGGTTCCGGCCAGCAGCAGGGCGTCGAACTCGACGGACCTGGCGGTGACGAACGTGCGCTGCACCGTTACGGGGCCGTCGCCGTCCGCGCCGAGCACGCCACCGGCCGGGGCGATGACCAGCGGTACCATGCCGCCGTCCAGGACCGCCCTGCGGACGGCCTCGACCGTCGCCAGGTCGCCGTGGCCGTCGGCGACGATGCCGATGATCCGGCCGGTGGTCGGCCAGGTCCTGCCCACCTGGGACAGGGCCGGGCTCGGATCGACGGCCGGCAGGGAGTTGACCGGTTTCGGAACGGGCAGGCCGAGGCCCTGCGCCACCTGCTCGCACAGGTAGGGGTCGATCTCGGCGAGAACACGCAGGTTGCGCTCCTTGATCGCCTGCTCGTAGACCTTGCCGAGTTCGAAGGTGTAGGCGGCGATGACGTGCTCGCGTTCGACCGGGCTCAGGCTCAGCCAGAACAGGCGAGGCTGGCTGAAGTGGTCGGCGAACGACGCCGGAGCCTCACGCACCTTCCGTGCCGCGGCCACCCGAACGGGCGTCTCCACGTATCCCCCCTCGTGCGCCCCCGCGAAGAAGGGGCAGCCGCCGTCCAGCGAGTTCGGCTTGTACGGCGCCACGCCCGCGTGCACGGCGTCCTGGTGGAAGCCGTCGCGCAGCATGTCGTTGACGGGGGCGTGCGTGCGGTTGATCGGGATCTGCCCGAAGTTGGGACCGCCCAGGCGGGTGATCTGCGTGTCCAAGTAGGAGAACAGCCGCCCGGCGAGCAGCGGGTCGTCGGTGACGTCGATGCCGGGCACCAGGTGACCGACGTGGAAGGCGACCTGTTCGGTCTCGGCGAAGTAGTTCACCGGGTTGGCGTTGAGGGTGAGCAGGCCGATCGGCTGGACCGGCGCCAGTTCCTCAGGGACGATCTTCGTCGGGTCCAGCAGGTCGATGCCCTCGAACGTCTGCTCCGGGGTGTCGGGGAAGACCTGGATGCCCAGCTCCCACTGCGGGTGGGCACCGGCCTCGATCGCGTCGGCGAGGTCACGCCGGTGGAAGTCCGGGTCGGCGCCGCCGATCAGCTGCGCCTCCTCCCACACCAGGGAGTGCACTCCGGCCTTGGGCTTCCAGTGGAACTTCACCAGCGTCGTCGCCCCCTCCGCGTCGACCAGCCGGAAGGTGTGGACGCCGAAACCCTCCATGGTCCGGTAGGAGCGGGGGATGCCGCGGTCGGACATGTTCCACAGCGTGTGGTGGGTGGCCTCGGTGTGCAGGGAGACGAAGTCCCAGAACGTGTCGTGCGCGCTCTGCGCCTGGGGGATCTCCCGGTCCGGATGCGGCTTGGCCGCGTGGATGACGTCGGGGAACTTGATCGCGTCCTGGATGAAGAACACCGGGATGTTGTTGCCGACCAGGTCGAAGACGCCCTCGTCGGTGTAGAACTTCGTGGCGAAGCCCCGGGTGTCGCGCACCGTGTCGGCCGAGCCCCTCGATCCGAGGACCGTGGAGAACCGCACGAAGACCGGCGTCTCGACGTCCTTGGCGAGGAAGGCGGCCCTGGTCACCGAGGCCGCGGTGCCGTACGACCGGAAGACGCCGTGCGCGGCGGCGCCGCGGGCGTGCACGACGCGCTCGGGGATGCGCTCGTGGTCGAAGTGCATGACCTTCTCGCGCAGGTGGTGGTCCTGCAGCAGCACCGGCCCTCGGGGACCGGCCTTGAGCGAGTGGTCGGTGTCGGCCAGGCGCAGCCCCTGGGCCGTGGTGAGGCGGTCACCGCCCTGTGCCCGCTCCTCGGGCGTCACGTCCTCTTCCTGTCCGGTGGGGCTGTACGGGTCGGGGCCGCGCTGGTCGGGCTTGGGCCTGAGCGGCCCCCTGGGCTCGGTCGGCTCGTCAACCGACGGCGGCTCGCTTCCCGGGCGGCCGGGAATCTCCGCAGAATGGTCCGACAGTTTGTCAGCTATCTTGTCAATGACACCCTTGACCGGGTTGGACTTCTCCATCGTTCTCTCCTTGAGCTGCGGTGGCGGTTCCTCGGGTGAGGACCGGGCGCCGGTCGGGCCGCGGAGACCCGGTGGCGGTACGCCATACCCCTGTTCGGGTGCTCAAAGCGACGACACTCGGGAAGACGGAAAAATCCTGACAGAACCATTCAGGGAAAGGCCCCTCCGAGTTCTCGGAGGGGCCTTTCCCCTGCTGTCACCGGAGCAGCTTGGCGATCTCCGGGTCGACGGCGTCCGCGACGGTGATCTTCCGGTCGATGAGGCCGTTGGCGTGGAAGAGGTCGGCGGCGCGCTGCTGCTCGGCGACGAACTCCTCGGTCACCGGGTGCAGCCCGAAGGGACGCTTGCGCAGGGCGTTCTCCCAGTGGTCGAGGTCACCGCCGTCGTCGGCGGCGAACAGCCCGGCCGCCTCACGATGGTTCTCGGTGATCCAGGCGTCGGACTCCTGCAGTGCCGCGACGATCGCGGCGAGCTGCTCGGGGTGCTTCTCGGCGAAGTCACGCCGGGTGAACCAGAGCGAACGGTGGCTGAACAGCCCGTCGGTGGCGACCAGCTCACGGACCGGCGCCTGCGCCTCGACCGTGCTGAGCGAGGGGTAGGAGCCGACCCAGGCGTCGACCTCCCCGTTGAGGAACAACTCGCCCGCGTCCACCCCGGCGTCGACGGGAACGATGTCCTTCCAGGTCAGCCCGGCCTTGTCGAGGGCGAACAGCAGCAACGTCGTCTGCCAGGAGCCGTGCCCGAGCGCGACCCTCCTACCCTTCAGGTCCGCAAGGGAGGTGATCGGGGAGTCCTCCTTCACCACCAGCCTGCCGTTCTCGTGGCGGGAGCCGGAGACGGCCACGTAGACCACGTCGTGGCCCTTGCCCTGGGCGGTGACCGGCGGCGTCGAACCGGTGCCGATGAAGTCGTAGCCGCCGTCGAAGAGGTGGTCGCCGTGGACCGAGGGCAGGCCCTTGGTCGGGTCCGTCCTGTCACCGGCCGGGAGGTCGCGCAGGTCGACCCACTCGACGTCGGGGATCGCGCGCTCCAGGATGCCCCGGTGACGCAGGACCCACAGCGAGTTGTTGTGCGGGAAGTAGCCGACGCGGACGCTCATGAGGGTGTTCCTTCCAGTAGGGGTGATGCGACGCGGAGGTCGTGGCCACGCAGCAGCGGCAGAACGTTCTCGCCGACGCGGTAGGCCTCCTCCAGATGGGGCACGCCGGCGAGGATGAACGCGCCGACGCCAAGATTGATCAGTTCGTCTAGCCGTTCCGCGACCTGCTCGTAGCTGCCGACGAGCCCGAAGGCGGGCCCGCCCCGCAGCAGGTGGAAGCCGCCCCACACGTTGGGGGTGACCTCAAGGTCGCGGTGGCCGTTGACCGCGCCGGTGACGAACGACTGGCTGCGCTGCCAGCCGATGGAGTCGCCGGTCGCGCCGCGGAGCACCGACGGGTCGATGTTGTCCCAGCCTCTGCGGATCTCCTCCCAGGCCTCCTCCTCGGTCTCGCGGGCGAGCACGTCGATGCGGACGGCGAACTTGGGTGTGCGGTCGCTGTTGGCCCTGACCTGGTCGAACTTCTCGCGCAACGCGTGGAAGGGCTCCAGCCACGACAGGTAGTGGTCCGCGTGCCGCCCGGCGGCGTCGATGGCCGCCTTCGACGACCCGGAGAAGTAGATCTCGGGGAACGGCTGCCCGGTCAGCTCCTCGGGCAGCCCGGCGCCCCTGACCCGGTAGAAACGCCCCTCGAAGTCGTACGGCCCGCCGTCCCAGACGCCCCTGAGCACGTCGAGGAACTCCGAGGTCCGCGCGTAGCGGTCGTCGTGGGCGACCTTGTCGCCCCACCAGAGCTGGTCGGGGCCGCCGCCACCGGAGATGACGTTGTAGACGACCCGCCCGCCCGTCGCGCGCTGGAGGCTCGCCGACATGCGCGCGGCCTGCACCGGGTGGAGGAAGCCCGGCTGGAAGGCGATCATGAACCGGTAGGTCGTCGTCTCCCTGGCCAGCGTCGCCGCCGTCGCCCACGGGTCGTCGGTGTTGGGGAAGGAGGGCAGCAGCCCGCCGACGAAGCCGGAGACCTCGGAGGCCCTGGCGACGTCCCCCATGTGCTCGACGTAGCTGTAGCCGTCACGCCGCCCGTCCCGCACTCCCGGGGCCAGGCTGCCCGGCACGACCGGGGCCCACTCCCCCCGGCTGGCGACCCTCCTGCGCAGCGAGGGCTGGTCGCCGTGCGTGCCGATCCGCCAGTAGATGTCAACGGACATGGCTGTTCTCCTTGACCAGCAGCGGCAGCAGCCGCTCCCCGAGCCGATAGGTCTCCTCGACGTACGGCGTCGCCTCAAGGACGAAGGCGCCGATCCCCCGGTCCGCGTAGTCCCTGATCCCGGCCGCCACGCTCTCGTAGGAGCCGACGAGGCCGGGGCCGGGGAAGCCGTTCCACAGCCGGGTCTGCGGGTCGGGTTCGGGCAGGGTGTCCTCGGTGCCGCCGCCGCGCAGCCACAGGCGGCGTGCCGCCCGCCAGGCCTCGGCGTCGTCGTCGCGGGCCAGCACCGGGAGGCGCAGGCCGTAGGTGACGCCCTGGAGGCCGGAGGCCTCGAAGTCGTCGCCGGGGTCGAAGACGTGCACGTCGGCGTGGCGCGCGGACAGTTCGAGGGCCTGCGGAGAGGTCCCCGACAGGTGGACCCTGGGGAAGGCCCTGCCGGCGAGCGGCGACAGGAAGCCTCCGGCGAGCACCTGGTAGAAGCGTCCCTCGTAGCCGTAGCCCTCCTGCGTCCAGACCCCCTTGGCGACGGTGAGGAACTCCTCGGCCCGCGCGTAGCGGTCCGCCCCTTCGAGGAAGTCGCCCTGCGCCCTGGCGACCTCGGGGTCAAGGTCGACGACGACCCGCCAGTCGAGCCGGTCGCCGGAGAAGCGCTGCAGCGAGGCCGAGACCTTGGCTGCGTAGACGGGGGTCGCGACGCCGGGGTGGAACCCGGCGGCGACCCGCAGCCAGCGGCTCTGCCTGAGCAGGCTCCCCGCGGCGACCAGCGACTCCTCTCCCCGGGGGTCGAAGGGCAGCAACGCGCCGTCGAAGGCCGCCAGCTCCGCGGCCCTGCCCGCCTGCAGCAGGTGGTCGAACGGGCCGAAGGGCGCCCTGGGGTCGGTGACGAAACCCGGCAGGTCGGCCCTGGCCCCGCGCCCGCCGTTGTCGCGGGTCGGCAGTGTGATCAGGAACGTGGTCATCGGACCGCCAGCCGTTCCCCGATGAACGCGCCGCCGAACCGGGCCGTCACCTCGCCGGGCGCGTCCGTCCAAAGGCCGTCGGAGCGCCGCCCGGCGAGCAGTTCCCGCGCCGCGGCCAGTGGCTCGTGGGCCGTCCAGGCGTCGAGGTCGACGTCGGCGGCGAGGAAGCCGTGCAGCAGCAGGAAGTCCTTCTGCCGCCCCAGCAGCGTGAGCCGCTCCGGCGACAGGTCCGGGTGGAGGCCACGGTGGAAGTCGCCCCGGTAGGCGGTGGCGACGCCGTCCGCCTCCGAGCGGGTCTCCGCGGCCAGGATGCCGCGTACGGCCTCCAGGTTGTCCGCCGCCCAGTCCGCGGCCCGCAGCGTCTGGGCCAGGAAGGCGACGACCAGGTCCGGGTGCTCGGCGAGCAGGTCCTCGTGCACGGTGATGGGCCTGGGGGTGCCGTTGTTGACGCGGGTACGGCGGTCCTCCGCGGCGTCCAGGTCGACGGCGACGACGGCGCCGATCTCCCTGGCCTGGTCGGCGGAGCGGGCGCCCTTGACGTAGATCGCGTCGACCTCGCCCGCGGCCAGTTCCTCGATGCCCGGCCAGGACCAGGCCCGTTCCGCGGCGCCCCGCCCGACGTCGGACCTCGGCTGGCCGACCTCGACGAACGTCACGTCGTCGAAGCCGAGCCCGGCCTGGGACAGCGCCCCCTTGAACCCGTGCAGCGCCATCGCCCTGGGGAAGCTCCTGGCGCGCGTCTCGGCCCACCTCGGCAGCGCGACGCGGGCGCCGCGCAGCCCGGCCGCGTCGGTGATCCCCGAGTCGGGGCGGACCAGGATCGACTGCCACTCCTCGATCCAGGTCAGCCCGATCAGGCGGGTCGGGGCCCCCTCTGAGCGGGCGGCCAGCGCGGGAACGTTCCCGCCCTCCCGGAACAGCCCGAGGAGCCGGTGGTCGAAGTGGTGTTCCGACAGCTCGGGGCCCGCGTCCTGCAGGACGCCGACCTCGCCGAACTCCTCGTCGAGCCAGCCCAGGTTGTAGGCCAGCCCGCTCGCGGTGGGAACCGGGCAACGGGTGAACCAGATCTTGTCGATCGCGGACATGCGAGTCCTCCGTACTGTTCTTCGGGTGGTCAGTGCGCGGCGGCGGCGACGCCGAGATGGGACAGGAACAGCCGCCGGTGGGCGATGAACGCCGGGTCGTTGCGGTCACGCGGATGGGGCAGGTCGATCGGCTGCTCGACCGCGAAGGCGCCGTCCCGCAGCACCACGACCCGGTCCGCCAGCCGTACGGCCTCGTCGACGTCGTGGGTGACGAGCACGACGGCGGGCCGGTGCCGTTCGCACAGTTCCGCGACCAGCTCCTGCATCTGCAGGCGGGTCAGCGCGTCGAGCGCGGCGAACGGCTCGTCGAGCAGCAGCAGCTCCGGGTCGCGGACCAGGGCCCTGGCCAGGGCGACCCGCTGCGCCTCCCCGCCGGACAGGGTCGCGGGCCACGCCCCGCCGTACCCGGCGAGGCCGACCTCCTCAAGCGCGGCGAGCCCGGCCTCGCGCGCCGACCTGGGCAGCCCGAGGACGACGTTGGCGAGCACTCTGCGGGCCTGGACCAGGCGCGGCTCCTGGTAGACGGTCGTACGGCGCCGCGGCGCCAGGACGGTTCCCGAGTCGGGGAGTTCGAGACCGGCCAGGATGCGCAGCAGCGTGGTCTTTCCCGTGCCGCTCGGCCCGAGCAGGACGAAGAACTCCCCCCGCCCGATCTCCAGGTCGATCCCGTCCAGGACGGTCTTGGCGCCGAAGGCCTTGCGCAGCCCCCTGATGTCCACGGCGGTGGCGCTCATCGGGCCGTCACCTGCCCGCGCCAGGGCATGGCGACCCGTTCGACGGCCCGGATGACCAGGTCGATCAGCAGGCCCAGCACGGCGTAGATCACGACGCACAGGACCATGTAGTCGGTGCGGTAGTACTGCTGGGCGAGCGTGACGAGGTAGCCGATCCCCTCGGTCGCGCCGATCTGCTCGGCCGCGATCAAGCCGGTGAGCGAGACCGAGAGGCACACGCGCAGGGCCATCAGGACGCTGGGCAGGGCGGTCGGGATGATCACGCCGAAGGCGAGTCCCGCCCCGGTGAGCCCGAAGCCCCTGGCGGCCTCGACGACCTTCCGGTCCACGCCGCGGACGCCGAGATAGGTGTAGGCGTACATGGGGCCGGCCGCGGCGACCGCGATCAGGACCACCTTGAACGTCTCCTCGACGCCGAACCAGGAGATGAACAGTGGGACCAGGGCCAGGAACGGCACGGCCCGCTTCATCTGCATGGTCGGATCGACCAGTTCCTCCCCCAGGACGGACAGTCCGGCGACCACGCCGAGCAGGAGGCCGACGCCCCCACCGGCCAGCACGCCGAGCCCGGCCCGCCGCGCGGAGGCGAGCAGGTAGTCGCCGAGCTGCCCGGTGGCGGCCAGCTCGCCGAGCGCCCCGACGACGGCTCCCGGTCCGGCGAGGATCTCCGGGGAGATGAGGCCACCGGCCGTGCCGTACCACCAGGCGGCCAGCAGCACCAGCGGGACCAGCAGGCGCAGCGGGACGGACAGCCCGGGGGCGCGTCTGCGGGAGCCCAGGTAGCGGGGCGGTTCGAGCGGGGACAGCCGTGTGGCCGTGGGGATCTTCTCCAGCGTCATGACGCGGGCTTGAGGTCGAAGATCACGGCTTTGGGGTCGATCGCGCCCGGCAGCACGCCGTACCTCTGGAAGACCGAGGCCACGTCGGCCACGTAGGAGGCGTCGGCGGGGGTGGCGAAGCGCGGCACGTTGGCGTACCGGGACTTGGCGTTCTCCTCCTCAAGGCGGGCGCCGGACAGAGCGGTCGGTCCCTGGGTGAGGAAGACGTTCTGGAATTTGCCCGGGTCGCGCCTGGCCTCCTCGGTGAGCTCCTGCAGGACCTTGAGGTAGACCCGGACGACCTCGGGGTGCTCGGTGAGCAGTTCGGTCCTGGCGGCCTGCATGTTCAGGTCCTTGTCCGGCAGGTCACGGCCGTGCACGACGACCCGCGCCCCCTTGGCGACCGCCTCGGGGTAGGCCCGCACGATCGCCCACCAGGCGTCGACCTTGCCGGTGGCGAAGGCGGAGGCGCCCTGGTCGGGGTTGAGGTAGACCCGTTTGACCTGGTCGGCGGGGATCCCGGCCTCCTGGAGGGCGAGCAGCAGGAGATACTCCCCGCGTCCGCCCTTGTTGACGGCGACCTGCTTGCCGACCAGGTCCTTGACGGTCCTGACGGGGCTGTCCGGCCTGACGACGAGGCCGTCGGTCTGCGGCGCGGCGGCGTCGGTCTCCGGGTCGGTGAAGGCGAAGATCTTGATGTCCTTGCTGCTGACGAGGTAGCCGAGGACCGGGGAGATCGCCCCTTCGAGCACGTTGATCGAGCCGGAGCGGACGGCGTCCACGGTGGCCGTGAAGGAGGCGTAGGAGCCGCCCCACTCCACCTTCGCCCCGACCTCGGCCAGCCGCCTCTCCAGGATTCCCTCCTTCTTGGCCACCGCCAGCGGTCCCGCGTTGCCCGGGTCCTTGATCCTGAGTACGGCTCCGCCGTCCTTGCCCGCCGGGTTCCCGGCGGCCGCGACCGCCGTACCTCCCGAGCCGGTTCCCCCACAGGCGGCGGTGAGGGCGGTGAGTGACAGCGCCGCGAGCACGAGCGCGGCGCGCGTCCGTGGAGGAGATGTCCGCATGATGACTGGCCCCTTTGGAAGGTCGAGAAGACGAGAAAGGTCGGGATATGGGAGACACACGTGTCCGGCGCACGGGAACGACGGCCCTCGGACATACGGGCGCGGGCGCACGGAGACGGGAGGAGGAGAGGTCGACAGGCTCAACGTGGAGGACGGAGCGCGTCACGGACAGAGGCTGCTGTCCAGGCGCATGAGATCGACGACCCGCCGGAGGGTCAGGGGTACTCGCGACACATTTCCTATATTTCAGGTAGGTTTAATCCACGTCAACCTGTATCCCACATCATGGGATCGGAAATGTCATGACTTCCAGCCTCCTGATGCCAGGATCTCGATCATCAAGGCACGGAGGCCACATCATGGGAAGCCAAGCTCCCGCCAGGCCGGAGGCATCGGCCGAGGTCAGCGGAGAGCCCGTAGAGTTACGGGCCCATGGGAGCAGGAGGATCATGACCGTGCGACGTTCCACCGACGACCTCGCCGACCACCGCAGCCGCGTGCGGGGCAGCCTGCTCGGCGGTGCCCTGGGTGACGCGCTCGGCGCGCCCGTCGAGTTCGACTCGATCACCGACATCCGGGGCCGGTACGGCTTCGCGGGGGTGACCGGCCTGGTCCCCGACCACCGCGGCAGGATCGGCCTGGTCACCGACGACACGCAGATGACGCTGTTCACCGTCGAGGGCCTGATCCGCGGCGGAGACGTCCCCGCCGTACGGCACGCCTACCTGCGCTGGCTGGACACCCAGCGGTACCCGGCGCCCCAGCGGGACCGGCCACACGGAACGGGCCGGCTGCGGGAGCAGGGCTGGCTCTACGCGCGGCGGGCCCCGGGCAACGCGTGCCTGTCCGGCCTCGCGTACGGCCCCGCGACCCCGGCGCCCTTCGGCGAGCCGGGGCCGGTCAACCCCGGCTCGAAGGGCTGCGGCACGGTCATGCGCTCGGCCCCCTTCGGGTACGGCGCGCCGGACGCCCGGCACGCCTTCGAACTCGCGGCCCGGTGCGCGCAGATCACCCACGGCCATCCGACCGGCTATCTCGCGGCGGGCGCCTTCGCCGCCATGATCCATCTCGTGCTGGCCGGTGAGCCGCTGGCCCAGGCCGTACGGGGGGCCGCCGACCTGCTGACGGACTACCCCTCCCACGAGGAGACGAGCCTGGCCCTGCGCGCCGCCGTCCGCCTCGCCGCCCAGGGTGACCCGAGCCCGGAACGGGTCGAGTCGCTCGGCGGGGCCTGGGTCGCCGAGGAGGCGCTGGCCATCGCGGTCTACTGCGCGCTGGCCCACCCCTGGCCGGGCGAACTGCGGCAGGCGCTGCTGCTCGCGGTCAACCACTCCGGCGACAGCGACTCGACCGGCGCCGTCTGCGGAAACCTCCTGGGCGCCCTGCACGGGCAGCGGGCCCTGCCCGCCGACTGGCTCACCGACCTCGAAGGCCGCGAGACCATCACCGAAATCGCCGACGACTTCGCGGCCTGGACGGCCGGGGAGCCCCCGATGAACGACTCCTGGGCGGAGCGGTATCCCCTCGACTGAGAGGGTCGCCCGAAAAAAGCCATCCATCTTACCCATCCGGCGGGATTTCTGCCGGGCCGTCAGGAAAAGCCATCGGCGAGGTCCATTGCGAGCCCGAATGGATCATGTGAAACTCGGGGGACGTTGGGGAGATCGACGAATCGAGGGCATCATGCCTCGTCCTTGGGAGGCCGATCCGCGCGCCGAGCTACGCAGGCGCCTCGGCAGTTCACCGCTGGAACTCGGCAACACGACCGCGAGCCCGGACTGCCCGGACATCTGGGAACTCTCCAACGGGGACATCGCCGTGATCGGCCGCGACCTCACCGAGGCCTACCTGAACCGGCTCCCCGAAGGGGTGAGCCTCTCGCGTGACGAGCGCCTCGTGGTGATTCCCCGGAACCAGCTCATCTCCGCAAAACGGGATATACCAGATGATTGATGATATAAGCACATATAAAGCGGAGACCCTGAGCGCAGAAGAGTATATTTCGGATTTCTGGCCATATTTTCAGGAGATCGAAGGGGTTTTCTGGAAGCTCGAATACCGCCAGTCGTTCCGGGAGCCACGCAACCCCAGCTGGCAGGCCCTGGACCGGGGAGACTGGGACGAGGCGCTGCGCATCATCGACGAGACCCGTGACGAGATCCAGGGTCCCGTCCTCGACGCGCCCGGGTTCCCGATGCGCCGCCTGCGTGTCGTGCGGCGGCCGTACACGCCCTATCTGCGCTGGGAGCTGTACTTCATCCGGCTGAGGGCACAGGCGGGAGAACTCATCCGCGTCCTGGACGCCGGGGAGCTGGGCGAGGGCCGCGACCTGCCCGAGCTGGTCATCCTGGGATCCTCGGTCATGTACGAGGTCGTCTACGACGAGGGCGGTACGCTCAGCGGCGCCCGTAAGATCGCCGACCCCGGTCTGATCGAGGCCTGCACGCGCGAACTTGAGGACCTCTACGCGCGCGGCGAGGACCTGCTGCCCTTCCTCGACCGGGAGCGTCAGGCGCTTCCCCCCCTGTTACCGACCACGGGCAGAAAGCTCGGGTAGTGCGCGGCGGCCCCCTGTTCAACCGACTCGCCGGAGGCGGGCGCCGCTTCCTTCTCGTCGCACTGCTCTTCCTTCTGGTTCTGGCGGTACCCGGTTTCGTGGTGATATCTCCCTTCTTCCTCACCCTGCTCAACGACCAGGGCGCCGACTGGAGCAGGCTGAGCGACATCGGCCAGACCTACGGGGCGGCCTCGGCCGTCCTGGCCGTCTTCGCCCTCATGGGGGTGACGGCCTCGCTGATCCTGCAGGCCCGCGAGGCCAAGGCGGGCCGCGAGCAGACGCTGCGCGCCCTGCACACCGACCTCATGCGGATGGCCATGGACGACCCGCTCTACCGGGCCTGCTGGGGGACGTTCTTCACCTCCCAGGACGCGGACGAGCAGCGCGCCCACATGTACGTCAACATGATCGTCAACCACTGGCTGATGATGTGGGAACTGCGCGCCATCACCGAGGCGCACCTACGGTCGGTCGCGGCGGTCGTGCTGGCCGGCCCCATGGGGTGGCGGTTCTGGACCGACGCCAGGAGACGCCGCCTGGTGAGCGCGGGCACCCGCAGGGAACGACGTTTCAACCGCATCCTCGACGAGGTCTACCGTACGGTCCCCGCCCCGGCCGCCCGCCGCCCCGAGCCTCCCAGACGGCCTTCCCGGTTCCCCCGGCTTCCCCGGCGTCGCCCGGACGCCCGTGCCGTACGGGGCGGGCTGCTGTTCCTCGCGCTGCTGGCCGCCGTGGCCTCCGCCGTACGGCGTCTCAGGGCGCCCCGCGCGCGACCGGATGACGTCTGAACATCCGGCACGAAGGACACAACCCGTCATTACGGCGATTCTCCGTGTCACCGTAACGATCACGCCTTTCTTCCTTTGACAGATCCGCCGTATGCCGAAATGATCACGCTTTTCGGCGGCGTGCACCGGGTCCATCGGACCGGCGGGCGGCGCCCAGCGTCATCGAGGAGGGGACGTCGAGTGTCCGTGACGGACCAGGAGCTTGCCGCCGAGCTTCGCGAGCTTGCCGATCACCCCCACCTGGCGGCCCGCCAGGACCAGCTGTACGACCTCGCCGAGGCGGTCGTCGACCCCGGCGAGGCGGAACGCTGGTGTGAGATCGACCTGTTCGCCGCCTTCTCCCCCGAAGACACCATCCTCACCGACGCCGGGCGGGAGCGCGGGCGGCGGTTCGGGCTGGGCGCCGCGGTCGGCCCCGCCCTGGTCTTCGTGCCGATCTTCATCACCTGGCTCGGGCTGATGATGGCCACGGGCGCCTACGGCGACGTCCTCGACGAGGGAGGCCCGGAGGCGGCCCGCCGCCCCTTCCTTGAGATGTGGCAGCAGGGCTTCGACGGCAGGCTGCCCGAGTTCTTCAAGTTCGACAACATCGCGCTGTGCACCCTCGCGGCGATCTTCTGCCTCATCCTCTGGACGGTCCTGGAGAACGTCACGAAGAACAGGAAGGAGGAGAACGCGGAACGCGACCTGGCCGCCCTGCGCGTACGGCTGCGCGCCGCGCTGACCCGGGCGAGCCTCCTGCTCGGCGCCGTACGGCTGTCCTCCCCCGCCCGCTTCGGCACCGAACTGAGCAGGACGGCGGCCGACATCGGCTCCGTCGGCACGATGGCGCGCAAGGTGCACACCGAACTGGTCGAGGCGCTCACCCTGACCCTGGAGGCCACCAGGAAGACCACCGACGCGCTGACCGCGAGCGCGCTCGACGTGCGCGACGGCGTCGAACTCCTCGGCAGGCAGCTGGCGGCCGTCAACAGCACCTGCGACGACCTCACCACGGTCGTCGCGCGGGCTTCGGCCATGATCGACAGCGCGGGCACCAAGACCGGCCAGGCCGTGGCCAAGGCGGGCAACCAGCTCTCGACGACCATCTCGCAGACCACCCTCGACATGCGGCGCTCGTTCAACGACGAGCTCGTCCGCTCCATGCGTTCGGTGCAGGGAACCGTCTCGGGCCTGGACAGCCGGATCGACAAGCTGGTCGACGCCACCAAGAGCATCGGCTACGCGGTCGACCGCGCCGCCCTGTCGATCGACGCGGTCGGCTCCTCGACGGAGAAGGCCGTCGACCTCCTCGGGGAGCGGGTCAACGACACCCTCCTCGGCACGACCGAGGAGTTCCGCCGCACCTTCGGCGGCACCGGCGCCGAGATCAGGGAGGCCCTCGAAGGCTGGTCGGCCACCACCGAGACCCGTCTGTCCCGCGTCGAACGCCTGGCCGCCCGCGCGGGCGCTCGTCCGGACGCTCGTTCGGACGCTCGTTCGGATGACGACTACCGCGACGGCTCTCGTGTCGGCGGTACCGACGGCTCCCGCACGGGCGGTGCCGAGGGCTTCCGGGTGAGCGGTGCCGACGGCTCCCGTGTGAGCGGTGCCGACGGCGACCAGGACGTCCGGCGGGTCCGGTGACCCCCCGCCGCAGGACCTCGACCTCGACGTTGCTGGCGGGCTGGCTCTTCGCCGACCTGCTGCTCGGCGTCACGATCATCATGCTGGGCGCCCAGTCCCCCGCCGCTCCGTCCCAGGCCGCCGCGGAGACCCGCCCCACGGCAGGAACTCAGGCGTCGGCGGGCACTCAGGCTTCGGCCGCCTCCCAGAGCGCGGGGAAGCCCGAGACCGCCGGACCCCAGGACACCGGCACCGGTTCTCAGGACGACGAGAAGCCTCAGGGCACCACGGAGCCCCAGCCCACCACGGAATCACAGCCCTCCACGGAGGCTCCGTCCTCCACGGCGCCTCGGCCTTCCGAGGGGGCGAGTCCCGCGGCCACGGGCACCACCCGTCCACTGCGGGACACCGTCCGGGCCCTGCCGACCCCCACCCCCACGCCCGACCGGCCCTCACCGGACGCCACCGTGCCCACCACTGTGCCCACCACCAAGCCTCGCTCCCCCCGCAAACCCACTCCGTCCCCCTGTGTCAGCCGCCTCGGGGACGTCCAGGCGAAGCCGATCACGATCTCCTTCCAGCTCTCCCCAGGCATGCGTGACGAGGCGCTCGCCGTACAGGTCAGGCAGGAGTTGCTGCGGCACCGCGACCAGCTGGCCGGACGGCACGCCGGCATGGTGCTGACCTTCGGCGCCGACGGCGGCGCGGACAACGGCGTCCGGCTGGCCACCCGGGTCAACACGGCCATCCGCGAGACCTACCCGCGCATCTTCGGCGCCGCCGTGACCCGCAACTTCCACGACCTCGCCGCCCCTCCCGGCTCGATCTCCATGGAGATCTACCTCATGACCTACAGCTGCTCCCCGGTGTCCGGCTCCTAGATGGACCGGGACGAGCTGGAGCTGCTGTCGGTGAGCCTGATCGAACAAGGCGCCGGAGAAAGAGGACCGGCCGATCTGATCACCGCCCTCAAGAGAGACGGCCGCTCGATGGTGGAGTCCATATACCTCGTCTCCAAAGTGCTCTCCCTCTCCCTCGGGGACGCCAAAACGTCAGTGGTGACCAGCCCGTCCTGGTCGAGGGAGAACAGGGAACACGAGAGGTTCCACGAAAAGCTGATCGAGGTGTTCGAGGGTGAGGAACAGCCCCATGCCGACCGCTGATCCCCTCGCGTCTCGACCGTGATGACCTCTGGGATCATGCGACACGTGGAAAAGGGAGCCCCTGACGTGGACGACGTCCTGGAGCAAGGGCCGATCGGTCGCTGGCGTACGGCCTGCGGTACGGCGGCCGTGCTGGTCGGCGAGGAGGTGGTGTTCGCCCCGGACGGCACGGGCGTGCTCCACACCCGTTCGGTGGCCTTCGGCGCGGAGACCCTGGAGTTCCGCTGGCGCATGCTGGGCCGGGCGCGCCTGTGGATCGAGTCCGAGGACACGCCGATCCCTCTGGAGTTCCGCTCTCACGAGACGGACACCGGCCGGCGGACGGTCCTGGCGGAGGCCGGTCAGGACGGCTTCTGGATTCTCCTCGACCCTCTGGAACGGGTCGGCGACGCCTGAGGCGGCCCGTCCACCGTACGGGCCCTACGCGCGTTCGACCGCTCGCCGTACGGATCTGATGCGCGTCCGGCTGTTCACCACCTGCCGTACGGGCCTGACACGTTCGGCTGTTGGCTACCTGCCGTGTGGGTCGGAGGCGTTGAGCGTCTCGACGACCTGGTCGTAGTCGCCGCGCGCCTCGCCGTAGCGCAGGAACTTCACCCGCTCGACCTGGATCTCCCTGGCGTCCGGCTGGTCCCTGAACAGGGTGACGACCTCCGTCACGAACTCGTCGAGCGGCATCGCGAAGTCGCTGTCCTCCTGGCCGGGCAGCAGGGCCGTACGGACGGCCGGCGGTTCGAGCTCCACGACCTTCACGTTCGTGTCGGCCAACTGCAGCCTGATCGACTCGCTGAGCATGTGGATCGCGGCCTTCGAGGCGTTGTAGCTGGGTGTGGCCCGAAGCGGCGCGAACGCCAGGCCCGAGGAGACGGTGACGATGGTGGCGTCCGGCTGCTCCCTCAGGTGCTCGACGAAGGCGGCGATGAGACGGATCGGGCCGAGCACGTTGGTGGTGATGATCTCCTCCGCCGAGGCGAGGAACGTCTCGGGCCGGTGCCAGTCCTCGACGCGCATGATCCCGGCCATGGTGATCAGGACGTTGAGATCCGGGTGCCCGGCCAGCACCTCCTTGGCGGCGGACTCGATGCTCGCGGGGTCCGCCGTGTCGATCCGTACGGTGTCGACGCCCGGATGCTCGGCGGCGATCCGTTCGAGCACGTCCACGCGCCTGCCGCCGACGATGACCTTGTTCCCCCTGGCCTCCAGTTCGAGGGCGAGAGCCAGGCCGATGCCGCTCGTCGAGCCCGGGATGAAGACGGTGTTCCCTGAGATGTTCATACGTCCAGCCTGCTCCGGTGCCTCCCTCGTGTGCAGGGAACCCCCCATCGGGGGATCGGCGATCCCTGGTTCACGGCCCTCGGCACGGGAGTGTGGAGCGGATACTGAATCCATGGATCGCAGCGCACTCGCCGACTTCCTGCGCCGCCGTCGTGAGGCGCTCCAGCCGCAGGACGTGGGTCTGCCGACCGGCGCGCGCCGCCGGGCCCCGGGGCTACGGCGCGAGGAGGTGGCGGCCCTCGCCGCGATGTCTGCCGACTACTACACGCGACTCGAACAGCGTCGCGGCCCGCAGCCGAGTGAGCAGATGCTCGCCTCGCTCGCCCGCGCGCTACGGCTGACGGCCGACGAACGTGACTACCTGTTCCAGATGGCGGGGCACAACCCTCCGGCGCCGGTCTCGGTCGCGGCGCACGTGGCTCCGGCCCTGCTGCGGGTGCTCGACCGTCTCGACGACACCCCGGCGCTCATCATGTCCAACCTGGCCGAACCGCTGGTGCAGAACCGGATGGCCGACGCCCTGCTCGGCGACAGGTCCCACCACACGGGCCTGGCCCGCAGCGAGACCTACCGCTCCCCTCGGCGCGGTCGCGCTACCCCGAGGAGGACCACGACAGGCACAGCCGTACCCAGGTCGCGAACCTGCGGGCCGCCTACGGATCGATGGGCCCCCGCTCCAGGGCGGGCGAGCTGGTCCGGGCGCTGCGGAAGACGAGCGCCGAGTTCGCCGAACTGTGGGACCGGCACGAGGTCGCCAGGCGCTTCGAGGATCACAAGACCTTGATCCACCCCGAACTCGGCCCGATCGAGCTGGACTGTCAGGTCCTGTTCACCGAGGACCAGTCCCAGGCCCTGCTCGTGCTCACCGCTCCCCCGCACACCGAGGCACACGAGAAGCTCCGCCTTCTGGCGGTCCTGGGTCACCAACACTTCCCCATCTCCGAGAAAACGTCCTTCGCATAGGGCCGCGAAGCCACCCCCACGGGGGATGTGGCACCGTGGACGCACACACCGGATGATCAAGGACTGGAGAGATCATGTCGAAGCCGCCACTTCCCGAAGAGGCCGTCGCCGTACTCAGGAAGGCGAACCCCGCCGTCATCGCCACGCTCCAGCCCGACGGTCAGCCGGTCTCCACGGCCACCTGGTACCTCTGGGACGACGGCCGGATCCTGGTCAACATGGACGAGGGCCGCAAACGTCTCGACCATCTCCGCAACGACCCCCGCGTCACCCTCACCGTGCTCGACGAGGGCGACTGGTACACCCACATCAGCGTCATCGGCCGCGTCACCGAGATCCGCGACGACAAGGACCTGACCGACATCGACCGGGTCTCCGAGCACTACACCGGAGAGAAGTACCCCCGCCGGGACCGCCGCCGGGTGAGCGCCTTGATAGAGATAGACCGCTGGCACGGCTGGGGCACCCTGAAGGACAACGCCCAGGCCTAACCTCCAACGCGACCGCCCCCTGACCTCGAACAGCAGGTCAGGGGCGGGTAACGCCCCAGGCCGCCGCATTTCCCGTCTTCAGGAAAACGCCCCGCTCAGGACGCCATCTGGTGAACGGCGGTCAGGAAAATCCCAACCGCCGGCTTCCGGACCTCCCATCGCCGATCAGCTCGCTACCCGGAGGATGAGGGGCCTTCACCGATCAGCGTGATAACCGAACTGCCCGAGACGGTGCCAGGCGATCTCCACTTCGGCCGGAGTGAAAAGATCTACGAATCTCGGCTGAACGACCAACGCCTCAACGGTCAGATCGAGCCTGCCGCGCTCCCAGAGGGCGGCGAAACCGTCGGAGACGGTCGGCGCGTGCAGAAGCCTGCGGGCGGTCACGAGGCTGCCGTGTTCGGCGAGCATGCTGAGGAAATACGCCGCATGGTAGTTCGCCTCGCCACGCGCCCGGTCGTAGATCGAGCGCATCGCCTGGTCGAACTCACCGGCTCCGGCGGTGACCGGTCTTCCCCGCTCGACGGGCTCGTCGACGGCGGTTCCCGCAGCGTTCTCATTGCGGCGGGTCACGTAGCCGAGAAGGGCGTCGACCGAGGTGAAGACCTCGTATCCCAGCTCTTCGAGCCTCGGCAGGTCCGCGACGTCGGGATCGAGCTCCAGCACCACGGGCTTGCCCTGTCCCGCCTGAAGACCATCCGGCCAGAAGGCCTCGGCGACGGCCAGCGCGCGTCCCGTAATGGGGTCGGCGATCTCGCTGTCGAGCGCGGGTTCGGTGTATCCCAGCCGTACGATTTCCTCGGCCATGGCCTTGACCTGGGCGGCACGCACGTCGTCCTGCTCGACCGTGACCACCGCCACGGGCTGGAGGTCGGCGGGCACCTCGGCCGAGGTGCCGTTCCTGAGCTCGGTGAGGAAGGACTGCACGGCCTGAGCCAGCAGCTCTCGCCGCGCGGCCAGGAAATCTGGATACCGCTCGACCCGCCACAGGTCGGGGTCGGCCGGAATCCACTGTGAGGCGAGCACCCCTGGGTGCTTCTCCTCGGCCTCGGTGAAATACTCCTGAGGGTCACGCTTGCCGATCACGAGGTTGGTGTCCTGGGTCAGGAAGCAGAAGTTCGCGATGGCGTTGACCTGGTCCCGCTCGTACTTCGCCTTGTACAGCAGCGCCTTGGGAAAGATGTGGTGCACCTGGAGCGAGGCGTGCTTACCGAGCATCTCGGCACGCAGCTCAAGCCCGCTACCGAGGTCCCTGGCCCCATTGACCCTGGTGAGCATGTACAGCAGCGGGTAGAACCGGGATCCACGGGTCGAGGCCTCGAAGTCGTGCGGCCGGATTTCCAGGTTTCCGCCGCGCCATCGTTCCAGTGACGCGATGAGGCCGTCGATGCCTGACTCCTTCGCCACCTCGTAGTCCTGGGCGAGCACGGTCTCCGTCGAACCGGCGAAGCGTCCCCACAACGCCGACTGGACGTACCAGAACAGCACCCTGTCCCGGTGCACCGAGTCGGTGAACTTACCTCCCGGGCTGAGGTGAAGCAGCCGCGAGATGACGGGGATCGCATACCGGCCCATCAGCACCTGGTCGTGGTCCAGGCCGAGACGCCCCGACACCGCGTCGAGGAAGTTGCCGACGTATCCCGTGGACTTGGCCAGGGCGGTTTCGAACTCCTGGGCCGACACGGTGTCCAGCGCCGTGAACACGGCCCTGCCCGTCGCCACCGCGGTGGCGTTGCGCAGCAGCCAGTCGAGGGAGAAGTCGAATCCCGCGTCCTTCCAGCGCTTGAGGTGATCGCGCATCACCTGACGGGCCGGGGACCAGTGCGCGCAGATCTTCGCCAGCGCGAGGTCGCCCTTGGACAGAGCGGTGCCGCCGGAGTTCACCCGGTTGAAGATGTCGACGACGACCTCGACATCCTTGTCCGGGCCGGCGATCTTCTCCTCGTGGAATTCCAGGTCGAGGAGCTGCGTCAGCCGGTTCAGCCGCTTGATGTAGACGACCAGCTTGTCGGGGACCGCGCTGAAGTCCTGGATGAACGAGTCCAGCCCTTCGGTGAACAGGAGAGTCACATCCACCCACCGGGGATCGTCGCGCATCTTCGCCGGGGCGTAGAACTCGAAGTTCTCATCCTCGACGTTGAACCGGAGACCGGTGAACGCGGAGGCGTCCCCCTCGAAGAAGGCCGGTGCGTGACCGCGGATCACCCCGTAGAGCGAGGTGATGCGCTGTTGACCGTCGAGCAGCAGCCGCCGTACGCCTCCGTCGGTCGCACCGCCGCGTATCGACGCCTGGTCCGGTTCGGTCTCCCACAGCAACAGTCCGCCGACCGGATACCCGCGATACAGGGAACGCATGAGACCGCGAACCTGGTCGCGGTTCCAGACGTATCCTCGCTGGAACTCCGGCAGGAGGATCGTCCCGTTGTCGATCTCGTGGAGGAGTACCGAGAGCTTGGCCATGTCCCGCCTTCGTCACGCCGAATGATGTTCTTATCTGTTGTCGTACGGTCCGCGCCGGGTGTTTCACGGACAGTCAACGGCCGGTGAGGCCCGCCAGGAAGGGGCTGGCCGTACCGTGCCAGGAGACGTGGAGCTGCTCCCGCGCGCGGGTGCACGCGACGAACAGCAGGCAGCGCTCACGTTGCAGGTCCTGGGCGTGGGTCAGGGGGTCCTCCTCGACCGGAGTGACAGCGCTCGGCGGCGGCACCTGACGTTCGGAGACCCCGATGACCGCCATACAGCGGAACTCCAGGCCCTTCATACGATGCATGGTGCCGATCCGCACGCTGTCGTCCGTCTCCTGCCCCTTGGCCAGGGAGCGCGCAGGGACACCGGCTCGTTCCAGTACGGCGACCGCCGCGCCGGCCAGCATGTTCGACCTCGCCGCGACCCCGATCTCTCCGGGTTCGACGCCGGCGTCCAGCCACTGCCGGACCCTGTCGGTCAGTGCCTCCAGTTCGCCCTTCTGGACGGTGAACCCACGAAGCTCCGGGAGGCGACCGTGCACCTGTGACCGGTAGCCAGCCACGGTGTCCAGACCGTCATCCAGGTCGTCGACACTTTCTCCGTTGAGCATGCCGAGACTCCAGGCAAGGATCTCCGCGGTTGTGCGGTAGTTGACGGTCAGGCGTGATGAGCGTCCGGCCACGTTGATACCGACCTCCCGCAAAGAGACACGGCTGTTGTAGATCCGCTGGTGGGCGTCCCCGGCGATGAACAGGTCGTCGGACCCCTCGGGCACGGCGGCACGCAGAAACCGCCACTGAACCGGATGCAGGTCCTGTGCCTCGTCAACGACGATGTGCCGATACGGCCTGTCCGCCCGTTCCCCCAGCAGCCGGGTCGCCTCAACGCAGATCGTCTCGTGCGTCCAGACTTTCCGCCGTCCGAGCTCCTCCTGGAACTCCCAGATCGCCTGCCACACTTGAGCCTTCTGCCGGACACCCAGTCCTCGTCCTCGTCCCTGACGCTTGACCTGCAGATATCCGGCAGCGTCGGTCACCTGCTGGGCGAGCACCACATGCCGCCATTCCTCGGCCAGGAACGTCTCCGTGAAGGGCACCTCAAGCTTCTTGACGACGCGCCGCCAGATCTCCTTCTCCTCCTTGTCCCGGAGGATCGCGGCACGACCGTGCCGCTCGGCGAAGATCTGATAGGACAGCTGATCCACATGGCGCACCTCGACACGGTCAGGCACCTCCGGCGAATCGGCCAGCAGCCGCAGTCCCGCCTCCAGCGAGGCGGACAGGGTCGAGGTGAAGGTGGTGACCAGCACAGACCCCCTGCCGTGCTTCGCCAGGTGATGGGCACGGTGCAGTGCGACGACCGTCTTTCCGGTGCCGGGGCCGCCCGTGATACGAGCCGATCCCGTGAACGAAGCCCGCGCCAGCCGGTGCTGTGCGGGGTGCAGATAGATCCTCCACAGCGCGAAGGGATGCCGGAACACCTCCATGAGTTCATCCGGCCCTTCGACCAGCACGACCCGCTCGGGGGTGCGTTCCACAGCCGCTGTGATGTCTTCGGCGTCGTACGGCACCTGCCCGGGGACGGCACCTAGTTCGGCCCAGACCTCCTCGGGGGTCATACCGGCGGCCAACCCGTAGAGCACGTTCCACTGGCTCTGGGGCAGGAAGGCTCCGGCCGCCTCCAGCTGCACGATGTCGGTGAGCACCCTGGCGAACGCTAGGGTCTGCTCGTCGACGCCGAGCTGCTTGAGGTCGGTGTCGGCGGCGTCGTCGAACAGCCTTCGAGGTGCCCGGTCCGCCATTTTGGTCAGCTCGGGCAAGGTGGCGTCGATCGCTGCACCGTCCCGGATCTCGATCTGCCCGGTCGCGGAGTTCACCGACGCCCGCCGCCGTTCCGCCCACGTGTAGGCGTCGTCGTGCGGAAGGACCTTCAGCAGGGTGTAGGAGTCTCCGGTCTCAGGGGCCAGCACAACCCCACGCCAGAACTTGTCGATGCGGATGGTACGGAACCGGGGGTCGCGTGCGTCGTTCGGTTTCTCCAGATGCAGACCGGCATGCGTGGCCTCCTCGAACTTGGCGAACACCTCCGCGACGCGTGCCTGCACGGAGCGTTCCAGCTTTCCGAAGTCCCGAAGGAAGTCCTTGTCGATTCCGAGTCTTGCCACGCGATGTCCTCCGAAGTGCTCTCACTGCGGGAGCATCCCAGCGGAAACAAATCCACCGGAATGTGTCGATCAAAACAAACCAGCCGGAATGAACCGGCGGAAACGGGCTACAAGAATGCTCGTCCTCTTCATGAACCGTCGAGGTTTTTGAGAATCTCCTGGACTTGGCCGACCGTGGGGTGGCCGGGACCGTACCTCCTTTCAAGGTCCGGCAGCAGTCCGCTCAGGGCGATCCGCGCCCCAGCCCGGTCGCCCGCGCCCAGTACCAGCAGCCCGATCTGGCGCCGGAGTTCCAGGATCCGCTCCTCGTCGACGCCGAGTCTCCGTTCATCCCGGAGTAGATCGCCCAGCTGGGCGAGGGCGCGCCTCGTCTCACCGACCGCCGCGTGGCAGTTCGCCTCCATCAGGCGGCAACGCAACACGAGGTCGTGCCCGGGTCCCTCACGTTCGGCGAGGTCGGCCGCCAGCCTGCGGAACTCGGGGGCGGCCCTGCGGTAGTCTCCGCCGAGGAACAGCGCGTCGGCCAGCTCGATCCGCAGGTCCACCACGTCGGGGTCCTTCGCCCCGAAGGCGCGGCCCGCGGGGGCGACCGCCTCCGCCAGCACGTCGGCGGCCTGGGCGAACCGTGACTGGGCCTTGAGGGCTTCGGCGTCCCGGCGGGCGAGCTCCACATCCTCGCGGTCGATCCCCGCCGGGTCCGCGCGGTGCCGGTCCTCCGCCTGTCGGGCGGGAAGGGGCCGCGCCGATTGGGTCTGCCGCCGTACGGCGCCCGGCACGGCGGAGGTGATCCGCCCGACGACGGCCGCGTACATGCGCACCGGGTGAGGTGAGCCGAGGTCGACGTATCCGGGGAACGGCGGCAGGTCACGGCAGAAGTCCATCAACCGCTCGTAGACCACGCCCGCCGTGGCCGGCCGTTCGTCGGACGACTTGGCCAGCAGCCACAGGACAAGGCGCTCCAGCCCCTCCGGAACGTCCCGCCTCCTGGTGCGCAACGGCCTGGGCGCCACCTCGACGTGGTTACGCATCGAGGCCAGGGCCGTGGCCCCGGCGAACTGGTTGTCACCGGCGAGCAACTCGTCCAGCACCACACCCAGGGAGTACAGATCACTCTGCGCGGTGGTCGTTCCGTTCACGGCCTGTTCAGGCGCCATGTAGTCAGGTGTGCCGACCACCACTCCCGTTCTTGTGAGTCTGGTGGCGAGGTTGGGAGCGAACGCGGCGGCGATCCCGAAGTCCAGTACCTTCACCGTGCCGTCCGGGCAGAGCATCAGGTTGGCGGGCTTAAGGTCCCGGTGGACCAGTGACCTGGCGTGGGCGACGGCGAGGACCGAACACGCCTGGGCCGCGATCGCCACGGCCCAGGCGACGGGAACCTCGGTCTCGTCGAGGACTGAGGAGACCGGACATCCGTCGACGAGTTGCATGACCAGGTAGAGGTCGTCACCGTGCGATCCACAGTCGTAGACGGCGGGTACGCCGGGGTGCTCAAGGCGAGCGGTTATCCGTGACTCGCGCACGAAGCGCTTGGTGAGTTCGTCGGCGGCGTCCGACTGTCTGTCGATGCGGACGAACTTAACGGCGACCGGCCGGTCCAGCTTGTTGTCATAACCGAACCAGACCTCTCCCATCCCTCCCGAACGACGGGACAGAGGGTCCAATTCGTACCGTTCCGCGATGACCGTCCGCCTGCCCACAGCAGCCGCCTTTCGCAAGGGCTTCGACACCGGGAGAGGTTCTGGGAAAGACACGACCAACTTCCCGAAAACCAGGGCTTGATCACAAAAACATACATGTTCGCGCTTCACGTCGAAGGCGTTCAGCGCAGCCTTTCCAGCACACCCGCGGCGCGCAGCTCGGCGACGTGCTCAGCGGCCCGTACAGGCGCTGTGCCACCATGCACGAGCAGACCCGCCTCGATGTTCCTGGAGACGCCGGACTGTGTGAGGTTGGCGCTGGAGACCAACAGCACCCGCCGGTCGGCGACGGCCAGCTTGGCGTGCATCTTCGCCCCCTGCTCGGCTCGTCCTCCGCTCGGCCAGTGCCACAATTGGAGCCCCTTGACGGATGCGAACGCCGCCGCGGGTTCCAGGCCGCCCAGCGCCGACCCCGCTCCCTGCAACGTCTCGACCACCACCGTCACCGCGACCCCGCGTTTCACCGCCCCGTTCAGGGCGTCGAGCACGGGCGCGTACGGCCTCGCGGAGTAGGTCATCATCAACAGCTCGTGCGAGGCCTCCTCCACGACCTCCACCAGAACCTGCGCGGTGGCCCTGACCGGCACGGGATGCGAGCTCGGCCCACTCCAGACCGATTCGACGTGAACCTTCTCCGCGTGTTGCGCGTACCCGTCGGCGACGCCCCTGAGATAGGCCGCCGCCTCACCGTTGGGGATCGCCGCCGCCTGCTGCGCGGCGAGCACGGCCCGTGCCGCATCGGCGAACCCAGGAACCGGCACCGACTCGGGGATCGCCGGGCGAGGCCATCCCTTGGCGATCCGCTGGGCCAGTGTGCGGAGGCGGACCGGGCCGAGGCGGGCGACGAACTCGGCCGCCACCCGCTCGAAGCCCAACCCCGGCGTCACGGCATCTCGGGGTAGAGGGCCAGTGCGATGTCGTCGACGGGCACGACGAGTCTACGGTCCAGGAAGCGGTTGCCGCGCTCACAGGTCGTCTCGGAGACGAACAGGCAGACGTGACAGGCGGCGCCGTGCAGGAAGTCCTCAGGTTTGCGGGGCAGGCGTTCGGCGCACAGCGGGTCGGAGGAGCAGTGCCGGGCCTCCGACAGGGCGCGGCGTGTCAGCCGTACCAGCTCGTCGGGCTCGCCGAGGGAGACCAGGCCACCCAGGGTGCCCTCGGCATCGGGCACGGCGGTGTAAATGAGGATTCCGCTGCGCGGGTCGTCGTCCACCTCCGTGCTGGAGTAGATCCGCTCGGACAGGCTCGCCGAGCTGTAGCCACACTCCAGGGCGATCGTGCGGATCATCAGATGAGACAGGGTGTGCAGGGCGTAGTAGCGGGGCCCCGGCCATCCCCTGTACTTGTCGAACCCCAGCGGGAGCCGGTCGGAGTAGCGGTGCTCGCGGAAACGCCCGTACGCCTCGCGATGCCGCCTCATCACCTCGGAGTCGACGACCCGTTCCTCCCAGTCGGCCAGTGCCTCCTCCGGCACCCTCAGGAAGACGCCTTCGCCGCGCACCTCGCTGGCGGGCGCCCAGGCGGGCTTGGACCGGCCGAGGGGCGCCCGGGTGACCAGTTCGGGGTCCTCGAAGTCGGGGGCGTCCAGCCGGGTAAAGCCGATCATGGCGCGGACCTCGCGCAGCCGTTCGGCCTGGACGACGTCGGCGTAGAACTCCTTCAAGGCTGCGGGCACGCCGTCCGGGTCTCTGCGCAGGGCGAAGTCGGCGCTCGGCTCGGGAAGTGTGGGCCCGGAGAAGACCTGCCACTCGGGGGTGAGCAGGTCCGGGTGGCCTTCCGCCACCGCGCTCACGCCGTCGAGCTTCGCCCGGTGGCGTTCGATGGCCGCCCAGACCTCCTCGTCGTCGGGCCACTTCTCGAACTCGTGCGACAGGTGCGGCATGGACCGCATGAACGGCAGGAAGTTCGGTCCGGCGACATGCTGCAGGCTTTCCCAGTGCTGCTCGACCTTCGCGTCGAGCGCGTCCGTCCCGGCCTCGGGGACGGCCAGCGCCGACAGGGTCTGCGCGAACCACAGGTTGGAGGCACCGACGACGAGGAGATGTGGCTGTCTGTCGCACCCCTGCTCGGCGAACGTTCCGAGGTGGGGGTGGCGGCCCCGGCAGCGTGGGAGCCGGTCCCGGCCGCGCCGCCCCATGGCCTCGCGGATGTTGCGGTCCTCCCCGCAGCGCTGGCAGACGATGCGCACGTTGGCGCCGATGTTGCCCCCGTAATCCTCCATCAAAAGGTTGGGCTTGGCCGCCTTCGGGCACGTCCCGCCCCGGTGCACGAACTCCTGGTAGGGGAAGTCGTCCAAGTGCCCCGCCGCGCAGGACAAGACGAAACGGGCGCCGACCACGAGGCGCTGCTTGTTGCCCTTCCCGCACTGGTGGAAGAACCTCGCCTCGTGCGGCTTGCGAGGGGTATCGTTGCGGAACTCGAAGGCCCGCGTCTCGATCGGTGCCAGCAGGTTGCAGGCGGTGCAGCGCATCCAGCTCGGGAACGGTGTGACCGGCACCCCGACCCGGGAGGCGTCGCCGTTGGGGTTGCTGTCGAGCCCCGGTATCCACGGAGCGGGCCTGAGCTCCTTGACCGTTTTGAGGACCCGCTGGACGGCGGCGAGCAGCCTGGGCTCGACGATACTCTGCCGGTTGTCGCCGAGCTTGTCGAAACGCCACTCGTCGACCCCGCTGACCAGCACGGAGAAGTTCGGCAGGTCCACCAGGGAGCCAACACCCGAGGTGAACATCAGGTGGCTCGGGCGGATCGCGCCCACCCTGCGCCGGTACGGTGCGACGTCCGCCATCACCGACCTCCTTTCTCGTCCAGCGTGGACACGCCCATCTCGTCTCCCGATGCGAACTCCACGTCCGGACCGTCCTCTGTCGTCGTCTGGAACGCCCACTCCGTGGCCCCGTAGGCGGGGTTGAAGAACTCCCCGCTGGGCGGCAGCAGCAGGTTGATCTCGTTCTCCGTCTCGCGCATCGAGTTGCCGACCGTCAGGTCACCCCACCGGCCGTTGCCCGCCCGCTCCAGGAGGTTGACCACGATCTCTCCCCCACCGCTCTTGCGCCGTTCGTAGCCGAGACGGGCGGCGTTGGTCTTGGCCTGCTCCCACCGATCGATCACGACCTTGATCCGCTCGTGGAGGTAGTCGCGGCCACGCTCGTCCCCCGCCGCCTCGGCACGGATGAGGAAACGGTCGACGATCCGGTCGACGACCTCGCCGGACAGTGGCACATCCTCGGCGTCCCGGTTGCGGGAGTGGGACTCCTCGGCGTTGCGCACCGCGGCGACGAACGTCCCGGTGGCTCCGCGGTCCAGCGCCCTACGGGTGTACGGCGTAACCGACAGGGCCTCGACCTGGCGGTAGAAGGTGGCGTGGTAGTGCTCGAAGTCCTCATAGTGGGCCAGGTCCCGGGGGCGCGACCAGTTGTAGAGGGTAACGACGAGGCCGGGGCGTTCACTGTCTCGGCCGACACGGGAGGACGCCTGGATGTACTCGGCGGTATTCTTCGGCTGCCCGGTGACCACCATGAGGCCGAACCGGGAGACATCGACGCCGACCTGAAGCATCGAGGTGGCCAGCACGACGTCCACCGGCTGGCGGTCGGTGCCCCGCCGGTAGTACCGCTCGGCGAGCGGGTGGACTTTCGGATGCTTCTCCTTCCGCGCTTTGGCGTACTCCTCGCGTACCTCAGTCCTGCGGCGCGAGGTGTCGACGTCCTGGTCGAAGCCGATCTCCAGCCGCTTGAGCACCTCGCTGATGTCGCCGGAGGAGATGCGGGAGGTCAGCTCGACGACGGTGAGCAGGTCGAACTTGCTCGCGAGCCGGTTGGACAGCCCCTTCTTCCTGCCATGGGTCCGGATCCGGGTGGTCACGTCGTCGTCGAGGTAGCGGCGCATGCCGGCCAGCTCGCGGGTGGCGTTGAAGTAGCCGACCAGGGTCATGTAGGGGTCGGCCGCCTCGCCGTACCGGTCGAACATGGTCTGCCCGGCGAGGAAGAGGATCTCGGCGAGCCTGATCTCGGCGGACTTGAGCCGGGTTCCGTGCGCGCACACACCGAGGTAGCGCCGCCCCGGGGTCTTCGGGGTAACCGGCACCTGCCGGGAGAAAAAGGTGTCGGAGACGTCGACGACCTGGGGCGGAAAGACCGCGAGTTCCCGCCCGAAGATCCGGAGCACCTGAAGCCTGGCCCGTTTGGTGGTCGCGGTCGAGGCGACGATCTTCGGTCCGGTGAGCTTCCCCGGTGATGGGCTCCACGTGCACAGTTCGTCGACGGCCGCCTCGAACAGACCGACCGCGGTGCCGAGGGCACCGGAGATCAGGTGCAGCTCGTCCTGGATGATCAGGTCAGGCGGGCGGAGCCGGATCACCGGCTGGCTGACGACCTTGGGAAGTTTGCCCTTGGCGTGGTGCTTGGTGCTGCATTTCACCTGGTCGTCTAGGTCGCCGTGGCGGTAGCCGTGCCGGGGGCAGCGCTGCCCGACCCGGCCGAACAGGTGTCCGGCCTGTCCCCGCCAGGGGAGTTGGGCCAGCTTGTCGACGGTGGCGATGACGAGGCTGGGCACCAGCCGGTAGATCTCCTCGTCGACGGTGAGGATCGGCAGCCCCTCCCTGTGGGAGGCGATCTCCCCGGGGTCGTCGAAGCGGGAGGTGAGCAGGCGGTCCTCACCGAGCCGGGAGAACGGGCACGGGTCGGGGTCGCCCTCCATGCCCCTGCCGCAGTACAACAGCACCCGCTGACGGTCCTCGTCGAGGTGGAGGTTGCGGTCGCCGGTGAGCTTCTCGCCGCACCACGGGCAGGTGAGCGTCTGCAGCACGTTGGTCCTGCGGTCGTTGCCCTTCTGCCGGGCGTCATCGACCTGCTCGGCCGCCTCCCTGTAACTGTTCGGCGAGACGGAGCCGCCGACCCACAGGCCGATGCGGAACGGCTCCTCGCCCCACGTCGCCGGATCCCGGCGGCGCTGCGCCTCGGCGGCGCACACCAGGGCGGCGGCCCGCTGGAACTGCTGGGCGGTCAGCAACCGCAGGGTGTAGCGCATCAGCACCGCCACCCCGTACCCGCCGTCGCGGGCGTCTGCCCCCGAGCCGACCACCCCCTGGAGCCTGCGGATCGCGAAGGTGTAGGCGGTCAGGCCGAGGTAGGCCTCGGTCTTGCCGCCTCCGGTCGGGAAGAACAGCAGGTCGACGACCGCTGAGGAGTCCGCGGCCCGCTCAGTGTGCTCGGGGTCGGTCAGCGCGGGCAGGTTGAGCAGCACGAACGCGAGCTGGAAGGGTCGCCAGGAGGCGGCTTTGCTTCCCCGCTCCTCCACCTCGGCCATGGCCTGCTCGAAGGTCATCTCCTGCTCGTCGCGGAGTCTTCCCACCTCGGTACGGCGGCGCTGCGCCGCCATGGCCTCGTTGGCGAACCTGAAGGCCGCCAGCGCGTCGGCGTGACGAGGGCGGTTCGGGTCGCTGAGCAGGGCGACGCCCTCGCGGATGCGAGCCGCGGCCTTCTCAGCCTCGAACACGGCGGCCGCCGCGGTGTCGCGAAGCGGCCCGGGCAGCCCGGGAATCCGATCCCGCTGCCGTCCCAGCCAGGCGGCGTACCCGTCAGCGAGGGGAAGCAGCCCGGCCGCGAGCTCCTCAGGGGAGGCCGCCGCAAGGGCGTCCATGGACAGCCCGGCACCGGCCAGGTCGGTGCCCTCACCGACCGGAGCGACGGTGGCCGGCACGTTGTAGGCGGGCAACCAGGTCGTCCGCAGTTCGCGGGCGCACCGCTCCCCAGCGTCCACCGTCGCGTGCACGGCGACATTGCGCCCGGAAGCGTAGCGGCGCTCGTCGCGGTAGAGCAGCCGCAGGTGCAGCTCCTCGGCGTCGTCGCCGACGGCCTCCAGGTCGTCCAAGGGGTCGTCGATCGGCAGGAAGAGGCAGGCGGCTCCGTCCAGGGCGGTCACGCGCAACTCGGTCTGGAACAGCCATGCGGTGTCGGCGCCGCCGCTCTCGGGCTCGGCCTGCTGGTTGACCAGCGTCAGCTCGACCACGCGCCGCCCGTCACGCTGTGGCCGTACAGCGGCGACCAGCAGGACGCCCGGCTCTTCGGCACGTTCCATCGTGAGCGGGAGACGCTGCGTCGCCTCGCCGTCGAGCTGGACCTCCAGGGGATGGCTGACCGGCTCCCGCGACCAAGCCCGGGCGGTCCGCTCCCGCCCCCTGGCGTCCTCGACCACGACCTCGGTCTTGTGGTAGCGCCCCCAGGAAGCCTTGACGGAGATCGCGTCAACGTCGCCGGGCACCGCGAACGACAACCCCATGGAGGATGCCCAGATGCGGCCGAGGTTCTGCGGGGTGAGCACCTCCGGCAGCTCTCCCTCCGAGCCGTCGCCTTCGACTCCGATCTCGGTTTCCGGCACCTCCCCGGCGTCCTCGTCGGGTGACCGGCGCGACGGCTTGGGCCCGAGCATGCCGACCAGGTACCGCTCCCGCGGCCCGCCCGCCTTGGGGGGAAACTCCTCGGTGTCACCGCCCCACGGCCCGAGCAGGTCACGCCGGACGATCTCCTCGAAGGCATCACGGACCCCGAAGGATGTGGCTGGTACGAAACTCTGCGGCACGTCCAGGGCGTGGGACACCTGCTTTTTCATCGACTCCGGTACGGCCCCGGCCGTCAGGTCGAGCCCTTGCTGCCTGTCCCCTAGCTCGGGAAACAGGTCTTCCTGGTCATCCGCCACGCCCGCCGACACCTCTCGCTGACGCCTACGTTATGACCGTCCATTAGAGCAGAGTTGGGGCGAACTTGACCGCATCTACAACCACAGAACAACCGAAGAGCAGCGATGTCTCCCTATGAAGAGAAGACCGAAATAATTTCCGCTTCTCTCAAAACCATTCACCATTTGACGTCAAACGACATGGTGTTCACGCCTTCCGCGTTCTTCGGAACGCACGGGAGGGATACTTGTCGCGAATGTCACAGGGGACCGCTACGGTGTTCCGTGACACGTACGGCCCGTCGGGCTCCCGCCGCGCAAGCGGTTGAGGGAAGCCCCTACCCGTGGAGTGATTCATGCTGCCCGCAAACGGCGAGCGCGGCATTACGCTGCGCATCGAGCACCTTCCCACCGCACGTCTGCCCAGACTCGTCAGTGTCACTCCGGACGACACTCTGAAACGCGTCAAGACTCTCTTCACCAGGCACAGGTACGCCCAGTTTCCCGTGCTGACCGACTCCTCAACTCCTGCCGGGGCCGTGACGCGAAAGAGCATCATGTCTGCGGACATGACAGGCCGCCTTCTCACCTTGACCTCCGTTACCGAGCCGGTCAAAGTGGCGTCGATCGACGAGGAGGTCAGGAAAGTCTTCCCCACCGTTGGCGCGCCTCGCTTCGTCCTCGTTCGCGATGAAGGCGGGCTGATCAGTGGAATCGTCACACTGTCCGATGTCAACAAGGCCCACCAGAAGCTGAGCGGTCCCTATATTCTCATCGGAGAGATCGAGTCACGGCTTCGTGAGATTCTCACTCATGTCTGCCCCACGGTCGACGAGCTGCGAAGCGCTACCGGTAGGCGGGCCGTTGAAGCTCCCAGCGAGCTGACCATGGGTGACCTGGAACGTGCTTTCAGCAGTGAAGACTGCTGGACCAGGCTCGGCTGGGACATCGATCAGGATGTCTTCACAGGAGAGCTCAGGGTTGTGCGAAGAATTCGCAATAAGTTTGCGCACTATCACGCCAGCCAGCTCTCCGAGGCCGAGAACAACCAGCTCACCGAGTTTCTCGGCTGGCTGGAGGAGCTGACCCCGGAGCGTCGATGACAGTTGACGGCCACGAAACACCTCGGAACGGCGTCGTGGGCGTTGCCGGGCTCCCTTGCCTGCTCAGGACGGTCTCCCGTCGAGGTTCCTCGCAATGGGTAACCTCGTCTTCAGACGGGAGGGGGTTACCACTGGCAGACGGGTACTGGGTGACCGCCGAACCCGGCACTCGATCGTAGGAGCGTTCAGCATGTCTAACCACAGTTCGGCCGCGGTCCGTCGTTCAGCACGGGACCTTGCCGCGCTGACGTCGAAGGACGGCAGCGCGGTCAGCAAGCTGATCGCCGCCGAGCTGAGTGCCCCCCAGAACACAGGGCCGTCCTCGGCGGAGACTGAGTCCTTGCAGAGCGGCCTGGCGATTCTTTCTCGGGACCTGATCGAGGCCGGGCTCGGTGATGTGGAGATGCTGGTCGAGTTCAAGCTGCCGCTCACCAGCAAGCGAGCTGACGTCATCCTGGCGGGAATCGATCCGCGCACCGGCGAGGACGCCTACGTCATCGTCGAACTGAAGCAGTGGAGCCAGGCCGAACTGTACGAGGGTGATCCGAACCTCGTGGTTGCCTCCACGGAGAACGACCAGCCCAAGCTGCACCCGGTTGTTCAGGTGCTTGGCTACTGCGACTATCTCTCCGACTTCATCAGTACGCTGGAACATCACCACGAGAGGGTCAGCGGTGTCGTTTACCTGTATGAGGCAGGTGACGAAAACATCAAGGACCTGTACGGCCATGCTCAGGACGAGCGGGCCAGACTGTTCAGCAGGACACGGCGCGATGCCTTTCTCGACTACCTCCAGGAGCGGTTCGCCCCTCTGCCCGGCATCGGTGCTGCCGACCGGCTGTTGAGCAGCGCCGTCCGCCCCTCCAAACAGCTCATCAAAATCGCCACTGAGGAAATCAGGCATCGCGAACAACTTGTCCTCTTGGCGGAACAACGACTCCCCTACGAGATCGTTCTGAACGCCGTGGACAGGGCCCGCACCGCAAACTCCAAAGAGGTCGTCATCATCACCGGCGGCCCAGGAAGTGGAAAAAGCGCTATCGCCCTATCTTTGCTCGGCGAACTCTCACGGCGAGGACATCGTGTTATGCATGCCACGGGTTCCCGCTCGTTCACCGAGACCCTGCGCCGAGTCCCAGGCAGGGGATCCAGCAAGGTGAAGAACCTCTTCAGGTATTTCAACAGCTTCATGCAGGCCGATCCAGATGGCCTTGATGTGCTCATATGCGATGAGGCCCACCGGATCCGCGAGACCTCGCAGAACCGATACACCCCGGCTCGCCTACGTAGCGATCGGCTCCAGATAGATGAGTTAATCGACGCCGCGCGAGTCCCCGTCTTCTTCCTTGACGAACATCAGGTGATACGCCCCGGCGAGATGGGCACCACGGCCGCGATCAGAGGCCGCGCGGCAGCGCGTGGATTCCGTGTTCATGAGGTCTCTCTTGATGAGCAGTTTCGCTACGGCGGTAGCCGTGCCTACGACGAGTGGGTGCTGCGGCTCCTCGGCCTTCACGACGACCCTCCCGAGCCGTGGATGGGCGACGACCACTTCGACGTCTCTCTCGCCGCGTCGCCGCATGAGCTCGAAGCACTTCTACGGGTCAAACACGACCAGGGTTACTCAGCACGCGTGACGGCCGGATTCTGCTGGCCGTGGAGCGATCCCCGCGAGGACGACACTCTCGTGCGCGATGTTCGGATAGGAGACTGGTCCCGCCCATGGACCGTCAAGGGTGACCGAGCCGTCGGTGAAGCGCCAGCGAGTGCCCTGTGGGCAACTCAGGAAGGCGGCTTCGGGCAGGTAGGAAGCGTTTACGCTGCTCAAGGATTCGAATACGACTGGAACGGCGTCATCATCGGACCCGATCTGGTCTATCGCGACGGCAGGCTGGTCACCATGCGTTCCGCCAGCAAAGACCCGGCCCTGACAAGAGGAACGACCGCCGAACAGGCGGACCGGTTCGTCCGTAACACCTACAAAGTTCTCCTCACCCGCGGTCTGACGGGTACGGTTCTGTACTCGACCGATTCGGAGACACAGGGCTTCCTAGCCAAGCTCCTTCCTCCCGCGTCCGGGTGACCCGAAAGGATCATCTTGGATGGTGGTGGTGCGTCGAGGTGTCAGATCTCGTCCGAGGAACGCGTGGGAAGACCTTCACGACGGGCGATCGAGTTCCAGAGAGCCACGAATTCGGCTTTGGCCCTGGAGGCTGTAGCCGATGCGGCGTTTCCGGCGTCATAGAGCGGATCACCGACCGTCGCGCCTTGGCATCCGCCGGCTTCGAAACGCTTGGCCCACTTGAGGTACGACTTATCGGCGCGGTGGGAGGCCGAGAGCGCGTTCATGAGCGTCGACTTCAACTCGTCGCCGCCGTCGAGAGCGTCGAGCGCAAGGCCTTCAGCCCGTTCAAGCTGCTCCTTTCGCTCATGGGTGACCTGACGAATGGTCCTGATGCCCTGTTCGGCCTCGGTGCACGCGAGGACCTGCCCGATACCGCGGCGCAGAGCCCCTCGGCTGGGTTCGCTCAGGGCGAGGATCTCGTCGACGGTTACGGCCTGCTCATGAGCCACCGACGTTGGGGAGGGCGTCGGAGGGGTTGTTTCCACGAACACCGAGGAAGCGGACGGTGCCGGTGCCTCTCGCGCCTCGGCCACGAGTCGTTCCTGGGGCCGCTCCCGCTGGGAGAGGTAAACCGAAACTCCGGCAAGCGTCGCGGCCAACCCTGCTGCGAGCAGAATGGAGACCGCTGCAGCCCTGCGGCCTCGAAATGTCAGCCCTTTCGGCTCATCGGGTTCCGGAATCGCCGGAGGTGCCGCAGGGCCACCGTCCGCCCGAACCCACCAGCGCCAGTACGGCGGCGCCGAGGGCCAGTCGTCTTCCGGCCCTCCCCAGGCCACGCTGGGAACCCAACCTTCTGGAGGAGTCGGCCAACCGGGAGGGGCGTTGAACCGCCAGTTCTCGCCAGGACATGGGGGGATGTTCAAGGGTGCTCGCTTCAAGGGTACGCGGATGATCTGGAGGAGGTCGTTCACATCTTGAACGGTCAGCACCGGATGACAGGGATGCGGATCTCCGCCCGGTGGCCGCGCATCCGATGGACAGGGATTGTCGTCATGAGGATAATCGCGTCCTGATTGATCTCCCGACTTCTTGATCGGCAGGGTTTTTCATGCGGATTCCCCCTCGTCCCGGCCCCACGTGGCAGTTCAATCCCCCACCAGGCTGGCCACCTGTCCTGGACGACTGGGAGCCGACGGAAGCCTGGGGAGGCCCTGAGGAGGACTGGCCACCGGCTCCGCCGTACTGGAACTGGTGGATCGTTCCAGAAAGTGTCCCACGAGTCACGGAATCCGCAACCAGCCCTGCCATTCCCCCTGAAGGTCGAGAAGACCAGGCGAAAAAGACTGAGAAGGTCTCACTACGCGGCGCGGTACTGGCCGGAGCGGCAACCGGAGCAGCGATCCTTGCGATCGGGCTGTTCCTTTTTCGACCTCTCATATGGAGCAGCGAGGACAGCCCAGCCATCACTAAAAACTCCGCCGTCACCGACGATTCGGACACCGCCACCGGCGGCGGCGCCACCGGCGCCGACATCGCCTACGAGACCGAGTGGACCACGATCCGGACAAGACAGGTCCACATCAACAGCCCGGCGTGCTCCGCCATCGGCTACAGCGAAGCCGCCTGTTTGGCGAACCCGGGGCGTTGGGTGTCGGAGCCATACTCCACCACACGCCGAGGATTCGTGTGCGCCGCCGACTTCGACGAGGCCTCCCGTCTGGCCGCCACGAACAATGCGCGGCTCACCGGAAACATCCTCGAAAAACCATGCTAGCCGCAAGCAGCTTTGCTTTCACTTTGCACGGCCAATACATCTGAACATATGTTCTTGATCGCCGCACCCCTTTGTGAGGCATAGATCAGCATACTTCGAATGGAGAACCCCGCAGGGGAGCCGGGTTCCATGGTGAAAAGAGGCCGAGGATTCCATGGTGGTCGCACAGCGTTATGAACTGCGTCGGCTGATAGGTCGTGGGGGCATGGGAGAGCTGTGGGAGGGCGTCGACGTCCGCCTGAACCGCCAGGTGGCCCTCAAGCGTGTCCGACAGGACAGGATCACCGAGGAGTTCGTCCGGCGTTTCAAGCGTGAAGCGCGGATCATGGCGTTGCTCCGCCATCCCGGCGTGCCTGTCGTCTACGACTTCGGGGAGGACGAGCATGGGCTCTTCCTCGTCATGGAGTTCATCGACGGCTGGACCCTCACGGATGTGCTCGACGCGCACGACACGCTTCCCGTGGCATGGACGGCCCTGATCGGCGCGCAGCTCTGCGCCGCGCTGGCGGCGGCGCACGACCATTCACTCGTTCATCGTGATCTGAAGCCGGGCAACCTCATGCTCCGCCGCGACGCGACCCTCGTCCTGCTGGACTTCGGCGTCGCGGCCGTACCGGGCTCACCCGAATTCTCAGTGATCACCGGAACACTCGGGGCCCCTGGAACCGACCGGTACATGGCTCCCGAGCAGGCCTATGGCGGCAAAACCAACGCGCTGACCGACCTGTATTCCGTTGGCTGCATCCTGTACGAGATGCTCACCGGACAGGTCTTCCACACGACGACCGGCGGACATCTCTTCCCTACCCCATATCCCGCGGCGCTGCTGGAGACCTCGGCGCCTCGGGAACTCGACGCCCTGGTGACGGCCCTGCTCGATGAGGATCCTGGCCGGCGTCCACAACGAGCCAACGAGGTCTTCCACCGGCTGCTGCCGTTCGTCCAAAAGCTGCCACCGCTGCCCGGCGTGATCGACCGCGCGCCGAGACCGATCCATCTGTACGCCGGGGCGGTGTCCCGGATCGGCTGGTGACCGTTTCGGGGAGAGCCCCTCAGCCGGTGATCCCCAGCATCACCTCGGCGGCCGTCGGCCGTTCCCGGGGGTCCTTGGCCAGACAGTCGGCCACCAGCGCTCGGAGCGCCACAGGCAGCACGGACAGATCTGGGTGATGGTTGACGATCATCTTGTAGACCGCAGGCAGGGAGGAGGCGTCGAAGACGTGCTTACCCGTTGCGCCGAAAAGCATGGTCGCACCCCAACTGAATAGGTCGGACGCCGGCCCGACCGGCTCACCGGAGATCTGCTCGGGAGACATGTAGGCCGGAGTGCCCTTGAGAACGCCGGAGGTCATCGTGATCTGGTCCAGCGCCCTGGCGATCCCGAAGTCGATCACGCGAGGACCGTCCGGGCCAAGCAGGACGTTGGCCGGTTTGAAATCCCGATGCACGATTCCTGCGGTGTGGATGCCCTTGAGCGCCGCCGCCGTCCCGACGGCCAGCCGGGTCAGACTGTCGCCGTCCCGTGGCCCCTTCTCCCTGACCAGTCGGTCCAGGGAGGGGCCGGGGACGTACTCGCTGACGATGTAGGCCAGGTCTCCGGCGACGTCGGCGTCGATCACTCTCGCCGTGGCGAAGGGACGCACCCGCCGGGCCATCGCGGCCTCCCTGACGAAGTTCTCGCGTTCGGCCGCGCCGCCCACGATCCGATTGTGCATCACCTTGATCACCACCTGCTGCCCGTCCAGCCCCTGCGCGAGGTAGACCGTCCCCTGGCCTCCCTCACCGAGCTTCCTAATCAGGGGGTACGGCCCAACCATGCCGAGGGAGCGGAAGATGGCCCCATCCACCATGCCGTTCACCGAGGGTGAGGAAGGCGTCGGAGGAACTGACGGTGCTTGGTAGGGGCTGGTGGGAGACCGGTACGACGGAGAAGCCCGCGGAGTCTGATACGAAACGGTGGGAGGCCGGTACGGCGGCGCGGCAGGCGGAGCCTGGTACGAACTTGCAGCGGGCGGAGCCTGGTATACCGGTGGCATGGGGTGGTGCCGCCGCACCACCGAGGGCGCATGCCTTGGCGGTCGAGGCCCGAAGACCACCGACCGGAGCACAAGCGTGTGTATCGTGCCGCCTAGCCAGCCTGTGAGCATCCAGATCGTCGCGGCCGTGTTGACGTGAGGATCCTGGGTCGCCGGATTGTTGTCACTGAAAGTGATGGCGATCGTGCAATAGGCCATCAGCAGTAGGCCGTAGGCACCGGTCGCGAAGCTCAGGTTCCGGTTTTTCAGACGAAGTGCGGCGTGCCCGACGATGAAGGGCGTCGCGAATCCGCAGGTGTACAGCGGCGCCAGCGCCCAGACCAGGCTGAGGGGAAAACCCCGCCAGGAAGGCCGGTCGGGAATACGCCCGCCGGTGTCGCGGTGATGATAGGAGGCGGAACCACCGGCGGGATGCACGCTGAAAATAATACGAACCTCTCGGGTCCCGGCGGGAAAATCGCACAAAAGAACCGACGGCGTCGCGGATCGTCGTTCCGGAAGCCGAACTCGGACCCGCCCACGGCCAGAGCACGTCAGGTCACGCCGAGTCCGGCCAGTATTTGGGCGGAGAGACGGCCGGGTCCACGACGCGTAGACGGCTGGCAGGCATCGGATCGATGCCTCGCAGGATTACCGGACGCTGCCCCTCCGCTTCGGTGAGAAGCTCCAAGGCGACGGGAAGACCGGCGGCGACCGTGGCAATCGCGAGCCCTACTCCGGCCAGCCCTGGATGCCGGTGGGGATACTCGATCCGGTGCAGCCCGGAAGCCGCGATCGCCGCGACCTCCCTGGAACGCTGCATCTGCCGGGCGTCGTTCGTCAGAACGGCGTGAAATCCCTCATCCGCCGCACGAGGGTAGAGGCTCTCGTCCTTGGTCCCAGACCAGCGGTCGAGGTCGAGCAGGTGAACGATCTCATGATTCAGGATGAAGGCCTTGATGGCCTGGTGGAGAGGTCTGGAGACGTTCTCATCCAGCAGCAGCCTCACGCGACTCCCTGGGGGGATCGGGGTCGTAACTGTCGACGTATTCAGCGAAGTCAGCGGCGTCCAGGGCCGCGGTGGCCGTGACGCTCGGGTAGTAATCGGAGATCCGTTCCGCTGGAACCCCGTCTCGGAGCAGGGCGGCGACCTCGTTGTAAGGCACGCGAGTGCCTTCGATCACCGGCACTCCCCCGCGAACCGCCGGATCCACCGTCACATGGGGGCGAGGCTGTAGCAACGACGGGATGTGTCTGCCGTCTCGGTAGAAGGGCTGCAGAACGTCCACCATCTGGTGGATGACCACGTTGGCCTTCCTCCGCACCAGATCGACGGCCTGGTCAGAGGCCGCCAAGTAGATGGTTCCCGCGTCGGCGACCAGTTTGTAGCTCGACAGGTGCTCCCGCTCCTTCAGGTCGTCGCGGAGCGTGTCGAGCGCTCGCCTGATCTTCTGTAGCGACGCGTCGTTCCGCAGCTTGACGCAGGTCCGCAACGCGACCACATCACGGAAGGAGTACAGGACAGGACGCCTGCTGGAGACTTCGGGAATCAGCACCGCTCCACGCCTGGCACCGGTATTGCGCCAATGTGAGAGCTGGCGAAGCGTGGCCCCGGAGAGCGCCGCGGCCAGTTTCGGATCGTAGACCACTGCTTCTCCTTCCCGCATTCCGTATGCCGCTCTCTCGTGCCCCCATCATCACAAATCTCTCTCGCCCTGTCAGGCGTTACACGATCTTCGCCTCACCGATTCGATTCTTTGTCGAACGCGATGAACGTCACCGTCTCGCCCACCTGTCCGGTTGGAAAGTCAAATCTTTCGTTCCGGATGGTGAAGGCCATGACCTGGAGATGAAAGAGCAAAACACGATACGGCCTGAACCTGTCGACGGCCCCTCCTGATGGCACGGGCGCCCAGGACCACCCTTTGCACGTTCGAACAGTTCGGTAAATTCATTAAATAAAACACCAAAAACTATCAAACGAGACACCGAAGCAGGGATCGCCGAGCTCCTTGCATCAGCCGAACCCGGCCTCCCGGGTAGGTCACAGGAATCACGAACCACGTCGAAGAGCGGGGAAGTGGAGCAGGAGAATGCCGGGCTCGCCGCTGACGCGAATTCCATGGTTGTGACCGTGCGGAGAGATCGAAGTCATTATCCGATCCCTAGAGCCTGGGCTCGTGGCGAATCGACGAGAGATCATGAATCCGTGATCAGCTTTACATGGGACCTTAGGATGCCTCCAGAACAATCGATGTCAAGGTAAAAGAACACTCCCCATCCGGTTAGAGGATCTTTCGCCCTTCGGTGGCAAGCTCATGGTGGTGCGCACCGGCCGCACCTACGGAAGGGGTGAGGTTGAAGCCGACAAGAAAGTCCACGCAGGACGTGCTCAAGGAGTTGGCGAAGCCATCGAACATAGCGGTTCACTCAAGTGCGGCACTGGTCGGCAGCGTGGAAAAGACCGCGGCAAAAGAAGACCGAAAACGGAAAGAGAAAGGAGGGCGGCAACTACGTCGGAAGGGCGGTCTTTCTGCCCTTCCGGGTTCTGAGGTCGGGAAGTCACTTCGACTGACTCCGTGGCATCTGCTACACAATCTCGCCCAGGCTCTCTCCTTGTCACGTCAAGGCGCCGGTCGCGGCCTTGCGGAACACTGGGGAAGCCTTAAATACTGCCAGGCGCTGACCGCAGCCCCCGATGCATACATACGATTGTCCGGCGAAGGCAAGGGCATAGCCCGGAACTACAAGAAGCTCCAGTCACACGAGCTGGCGCAGGGGCTCGCCCTGGCGCTGGCCAGGAAAATTCTCGGAAAGCGCTACCCGGATCATTTCGTATCGATCGTCAGCGCAGACGTCGTCATCCGTGCGGGATGGCCAAAGAGATCATCCGGCTATCCGTACCAGCCTGACTTCTTCGCAGAGGTCTGGAAGCCAGGTGAACCGTCGCGAGTCTTTCCGATGGCGGTCAAGGGGAACCACGGGCGAGGGCCTAATTCTTCCTATAGGCAGCTCGCGGCGTGCTCGGCCTATGCGGAGGCCGTGCACATCGGAACATGGGGCCGGACCCCCTGTCTCGTCTTCAGTACGGAGTTCTCAGCGGAGGGTCCCGTCACGACCCACTGCCTCCACGCCTCTGGAGAGGGTGGCTGGTTGTCTCCTTCACCCAAGCACCCGCTGGAGAACCTGGACGACGTCGCCAGGGACTTGAACCTCATGCCGGGAATCCAGCCTCCCCTCACAGGGAGCAAGGTCCCGGATTCCGAACCTGGGTTTCACGTCCAGCTCCAGCACTACCCCTGGTTCCATCACGTCCTGGCACGGACGGCCACGGCCGGAGTGGCGGCATTCGCCGGCGACGGTGGCACCACCGCCCAGTATCTGACCAAACGCCAGGGGCGTGATCGCTATGCCACCGGTTTCGCGCACCCTACGACAGGAAGTGTCAAGGACGCGGGTCATGTACTGTTCGACATCCCGTTCGTCGGCACGGACCACGTCTTCCGGTTGAACGACAAGCGTGTGGAGGCGTTCTCCGGAGTAGCGGAGGATCTGTTCACTCTCCTCTCCCCCAGAGGCAGGAACGACAAGCCGCTGCCGGGAGGAGTCGAGCAGTACCGCAGAGAGATATACGACAGACGTGGGACCTGGCCCGAGCAGGTATGGGACGAGGAATGGGGAGGTCCCGTCTCTGTCCACGAGGACGGAACCGTCCTGGCGATTCGCCTATTACGCCTCTGACCACTGACGACCTGGTGGCCGGAGCACACGTACTGATCCAGAAATGTGAACGTGATCGAGAGCGGGTGCCCAACAGCGGCTGTTTGCCCTCGATAGCGGCCTGGAAGCCTGCGGTACTTCGACAGAAGCGGAGGACTGTCCGCGCCGGAACAAGATCGGCGTGAAGCGCTGCGGCTCCAGGCCGCGAACATGTTCGCCGGAAAGATCTCACCGCCGCAGGTCGCCCGTCTGCCGGGCGTTACCCCGCTCATCGAGCCGCCCACCGCGACGGCAACGAGGTCACCACCTGGATCAAGCGGACCTGGCCCGCGTAAAGCACCCGAGCGGCCTCACGATCTCCAGTTCGGAGCAACCTCCAGCTTCACTCTCAGTACTGTGTGGAGCACCACTTCTGCGGATGCTGATCCGCCGTCCTCTGGAGGACTGCCGTACTCGATGCGCCTCGCGCACGCCGGTTATCAAAGCACGTCAGGGCCACGACGCCACGCGCCCGACTTCTACAGCCCTGACCGGTCAAGCCTTCAAGTCGTTATGACTTCGCGCTTCAGGGGACGGTCAGGCTGCCGCCCGAAGCGTCCGTCGAACACCGATACCTTCTCGCTGACGATCGACGACCGGCATGAAAAGTCACCTGGACGTCATTTCTCAGAGACTTCCGGATGGAAGTCTCCACCCTCAGTCGAAAGTCGCTCGAAAATAACTCCGAGTAGCCGTCCAACTTCGAACCATCCGTATGATAGATGACAAGAAATGTCAACACTTGAATGTCATGCCATCCGTGCAGATGATCTTCTCAAGGAGATCACGAGGGCCAAAGCCAAAGGAGGGTAAGGGCCTCTCTCAGTCATCACCAGAAAGGCGAAAATGATTACCGGTAAGTGGCGCTTCATTGTCGTCTCAGCACTCTCCGCGATGGCTGTCGCGGTGGCATCGGTCGTGACGCCTACGTCACTTCTTGCCAACACCTGGCCATTCGATGGAATGTATCCCGACAAGAGCACGCACAGCTGGTGCTATCACTCATCGGTCAGCTCGACACTCAAGTCCTACATCCCGGGGGCGATGGACAATCTCTACACCTCGACCACCATTCCCGGAGTCCCTCAACATGCCACATGCGACTCACAGAATTCAAATCAAGACGGCGACCCGGCGACCGACGTCATGTGGATCCAGGGAAACCTGAACGGGGCGTTCGGAACCGCCCCCTGTTTCGTGGAGACGGCGTCCAACAGTACTCACTGCGACCAGCGAAAGGTGACCATAGCAGCCAGCACCATCGAGGCCTCACAGTACCCGCATCATCAGTATATTAAGACGGTGTGTCACGAGTTGGGACACACAGCCGGATTCGATCATTATTCGGCCCTTGCCAGCCCCCCGGCCATCCCGCCCGGAGGCGTGCTGGACTGCATGACCAGCGGAGATGTCAAATACGCCAGCAATCCTACCGGATCATGGATATGGCAATACAACAGTCACCACATCAGTCACGCGAACTCATGGTGGCCCTGATTTGGAAAGGACTCAGTCAGTGAAGCGGTCTGTCGCTGTCCTCGCCATTGTTTCGGCCCTTGGCCTGAGCGGCTGTGCGGAGAAGGAGGCCACCGGTGGCATCTCCGCAGCCCAGGCTTCCCAGGAGAGGCGCGAAACTCTTGACGTATCAGCCCTTCGGATCATGGAAGCCGACTTCCAGGCCTTACCCTCGCCGGAGGCGCTGGCCGGGGTTCAGTCGATTGTCGCTGCGGGTGTCGTGGACGGCTGGCAGGAAGGCCCCGCTCTGGCCTCCTATCCCAACGGACCTCTCGAACACCGGATTTTCCTCAGAATAAAGGTCACTCAGCCCCTGAAGGGGCTCAGGGAAGGGAAAATCAAAAACGATTCGGTGATCCTTGTTGACCTGTACCGAGGCGCTGTCGTCCGGGACGAGTCGAAAAAACCGGAGGAGTGGCTGCCCAGGAAGTCTCCAGAGGACTTCGAGAAGTCCATTCCCTCCGGCACCAGGGCTACGGTTTTCGTGAACGAGCACCTCCCGTACGACGGAGCCGTCGTGAAGCCGGGGGCACCCCTCCCCGAGAACGCCATTCTCACCAGCCCCCCTCCTCAGGGCCTCGTGTTCGAGGAGCAGGGACTTGCGCAGCAGAACAAGGCCGGTGTCCAGACACTCGTCGGCGGAATCGAACCGCTGGACGTCGCGGGAGCGCGATCGGGATGGCTGGAGCCCAAGAACATGGACGAACTGATCGACCGTCTCAAGCTTCATGGTTTCTCCGGATGAGATCTCAACAACCAGGCTAGAGACAACGTGCCCGCCGAACCGGCTCGCCGGGTGAATCCTTCACGAATCTAAGAACCCGCTTCCAGGGGCCGCCATGGTGATCGCATGCCTCAATCACCATGGCGGACAGGTTTTAAGAGGATTTGATGCTGAACTCTCGATTGGTATTGAGCGGCGAGTACCTTTCACGATGGAATGCCGCGGTTACGGCCCCGAGCAGCATGAGTGCTGAGGCACGACCGGGGTTGAAGACTGCGCAGCCGCGGCATCGTCGCGCGCATCGCCCGCTGGGGCGTCGAGTCCGCCCACCGACTTGGCCGGCACCGCCGGATCGTCGAAACCGTCTCCTGGCTGTCCAACTGCCGTCGCTGCTACAAATGCCGAGTAGACCGCTCCGCAGCCTTCGTTGCCATCGCCGCAGCGCTTATTTGCTATCGCCACCTCATCAAATAAGTCACGGTCTGGTCGACGATCGCCACCGTGTTGCACATAACCTCGCATTCAGCACTCGGCACCTCTATTGCGTGGTTAGAGTGAAATAACTGCATATAGGGCGAGAGGGTACGGTGAAGTCGATGACGTCGGGAGCGGGGCCTCTGTCACCGGACTTCAGCGGGATCGACCCCGAGCTGATGCAGGGCTTCATCGGCGCGTTGGAACGTGGCCGCGACGTGATCGGCGAGCAGTCCGAGCGGATCCGGCAGTTGCTGGCGAGGGCCGAGGTGTCGGCGGTGGGACTGCGGCCGATCAAGGAGATCGAGGGCTGGGTCGACGGCGAGCTGCCAGGGTTACGCAAACGCGGGGAGACGATCCAGGCCGCCGACAAGCTGTCATGGCTGCCGGGTTCTCGGCTCGTCGCCTATGACGAGGGGAAGATCCTCTCCCCCGCGGAGGCCCGCAAACAGGGAACGGATCTGGCCAAACAGTTGCTGGCCGCCGAACCGGTCGACGTCCCCTGGTTCGGGCGCACCTCGTCCGAGGAGTACGAGAAGATCATCAAACAGCTGGAGGCCCACAAGAACGACTCCGATTACACCGCCGCCTTCTTCGCCGCCCTCGGCGTGAAGGGGACTCTGGGACTCCCGGTCCTGCTGCGCAAGAACATCGACACTCCCCACTTCCAGGCGACCCTTGGCCCACCCCGTTCCGACGACGAGGTACTCCGTACGGTGAGCCAAGCCTTCGGCACCGCCGTCTCAGGAGGCTCACAGGTCCCCGGGTTCGCGAAGATCAAGGACGCGGTACGGAATCCAGGCCAGTCAGGCGAGGACCGATTCGGGGCGAGCCTCCTGCTGAGCTCGGGCAGGTTTCCCGCCGAATGGCTGTCCGGCACGGTACTGGCCCACGGCCTGTCGGCGACCGGCAAGGCGAACCCCGGGCTTCTCTACGCTCTGGGAAACAACCCTGCCGCCGCACGTCAGACGATCACAGCGCTGGTCGGGCCGTACGCCAAGGACCAGTCGAAGCTGAAGACGCTCCTGAAGAACCTCAACGACCACGCCGGAGGCAAGTACGTCTCTTCGGCGGCCGGCTCCGACGCCTTCGGCCGGATGCTCGCCGCGGCCGCCGGGGTCTATGACGAGGAGGACGGTAAGCACAGCGAGGAGTCAGCGGCGCTCGCCTTCACCGTGATGACGACCTTCGACGACCTCAAACTCGGCGAGGGGGTCCGTAAGCACCTGGCCGAGATCGCCGGCGCGTACGCCACCGAGATCACCGAGGGCGCGAACATCGGTGACGCGAACATGACCGAGGACAGCACGCTGAAGCCCTCGACCTCGACGTTCGGCACAACGTCGACGTTCACCCTGAGCCCGAAGGACACCTACCGTTTCCTGAAAACCTTCGCCGACTCGACCGAGAACCTCGCTCCGTTCGACGAGGGGATGGGACGGTTCTCCGAGAAGGTGATCGCCGACGCCTCGGCGAAGACGCGGCGGACCGGGGACGTCGAGCACATGGACCGGGTGTTCACCGCTCTGGGTAACGTCCGTGGTTTCGAGTTGGCGGCCGTCGAGAAGGTGCAGGGCAACCTGGACAAGCTCGACAAGCAGCAGGCCGACGCGCTCAAGTATCTGCGTGACACGGCTGTTGGAGCGGCGGGCCTCTACCTCTCTCCGACCGTCGCGGCTTCGTACTTCTGGACCCTGGTGGGCTTCTCCCTCTCCACCTACGACACCGCCAACGACATCTTCGGCGAAGAGGAGACCCGGGTGGACCGGGCCGACAAGAAAGACGCTATCGAGACCCTCGGCCGCCAGCACGCCTACGCCCAGATCCTCATGGCCAACGGTTTCAAGCCGAAAGTGACACCCACCGAGTTTCAAGCCGCCTGTCCGCCCGGCGTGGCCGTCGCCGACGCGAACGGCGACCTCAAACCGTTCTCCGAGCTGATCAAGCAGGGGAACAAGGGGCTTGAGGCCTTCGAGAGGTGGATAGCCGCCAATGGGATGGGGAGCAAGGACGAGCTCTCTCTAGGAGACCTGTCCGGCGCCATGGCAGACCGATTCGAGAGCCGCAACAAACGAGGGAGAGAGCGAGGCTTAGCTTTCGACAGTTAACTCAGGAATTGGGGAGACACTCGGTTTCGCCCCGGACACCGTACTGTCCGTTTCTCGGCGACTCCAAGATGATCACTGTCTTGTATTTATCGCTGGCGAGCCGGATAGGACCTCTTCCGGGATCCTCGGCGATCCGATAGTTTGCCACCCGGGAGAGCGCCCCAAGCAGGAGATCATTGAGGCTGTCCGGCTCACGTTGCTCCGCCGAATCCTTACCGATGGCTGCGAAGGTCCGCTTCGCCTTGCCCTCACCGCAAGGGATATCACGTCCACCCGGATCGGTGATCTGGACATCCAAAGCGTGACGTTCCTTCATCAGCTCGGTGATGTGCGCTTTGAGGGTCTCGCCTGCTTCAGCCGCCGTGGGGCCGCTGTCGCCGCAGCCGGCCACCGTCAGCAACGTCACCGCGCAAGCCGCGACGCCGAGCCGTACAGAACGTCCCATGAAATTCCTCCGGGGCTGGCCGATGTGTTGTAGATCCAATAATGTCCAATAGATCCGTCCGGTGTATCGGCATCCGAAGAGGGATATATGACAGATCTGGTGCCCAACCCGCGACGTCAGGTGTTGGAACAGACATTGGTTGAGGTCAGGGCACGGATCGCCATTCTGGAGGCCGCGCTCGACCCAGCCCACGGACAGTTCACCGGCCAGCCGGTGTGGACGGGGCCGAAGGCCCGGACGTTCGCCGAGGATCTCACCGCCCGCCGCGCACGGCTCCGCCAGGCCGCCAGGGCACTCCTCGACACACTTGAGGACGAGCTCCGCGCCGTCCCGGAGAAGGTCCCACCTTCCGCCGCCCAACACTGACGCTCAGGACCGGCAAGCCGGGCACCGCCTGTCCGACCGGCGTGACGGGTGGGGAGATGAAGGATCATGGCTTTCGCCGTACCGACGCGACGACCGCCTGCGGGCGCCATGTCCGGATCCACCGGGTGTTCGCCCTCGTCCGACGCTTGCCCTCACCCTCTCCACAGGCATCCGGCACCGTCTTCATGGGCGCCTGGCGCCCGCCCTCACCACATGCGGGGTCATCCAGGCGCCGGTACGGCGGGCGGCGAGGCGAGAGGGGGCCGGCGCTGAGGAACGGCCTCCAGCCCGATGAGCCCTCTCTGTCACCGCACCGGATCAGACCTCAGGAGGCACAACCAGATCGTCGAGGCCGCCGCCCTTGATGACATCGAGGAACCCGGCCCACTCAGGAGGGGTGAAGGCCAGCACCGGACTGTCGGAGTCCTTGGAGTCACGGACCAGGAAGAGCCGGTCAGCGGCTGCCCCTTCCTGCTCCTGGGTGGCGTCGACGGTCGCGACTTCAACGCAGTCTGGACCGTTTCCGCTGAGGGAACTCTTGTGCCAGACACCGACCTCAACACACTGTCCGCCATTGGCATTGCTGAGGCTGGACTTACGCCAGAGCACGGAGGAAAAACCCATCATGGCTGTTCCGCTCCATCCAGTCATATCTGCTGCACAGCCTGCGCGATCAGGCTACGAGTCTGATCTGGTCCAAGAGCTCGCGCACGCAGGTGGTTGAAGAGTAAGACGTACGCGCCCACTTCGGATCTATCTTCCAAATAGACACTTCCCTGCCAATACTCCACGTAGACGGTGTCAGGATCAGCGGGTTTCGGGAAGCTCAAAATCGTGAACCCGCCGTCCATGGCCGGATGAACACCAGCGGCAAAAGGCAAGATCTGCAGGGTGATGTGGTTCAGCTCGGAGAGCCGGATCAGCAACTCAAGTTGCTCTCGCACCGCCTCCGCTCCCCCAACTGGACGGCGGATGACCGCCTCATTGAGGATGAACCACATCTCGGGTGGATGCGCCCGCTCAAGCACTCGCTGCTGTCGCTCCATACGAATCGACAGGCGGCGTTCCAGTTCCGACTCGGGAGGCAGAACAGGGGCGGATCTCATCACAGCTCGCGCGTAGCCTTCGGCTTGGAGCAGACCAGGGACGAACTCCGGCTGATACTCCTGAAAGGTCGTCGCCTCCTCTTCCAAGCCGACGTAGCTCTGCACCCATTCCGGGATCGCCTCAGAGACCTTGTACCACCACCCTCTCTTGCGCGCATCGCGCGCAAGTTGAAGCAGCGCCTCCCGGCGCTCGCCAACAAGACCGTAGAGATCGAGCATCATGGCCACGAGCGCGACGCTGGCAGCGCTCGTGGCGGATTCGACCCGAGTGACGGTGACGGGCGAGCATCCGGCATGATCAGCGACCTGGTCGCGTGTCAGTCCTGCTTCTCTGCGAAGGCGCTGCAACTCCGCCGCCAGACGACGTCTGCGAACTGACGGACCCCGCTCTGCACCCACGCCACTCCTCTCCGTAGTTGACCCATCGCAGTCTGCCTCACCGGCCGCCCCTCATCAACGTGCACGATGTTCATTTCGATTCTTCTTGCTGGGAGCTCTTCGATCATACAGACTGAGCACACACAGTGATGGATCTCTCATTGAGAGTGATGGGCAGATGTTCGGTCAGAGTCAGGACCTCGGTAGAAGTCAGGGAGGACGGAAGTGCGTGACCACCAGAGGTGGAAGGTTCGCCTTGTAGAACTGGCGTGGGAGTTGGGTGAGCTGGGGCTTGACGCCACGGTCAGGCTTCCGCGCGGGCGGCGGGCGAGTCTGGAGATCTTCGTGCCGTCGAGGTCCAGGGGCATGGCACTCTGCCGAGGCCGCGTCTCGGTGTTCGCCTGGCGTCGGCGCGACAACCAGGCGCCCCAGGTCGTCGATCACATTCGGGCCGCCCTCGGGAAGATCGGGAAGGGTGTCACACCATGAAGACACTGGGGATGCTCGGACAGGTCGCTCTCCCGGGGGAGATCTCCTCCGTCCCCGCCGCGCGGCGCCACGTCCGCGAGTTGCTGGACTCCATCGGCCACACGGACAACGACGACGCGCTCCTTCTCGTCACCGAACTCGTCGCCAACGCGGTCCGTCACTCCCACTCGGGCCACCCCGGCGGACGGGTGACGGTGTCCGTCGCCGCGCATGATGGAACGGTCCACATCGACGTCACCGACGGCGGATCAGCCGATCGCCACCCCCGTCTCTGCTCGGAGATCGACGCTGGCAGCGGCGGCGGACGTGGTCTGTGGCTGGTCCAGGAGATCGCCTCCGCCTGGGGCTGGCACGAGATCCCGGCCGGTCGGGTGGTCTGGTTCCAACTGGTTCCGCCGGGTCGGCGGCTTCCTGCGGGTTTCGGCCGACGGGCGAGTGAGACACGATGATCCAGTGGGAGTACCCACCCCGTTGCCTGAGCCCCCACGTCGCCTCCCCGCGCTCCCACTACGAGCCATTGATCTGGAGCGCTCCAAGAACACGAGAGAAGGCCAGGGCCGTCCAGTGGACCTGTGACTGCGAGACGGTCTTCTACGAACTGTGCCAGGCGGGCGGCCTGCGCTTCATCCGCCGCACGAGACGTACGGTGGGCGGCCCATCCATCGCGGAGAGCGACCGCTGGCCGATCGCCGAAGCGGACGCCATGTGGACCGCCCTCCTGTTCGGCCTGGTCCGATAGCCGCCTTCACTCCCCCGACGGGCCTTCTCGAACCGCTCCCACAAACCCCATGGTGAGTCGGCCTTCCCCAATCCGGCTCACCATGGCTCAATACGGCATGGCGCGGCCCTTAGAAGAGCGCGTTCGCGGAGTCGTCCCCACTCTTGGCCTGCGTGCTCTTCTTCGCGGTGGAACGGACGACACGAGCCCCCTTCTTCGCCCCCTTGTCGTGGAGGCCCTTGGCGACCTCCTCGGCATACCGCTCATGGTTGAGCTCCAGCAGCCGATCAACGAGCTCCCGCTGCACGCCGGGCCCGACGGTGTATCGAATTTCCCGGCCCACGGGGTGATGGCCGTGGTCAAGCTGATCGATCAGATCATCCCAGCCATACGCCCGACAGACTGCCTCGTCGATCGCCTTGTGAATGCGACGCAGCTCGACGATATCCCCGTCTTTGCACTTGGGGTCGTTGACGAGGTTGTAGGTCGCGGTCAGCCCAGCTTGGCGGGCGAGCATGAGGTCCCGACGGAAGGCATCGAGCTGGTTGCCGAGGTCACGCATCTCCTGGGTGAGCTCTGGAAAAGGTAGCGTCTCGAACACGTCTGAGGGCGTATAGCGAAGGTCGGCTTTCATCGATGATGCCTGTGAACGCGCCCACCAGTAATGCGGCGCGCTCGAAAGCAACGAGAGCATCGCCGTGTCGTCCATCGCAAAGACGCCGAGTGCATGTGAGAACACCTGGCCCGTAGGTACGATAACCGGCATCACAGTCTTGCTCACCAGCGTGATCACTATAGCCTGCTTCAAATCCACTAAACCTTTGTATAGGTTAGGGGCGCGCTCTGCATACTGCCACCATCTATCACGGCGAGATACTCGATTATTCTTATCACGCTCAGGCTTCACTAGACGATGCACTTGATTGTATATCTCTACATATTCACTGGACTTTTCCTCTGTCCAGTCATGGAAGTTGATAACCCAGCGACTCCCCGAGCAATCGGGACGAGAATTAAGATCCTGGCCGTTTAAGTACGGAAAAACAACGTTCGCATTCCGAGCATCTCTTTCGATCAAGGATTTCGCAGCTTCAGGCTCCATAGTGAAGCCCAAGCCGAGAATATTGGACCCTTGAAAGGATTTTCCAGCGTTTACAGCAAGACGGTATGGATTACCGCTAACCCGAGACTCAGGGGAGAGAGAGGGGGAGATCATCGGAACTACGAGACCGTCTGCAATCCGCTCAGCCCCTTCCCCCAGCAAAGCGTGACTGGTCCACGCTGCACAATACTCCAGGACTGCCGACTTAGATGGCCAAGGCTTACTCTTTACAGCTCGCCTGATCGTCACCCCGCCTTTTACCAACCGATCAAGGCCCACCTCCCGGGTGTCTCCCTGCGCGAGGGTATTAGTGGCGATCAGGCCTGTCTGTCCTCCATCGTTCAGCAGTTCATGAGCACGAAGAACGAAGTAAGCAACAAGATCGGCACTGCCCCTGGCTCCCCGCCCAATTGCCTCCACCATATACTCACGGTAGGAGATTCCCATGGTCCCGGTGAGCTTTTGCCCTCCCAGAAATGGCGGGTTTCCGATAATGGCGTCAAACCCACATCTCTGGAGGACTTCAGGGAAGATGAGAGGCCAGTGAATCGGCTGCCGGTCGAAGTTCCCTTCTATCTGATCAGTAGCGAGCCAACTCTTCTGAGTCTCCCGAGCCTCAACTTCCCCCCGCCCCTCATAAACGTCATTCGCCAGCTTCGCCGCCCGTTCCGACCCCGCCCTGAGCCCCCGTTCCCCCTTCCCCGCATAAGCCAGTGCCGCCCCCACCGCCAGATCCGCGAACAACCGCAACTGCCCTGACGCCACCTCCGCGTCGGCCAGCAGCGCCCGCTTCTTGGCCAATGCCGCAATCGGGTCGTCCCCCAGCTCGATCTCGGCGATTCTCCGGCGGCTCTCGGCCAGTTCGGCGACCTTGGAGCGCACGCCGGCCGTCCAGTCGAAGATGCCCGAGTGGATCTCCCGGCCCTTCACCGGGTCCATGTGCATGTACTCAAGCTGCTCAAGCGAGGTGATCCCCAGCAGCGAGTCACCCGCCACCAGCCGGTCGTCCACGAACGTGAACGGCCTGGCCGGGTCCATGGAGACCAGCCAGAGGGACAGCTTGGCCATCTCGACGGCCATGGGGTTGATGTCGGCGCCGTACAGGCAGTGCTCGATGATCTGGCGGCGGGCTTCGATGACCAGCGGGTCGGCGTCGGCGTCGGCCGTACGCTCCTGGGCGGCCTCAAGGTAGGCGACCGCGCGCTCGTCGCCCTCCCGCGACCAGGCCTCGACCAGGGCGTCACCCAGGTAACGCGCGGCGGCGACCAGGAAGGCGGCCGAGCCCATCGCGATGTCGGCGACCTTCAACGCCAGGATCTCCCGAGACGTCTTCGGCTTCCACTCGGTCCGGTCAGCGGTCTGGAGCGGGCCTACCGTGTAGATCAGCGGCTCCAGCGCCCCGGCGACGACCTCCTCGGCGAGCTTCCTCGGTGTGTAGTGGGTGCCGGTGTTCTTGCGCAGCGCCGACTCGGTGACATACAGCGTGCCGGACAGGATGACCACCGGCAGGCCGCGCAGGTCCTCCCGGAGGATGCCGAAGAACGGCAGCAGCCTGCGGGTCAGCTCGGCGTCGCCGTCGGTGGCCGCCAGCAGCCTGCGGGTCGCCTCCAGCCCGGCCGCCTCGTCGAGCGGGGCGAGACGCTTGGTCAGGGCGCCCGCCGTGCCGATGCCGGAGTCCTTGTACTTCTCGGCGAGCTTGGCGGCGAACCCGGCGTCGGCCGTACCGCCGAAACCGGCGGCGAGGTGTTCGAGGTCGACGAGGTCGACCTCCTCCTCCCGGCCCGGCTTGCCGACGAGACCCACGACGGTGTCGGCGGCGCGGCGGCCGTCGAACGACAGCAGGCCCTCGTAGACGTAGCCGATCTGCTCGACGTCCAGGGAGCGGAAGCTGAGCTTGCGGCGCTCGCGGTTCCTCCCTGTGCCGACCTCGACGTACTGCACGGCCCTGAGCATGTGCAGGACGGTCCGGTCGTCGATGGTCAGCGGCATCCACGCGGAGGTGTCGGGGTCGAACAGCGAGCCGTCGTGCGGGTGCATGGTCAGGCGCGGGTGGTCGACGCCCCGGTAGACGGCCTCGAAGACGGCCAGCAGGCGGTGCCAGGCGCCGTAGCCGTGGGTCAGCTCCTCCTCGGTGCCCTCGATCGCGCGCTGTTCCAGCTCGGCGCAGAGCCGTCCTGCGGAGTAGGAGGCGGCGTAGACCTCGTTGTCGGCGGGCAGCAGCCTGCGTTCCTCGGCGAACAGCAGGAAGACGACGCGCATCATCACGGCCACCGCGCCGCGGTAGACGTCGTGCGCGGTGACGTCGTCGCGCACGCCGGCCCGGCCGATCGCGGTGACGAGCAGCTCGACGGCCTGGCGCACCTGGACGCCGAGGGCCTCGGTGATCTCCTCCTGGCTGTCGAGGCTGGCGGCCAGCAACGCGGGCAGCCGCTCACCCTCGGGGACGGAGAAGAAGCGGTCGACGTTGAGCAGTGAGACGAACGCACGCAGGACGTCGCGCTCGGCGGCCTCCGGCCACGGGATCGCGTCGAAGACGGCGGTGGTGGTGACGCCGCCCCTGGGCGCCCACACGAGGGTCCACCAGCGGCCGTCGGTGACCAGGCCTAGTTCGACGCCGTGGTGGCGGCAGAGCTGGGCCATCCGGTCGGCGGGGGTGGCGGCCCAGCCGGAGGTGCGCATCCTCGCCGTGGGGTGTCCCTTGCTCACCATCCCGAGCAGGCGAATGGTGTCGGGCTTGGGCTCCTCACCGGGTACGGCCAGCGCGAACGACGGGGTGATGGAGGTGTCGTGCTCGGGCACCTGGACCGTCAGCGCGTCAAGGCCGCCGACGTGGACGGCGTCGTCCCAGCGCAGCAGCTCGCGCAGAACGTAGCCGATCCAGGCGCGGTGGTCACCGCCCGCCTGCCAGGTGGCGTGCTCGACCCGGAGTCGTTCGCGCCGCCGTTTGTCGAGCGAGTCAAGTGAGGGCCAGGCGGAGCGGAGGACGGGCAGGCTGAGGAACGGGCCCGACACCTCGACGAGGCTCAGCCACTCCTGGTGGCCGGCGTCGCGGCTCTGGGGGAAACGGCGGTTCATCGGACGGCCTCCCGCTTCGGCACGACGAAGACCACGGCGACCGGGAAGCGGTGCGGCTTCGGGTCGTGGTAGCGGGCCGCGATCGTGTCAAGCTCGCGGTCGCGTTCCTCGGCGAGGCGGGACAAGCGTTCCTCCCATGATCTGCGGTCCTTGCGGTACTGGTCGAGTTCTTCCTTGCTCCTGGCCGCCTCGACGCGGCTGAACAGGGCGTCCTCGTCGTCTCCCTCGGCGAGCTTGGCGCGGAGCGTGGCCTCGAACCGCTCCAGGTTGGCCCTGATCCTGGCCTGCTCGGACTCCAGGCGCTGGGTGAGCTTGCGCGCGAGCTGTTCGCGCTTCTGCTCCTTCCCGTTGACGCGCCAGTCGATCGACTGCACGACGGCGTCGACGGCCCTCGGCCAGAGTCCGGCCAGGCGATGCCGTACCGGGGTGGAGGCGGGGGTGCCGTGGGCGAGCCCCCGGCCCAGCAGTCCGCTGAGCGTGGTGAGGTTCTCCAGGCGCTTGAACCGGCCGTTCTCGGGGATCCAGCCTCCGGCGTGCAGGACCTCCTCGTGCAGCCGGACACCGTCGCCGCCGACCAGGACGAAGCGGAAGAACGCCCCAACGAGCGTGGTCTCCAGCTCGGGGTCGTCGCTGACGACGGCGGTCACCCGGTGCAGGCCGATCTCGGGGTTGGAGACGGCGGCCCGCAGCAGCCGGGTGGACATGGCCACGAGCGGGTGACCCAGGTGGGCGAGGACCACGTCGTCGCGGATCCGGCCGTCCGGGGCGAGGGTCGCCTTCGCGTCGAAGGTGACCGGACGCTGCCGGGGCGGCTCGTCCTTCTTCCTGAGTTTGGTGGCGAGCCCGGCCGTCGCGCGCTCCCAGGAGCCGGTGAGCGGCGGCACGTCGTACAGGTCCTCGGCGAGGTGCTTGTCGTCGAGGTGGTCGCGCAGCGGCTGCTGGCGGGCCAGGCCGAGCGCGGTGTCGACGACCCTTCTCACCCCGGCCGGGGTGATGCCCAGCTCGCGCACGGTGTCGTCGAGGTTGGCGCGAAGCCTGCGCACCTGCTCGCCGACGTTCATCTCGGCGGGAACCGTGCCCCTGCCGCCCGCCCGTTCGACGTCGTAGTCGGGGATGTCGTTGAGCATCCGCCTCTGCACGGCCTCGGCCAGCACGGCGTTGACCGAGCCGAGGTCGTCCTCCATCTGGGCGACCTTCCTGGCCACCCGGGCCAGGAACTCAAGGTCGGCCTCGTAGGAGTCGACGGCGCCGTCCCAGCCGGTGCCGACGAAGTGGCGGATGTCCGGGGTGTTCTTCTGCCCCCACCGGTCGACGCGGCCGATGCGCTGCTCCAGCTTGTTGGGGTTGAACGGAATGTCGTAGTTGACCAGGCGGTGGCAGTGGTTCTGCAGGTCGATACCCTCGCTGGCGGCGTCGGTGGCCAGCAGGACGCGGACGGGGTGCTCGGCGGGGTCGGTCTGGAAGGCCACCCTGAGCTGCTCGCGCTCCTCGGCCGCGATGCCGCCGTGCAGGATCGCGAGCCGCTCCCCGGCGAGGTCCTCCTGGCGGAGCAGCTCGGCCAGCCACTTCTGGGTGTCGCGGTACTCGGTGAAGACGACGACCCGCTCGTTGGTCCAGTCCCTGTCGGGGCGGCAGACGGCCCGAAGGTAGGTGATCAGCTCGCGGGCCTTGGCGTCGGGGGCGGCGGCGTAGTCAAGGGCCCAGCCGCGCATGCGGGTGAGCAGCGCGACCTCTTCCTCCGTCGCGGCGCCCTGCAGCGGGGCGGCCATGCCGACTGCGTCGTCCTCCGCCTCGGCGAGCGGCTCGTCGTCGAGGGTGGCCGTCTCCTCCCAGAAGTCCTCCATCCAGTCCGGAGTCTCATCGTCGTCCGCCACGGTCTGCGAGGCGGAGGTGACGTTGCTCAGGTAGACGCCGACGGTGTGGGCGAAGGCGGCGGGGCTGGAGAACAACCGCTTCTTCAGCAGCAGCGTGACCAGGTCGGCGGCCTTGCGTCCCTTCACGCTCCGGTTGAGCCGGGAACGGCGAATCTCGGCGAACTCCTTGAGCAGGGCGTGGATCTCCCGCTCGTCGTCCGGGTAACGCACCGGGATGGCGTGGGCGGCGCGGTCCAGGAAGCGCTTGGTGCCGTCGGCGCCGACGATGTGCCGCTTGAGACGGCGCACCACGGTCTCCCCGACAGCGGCCTGGTCGGGGTCGACGCCTCTGGCGAAGCGCTGGTCGTCGAGGATCTCCAGCAGCGCGGTGAAGCTGGCCTGGTAGCCGTTGTGCGGGGTGGCCGACAGGAAGAGCCGGTGGGTGAAGTGCGGGGCGAGACGGCGGATCAGCTTGGTCTGCTGGGAGTCGACCGCGTAGACCTGCTTGGGCGCGGCGGGGGCGACGTGGTGGGCCTCGTCGAGGACGAGCAGGTCGAAGCGGCGTTCCAGCCCTGACGGGTCGAGCACCTCGTCGAGGAGCCGCTGCGCCTTCTGGCCGCGCAGCCACGGCAGGCTGACGATCGTCAAGGGGTGAATCTTGAAGGGGTTGGCGGCGCTGCCGTAGGTGCGGCGCACGGTCGCACAGCGCTCGGTGTCGACGATGGTGAAGTCGAGGCCGAACTTCTCGGCCATCTCGTCGCGCCACTTGAGGGTGAGCCCGGCCGGGCAGACGATCATGACGCGACGGGCGCGCTGGCGCAGCAGCAGCTCCTGGGCGACGAGCCCGGCCTCGATGGTCTTGCCGAGGCCGACGTCGTCGGCGAGCAGCAGGTTCACGCGGGGCGCGTCGAGGGCGCGGGCGACCGGTTCGAGCTGGTAGTCCTCAATGGCCACGCCGGAGCGGAACGGCGCCTGGAGCGTCTTGACGTCGGCGCTGGTCACGGCGGACCAGCGGATCGCGTCGAGGAAGGCGGCCAGCCGCTCGGGCGGGTCGAAGCCCTCGGGGGTGACGTCGGGCAGCGAGCCGCTCGGCAGGACGCGACGGCCCGGCTCGATCTCCCAGATGACGTCGAGCCTGTCGTCGTAGCGGCCGTCCTCGACGCTCTGCAGGCTCACCAGGGTGCCGGTGCCTCCGGTGTGAACCTCACCGACCACCCAGCTCTGCCCACGGACCGAGACCAGGTCTCCGATGGCCGGTCCCACGGACGTCGCACTCGTCACCATTCGCTCCTCGTCAACGGCTTCCCACCGGCACCCGCCCACGCCCCACTCCCCGGCGATCGCACGGACAGCGAAGGGCGGTCAAACCAGTCTGGCAGGAGTCGGGAGGCCAGAAAGTCAATCGTCCCGGGAACGTTCCCCGAGGACGCGGAGGGAACTGTACGCCACTTCCTGTTTCATGTCCACGCAAAAAATCATCTGTGCGCTTAGTTCACATTTTCAAAGAGATGCTCTACTGTCCATTCGTGTGACGCGGGCCGCCTCCGCTCGGGTTACGGCCGGAGCGCCCCTTCTCCGTGACGTCGCATGAGGCACGCCCCCGCCTGAAGAAGTCCCGCTCCAACCGCAGCACCGCCAGGCCCCGACCCCGGAGGAAACATGGGCAGCGCCGAGCGTGCCACCGTGATCGCCCAGGAACAGCACGCCGTCGACCACGCGTACGACTGTGTCGAGCGAAGACGGCTGGAGGCCGAGCGGGTCAGGAGCACGCGCGGCGCGGAGCATCCCGACACGGGCCTCCCCTTCCTGCCGGACGTTCCCCCTGAGTTCGGCGTGTACGAGGATCTCGGAGACCAGCCCCTGGTCTTCATGCGCGTCGACGTCGCCGACGACACGGAGGGACCGGAAACGTGGCGCATCGGACGCCGTGCGGTCCGCGATCCCGAGGGCGACCTCGTCGTGATCGGCTGGACCAACGATCTGGCGGTCAAATGGATGAAGGCACACCCCTCCCGCCCCGGCGAGATCCGGCTCCGCCGCAGACTGCGCCTCGACGGACGCACCGTGACCGACTACCTCGACGACATCCAGCCGGCCACGGCGAAACGGAAGGCGGCGACGCCTCGTCCGGGAGGCCTGGCCGCCACCGCCTTCGAGAACCTGGCCATCCCCAGCCCCCGCCAGGCTCCCGGAGGACACGCGGACGCTTTCCTGCTCGCGGACCTCAACCGGGCGCGCGACGGACTGATGCGCGACATCGTGGAGACCATCCAGCGCGACCAGCTGGAGCTGGTCTCCGACGGGCGGCCCGGAGTGCTTGTCGTCCAGGGCGGACCGGGGACCGGCAAGACCGCGGTCGGCCTGCACCGTGTCGTCTGGCTTCTGGACCCGACGAACAGAGGGCTCTCCCCGGACGACGTCCTCGTGGTGGGACCACACCGGAGCTTCCTGCGCTACGTCGGCCAGGTACTGCCGAGGCTCGGCAGCCGCGGGGTGGCGACCGTGGAGGTGTCGAAGCTCTGGGACGGGGAGGTCCGCGCCCAGGACACTCCGCAGGCGCACCTGGTCAAGTCCGACGAGCGCATGGCCGAGGTGCTGCGCCGCGTCGTCGAGAGCGGCATCCGTCCCGAGGCCGTGACAGCCCACCTCGGGGAGGACATCTTCAGCACGCCGTACAAAGGCGCGGCTCTGACGCTTCCCGCCGCCGAGATCGAGGCGCTCGCCGTGGAGGCGCGTGACTCCAGCGGCCCCTACCTGGTCCGCCGCCGTAAGTTCGTCGACACCTTCGTCGACCGCCTGCTGCACAGATACGCCAAGGCCCTTCCCGGCCGCCGCCCGGACGGCGCCCTCCGCTCCGGCATCGAGAAGCACGGCCGGGTGGCCTCCCTGATCAACGCCGTATGGCCCGCGCTCAACGCCGAGACCATCCTCCGTAAGACGCTGAACGACCCGGAGGCGATCGGTGTAGCCGCTCCGGGCCTGCTGACCGCAGAGGAGCGGGCGGCCGTCGTGCGGCCCCGGGTGACCCGAGCCTCCGAGGAGCCCTGGACGCTCGACGACCTGGTCTGCCTGGAGGAACTGCGCCATCTGCTGTCCGGAGACGGCCCTCGGCGCTACCGTCACATCGTCGTGGACGAGGCCCAGGACCTCACCCCCATGCAGGCGCGCTCCCTCGCCCGTCGCTGCCCCGGCGGCTCCATGACCGTGCTCGGCGATCTCGCCCAGACGACCGGGGCCCGGCAGTACGACGTGTGGGAGCGGCTGGCCGTGATCCTGAGCGGTGACGACGGCTGGCACATGGCCGAACTCACCGTCGGCTACCGGGTCCCGCACGAGGTCATGCGGTTCGCGGCGCCGCTGGCCGAGGCCGTGTCCTCCTCGACCGTCGTTCCGACATCCGTGCGTGCCGCCGACGAGACGTCCCTGCGGATCGTGCCGACCGACGCCGACCGGCTGGTTGACGAGGCCGTCGAGCGGGCGCTGGACCTCGCCACGGCGACCGTGGGGCGGGGACGGACGGCCGCGCTCCCCGAACGGGGACGGTCGGTCGCTTTGATCGTCCCGGACGGCACCGCGCTGCTCGACGAGATAGCCGGAAAGATGACGGCGGCTCAGGGAGAGGTGCCGGAGGACGCCACCCCACCTGTGGTGGTGCTGCCCGCGACCCTGGCGAAGGGACTGGAGTTCGACCACGTCGTGGTGGTCGAGCCCGCCGCCATCGCGAGTCAGGGAGCGGCGGGACCGCGCAGGCTCTACGTCGCGATCACCCGGTGCACCCAGTCGCTCACCGTCGTACACGCGGCCCCGCTCCCCGTCGAGCTGGGCGGACCGGCCGACACGACGCCTGCCAACATGTCCGAGCTTTCCGAAACCCTCACCGAGGAGAACATGAACATGGGGCTCGGCACGCCTTCCGAGGACGAACAGCGGGATGACTTCCAGGACTTCGTCTCCTCCCTGGAGGAACGGGCCCGCGCCGACCGGCGGTGTCACGTCCACGAGCAGCTGCGTTACGGCCTCATCGCCGAGCTTCACGGGGCCAGGGTCGTCTCCCGGGGCACCGATCTCATCGACGTCATCTGTGAGGGCCCCGAGGGGACGATGATCTACGAGGTGCTAGGAGAGGGTGAGTACACCTACCGGCACATGCGCGAGGCCGTGATGCGCCTCCTGGAGGTGGAGTACGCGGCAGGAGAGAGCGCGAAACGTCTGTTCCTCGTGCTCCCCCAAGCTCCCGAACCCGCCTGGGCGGCCAAGGCCGTGAACGAGATGTCCGCCGTCACGACGATCTGGAGGAACGGCACCGACTGGGACGGCGAGGACGTCTCGACGGCGCTCGGACGGTCCTCCGCCGCCGAGCCGACCACCGGGTGAACTGAGTCAACGGATAAGCTGCCCAGGGAGACCTCCCCAGGGAGGCGCGGTGGCACCACCCCGCCACCGCGACGCGACAGCGGGACGCCACCGTCCCGTCCCTACCCGGAGACGCCATGCCCGACTCTGCTGACCTGTCCGTCTCGGTGACCCTGGCGGAAATAGCCAGGATCGCCGGTGTCGGCCGCGCGGCCGTGAGCAACTGGCGGCGCCGCCACGAGAGCTTCCCCGCTCCCGTCGGCGGTACGGACACCAGTCCGCAATTCGCGCTGTCACAGGTGGAAGGGTGGCTGCGGGACCACAACAAGATCGGGGAGGTCGGCAGCCGGGAACGGCTGTGGCCGGAGTTCGAGGCACTCGGGAACCGCGACGCGATGGGGGCGGCGATCGCCGTGGCCGGCGCGCGACTCGCCACCGCGGAGAAGCCCGCGACCGGGACGAAACCGCCGGACGCGGGGCCGCTGGAGGCGGAGCTGTCGCGGACGCAGCGCGACCTCGTCGACCGGGCGGTGGGGCTGGCGCGTAAGCACGGCGCCTACGACGTCTTCGACTTCCTGCTCGGCCGCTGGCTCGACACCCACGTACGGCAGATCAGTGCCACCCCGCAACCGCTGGCGGACCTGATGGCCGAGCTCGCCGAGGTGTCGTGCGAAGGCTGGTGCGACGACGGCGCCAGGACCGTGCTCGACCCGGCGTGCGGTACGGGCGGCATCCTCCTGGCCGCCGCCCGCCGGTGGGCGGATCCGGCCGACACGCGTGACCCCGGCAGTCGGCTGAGACTGCTGGGTCAGGACTCCGACCCGATTCAGGCGGCCCTCGCCGACGTGCGGCTGCTGCTCGCGGGGCAGGCCGCAGGGCAGGACACCCCCCGGAAGGCCGCCTGGGAGAGCGACGTGCGGCCGGGGAACACCCTGCGCGTCGACCCGCACCCGGACGTGCGCGCCGACGTGGTGCTGTGCAACCCGCCGTTCAACGAGCGCGACTGGGGATACGAGGAGCTCGCCACCGACCCGCGCTGGACGTACGGCCTGCCGCCCCGCACCGAGTCCGAGCTGGCCTGGGTGCAGCACGCCCTGGCCCGCCTGACACCCGGCGGAACCGCCGTGGTGCTGCTGCCCCCGGCGGTGGCCTCACGCAAGGCCGGGCGCCGCATCAGGGCCGCGCTGCTGCGCGCGGGTGTGCTGCGCGCGGTCGTCGCGTTGCCCCCTGGCTGCGCTCCCCCGCACAGTGTCGCCCTGCACCTGTGGGTGCTGCGCGCCCCCGAGACGGGCGGTGTGGATCCCGGGGTGGAAGTCCTCATGGTGGACGCGGCCAATGTGCAGCCGGAAGCGGGTGACGGTACGCAACGCGGCGGCAGGGCGGGCATCGACTGGTCCCTGCTGCGCAGGAGCGTGATCTCAACCGTCCTGGCCGGGGGCGAAGGTGAGGGCGGACCGTGCGGCTACGCCTCCGTGCCGGTGATCGACCTGCTGGACGATGAAGTGGACCTCACTCCGGCGCGGCATGTCCCGAAGGCGAGCACGTCGGCGGGGCCGGGCCTGCGACGTTCATGGGACCGGTTCGACGCTCTGCTCGACGAGTTGCGTGACCTGACCACGACGCTGTCCAAACTCGAAGTGAGCACGGAGGCCGGGGCGGCCCAGGGCACGGTGACCGTGGGTGACCTGGTCAGGGCGGGTGCGGTGACCCTGCGTGCAGGACAGCAACCCGCCGACGACACCATGCGCACCGGCGACGCGCCGGCGGACGCCGTGGCCGTGCTGACCGTCCCGGACGTGGCGGCGGGTGGCAGGGCGGCAGGCTGGCTGTCACAACGTGAGGCCTCCGCAGGAGAGGAGTCGGGCGGTCTCACGGTGACGACGCCGGACGAGGTGGTGGTCGTCGGGTCGTACCGGGCCTTCACCGCCTGGGTGGACGTCGAGGCGCCCACCGTGCTGGGCCCGCAGCTGTTCGCGCTACGGGTGGACCCTGCACTGCTCGACCCCTGGTTCCTGGCCGGCTGCCTGCGCGCCCCGGCCAATGCGAGGCGGGCGGGAACCCACGCCTCCACCTCCTCCCGCGTCGATGTCCGCAGGCTCCAGGTCCTGCGGTTGCCCCTGCGGGAGCAGCGCGTCTACGGGGAGGTCTTCCGGCGCCTGTCCGTCTTCGAACGTTCGCTGCGGGAGGCGGGAGCGGTGGGCAGGGAGCTGGTGAACGGGCTGACCGACGGCCTGTCGGCGGGAAGGCTGCCCCACGCACCCGCCTGAGCGACGTCCCTGCCGGCCCAGGCCGTTTCGCGGTGCCGGTCTCGGAGGTCTCCGGTCGTCGTACCCCTACCGGGCGAGGCCTCGCCCGGTAGGGGTACGGGCGGGCGTCAGCGGCTGGGACCCGGGCGCCGGCCACCCGGGTGAGACCTCGCCCGGCGGTTACGGGGCGCGGCGCCGGAGTGGTGCGAGGATCTCGTTCACCTCCGCGTCGAATCCCAGCTCGTCCAGTTCGACGCCGAGTTCCTCGCAGTGCACGACGATCGGGTCCGCGAGGCCGGCGGGCAGCGTGCCGACCACGCCGACCACGGTACGTAGTCCTTCCAGGGCCGCGGCGATCTCTCCAGACGGGATGCGGCACTCGGCCACCCTTAGCAGGGCGGTCAATCTCCCGGCCTGATCCCGCGGATCCGCCGACCGGCCGAGGTCGTCGACCTGCTGCCGGTAGATGTCTTCCGCCCTGAGGCACTCCCCCGCGACGCGCAGGCTGTCGGCGCACACCGTTCTCGCATCCATGACCAGCGGATCGGTGCCGAACTGGCGCCGCGCGGCGGGAAGGATGCCGGCCAGGCGCTCCGTCGCGGGACCCGCCTGCCCCTCCGCCAGTTCCCCGACGACCTCGGCCAGAGCGTCCTCAATGCTCCGGCGGCTGATCCAGGCACCTCCCCGACGTGACCGGGCGACCTGCGCGACCGTGATGGGGAGACGCACGGCCTTGGCGGCCGTGGCGGAGGGTCCGTCCGGTTCTCTGAACCTGAGTGTCGGGTCGGGGTCGGCCCGGGGATCCGGGGCCGGATCTCCGGGAGCCGGGAGGTGAGCCGTCAACACCTCCAAGACGGTTCGAATGTCGGGCCGATCATCCGGTTTCTTGGCGAGAAGCCCCGCGACGAGGTCCGCGATGTCGTCCGGAACCCAGGGGGCGAACTCCTGTGCCGACGGCGGGACGCTCTCCAGGTGCTGGCGGACGATGCTCAGCTCCGTCTCCGCCTCGAACGGCCGCCGGCCGGTCAACAGCTCGAAGGCCACGCACCCGTAGGCGTAGCCGTCGGTCGCCGGGCCGAGCGGCTCCTCCCTGATCTGTTCGGGCGCCATGTATCCCCTGCTGCCGAGCGTCGCCCCCTGCTCCGTGTAGCGGGTGACGCCGGGCCGCAGGGGGAGAGCGATACCGAAGTCGATGAGGACGGCGGTGCCGTCCCGGTCGATGAGGACGTTGTGCGGTTTGAGATCGCGGTGAACGAGGTCGGCCGCGTGCGCGCAGGCGAGAGCGTCGGCGATCTGCCAGGCGATCGCGACCACCACGGGCCGTGTGAGCGGCCGCTGGGTCAGCAGGAAGCGGTGCAGTGACTTCCCCTCCACCAGCCGCATCGCGATGTAGGGGCGGTCTCCGTGGGTGCCCCTGCCGTACAGTTCCGGAATGCCGGGGTGACTCAGGCCGGCCAGGATCTCCCCCTCCCGCCGGAAGCGGCCGTGCAGTTCCCGGCGCCCCTGGTTCATGTTCTCGGTGTCAATCCACTGGCCGACGAGGTCGCGAGCCGGGCAGACCACCTTGATCGCGACCTCACGGGCCGCCTCGCCCTCCCATGCCTTCCAGACCTCGGCCATGCCGCCCTTGCCGACAGGTTCCACCAATCGGTACCGGCCGCCCAGCATGTCTCCAGGCTTCATGTTCACCTTCCGGCGATGTTCACACATGTCCCGTGTATCACTCATGTCGCCGTGCGTAACGACACGAGAAGTGTATCGTGAACTCGAAGCTCGAAAATACATCGCTTGACTTAGTTCACAGAGGATGCTCTTCTAAGAGCGCTCGTCGTCGTCTCGTCACGCGAGCCTCAACCGCATCTCCGACCGAACAGGGGGTCCGATGTCCGACTGGGTTCCGCCGCCCGGCACCGCCGGTGACGGCTCGCTCGTGCGTACCGGCCTGCCCGCGACCCGGGAGGACGTCCGTGACTGTCCCATCGCGATCGCGGTCAGGACACGCCCGCTGGTCCGGGCGGAGCCCGAGCCGGCGCGTCGTTACGAGAGGCTGCAGGGATTCACCCTGAAGCCGCTGATGGACACACTCGATTTGATTGAACACCGAAAATGGCCGGTCGCGCAGGCGTTGGAGGAACTCCGCCGGACCCGGGGCACCTTCCGGTTGAAGGGCCGCCCTCCGGCCCACCCCGGGCTGGTCGAGTGGACCGCCGCCGCGGTGTCCCACTATCTGGCCGCCCGTGCGGCCGGAGACGCCGAGGGGGTGGTGCGAACCCTGCCCGTGGAGGACGAGTGGGTGGTGATCAGGCGTCTGGGGAAGCCCGACCGGCGCGGCGCGACGCGCTACGAGCAGACCGCGTGGGGACGCCGGTACGCCTCCGCCGACGGGAGCGTCCGGGAGCTGTGGCTGCTGTCCTTCGGCCCGGCCAGGGAGGAACGTTCCAGCGCGGAGGTGGCGGCCGCGGCACACACGGTCGCGTTCGGCGTGCCCGGCGCGGCCGGGTACGGCAAGCCGTACCAGCCGGTGGAGGGACTGTCCGCCGCCCGCACGGCTTTCCCCCGGCGGATCCGGGTGGTGGGAGTCGGGTGCGGCGACGGCGGCAGCGTCGTCCTGTTCGACGGGGAACCGCAGGAGATCCGCCGGGACTACGCCGAGCACACCGTACCGGCCCTGGGCCGAGCGGTGGACGGCACCGAGCGCCGTCCCGGCTCCGGCTGTGTCGGCTGCAGGGCCCTGGGCGGGTGCGCGGCGCTGCCCAGGGCACCCGGTCTGCTGGGCCCGCTCCCCGGCGGGCGGCGCCCCCGCCGCAGCGTGTCGGCCAGCGACCTGCGGTCCTACGGGGAGTGCCCCGCCCACTTCCATCTCACCCGGCAGCTGAAGCTGAGGTCGCCGCGTCCGGAGAACGGCGCGATCCTGCGGGGCCGTGCCGTCGACGCGTGGCTCAACGAGCGGCACTCCGCCGTTCCCCGCCGGGCGTGCCGGCACACGAGGGGCCCCGGGAACCCGGACGAGTGGTCCGCCGGAGGTCACGTCCTCACCGGGGAGGAGGCCCGGCTCGGAGCCCGCATGATCGCCGAGCACGCGGCGCTGTGCCCGCTGGACGGCCTTGCCCCCGCCGAGCAGGTACGTGTGCAACCCCAGTTGGTCTGCTACGACCCCGCGCTCGACCTCGTCGTCGTCGCCACCCCGGATCTGGTCCACTCCCGCGCGGGCGGGTGGATCTGGCGGGAGGTGAAGACCAAGGCCACCCCCCTGTGGGAGGGCAGGTCGCTGATGCGCACCTACCCCCAGCTTGCCGTCGCCGTCCTCATGATGGCCTCGGGGGTGCTCGGCGGGGACCTCCGCCGCTCCCGGATCGAGCTGGAGATGCTGTACCCGGACGGCTGTGGTCTGGAAGAGCTGGACCCCGGCCTTCCCGCCGTCGTCGACGAGGCCCGCGCCGTGATCTCCGAGCTGGCCGCCCCCTGGCAGCGGGACGGCTCCTATGAGCCGGCCCCCGGCAGGCATTGCGAAGGCTGCGAGGCCCTCGACTGGTGCCGACCGGGTCGCGAGCACCTCGCCGCGTCACCGCCTCCGTCCCGCTGATCCCCTCCTTCCTGGCCTGATCCCGCGCAACCCCCACCAAAGGAAGTCCCAGGAGAGCGTCATGTCCTCATCCCAGCCTCCCCCGTCCCTCGCGGACTGGTCCGCGCACAGCGGGGTCACGCTGCTGCACACGATCGCCACCGCCGTCGTCCGGCTCTCCGAGATCACCGACCTGGAGTCCTTCACCCTGCCCTATCCCGCCGAGGCGCAACGCGCCCTGGACCGCACGGTGCTCGCCTGCCTGCTGCGGGGCGCCCAGCCCCCCGCGAGCCTGCCCGAGCTGCTCGCCTGGTGCCGCACCCGGCCGATCGAGGACTGGCCCCTGGACCTGCCGCAGGACGCCTTCGGCCCGGACGACTTCCTCGTCGACCCCGACTCGGCCACGCCGACCCAGCTGTGCCACGAGTGGTGGGTCCGCGCCCGTGACAGCGCGGCGGAGCAGTACGACCGCACCGTGATCCGCTGGGCGATGCGGCTGTGCCGGGAGAACGAGGCCCCCGAGTCCTACACCGCCTTCCGCCGCCTGCTGGTGGAAAGACCCGTCCTGACCGGCAACGACATGTTCGAGGTCGCCACGGACCTGGCCCTCGAACCGGTCCGCGAGCTCATCGGGCAGATCTACGACCGCGTCCCGGCCGGCTTTTGCCGCGACGGCGTGTACGTCACCTGTGCCCGCTGCCTGACGCTGCTCGTCCCCCTCACCGACGGCGGCTGGTGGTGCGAGCGTGACCGCTGCCGCCGCCAGGGGCAGCCGCCCGCGGGATGGAGACTGCACATCGACGAGGTCGGCGCCCTGTCGCAGCTCAGGCGTCCGCTCCGGGAGTTCGTCACCGGCCCGGGGCGGGCGGAGGTCGACCTGGAGAGGGAGCTCAGGGCGCTGCGGCTACCCGTCGAGATGTGGCCCGGCTTCGACGCCTACGACCTGCGGATCACCTTCCCCGACGGCTGGGTGTGGGCGGTCGACGTCAAGGACTGGGCCCATCCGGGCCTCCTCAGCCGGGCCGCCACCGCCGTACGGCGCGAGCCGCCCTACGACGAGGCCTGCTGGGTGGTCCCCCGGCACCGCGTCGAGGCCCGTCCTGACTACCTGGAGATCTACACCCGCAACCGCACGCCCGCCGCGGACGGCCTTCCCCTGCTCACCGACCGGCAACTGGTCGCCGCCGCGCGTGCCCGGCTGCGCGGGGACACCGGTCCCGCCACCCGCCTCTCCACCATCTTCACGAACGGAGCCTTCGATGCGTGACGCGGAAAGCTGGTACCGGCCCCTCGTCGCCGGGCTCGCCGGAGTCTGGCCCCCGGAGGAGCGCGAGATCAGGCCGTCCCTGCTGTTCCAGGTCGAACTCGGGCTGCGCCTGATGGAGCGCCTCTCCCCCGAGCACCCCGCCGACGGGGTGTGGACACTGCTCGGCGGCTACCCCTTCGCCCGTGCCCGCGGGCTCGTCGGAGGACCGGAGCAGGAGAGACTCCTGGTCTCGGCCAGGCACCTGCTGTGGCCCCTGCGGCGGCGCCGGATGTGGTTGCAGTGCCTGGAGGCATACCGGGAGGTCCCCGACCGGTTGCGCGGTTACCGGCTGCGCTCGGCGGACAGCCCGGCCCTTCCGGCGAACCCGGTCGTCGTGGTCGACCGTTTCGCGGTGTACGACACCGCGCTCGACGGCCTTCCCGACCTGGTGCGTCGTGAGCTGCCCCTGGCGGGTCCCGGCCCCGCCCGGTTCGTCGAACGTCGCCGGATCACCTCCGTCACCCTCCCCGAGACCCCGCGTCCCGCCCCCGTGCCGGGGCACGACCTGGCCGGAGCCTCTGTACGGGGGAACCGGCCGCTGCGCGTGTCGCTCGCGGAGCTCTCCGACACCGCCCGTTGGATGGACGAGACCGAGCGGCGACACGACCTGCGGCCCGGCGGCTGGGAGCGGCGCCTGGCCAACCTGGAGCTGGACGTCCGCACCCCCGACGGTCATGGCTTCACCCGCGCCGAGGCACTCGACCTCGGCGGGCTGTTCCATCTGGTCGGCATGGTCGGGGCGGGTAAGAGCACCCTGATGTCGCTGATCGCGGTCTGGTCCGCCCGGCAGGGCAGGCGCACCACTCTGGTGGTCGGCGACGTCGCCGAGCAGCTCACGCTCACCGCGCTCTTCCGAGACCTCGGACTGGCCGCGGCCCCGGTGCTGGGCCCGACCACCAGGGAGACTCACGTGCAGCGGCTGCACCGCCGCCTCGCCGCCCGTGTTCCCGGCTCCCTGCTGACCCACGACGATCCGGGGTTCGACGATCTGAGCACGGCCTGTGTGGTAGACGCCCTGCGCGGCAACGAGGCCGCCGAACCGCTGCGCTACGCCGACGCGCCGTGCACCGCCCTGTATCCAGCCCCGAAGACGACCGAACGTGACTCCGGCACCACCTTGCCACCCGATCCTTACCAGGCCCGCCCTCCTGTCCAGGACGATGACCGTCCGGAACGTCTCGGCCGCGAGCACGGCTGCCCGATCTGGAGCGCCTGCCCTCGGCACGGCGCCGCCCGGGACTTGGTCGACGCCCTGATCTGGGTCGCGAACCCGGCCAGCCTCGTACAGACCTCCGTGCCGCGGCACCTCAACGAGGAACGGCTGCGCTACCTGGAGCTGGCCTGCCTGCGCAGCGACATCGTGATCGTGGACGAGGCCGACCGGGTGCAGATGCAGCTGGACACCATGTTCGCCCCGTCGGCGACCCTGGTGACCAGGGGGCCGGAGTCATGGCTGGACAGGCTCCACACTCACAAGATCGACGAACTGGCCAGGCAGGGACGCCTTCCCCTGTCCGAACGCGACGTCGAACGCTGGGCGGTCTCGCTCACCGTGGTGAGCGCCGCCACCGACCGGCTGTACGCGATGCTGATGAACGACGGGGACCTGCGCGGCTGGGCCCAGATCGAGTACTTCAGCGCCTGGACGCTGCAGGACAAACTGGTCTCCACCTGGTATCCGCTCCCCGGCACGGCTTCAGGAGTCGCGGAGAACGCACCGGACGAGGTGGATCTCTACGAGGACGACGAGCGCCTCCTCCCTCCGGAGACCACGTCACCGCCCGCGTCCCGGGAGACCGTCCCGTGGGCCGACCGCCGGCAGCAGGTGACCACCGTCCTCGACCGGTTCCGTGACGATCCGCTCGGGGACCGCGGGCCGTACGGAACGGACGCCGACCGGCTCGTCCAGGCCACTCACGACCTGATGCACACCCTGAACGAGAAGGGCACCCGGCAGCGGGTCCGCGCGGTCCTGGACCTGCTTCTGGAGGGCTCACCACTCCTGGACGGCTCCCTGCCGCCTCCGGCTCCCCGGGACGCCGACGTCCCTGATCCGGCCGACACGCCCGGAACGCCGGCCTGGTATGAACGCACCGCCAAACGGCTCGAATTCACGCTCCTGCTCGCCGCGCTACACCAGCGGCTCGACCGGCTCACCTTCCTGTGGCCGCAGGTCGAGGCCGCGCTCAACCTCGACTCGACCGACAACGAACTCTCCAGACGCCCGCCGCTCGACTACGTGCCGGTCGTTCCCGAGGCCCCCATGGGCAACGTCATCGGCTTCCAGTACCTCCCGGAGGAGGGGGAGCGCGACCCCGAGGGCCGCTACAGCGGCACGCTGCGGTTCTTCCGCTGCGCCGGGGTCGGACGGGAACTGCTGCTGTCCCTGCCCGGCCTGGGCGCCGACCCCACCGTCGGGCGTCACGGGCCCCACGTGCTGTTGATGTCGGGCACGAGCTGGGCAGGAACCTCCACCCGCGCTCATGTCCTGGCACCTGTCAGAGCGATCCTCAAGCCTGACGCCCGTGCTCTGACCGCCGTCAGGGACACCGTCTTCCGTACGCACTTCCTCTATGACGACGACAACACCCCGCTGAGCCTGTCGGGTCAGGACCCGAGCGTGCGCCCGGCGGTGCTGCGCCGGATGATCGCACGTCTGGGCCGTCCCGGCCGAGGCGGGCTCCCCAGCCCGCTCGAACAGGAGCTCACCCAGATCGGCGACGACAACCGGCGCCGGGCCCTGCTTCTGGTGGGCAGTTACCGGGAGGCGGGCGCCGCGGCGGACATGCTGCAAGAGATGGAGCGCTGGCGCGGCCGGGTCCGGGTGCTCGCCGCGGACGACGCCGACCTGGAGCAGGCCGTGCGGGGTGGCGGCCTCGGCTCGGACGGCCGCGGCCACGCCGCCGCAGTACGCCGGGGGGACCTGGCCTCCTTCGCCGAGGATCCGGACGCCGAGTTGCTCGTCGCCCCGCTGATGGCGATCGAACGCGGGCACAACATCCTCAACACGCGGCGCGAGGCGGCGTTCGGTACCGTGCTGTTCCTCGCTCGCCCGCATCCCCGGCCCGACGACCTGTCGCTGGCGGTCTTCGCGATCAACGACTGGACGGCCAGGTTCGTCCGCGATCATCCCGGCCTGGGCCGTGCCACCTTCGGCGAACTGGTCACCAAGGCCGGTGACCTCGACGCGGCGGGACTCGCCTTCCGGCACGAGGCCCGAGGCGCGTGGCGCAGGCTGCTGTCGCGCCGTTACGTCTACTCCCGGCTGAGTCCCGAGGAGAAACGATCCTTCGCGTGGGACCAGCTGGTGACGATCTGGCAGGTCATCGGGCGCCTGGTGCGCGGGGGCGTCCCGGCCAGGGTGGTCTTCGTCGACGCCAGATTCGCCCCCAAACACGCGGCGGCCACCGCGCCCGGTGTCGTCGCTGCGTCCTCCGCCCGCCCCGGCGGTCCCGGAGACGGTCTGCTGGCCGGGTTGCGGGCCGTCCTCGCCCCCTACTTCGACGAGACGACCGATCCAGCGCTCTTCGCCGACCCGGCCGACCCCGCCCTTGTCCGGATGCTGTACCAGCCGCTGTACGACGCGCTGTGCGGCATGTCCACCGGTCTCACCCGCCCCTGACCCCGCCCTTATCCTGGAGCCCTCATGGGATTCACCTATGACAAGATCCGCCGCGCCGCCTATGTCCTCGCTTCCGACGCGGCGCTCCTGACCGGTCGTTACCGCGCGCTTCCCTTTCCCGAGCACTGGCGCGACAGCCTGCTCGCGCTGTGCAACGCTGGGCGGGGGCCGGAGGCGGAGCCGTACCGCACCGTTCCCACCTACCGTATGGACGGAGTCCTGCAGAGCCTCGCGCCCGATCTCGTGGTCCGCGGGAGGGGGGCGGACAGGCAGGGCTCCGCCGAGGACTTCTGGCTGTACGCTCCGGCCGACCGTCCCCACCCGCTGCCGGAACCGGCCTTCGAGCGGCTCGTCACCGCCTGGGTGCGAAACCTGCGCCCGGGAACGGTTCCCGTCCGGCAGATCGCCGAGATCGTGGCCGAACTGCGCGCCGATCCACCGCGCTGGCGGGAGGTCGAGGTGGACCTGCTGGGCTGTGCCCACACCGACGGAGGCACCGCGATCCCGGCCGGCAGACAGTTTCAGCTCGCCACCGACCACCTGGCGCGGCGTGTCCTGGACCTGGACCCCTACGACACGGGGGCCGGCCTGCTGCGGTTCCGAGCCGTACCGCGCGGTCCACGCCAGCAGGGGGCGGAGCTGATGTCCCAGCCCCTCCCGCACATCGCCAAGAACGGCGGCGTCTGGTGGTTCTCCGTGGTCCTCGCCATCTCCCTGCACACCGTTCCCTTCTCCGTGCGGTCCAGGCTGCACCTCCACACCGGGGTACGGCGCTGGGCGACCCACCCGGGTGGCGACGGCCAGCTGCGCATGCCCTTCCGCCGCGACACCTCGGTCTATCTGCTGCCACCCGTGCCGTGGCTTCCCGGTGCCCCCGCCAGTGACCGTTACGCGGTGGCCCGGCTCACCCGGGACCGCGGCACGAAGGCTCATGGCTGGAGGGAGAACGGCCCCGCGGGAATCCTCAGAGATCTCGCCCTCGGCCTTCCCTTCCCCGATCCCGCGGACCTGCTCACCACGCCAGAACGGTGGATCGGCGAAGGGCCCGGGGTGCGGGCCGCCGTGGTCCACAGCACGCACATGGGCGCGCACGAAGTCGGGGCGGGCCTGATGCCGAACCAGCGCTCACAGCTCGTTGAATGGGCCGAGCAGGCCCTGCCCGAGGAGCTGGTACGCGTTCCCGACCTCAGACGCAGCAGACTCTCCTCGCACACCCCCGCCAACCCCCGGCCCAAGCTCCAGGGAGAGGCCAAGAAAGCCGAGGAGGTCCGGGCCGCGCACGCCCGCCGGGCCTCCCTGGCGGTCGCCGTACGGGCGATCACCGGTGAGACGGACTCCGGCGGCATCCCGGTCGTGGAGATCCGCCTGCTGTGGCAGAGCGCCCTCATGCGAGACACCGCCATCGCGGCCCTCGCCGGAGTCCTCGCCCTACCGGGCGACGGCGGCCGTCCCGGACCGGAGGTCTTCGACACGGCCACGCCCGGCAGTCCCGTGATTCTGCGGTGGGACACCCACGAACTCTCCGTCCGGCTCCGCTGCCTGCCCCTGACGGGTGGGCTCGCCGACTCCCTCGGCATCGACCCGGCGATCCGGCGTAAGAAGGAGGCCCTGGCCGAGGCCATCGCCGTCCGCCGGGCCACCGTCGCCGCCTTCCTGACCGCCGACGGCGCCGATCCGGACGGCCCCGCCCTCGCTCTGGTCGAGATCGACCGCCGCACCGACTTCACGACACCTCTCCACGACCCCAAGTTCGCCCTGCGGCTGGGCTGTGCCGACGCCGGAGTGGTCACTCAGTTCACCGCCGTTCCCAGGAAGGCCAAAGGCTACAACTCCGAAAAGGACGTGGAGCACAGGGCGCGCTCCGGCTGGCTGGACGGGCTCCGCCAGCTCGGCGTGCGGGTCGTCCCCGAACACACTCTGGACGGCCTGATGCCCGCGGGGCTCCGCTACGCGGCAGTGTGGATGGTCAAGCGCCGGGCCGACGGCCCCACCCGGTTGCCACGGCACGTTCCGGTCGCCGTCCTGGTCAGTCCCGGAAGGCCGGGATCGGGCCAGGCCGTGATCAGCGGCTGGGACCCGAACCTGGGTGCCTGGGTTCCGTACCCCACGTTCCTGATCCGGCTGACCGAGCTCGCCGAGCTCCGTGACGCCGGAGTCGGGGACGGTCCCACGCCTGACGTCAAGGACGTCGAGCCGGAGGAGGAGGGAACTCCGCACCGGGTCACCCACCGGGTCCGGCGGGAGAGCATGGAGGAACAGCGCAGGAAGACGGCTCGTTACCTCCAGCGGATGATCCGTTCGCTGCGCGGACACCCCACCCTGCTTCTCACGCATTCCCAGAACAGCCGGTCGCACTGGCCGTGGCTCCAGGACGGCCAGGCCGTAGCGGACCTGATCAGAACCGGTCACGCGCCCGCCGGTCGACTCGATCCGGATCTGCGGCTGGTGCGGGTACGCGGCGCGGCCGGACGCGAGACCCCTCAGTGGTGGGGGATCGACAACCCGTCGGGGGTCAACGGGCTCGCCGCTGGCCTGTGGGCCGAGTCCGTCACCCCTGTCGCGGCCTCCGAGCGGGTCTTCTACAGCACCACCGACAAGGCGGCCACCTTCCGCGCCTCCGCGGTCGAAGCCGACAAGCTCGCTCCTCGCCCACTGCGCCAGGGAAAACGCAAAGGCGAGCTGACCATCGACACCGGCGTACCGGCCTGGAACCCGGCCCTCATGGAGATCACCGTCATGGGGTGCCATCCGGAGCCCTTCGAAGCGGACGAGGGCGACCGCCCAGAGGCACTGGCCCTCGCGGTGCACCAGCTGCGTCAGGCCCCCGACTATCTGGACTCGCTCTCTCTGCCGTTGCCGCTCCACTTGGCGGCCCTGGCGCAGCAGTACGTGCTGCCCACCGTCGCCGACGAGGACGACGCGTCCACCGCTTCGTCGCCCGCCGACGACCTCGAAGGACTGCTGGGAGAGGAGACGGCGTCCGTCACGGACGAGTCCTCGGATCCTGATCCCGAACTGGTCGCCGCCTCGGACTTCGTGAAGGCGCCGGATCTTGAGCGGCAACTTGCGCTTTTCGGCTGATCCTCGATGGCACACCGGGCGGGGAGAGTGACCGGACTTCTCCCCGCTTAGCGGTGAAACCGGAAATGGATCTCATTACGGGAACGTTCCAACTCCGCAGATCTTGTGGCCACTAGCATCTCGCCTGTCACAGGCAGGGACCTTCGGAGTTCGCCGTCGAACGGCTTCCGCCCCGTGTGGACGACCAGAAGGAGAAAGAGAGCCGCGTGAGCATACAGCAGTCCCGGGCCCGCGATCCCCGTCTCGTCGACTCCACCACGCGACTGGTGGAGTTCCTTCGCGATCTTGCGGCCGCCCGCCGCGTCCCGGTCCGGGACCTGCGCGACCACGACCAGACCCTCTGGCTGGTGAACCTGCCGGACACGATCGAGCCGAACCGCTCCGCCGGGCACGGGGAGGTCCTCTTCTCCGTCGACCCCGTCCGGATCACCGCGCATCCGGCTCCCCCGGAGGTGCTGCACGGCTGGCTGCGGCAGGACGACCTCCCGGATCCGGAACGGGACGTCCCCGCGCTCTCGGAGAACGGTCCTCGACGCATCCAGGAGACCGACGAGCACGGCCATCCGGTCTCCCGCTGGGAGAACCAGGCGGATCGGCCCGACGTGGTGGAGGCGTACGGAGACTGGCTTCCCCTGTGGCGGGCCTGGGCCGACCGGGAACGGGAGCCCGCACGGCGGCAATGCTGGCATCGCGACCTCTACTCGATCTCCATCCAGCTCGGCCAGGCCGACGACGAGTGGGAGCTGGTGCTGGCGACCGGCCTGCTGTCCTGGACGGCCCCCGGTGGCGTCCGCGTCCGCAACCACCTGATCGCGACCCGCCTCCACCTGAGGGTCGACCCGCACACCGAGCGGGTGGAGGTCGTGCTGGGCGAGACGGCCTCCGCCCTGCAGGACCGTGAGCTGCTGGCCGACCTCGCGGGGTTCGCTCCGCAGCGGACCGACCACCTCCGCAGGCGCGTCAGGGAGGGAGAGGGCGTCGGTCTGCACGACGGCGTGACCGAACTGCTGGAGTCATGGTGTGACCGCGGCCTGGAGATCGAGCCCCGGCCCAGATATCTGCCCGACTGGGCTCCCGGCGACGCGGCCGTCAAGCTCGCGGAGGTACGGCCCGCGCCGGCACTGGTGCTACGCAGGCGGGACCAGGGCTCGCTGATCTCCTACTACGACGAGATGATCTCCTCGCTGACCAGATCCGACGCCCGGGCGCCCCTGGGCCTGGCGCAGCTCGTCGACTCCCTCGAACCGGCGGAACACGCGGCCTTCCTGCGGGAGGGGGATGTCGTGGCGGGTGACGTCCTCGGACGAAACCCGCTGTTCCCGCTCCCCGCCAACCCCGAACAGCGCACGATCATGACGCGCCTGGGCGCGGACAACGGCGTCATCGTCCAGGGCCCTCCGGGAACGGGCAAGACCCACAGCATCGCCAACCTGGTGTCGGCGCTGCTCGCCCAAGGGCAGCGGGTGCTGGTCACCAGCCAGAAGGCGCAGGCGCTGCGTGTCCTGCGCGACAAACTGCCCCCGGAGATCGCCAAACTGTGCGTGTCCATGACCGACCTCGGCCGCGGCGGCTCCGCGGAGCTCGAAGGCGGCGTGAAGGCGCTGTCGAACCGCTTCTCCTCCTTCGACCCGGCCAGGCAGGCGAGAGGCATCACCGAGAAGCGCCACCAGCTCGACTCCGCCCACCGCGCGACCGTCACGCTGACCGAGCGCATCCGGGCGCTGCGGGAGTCGGAGACCTACCGCCATCCCGAGATCTCGGCCGGTTACTCGGGCACCCTCTCCGAGGTGGCCCGGCGGCTGACGCGGGAGGAGGCCGACTGCGCCTGGATGCCGGTGCCGCTCCCGGCCTCGGCACCCTTCACACCCCCGATCACCGTGGGCGAGGCCGCGGAGCTCATCACCCTGCTCTCCGGGCAGACTCCGGAGCGCCGGGCGCGGCTCTCCCAGAGCGTCCCCGACGTCTCCGGGCTGCCCGGCACAGAGAAGATCAAGGATCTGATCGCGGTCGAGTCCGCCGCGCAGAACATGGCTCAGCGGGCCCAGACAGAGACGTCCAGGCGCCTTGAGCACCTCCCGCTCCCCGCGATCGCCCGCCTGGAGGCGGTCGCTGCCGACGTCGATCTCCTCCTTCACCAGCTCGGCCTGTCCGAGGACGCCTCCGCGGACTCGCCCGAGTGGATCGTCCGAGCCCTGGCGGACGGCCTGGGCGGCCGTGAGTCCGCCGTCTGGGAACAGCTCTCCGCCTACACTGACCGTCTCACCCTGGCCCAGGAGACGGTCCGCTCGGTCGGTTTCCGCTCGGTCGACCACCCGCCCCTGGACTCGCCGGGCGCGAAGGGTGCCTACATCCAGTCCATGCGGGCGCTGCGCGACCATCTCGCCGCGGGCAACCAGCTCAAACGCGGTCTGTTCAGGCCCGCCGTACAAAAGCAGGCCGAGCCGTGGCTGGTGGGCACGGCGGTGGACGGGATCACGCCCTCCAATGCCGAACTCCTGTCGCTGGTCATCACCGACTTCGAGAGCCGGGCCGTGGTCGAGGAGTTGCTGCGTGGCTGGCGGCTGGTGGGGGTGGAGTTCCCGCACGACCAGCCCCTCCAACGCACCGTGGCCCAGCTCGGCGACGCCTTCGACCGGCTGCACCGGATACGACAGGTCATGTCCGCGGTGGCGGAGACGACCCGGCTGCTCGTCGAGGCAGGGGCGCGTATCGGACTGCGGAACCACGCGGAGTGGCTGTCGTATGTGACGGCTCTGCGTGCCGTACGGCTGAGCGTCGAGGCCGAGCAGGCCACCGTGGCGCTGAACGAACTGTGCGCGGCACTCCAGCAGGCGGCCCGGCTCGGCACCCCCGCTCCCGAGCTGACCGAGGCGGTCCGGGCGGTGGCCGTACGGGACAGCGCCCTGTACGAACGGTGTCTCGCCGCCCTGATGGACGCCCGGCGCCAGCAGGCCGAGCAGCGGCGCTGCGACGATCTCTCCGGCCGGGTCCGCGACGCCCATCCGGCGCTGCTCAGGCTTCTGGTGGAAGCGGGCGCGTGGCAGTCCTGTTTCTCCACCTGGGACCGGGCCTGGGCTTGGGCCAGGGCGAAGACGTTCTTCACCGAGCAGCGTCAGCCCGGCCTCGAACAGCGGTTGGAGGGCGAGCTGGAGTCCGCGACCGCGCGGGAGATGCGGCTGACCGCCGAACTCGCCGCCGAACAGGCCTGGCAGGCCGCGCTGGGCAGGATGACCTCCCGTCAGACGACGGCGCTGCGCGCCTACCAGGACCACATCGGCAAGCTGGGCAAGGGCACCGGACGGTACGCCGGCAAGTTCCAGGCACTCGCCCGTGAGGCGATGGCGCACGCCCGCGGAGCCGTCCCCGCCTGGATCATGCCGCTTCAGCAGGTGCTGGAGACGATCCCGCCCGTCCGCGACTCCTTCGACGTCGTGATCGTCGACGAGGCCAGCCAGGCGAGCATCGAGGCGCTCTTCCTGCTCTGGCTGGCGCCCCGCGTCATCGTCGTCGGCGACGACAAGCAGTGCGCGCCCTCCACCGTGAGCCACGGCGAACTGGAGCCGATCTTCGCGAAGTTGCTGACCTATCTCCCGGACATGCCCGCCTACCTGCGGGACGCCTTCACCCCGAAGTCGAGCCTGTTCGACCTGCTGGCGACGAGGTTCGGTTCGGTCCTGCGGCTCAAGGAGCACTTCCGCTGCATGCCGGAGATCATCGACTTCTCCTCGCGGCAGTTCTACGCCGACGAGCCGCTGGTTCCGCTGCGGCAGTTCGGAGCCGACCGTCTGCCTCCCCTGCGGGTGGTCCGCGTCCAGGGCGCGTGGAACGAGGGGACCACGAACCGGCTGCGCAACAAGGTGGAGGCCGAGGCGATCGTGGAGCGGATCCTGACCTGCGAGGAGGATCCCGCCTATCAGGGCAGGACCTTCGGCGTGGTGGTGCTGCAGGGTTCGGCGCAGGTTCAGCTCATCCACGATCTGCTGCTGGACCGGATGGATCCGAAGGACTGGGAGAGACGACGGCTGCGGGTCGGCACGCCCCCCGACTTCCAGGGCGACGAGCGCGACGTGATGTTCCTGTCGATGGTGATCGCCGAGAGGCGTTCGGCGGTGACGAGCACCGAGTGGCAGCGCAGGTTCAACGTGGCCGCCTCACGGGCCAGGGACCAGATGTGGCTGTTCCACTCCGTCAGTCCCGACCTGCTGTCCCCGATGTGCCTTCGCAGGTCGTTGCTCACCTACATGCTGAACCCGCCCACGACACCGCTCACGGCCCAGTTGGGCGATGTCACCGCCGACGATTCCCACCCGGACTTCGACTCGCTCTTCGAACAGCGGGTCTTCCTACGCATCCGCGAGCGCGGCTACCACGTCGTCCCGCAGGTGGAGGTCAACGGCCGCCGCATCGACCTCGTGGTGAGCGGCGCCAGGGGGCGTCTCGCCGTCGAGTGCGACGGGGACTTCTGGCACGGTACTCCCGAGCAGCGGGAGGCGGATCTCGATCGAGAACGCGAGCTCAAACGTGCGGGCTGGCGCTTCTGGCGCGTCCGTGAAAGCGAGTTCTACTTCGATCCGGCGGCGGCGATGGAATCGCTCTGGGCCGAACTCGACCGCAGGGGAATCCTCCCCGGTGAGGTGACCGTTGGGGAGGACAACACGCTCTCGTCGTGGAGCGCCATGCCTCTGCCGGACGGTGAGGGCTGGGGCGGGCTCGACGACGGCTCCGACGACGTGGACGAACCACTGACCGAGGTGACGGGGGCGCAGGTCCGCGCCTGGGCCCGCGCCCACGGTCACGACGTCAGCGGCCGAGGGCGTCTTCCCGAGCACGTGATCATGGCGTACCGGGACGCGCACGCACCGGGAGGACAGTAGTCCGCCGTCGGCGTGACGGCGCTCCTACCACCATGACCATGAACACGGCCACCACCGGTCACGCGTCTCCCCACAGCCCGCAAACCAACCCACGTTGGTGAAGATTTGGACAAAAAGTTCTTTTGTCTCAATCTTCTGCATTGACCTTTAAACCACAGCGAACCATACTTCCCGTCATGGAGGCACAGAAATCCACAGAAGCGGGCAGCCATGCTGCCCGCTGAGCGGCACTCGCGGATCGGAGAGGCGTTGCGGGCCTCCCGGGTCGTCAGCACCGAGGAGCTGGCGCGTGAGCTGAAGGTCTCCGTGGAGACGATCCGACGCGACCTCGTCCTGCTGGAACGTCAGGGCAGGCTGGCGCGGGTGCACGGCGGGGCGACGGTCGCCTCGGGGCGCTCCTCCGGGGAGGAGGCGCCCTTCACCGAGCGGACCGGGACCGCCGCCGAGGCCAAGCGGCGCATCGGCCGGGCCGCGGCGGCGCTCGTACGGCCGGGCCAGACGATCGTGATCGACGTGGGGACCACCGCCGTGGACGTGGCCCGTGCCCTGCCGCTCGACTTCACCGGGACCGTGGCCACGTGTTCCCTCCTGGTCGCCGCCGAGCTCTCCGAGCGCCCCGGCGTCGAGGTCCTCGTCTCCGGGGGCAGGCTCAGGAGTGGTGACCTCGCACTGTCGAACTCCCTGGCGCAGGCCTTCTTCGCCGACCTGAACCCGGATGTCGCCTTCCTCGGCTCGGGAGGCGTGGACGCCGTCGCCGGGCTGACCGACTACTACCTGGACGAGATCGCCGTGCGCCGGACGATCCACGGCAACGCCGCCCGCTCCTTCGTGCTGGCCGATTCGAGCAAGTTCGGCAGGATCGCCCGGCATCGCGTCGCGGGGATCGAGGAGTTCGCCGGAATTGTCACGGAGACCGAGCCACCACCGAGCATTCGAGACGCCGTCACCCGCGGAGGCGGGGTGGTCGTCCTGCCGTGAGAGCCACAAGACCCGCGGGACCTTCGAGAGCCCCGAGAACCGCGAGACCGCGAACCAAGAAGGCCTGAGGCCGTACGGCAAGACGCCAAAACGGCCCAGACGTCAGGTCCCGCGACCTGAGACCCAGAAAAACCTGAAAGACCCAGAAAAACCTGAGACCCGGAAAGCCTGAGACCCAGGAAAGTCCGAGTTCCGGAGAGCCCTGGGCCTGCTTGCGGGCCTTCGCCGTAGCACGGATCGCCCAGGTGGACGCGCCGCGAGGCGGAGAAGGAGCCCATAACGAAGTATGGGCGACCACAGTAGGCATAGAGATCCACAAAACGGGTCCCATGCCGAAGGAGCTCAAGACCGAAAAGGCCAGGCCCAGAAAGCCGGGCCCAAGAGCGAAGGCCGGGTCCCAAAGGGCCCGAAGCCTCAAAAAACCAAGGAGCCGGAGAGTTCGAGGAGCCGGGAGGCGCGGCAACGCCACCCGGCTCGGATCCCCAGCCGATGCACCATCTGACAGGAAACACAGGAGTTGGGACCCATGCCCCAGTATTCACCACACGAGTCCCCGGATCAGGCCACGGCGAGCGTCGAGGAGTTCGGCTACAAGCAGGCGATGAAGCGAGGAACCGGGCGTTTCGCGTCGTTCGCGGTCGCCTTCGCCTTCGTCTCGATCGCCACGGGAATCTTCACCACCTACGGCTCCGTGCTGAACAGTTCGGGGCCCGCGGGCATCTGGACCTGGCCGATCGTGATCATCGGTCAGCTCGCGGTCGCGTTCATCTTCGGTTCCCTGGCCGCGCGCATCCCGGTGACCGGCTACTCCTACCAGTGGACCTCCCGCCTGGCCAATCCCGTCCTGGGCTGGATCATCGGCTGGATCTCGTTCACATTCCTGGCGATCGTGGTGGTCGCGGTCGACTACACCATCGCCTCGACCGTGCTTCCGGCGCTGCTGAACTACCAGGGGACGGCGCTGAACGCGTGGGTGATCACCGGGGTGGTCATCCTCGCCCAGGCGTTCCTGGTCGGGTTGTCCACGAAGTGGACCGAACGGGTCAACAACTTCGCCGTCTCCGCCGAGCTGGCCGGCATGATCGCCCTGGTCCTGCTGCTGCTCGGGGTGGGGTTCGTCGCCAAGGAGGCCAACTTCGCGAACCTCTTCAGCACCGGCGCCGTCCCCGCCGAGGGCTACCTGTCCTTCGGCACACTCACCTCGGCGGGCCCGTGGATGCTGGGCTTCCTGCTCGGCGCGTTCACGATCGTCGGCTTCGAGTCGGCGGCCAACCTGGCCGAGGAGACCAAGGACCCGGCCCGCGTCGTGCCCCGCGCCATGTGGCAGGCGGTCCTCGCCTCCGGTGTGCTGGGCTTCCTGTTCCTCATCGCCGTCACCCTGCTCGCCGGGGACCCGGTCGAGCTGGCGAAGTCGGACACGCCGATCGCGGACGTGATCACCCGGACCCTCGGCCCGGTCGTGGGTACGGCCCTGCTGGTGCTGGTGGTCATCGCGATCTTCGCCTGTGGCATGGTGATCCTCATGAGCGGGGTGCGCCTGGTCTGGGCGATGTCCCGTGACGAGCGCTTCCCCGGCTGGCAGGCCTGGCAGAAGATCTCGCCGAGGTTCGGCACGCCGCTGAACGCGACCGTGCTCATGTGCGTCATCGGCCAGCTGATCCTGGCGATCTTCTCGACCAGGACGGACGCGCTGTTCGGGCTGTTCGCCGCGGCGACGCTGCTGCCCGCGATCATCTACGCCTCGACCGTCGCCCTGTACGTGGTCAAGCGCCGTTCGCTGCCGCCCAGCAGGGGCTTCGACCTGGGCCGCTGGGAGATCCCGGTGGTCACGGTCGCGGTGGTCTGGCTGGTGTTCGAGCTGCTGCTGTTCCGCGACGCCTCGTTCGCCGACCCGTGGACCTATGTGCTGATCATGCTGGTGATCGGCGCCGCCTACCTGGTCTACCTGCTCGCCACCAGGGGCGGGGCACGTGGCCTGGCCATGCCGGAGATGCGCTCCATCGACGCCGAGCTGGACGCCGACGCCGCCGCCGGGCACGACGTCTCCCAGGATCGGGGGGACGTGAACCGGCGATGACGACCGTACTGGCGATAGACCAGGGCACCTCGGGGACCAAGGCGGTCGTGACCGACGGTGAGGGGAGGGTGCTCGGCCTGGCCGAGCACCCGGTGCGCCCCGTCTACCTGCCGGGTGGCGGGGTCGAGCAGGACCCGAGGGAACTGCTCGACTCGGTCCTTGAGGCCGGGCGGCGGGCCGTCGCGCAGGCCGGTGTCCCCGTCGACGCCGTGGCGCTGGCCAACCAGGGTGAGACCGTACTGGCCTGGGACCCCACGACGGGCGAGCCGCTGTCCACCGCGATCGTGTGGCAGGACCGCCGTTCCGAGGAGATCTGCGTACGGCTGCGCGAACACGCCGACCGGGTCGCGCAGGCCACCGGGCTGGTCCTGGACCCGTACTTCTCCGCGCCCAAGATGGCCTGGCTGCGGGAGAACGTGACCGGGGAGGGTGTGGTCACCACCTCGGACTCGTGGCTGGTGCACCGGCTGACCGGGGAGTTCGTCACCGACGTCTCGACGGCGAGCCGGTCGCTGGTCACCCGGCTCGCCGACGCGGACTGGGACGACGGGCTGCTCGAACTGTTCGGGCTCGGCGGGGAGCGGCTGCCCCGGGTCGCCGCCAACGACGAGGTGGTCGGCTCGACCTCCGCGTTCGGGGGGGACCTGCCGGTGTGCGGGCTGGTCGTCGACCAGCAGGCGGCGTTGCTCGCCGAGAACTGCCTCACCGCGGGCGAGGCGAAGTGCACCTTCGGCACCGGGGCGTTCCTGCTGGCCAACACCGGCACCTCGGCCACGCGTTCGACGGCGGGCCTGGCCGCCTCCGTCGCCTGGCGGGTCAGGGGGGAGACGTCCTACTGCTTCGACGGGCAGGTCTACACGGCGGCCTCGGCCGTACGGTGGCTGCAGGACCTGGGCATGATCGGCTCGGCGGCCGACCTCGACGTCGTGGCGGCCGACGACAGCGAGGGCGTGCTGTGCGTCCCCGCGCTGGCCGGGCTCGCCGCCCCGTGGTGGCGGCCGGACGCCAGGGCCTCCTTCACCGGGATGACGCTCTCCACCGGCCGGGGGCACCTGGTGCTGGCCGTACTGCAGGGCGTCGCGGCGCAGGTCGCCGAGCTGGGCGACCTCGTCGCCGCCGATCTCGGGCGGCCGCTGAGCGCCCTCAGGGTGGACGGCGGGCTCACCCGCAGCCGGGTGCTCATGCAGGCGGTCGCCGACCTGGCGCAGGTCACGATCGAGGTCTACCCGTCGGAGCACGCGACCCCGCTGGGCGCCGCCGCGCTGGCCCGCGCGGCGCTCGACCCCGCCCTGCCGCTGCGGGAGGCGGTCGGCGGGTGGAAACCGGCCACGACGTACGAGCCGCACTGGCCGGCGGAGCGGGCGGCCGAGTTCCGCGCCCGCTGGCACGAGGCCGTACGGACGACCACAACGAGACAGGAGCAGGAGGGGGAACGGTGAGCACCACGGGGGTGGGCACGTTCGACGTGGCGGTGATCGGAGCGGGCATCGTCGGCTCCGCCATCGCCAGGGAGCTGGCGGGGCACGAGCTGAGTGTGGCGCTGCTCGAAGCGCGTGACGACGTCGGCGACGGCACCAGTAAGGCGAACACCGCGATCCTGCACACCGGTTTCGACGCCAAACCCGGCACCCTCGAATCCCGTCTGGTGCGCGAGGGCTATCACCTCCTGTACGGCTACGCGGCCCGTACGGGCATCCCGGTCGAGCACACCGGGGCCCTGCTGGTCGCCTGGACCGCCGAGGAGCTCGACGCGCTGCCGGGCCTGAAGGAGAAGGCCGGGCTCAACGGCTACGACAAGACGGAGATCGTCGGCGCGGAGGAGGTCTACCGGCTGGCGCCGCACCTGGGTGAGGGGGCCCTCGGCGGGCTGACCGTGCCCGACGAGTCCATCATCTGCACCTGGACGACCAATCTGGCGCTGGCCACCGAGGCGGTCCTGCGGGGGGTGACGCTGCTGCTGAACCACCGGGTCCTGACCGTCGAGGAGCACTGGGAGTCGACGACGCTGCGCACCTCGGGCGGGGACGTCACCGCCCGCTGGGTCGTCAACGCGGCCGGGCTCGGCGCCGACGTCGTGGACCGGCTGTTCGGCTACGACCGTTTCACCGTCACGCCGCGCCGCGGTGAGCTGCTGGTCTACGACAAGCTCGCCCGCCCGCTGGCCGACCGGATCATCCTGCCGGTGCCGTCCTCACGCGGCAAGGGCGTGCTGGTCAGCCCGACCGTCTACGGGAACGTTCTGCTCGGGCCGACCGCCGAGGACCTCCTCGACCGGACCGACACCGGGACCTCGGAGCGGGGCCTTGAGTTCCTCCTGGAGAAGGGGCGCAAGATCATGCCCGAGCTGCTGCGGGAGGAGGTCACCGCGACCTACGCGGGACTGCGCGCGGCGAGCGACCGCCAGGACTATCTGATCGAGGCCGACGCGGAGCACCGTTACGTCCTCGTCGGCGGTATCCGCTCGACCGGGCTCACCGCGGGCATGGCCATCGCCCGGTACGTCACCGAACTGGCGGGCAAGGCCGGGCTGCCGCTCGTGCCGAGGACCGATCTGCCCGAACCTCCCCGCATGCCCAACCTCGGGGAGTCCTTCCTGCGTCCCTACCAGGACGCCGAGCGGATCGCCGCCGACCCCGCCTACGGCAAGGTGGTCTGTTTCTGCGAGCGGGTGACCGAGGGGGAGATCCGTGACGCCCTCACCTCACCGATCCCGCCCGCCGGGCTTGAGGGGTTGCGGCGCCGTACGAGGGCGATGAACGGGCGCTGCCAGGGGTTCTTCTGCGGCGCCGAGATCGGAAACCTGCTGGAGGCCGACCGATGAGCGACACCGTCACCACCCTCACCCCGGACGTGGTCGTCGTCGGCGCGGGGCCGTCCGGGCTGAGCGCCGCGCGGGTGCTCGCCCCCCGGGTCGGCGGTGAGGTCCTGGTCCTCGACCGCGAGAGTACGGCCGGCGGCATCCCCCGCCACAGCGACCACCCCGGCTACGGCGTCAGGGACATGGGGCGTTTCATGGGCGGCCCCGCCTACGCCCGCAAGCTTGTCCGGCAGGCGGAGGAGGCCGGGGCGACGATCCGGACGAACGCCACCGTGACCGGGTGGTCCGGGGAACGCGCGATCGAGGTGACCAGCCCCGAGGGTCGTCTCCGCGTCGAGGCCGGGGCGGTGATCCTGGCCACCGGCGCCCGGGAACGTCCCCGTCCGGCCCGGCTCATCCCCGGGGACCGGCCCCGTGGCGTCTACACGACCGGGCACCTGCAGAACCTCGTCCATCTCCGGCACGGCAGGGTCGGTGAGCGGGCCGTCGTCGTGGGCGCGGAGCTGGTCAGCTGGTCGGCGGCGCTGACGCTGCGGGAGGCGGGCTGCCGTACGGTGCTGATGACCACCGAGTATCCGAGGCCGGACTCCTACGCCGTGTTCAGCGGCCCGGGAAAGGTGCTGTTCGGGACGGAGGTCGCCACCCGCACCCGGGTGAGCCGGATCATCGGCAGGCCTGACCTGCGCGCGGTCGAGATCGAGAACCTCGACACGGGACGCAGGCGGGTCGTCGAGTGCGACACGCTCGTCCTCACCGGTGACTGGATTCCCGACCACGAGCTGGCACGCGCCGCCGGGATCGCCATCGACCCCGGCACCCGGGGGCCGCTGGTCGACAGCGCGCTGCGCACGGACCGGCCGGGTGTGTTCGCCGTGGGCAACCTGCTCCACCCGGTGGACACCGCCGACGTCGCGGCGATCGACGGCGCCCATGTGGCGCGTCCCGTCACGACCTGGCTGGACGGCGGGTCGTGGCCGGTCGGCGAGGGGGTACGGCTGCTGGCCGGGGAGCCCTTCCGGTGGGTCGCGCCGGAGATCCTGCGTCCCGGTGACCCGGTGCCCGCCCGGCGCCGGCTGTTGCTGTGGGGTGATCGCCACATCCGCCTCCCGCACGTGGTGCTGTGGCAGGGCGACCGGGTCGTGGCGCGCAGGCGGGTGTGGTGGCCGGTGGCCCCGGGCCGGGTGTTCCGCGTCCCTACGGACATGCTGTCCGCCGTGGACCCGCGGGGCGGCCCGGTGCTGGTCACCGCGGAACCGTGACCCCCGGCTCCCCCTCCAGCCGGTAGACGCGGCGGGCGTTCTCCGCGCCGATCATCGTGGCCACCCGTACGGCCTGCGTCCTGCTCCACTCCCCGTCGGCGACGAAGCCGGACAGGACGCGGGTCATCGCGCTCCGCCACAGCAGGGCGCCCAGGTGGTGCAGTTCGGCGGGTCCCCAGGCGTCGGAGGAGAAGAGGATCTTGGCGAAGGGGGCGAGTTCCAGGCTCTCCGCGACGACGGTCGCGCTGCGCGCCCCGGTGTGGTTCACGGCGAGCCCCACGTCGAAGTAGACGTTCGGGTAGACCTGGGCGAGGAAGCCCGCGTTGCGGTGGAACGGGTAGCAGTGCAGCAGCATCAGCGGGACGCCGCTCGGTTGCGCCCGTTCGATGAGGCCGCGCAGCAGCAGCGGGTCGCAGCGGCGCAGGTCCAGGTCGGGGTCGCCGTAGCCGGTGTGGAACTGCAGCGGCAGGCCGCGCTCGACCCCCTTCCAGATCAGGTGGCGCAGCAGCACCGGGTCGTCGACACGGACTCTTCCCGTCCGCTCGGCCTCCCGCAGCCACCTGCCCGCCGCGGCCGTCACCTCGCCGAGGGCCGGCGGCTCCGGGTCCACGTCGAGACCGTGCCGGTAGGCGACGACCGTCTTCACCCCGCGTGCCGTACGGCTGCGCTCCCACAGGGCCGCCTCGAAGCGGGCGGAGAAGCCGGCCGCGTCGGTCCCCTCGGTCACGACGTGTTCGGCGACCGTCTCCAGGCGGACGATCTCTTCGGCGGGGCGTCCGGTGGCCTCGGTCATCCCGGCCGGGCCGAGGAGTTCCTCGCCCCGGTAGCCGGTCTCCACCAGGAAGTGACCCACCCCGCTCGCGGTCAGCAGCCGCCGGTTGACCTCCTCGACGCCCAGTTCGGTACGGCGGGCGAGGTAGGTCTCCGGGTCGGTGTGCGGTTCGAGACCGAGGACGGGCGCGCAGTGCCGCAGGACGGCGAAGCCGAGCTGGGAGTCGAACTGGGTCATCCAGGACGGCGTCGGCCGGTCGGACTCGGTGATCAGCTCCTCGAACCCCCGCCTGGACAGGTCCGTGGCCAGGGCTCCGTGCACGTGGTGGTCCACCAGCGCGACCGCCCCGACGTCCCGTCCCAGGGACTCGGCGGAGAGGACGGTGGATGCTCCGGTCATGACGTGCTCCCGTGGGCGGTTCGCGGCTTTCGGTCGTGTCCGTGGTCTCCCCACCGACCCCGTCGTCATACCAGAACCCCGCCCCGGCGACCTGCGGGCACAGGGGTGAGCCGCGCCGGGAAAAGCGTCGGCCCGCGAGTGGCGAACCCCACGTGTTTCCCTTTGTGGAGGGCCCGCCGTGAAGAAGCCCCGCCGGTTATCCGGAAAGCGCCCTTGCCTTAAGCGGCCGAGGACGTCGCCGCCTCATCCGGTACGGGAAAACGGCGCCGAAGCGGTTGTCACGGGCCCGCCTGAGGAACCACCCGTATTCCGGGACGCCCATCCCGGTGAAAGACCCGGTGATTCGCGGCGGGGAATGTCCCCGGCCTGGCCGGGACGAAAGCGTGGCCGGGCGAAAGGCGGGCCGGGGCGTAGGCGCGTGGCCGGACGAAAGGCGAGACCGGGGTGTGGGCGTACGTGGCCGGGTGGACCGGCCCGCGCCCGGCGGCTCCCGTCCAGGCCCATCCGTGGCCGCGCGATATGTCACGACATCCGAACAAGGGTGTCCTTGTGTGATGAAGGGAGGCGGGGACTACAATCCGGAAAAGCATAATGGCCGGGGAAAGCACGGGGCTGCTTGAGTAATCGCCTGACCATAGTGCGAGCACGTGAATCTGACGCTTAAGTGACTGTCCGGAAAGCCAGTCATCGAAGCGTTCGCGATCCTCGCGAACGCCGGAGGGAAGCTCCGATGCTCCAGACCATTCTGCTCGTGCTCGGTCTGTTCGTCGCTCTCGTGAGCATGGTGATCCTCGTCGAGGGCACGTCGCTGTCCGAACTGGTCTCGGACATCCGTACCAGGAACGCCCGTAACCGCCGCCTGCGCCGTTGCCGTCGCGACAACGCCGTCTACCCCTACTTCTACGACGTCGGCCTGAAGAACAGGGCCGAGGCGCAGCCGCCCGCCCCCGTCGGGGGCCGGGTCGGCGTGAGCCGCTGCGGTCTTGAGGGCTCCCCCATGCCGCCCGGCATGTCCTCCCTCTACACGTTGCACCACCGCGGCACCGGCCACCTGGTGCCGTGCACCGGCGAGGAGGTCCGGCGGTGGCGGCAGGCCGCGGTCGAGTACGTGACGACCCTGCGCGAGGCGGGCGCCGCGCTGCGCGCCGAGCACGAAAGGGCCAGGCTGCGCCCCGTACGGCTGCTGCCCGGTGGGCGCCGCAGGATCGCCGCCGAGTTGCGGGAGGCGCGAGGGCGTTTCCAGTCCGCCGCCCTGACCGCCGCCGCGGCCTACCGGCCGGTACACGACGAGATCGCGAACCGCCTGAAAAGCGAACCCGCGCGCGGAATCCGGCGGGGGTGGCGACCGGCCCCCCTCACCTCACGGGAACGCCACCCCCTGTGAGCGGAGCGGCCCGCCGTTCAATAGTGTCCGATCCATGAGCACTCACTATGACGTCGTGGTCCTCGGCGCGGGCCCCGGAGGGTACGTGGCGGCGATCCGCGCCGCCCAGCTGGGCCTGAGCACGGCGATCGTCGAAGAACGTTACTGGGGCGGGGTGTGCCTCAACGTGGGGTGCATCCCGTCGAAGGCGCTGCTGCGCAACGCGGAACTCGCCCACCTGTTCAACCACGAGGCCAAGACCTTCGGCATCCGGGTCGAGGGCACGGTCACCTTCGACTACGGCGAGGCGTTCAGGCGCAGCCGCAGGGTCGCCGACCGGCACGTCAAGGGCGTGCACTACCTGATGAAGAAGAACGGCATCACCGAGTACGAGGGCCGGGGCGAGTTCACCGACGCGAACACGCTGCGGGTGACCGGGGCCGACGGCGGCGAGCAGACGGTGACGTTCGACCACTGCATCATCGCGGCGGGCGCCACCACGAGGCTGCTGCCGGGGACGTCGGTCACCGACCGGGTCGTCACCTACGAGGAGCAGATCCTCAGCGAGGAACTTCCCGGCAGCGTGGTCATCGCCGGGGCGGGCGCCATCGGCGTCGAGTTCGCCTACGTCCTGCACAACTACGGCGTCAAGGTGACGATCGTCGAGTTCCTCGACCGGCTCGTCCCGCTTGAGGACGAGGAGGTCTCCGCCGAGCTGGCACGTCACTACCGGCGGCTCGGCATCGAGGTGCTGACCTCGACGCGGGTGGAGTCCATCGACGAGTCCGGCGACAAGGTGCGGGTGACCGTCTCGCGCGACGGGCGGCAGGAGGTCCTCGAAGCCGACAAGGTGCTGCAGGCCATCGGCTTCAAGGCCCGCGTCGAGGGCTACGGCCTCGAACGCACCGGGGTCGCCCTGACCGACAGGGGCGCCATCGCCGTGGACGGGCGCTGCCGTACGAACGTGCCGCACATCTTCGCCATCGGCGACGTGACCGCCAAGCTGATGCTCGCGCACGCGGCCGAGTCCATGGGGATCATCGCGGCCGAGACCATCGCGGACGCCGAGACCATGGAGCTCGACTACGTCATGATCCCCAGGGCGACGTACTGTCAGCCGCAGATCGCCAGCTTCGGCTACACCGAGGCCCAGGCCCGTGACCTCGGCTACGACGTCCAGGTGGCCAAGTTCCCCTTCAGCGCCAACGGCAAGGCCCACGGCCTCGGGGACGCGGTCGGCTTCGTGAAGATCATCAGCGACGGTGAGCACGGCGAGCTGATCGGCGCCCACCTGATCGGCCCCGAGGTCACCGAGCTGCTTCCCGAGCTGACACTGGCCCAGAAGTGGGACCTGACCGTCACCGAGGTCGCCCGCAACGTGCACGCCCACCCCACACTCGGCGAGGCGGTCAAGGAGGCGATCCACGGCCTGGCCGGACACATGATCAACATGTGAGGGGCACCGGGGACCGGTCCCTACCCGGCGGAGGCGTAGGTGACCATGAAGGCCTGGGCCGTCCTGACGAGACCGTTGTAGCAGGCCACGCCCCGGACGGTCACCGCGAGCGCGCCGGTGTTCCACGGTGCCGGCAGGTTGCAGTATTCGGGGCCGGGCCCGTACGCGGTGACCTGCACGTGGTCGAGGAGCCCGCCGACCTGCGGGAACGTCACCAGACGCAGCCCCGCTCCCGCGGAGCGCACGGTGTTGACGGCCCCGCGGGAGTTGTGGCTGATCCCGCCGGGCCGCGGGGAATACGGCCCGGCGTCGTCCGGGAGGTTGTCGAAGGTGTAGGCGAAGTTCTCCGACGGGAGCGCCACCCCGGTGATGGCCCGCTCACGCTGGTAGGTGAGCGTCCAGCCGGTGCCGACGGGGGTGTCGGCCGCGTCGTGACAGCGCACCCGGACGCTCTGCCCTGCCACCGTGGACGTCCAGGCGGCGACCTTGCAGCGCGCGGGCCGCTCGGGATCGACCGCGGTCACCTGCAGGGCGCCCGTCCTCCGCGCCGTGCCGAGGCCGGGCATGAGGACGTCCCAGGTGCCCGCAGGCCCGGCGGTGACGGTGTTCTCACCCGCCGCGGAGTTGGCGCGTGAGACGACCGCCACGCCGTCGTGGTGGACGTAGCCGAAAGCCTTCCCGTCCACGACCTCCACCTGCGGGACGCTCTCCTCGAACAGGACGGTGAACGGGACGGTCACCGGGGCGCCGCCGTACCGGTGGCACCGTACGGCCACGAGCAGGTCGGCGCCCGAGGGGCCCCACCACAGGACCTGGCACCACTCGGGGCGGGGGGAGACGGCCGTGACGTGCGCGACGCCTCCCGTGGTCGCCAGCCGGGGGAACCTGACGTACGTCGGGCCTCCGGCCGGGGTGAGGATCGAGACGACCGGGCCGGGCGGCCAGCTTCCCGCCTGGCGGGCGAGGGTGGGGACGCCGTTCGGCGTGTTGACGAAGGCGAACCCCCAGCGGTCGGGGACAGCCGTTCCCGCTCCCGCCGCGGGGACGGTGAGGTCACCTGTGAGCACGCCGAGGACGCAGAGGATCGACGTGATGACCTTTCGCAACCGACGCATACCGCTCTCCATCGGCCGAGGGGGACGTACGGCCAGGCATGACCGCGGCCGTGACATGGGGCAGCGTGAGGCGGCATGGCAGAGCCGGGGAGACACCTGGTTGAGCGTTCTTCGGGCTCTCGACGACCCGCGAGCGGAGCGGCCTCTCATCCTGGAGACCGGCGAAACGCCATGGACGACCGGAGGCGCCCACGTCCGGAAACGGTGCGTCAATCGACGATTACCCTACGTCATAGTACGGCTCGCACCGGCCCCGTCAACCCCTCACTCCGGGTTCGGGGCGCTCCCCTCGGATGCCTGCCGCAGCGCGCCGACCACGTCGGAGTCGACGGCGAAGAAGCCGTAGAGGTCGGTCATCCGCAGCAGCCGCTCGAAGGGGCCGCGCACACCCGCCAGGCGCATCCACCCGCCCGCCTCGCAGGTCATGGCCATCCCGCCGAGAAGGGTGCGCAGGCCGTTCGAGTCACAGAAGGTGATGCCTCCCGCGTCGAGGACGATCCTGGGACGACTCTCCTGGACCAGCCCCCTGATGGCCTCTCGCAGCAGCGGGCTCGACGTCCGGTCGATGTCGCCCTCGACGGTGAGCACGGCGCAGCGCGCCTCCTCGTGGTGGGTGACACGGACGACCAGCTGCCTGCTCACACCCACCCCTGCCCCTCCCGGCGCCGGTGACGCGGCCCGGCCCGATCACACGGTATACCCCCACCCTCGCACAGCCGGGCGGCCCATGGGAGACATGTACGTAACGCCCAGAGACGACGTGGTATGACGTGGCACGACATGGAGCCCAGGAAGGCGACACATGTGACCCCCAGGCCACAAAACCCAGGCTGGACACCATACGTAGCGGATTGTTTACTTCTCGTGACCGCAGTAGCACCATCCGTCACAGGAGAAAGCATGCGACTCAACACGCTCACGACCGTCGCCCTCGCCGCCCTCGTCGGCTGCGCGGGCCTGACGGCGGCGACCGCCCTCCCGGCCTCGGCGGGCACCACGCCCGTCACGGCCTCCTCCACGGCCGCCGACTTCACCGGCTACCAGATCGTCAAGCTGCCCAACGCCAACGTGCCCAACTTCACCCGGCGCGCGGTCAGGTGCCCGGCGGGCAAGCACGCCATCGGCGGCGGCGCGGAGGCCCAGGGCAACCGCGCGATCCTCGTCGGCTCCTTCCCGACCGAGGACGGCGCCGGCTGGTACGGCATCGGCCGCCAGGACGGCTACAGCGACGTCGGCATCAGCGTCTACGTGATCTGCGCCAACGTCAGCTGATCGCCCTCCCGCCGGACCGCCGGCCCCGAAGCACCGGCAGTCCGGCGGGAGCCCCAGGCTCTTCCCCGCCTTCCCCCTCCACCGACGACAGGCCATAATCACTTTCGGTGTCTGCCAAGTAACTTAACGTCAGACAACGGAGGGTTCGTCGTGAGGCGTCTGCGCTACCGCTTCGACAACCTCGTCATCCGGGGAGGCTGGGCCGTGCTCGGCCTGCTCGTCCTCGTGGCGCTCGCCGTCTCGGTCGCCGGGGCGACGGCCCTCGTCGTCCTGGTCCCGGACGCCACCGACCTGCCCCTCGCGCTCTGGTCGGGGTTGACACGCACACTGTCCCCGGTGACGGCGACACCCGAGGAGGGGCCGCCACCACTCCCCCGAGGCACCCCGGTGGTCGCTTTGACCGGAATCGTGATCTTCAGCGCGCTCGTCGGCCTCGTCAAGACGGGGCTCGACCGCAGGCTGGCCGGACTCCGCAAGGGCCGCTCGCCGGTGGTCGAGCGCGGCCACACCGTGGTGCTCGGCTGGTCGGAGCAGGTCTTCCTGATCCTGTCCGAGCTGGCCGCCGCGGGCGAGGGCAGAGGCGGGACGACCTGTGTGGCGATCCTCGCCGACATGGACCGGACCGCCATGGAGGAGGCCATCGGGGGCAGGGCCGCGCTGCGCAACCTGCGTGTCGTGTGCCGTACGGGCAACCCGACGGATCCGGCGGACGTGGCCATCGTCAGCCCGGAGCGGGCACGGGCGGTCATCGTGCTCGGTTCCGAGGACACCGACTCCGACGCCAGGACCATCAAGAGCCTGCTCGCGCTCGACGCCGCCGAGGTCCGGCCGAGGGTGCAGCTGGTCGCCGGCGTCCGTGACCCGGACAACCTGGTCGCCGCCCGGCTGGCGGGCGGGAGCGGCGCCCTGATCGTCGACGTCGACGAGATCTCCGCCCGCGTCGTGGTCCAGAGCTGCCTGAACCCCGGCCTGTCGGTGGTCTACGGCGACCTGCTCGGGTCGGGAGGAAGCGAGATCTGCTTCCGGCAGCCCTGCGACCTCGTCGGAGAGAACTTCGGTGACGCCCTGCCCGCCCTGGAGAACGGCTCCCTCATCGGCCTGGAGCGCCGGGGCCGGATCATGCTCAACCCCTCCGGGGAGACCCGGATCGACGCGAACGACCGGCTTGTCCTGATCATGGGCGACGGCGGCGCCAAGCAGTTCCGCACCTCGGCCGAGCCCGACAGCCACGAGATCATCGCCTCCGGGGAGCACACCCCAACGGCGCACCGCGTCCTGATCCTCGGCTGGAACGGCCGCGGCGCCGCGATCGTGACCGAGTTCGACCGCCGCATGCCGCCGGGGTCACAGGTGAGGGTCGTCGCGCACGACTCCCGGATGGCCTCGCGGATGGACGCCCTCGCGGGATCCCTGGCCAACGTGACCCTCGCCCACGAGAGTGGCGACATCACCCGTTACGGCACCCTTGAGGCGCTGGGCGTCGGGACCTACGACCACGTCCTGATCCTGGCCGACGACCGGCTCGGCGCACATGTCGCCGACTCGCGCACGCTCCTGACCCTTCTGCACGTCAGGGAGATGACCAGGAGCAACGGCTGGCGGCACAGCCTGGTGACGGAGATGGCCAGGGAGTGCGACCGGCGCCTGGCCGAGGTCACCGAGGTCGACGACCTGATCGTTCCCACCCGGGTGACCGGCCTGCTGATGATCCAGATCGCCGAGCATCCCCGGCGCCACGACGTGTTCACCGACCTGTTCGCCGCCGGGGGCCAGGAGGTCTCTCTCAGGCCCGCGGGTGACTACGTGCGGCTGTCGGTCCCGGTCGACTACGCCACCGTGGTCGCCGCCGCCCGTGCGTACGGCGAGATCGCGATCGGCTACCGAGGAGACCGTACGGCTCGCGGCGACGGCGGCGTCGTCCTGAACCCGCCGAAGAGCAGGAAGGTCGTCTTCGAGGCCGACGACGCGGTGATCGTGCTCTCTGGGCGCGCCTCCGCGAGGAAGGACGACCTCCGCACGGACGTGGAACACCTGGAGACGCTGAACCACGAGATCACCTGACGCACGACGGAGTCAGGTCCGAGGAAGACGCCCCAGTTGCAGGTCTTCGAGAAGGGCCTGCGTCGCGGCGGCGACGGCCTCGACCGCCCTGTCGAAGGCCTCGGCGTTACGGGCGGACGGGGATCGGAACCCGGAGACCTTGCGGACGTACTGGAGCGCGGCTGCCCGCACGTCCTCGTCGGTCACGTCACTGGCGTAGGGCTCCCGAAGGGTTTTGATGCTCCGGCACATGCCATGGACCATATTCCACCGCACCGACAGAACCGGGGAGCCCAAGCGGCCCCGCCGCTCCCCGTCCCCTGGCGAGAGACCGGCAGGGTGGATCGCGAACGGTTCGGTCCGCCGCCGCCTCCGGTTCTCCCCGTCAGGAAAGCACCGAGCATATGTCGAACGGTTCTTCGTCCAGCACATCGGGCGGCCGGACCTCGCTGATCCTCTCCCAGAACCCGGGAGGCGACGCAGGCGTCTCTTATAGCCGGAACGCGGCTTGGGCGGCGAAAGGCCGGTGAGGCGCTGATCCGGGCTTCGAGCCCTAGGCTCGCCTGAGCAGGCGTAGCCGGGGGAGGTTGCCGGCCAGGGCCCGGGCGTAGGCGATGAGCAGGTGGGGAAGCTCGTCGGCCTGTCTCCACAGCAGCACCGCCTCGGCGTCGAGTTCGGCGACGCTGTCGGCCAGCCCCTCCCCCAGGGGCACGGACTCCATCCGCGCGTTCAGTTCGTGGGCGCGCATCCTGGCGCCGAGGGCCGCGTCCACGGCCTGGGAGGCCTGCCTGATCTCCTCGACCGTGCCGGGGGCGGCTCCGGCCCTGTCCAGGGCGTGGACGAGCTCGCCGGTGGGCGGCAGGAGGGGCATCTGGTGGTCGAGCCACATCCGGCCCCACAGACGCCGCCGTCGCGCCTCCGTCCACCCGTCCTGGACGAGCACGGGCCTGCCGTCGGGGGTTCGCCGGACGACCATGCCCAGCTCCGCGGCGAAGTCACGACCGCCGACCGGTGCCGGACCGCGGTCGCCCGGCCGTACGTCGGTCAGGCCCTCGTCCATCCACACGGCCAGTTCGGCGAGCTCGCGGTCCGTCTCGGAGATGGCGGGCAACAGCGCCAGCTGCCGTTCGTCCATGTGGGTGTAGGGGTCGGCCGCCGCGACGCGGACGGGGGTCAGGCCCGTCCCCACCAGCTGGGCGACCACGGCGCAGGCGGCCACGTCGGCGTACCACGCGGCGAAGACGGTCACCGCGTCCTCCAGTTTCTCCGCCGTCTCCTCGGCGAGGAGCGTCCGCCGGGCGCCCAGTGACTCAAGCGGGTCGATCCTGAGACCCGCCGGGGGCCACGTCTGGGTAGCGCGCAGCCGCGAACCGCGCTCGTCGCTCTCGTACAGCTCCTGCCTGAGCCGCACGGCCGCCACGTAGTCGGCCTCGACTTGACAGGCCGCCTCGGTCAGGGCGTGCAGGACGTGGTCGATCGCCTCGTCGCTCAGCGCCTCTCCCGGCGTGGTGGTGAGCACCGCGGAGCCTTCGATTCTCACGCGCAGCCTCCCTCGGCTGGGCCCGACGGCCTGCTTGGCCGTTTCCTGCGACGGGTTGGCGCACCGCCGCACAATGGACACGGAGAGTACGCGAATGGTCACGGACAGACTACTCGTGGGCCGCAGGTGACGGGTGGGAACCAGGGGATCTCCGGCCGGAGCGCGGTCTCCCCTGGGCTTTCTCCGTGCAAAGCGGTGACGACGCGTCGCGAGAATGCCCGCGACCGCGTCCGGTCACGGTCCTCCGAAATGCCCTGCGGCCGCTTCGTTTGAACACCGGTCCAGACCCGGCCGTACGGCGTCGGCGGTTGTCGGGAAGTTCCCTCGCCCAGGCGGAGAAAGGCGGGAAAAGGCCGGGCGAAATTCATACGGGAAGCACCGTACGGCACCGGTGAGAACTTTCCACCATTCCTGCTTTCTCTCGGTGACAGGACGTGCCCTGTCCGCTTCCGCTCCGGGAAGCGGCTTTGGATGCCCGGAGAATTCCCAGTTCACAGCGTTACCGCTCGGTGAATACGCCGAATGGCGAGATCCGCGAGGGGTGCCCGGCCCCGCCCGCCGGATGCCTGGAGCGCCGAAGATGAAAGGCCTGACACCGAACACTTCCGCTTTGGCGAGCGTGCTGCAAGACTGCGTTCGACTGTGCTTCGGGGCTTCATTCCCTTAGACGACCAGGCGTGGGAGGCCGGTGTGGGGGAAACTCGGTTCAGCCGAGACGACAAAGGCACTGGAAGAAGGCCGGGGCCGCCGGGAAAACAGGTTTCTCGCGGGACGAGTCGCTCCCCGGAGGTTCGGGGACGTTCCTCGGAGTTTCCTGAGCGTTTTCCGGGCGGAGGCGGTCGCCGGGGGGCGGCCGTGTCCATCGGCGACACGGGGCCGGGGAACGACCGGTCGCGTCCTGCGGGGAGCGCACCGGGGAGGCGTCATGCCCGGCGGTGAACCTCTCCAGGTCATCGTGTGCTCGACCGGCGCCGCCGGGCTGTCCGGCGTGCGCAGGGCCGTACGGCTGGCCAACCGGCGGGCGGCGGCGGGCAGACGGCTCCGCCTGCTGCTCGACCCGTGGCTGATTCCGGACACCGTCGGGATCGACCCCGGGGTGCGGATCGCCGAGCTCGTCGACCCCAACCCCGGCCACCGTTACCTGTGCCGGGAGCAGGCCGACGCCGACCGCGTCTTCGAGACCCTGCTCGCCCACGACTGGCAGTCGCAGCCCGTCACGCTGACCTTCGTCGGCTGCGCCGCGCTGGCCCTGACGGTCGTGCGGGCCCGCAGGCTCCTGGGGCTGTTCCAGGACGCCACGATCGAGACGGTCGACCTGGAGCCGCTCACCGGGACCGTCGCGGGGACGCCCTCGGAGGTCTTCGCCCGCTGGGCCGCCGGATACGTACGCCGGTACGCCGGGACCGTCCTGCGAACCGGGGACACTCCCCGGGGACGTGTCTCCGTGGTCATCCCGCTGTTCGACCACGAACAGCGGGTTCACGAGGCCGTCGCCTCGGTCCGCCGCGACCTGCCGGAGGCCGAGATCGTGGTGGTGAACGACGGTTCTGCGGACCTGGCGACGAGCAGGTTGTTCGACGGGCTGAACGGCGTGGTCAAGGTCAGCCAGGAGGGTCAGGGACTCAGCGCCGCCCGCAACGCCGGGATCCGGCACGGCCGCGGCGACTACGTGGTGCCGCTCGACGCCGACGACACGATCAGGCCCGGTTTCCTCGACGCGGCGCGCAGGGCGCTCGACGGCAATCCCGACCTGGCCTACGTCGTCGGTTACACCCAGTACACCGGCCTGCTCCACAGCACCTACGCCCCCGCCGGGTTCATCCCTGAGCTGAGCCTGTTCATGCACACGCACGGCAGGGCGACGGGCATGTACCGCAAGGAGGTGTTACAGGGGGTCGGCGGATACGACCGGCGCTTCCCCGCGTCCGAGGACTGGGAGATCCAGATCGCGCTGTACCGGGCGGGGCACCTGACCGACGTCCTGCCGATCGTCGCCCACCGCTCCCAGGGGAACGCCGAGCAGTTCCACTCCTCCCTGGAGGAACAGGTTCGTCACCGGCCGGTCCAGCAGATCATGCGCAAGCATCTGCCGATGCTGGACGCGGGTGACCTGCAGGTCGGGATGCTGGTGCTCGCGCACCTGTGGGACGCCGAGTACGAGCCCAGCCTGCCCACCCCACCCTGGCGAAGCCTGCCGGTCTGAGGACGACTTCGCTCAGGCGCCGATCGTCCGGTCGGCCCCGTCACGAGGCTCCGTGTGGAGTTCGTCGCGGAGGAGGGAGAAGAGGAGTTGGTCGTGCCAGCGGCCGCCTCGCCACTGGGCTCGCCGTACGCGGCCCTCCTGCTGGAAGCCGATCTTCTCCAGGCAGCGGATCTCGGCCAGGTTCTCCGGGTCGGTCGTCGCCTGGACGCGCTCGACCCTGGTGTGGGTGAACAGGTAGCGGACGAGCTCCCGCTGGGCCAGGGTCCCGATGCCGCGCCCCCGCCAGGACGGCAGCAGGCCGATGGCGATCTCCCAGCACAGCGAGGTGTCGCGGCGCCCCCAGCGGCGCTCCAGCCACTCGACCCGCCCGGCCAGCTCGCCGTTCACGGTGACGGCGAGCATGTTGTCCGCCCCGGCCAGGAGCCCTCGGGTGCGCAGGGCCTCCCGCGGTGCGACCGTCGGGGTGAACCCGAACCACTGGTACGGCGTCGCCCCCTCCTCGCTCTGGAAGGCCAGGTCGAAGGCGTCCAGATCGGCCTCGACGACGGGCCGGAGCTCCACGGGCGGTCCCCCCTCGGTGGTCACCGGACGAGAAAACCCCAGGCCGGGCGTGCCGACCTGGGGTTTCCTCCGCTGTGCGCCGCCAGGGACTCGAACCCCGGACCCGCTGATTAAGAGTCAGCTGCTCTAACCAACTGAGCTAGCGGCGCTTGGCTTCGACAAGACTACCGGACGAGAGACCGTGCTTGGGACACGGAGCGACACAACCCAACTGTCATCCCATGCCATGAGATGACAGCCATTTCATAATTTTTCGTCGCTCAGCCCCAGGCCATGGCCTTGATCGTGGAACGCGTGGGGGTCGTGACCGTTTGGAGATCTCAGCCGGGGTAGCGGGAGGAGGCCGACGAACCACACCAAAGGAGAGAAACATGCAGCCTGAACTGTGGAGCTATCGCGCTGACGCCTACGACGTCAACCAGAGTCTCGACATCGCGGGCTATCACGTGGAGGCCACCGACGGGAAGATCGGCTCGGTCGACGAGGCGACCTACGAGGTCGGTGAGAGCTACATCGTCGTCGACACCGGACCGTGGATCTTCGGAAAGAAGGTCCTGCTTCCCGCCGGTACCGTGACCCGGATCGACCCTCAGGAGCGCCGGGTCCACGTCTCGCGCACCAAGGAAGAGATCAAGAACGCTCCCGAGTTCGACGAGTCGAACTTCAAGGAGCCGGTCTACCGCGACACGGTCGGTGAATACTACGGCCGCTTCCCCTACGGCGGGACGGGCGTCTACTGACCCTTCCGCGACGTCACGCACGGCGAGGGCCCCGCTTCGAGGCGGGGCCCTCGCCGCGTTCCGGGGGCGGTGACCGGTCCCGGCCTTCTGAGAACGCCTCGGGAGCCGTCCTCAGAAAGAGCCGTCCTCAGAAACCGGTCTCCAGGAACCCCGAAGGTCAGGGCCAGGAGGGGTCTCCCGCCGGGCTGACGGGGCCCTCCAGTACGCCGAGCCGTTCCAGGAGGGTCAGGAAGGTGAGCGCGTACGGCGAGTCTCCCGTGACGGCCGCCACACGTCCCCAGTCGACCTGCTCGCGCAACGCCCTGACCTGGGGCAGCAGCGAACCGTAGTCACAGCCGTGCTCCGACAGCGGAAGCAGCCAGGTGATGACCAGGTCGGTCGCCTCAAGGACGGGCACGATCACGGCGGAGGCCTTCATCGGCTCCGCGCGCTCCAGCAGCCGGGAGGTGACGGGGTGGTCGCAGACGCTGAAGATCAGGTCCACCAGCCTGCCCTCGTCATAGGCCTTGACCAGCCAGTCCTCCGGGGGCTTGGCCGTCTCGAACCCCAGGCCTCCCAGGGCCTCCAGAGCGGCGGGCACATCCTGCTGGGGCAGGACGAAATCCACGTCGTGCAACGAGGGAGCGGCGCCACGCGCGTAGGCGGCGCATCCCCCCGCCAGCGCGAACCTGACGCCCGCGTCCTTGAGACCGCTGCTGGCTCGCTTCAGCGTTTCCAGGATGGCGTCGGTCACCTCGTGGCCGTGACTTCCCATATCCCCCGGGTACCCCATGAATCCCCAGATAGGCATAGCAAACCTGGTCCAGGGTAAAGCGCCCTCTTAAGCCTTACCCCTACGAACCGCTTCGCCGCCGGCCGTCCGCCGAGGAGGTCGGCGGCCGGCTGGGAATCGTCCGTATAGGGGTTCCACGCTCAAGGAGTCCTGAATGAACGACCCCGGACAAGACCACGTCGAGGAACCGGAGACCGACGAGACGCGCAAGGAGCGGGTGGACCGGGAGCTGGGCGAGCTGCTTCAGGGCCTCAGGGTCGCCGTGACCGGAGTGCAGGTCCTGTTCGCCTTCCTGCTGACGCTTCCGTTCGCCGCCGGTTTCCACAAGCTTGAGGACGAGGGGCGCTGGCTGTTCTTCATCTCGCTGCTGAGCGCCGCGCTGGCCTCCGTACTGTTCATCACCCCCGCCGCGCAGCACCGCCTGCTGTTCCGCACCCCGCTGAAGGAGAAGATGCTGCACCGGGCCAACAAGCTGGGCATCGCCGGGGCCGTCGGGCTGGCGATCGCGATGACCAGTTCGGTCGCCCTGGTGGCCGAGACCGTGATCAACGCCTGGCCCGCCGTACTGTTCGGCGGCGCCGTGGCGCTGTCCAGCGCGTGGTTCTGGATTCTCCAGCCGATCATCGATCTTCACAGGACCAGGGATGTTATGTGATGAATCGTGAGGGCAGGGGCCCGTTATGGCTACCTTGCTTTGGATCATCGCAGTCGTTCTCGTCATCTCCGGGATCTATGTGATCCTGGCCCGCCGCGACCTCCTGTGGGGGATCGTGCTCATCGTCCTCGGATTCCTCGTCGGCCCCGGAGGTGTGAGCATCTTCAACGTCTGATGCGGGCCTCGCCCGCACCATCTTCGACGCCGCACGCCGAACGCCGTGCAGGCGCCTGGAAGCCCTGGCGGGCCGGATTCGTCCGGCCCGCCGCTTCTCGGGCCCTACAGGCAGTAGACCCCGTAGGCCCGGCCGAGCACCGGCAGCGCGACGTTGCGCACTCTGATGCCGCCGGGGGTCACACCCTTCTCCGTGCCCGCGTGCGCGTGCCCGTGGACGATCAGGTCGGCGCCCTCGGCGTCCACGGCCTCGGCCAGCAGGTAGCTGCCGAGGAAGGGGTAGATCTCCAGGGGTTCCCCGGCGAGGGTGTCCTTGACCGGGGAGTAGTGGGACAGCACGACCCTGCGGTCGGCCTGCAGTTCCTTGAGCGCCACCCGCCAGCGTTCCGCGATCCGCTTGGTGTGTCCCACGAAGGCCTTGATCTCGGGCTCTCCGAAGTCGCTGGCGCACTTGCCCGCGTATCCTCCGCCGAAGCCCTTGCCACCGGCGACGCCCAGCCGTACGCCGTCGATGTCGAGCACGGTCGCGTCGTCGTGCAGGACCGTGATCCCCGCGTCGGACAGCATGGCCGCGATCTCGGCGGGGCGGTCGGAGTGGTGGTCGTGGTTGCCGAGCACGGCGACCACCGGGACCGGCAGGTCACGGAACTCGTCGGTGACCACGGCCGCCTCCTCCAGAGTGCCGTGCCGGGTCAGGTCACCGGCGAGCAGCAGCACGTCCGCGTGTTGCTCAACGTCGTCAAGGCGCTTGCGGTAACTCCCCCTGAGCCTTTCGTCCAGGTGGACGTCTCCCACAGCCGCGATGCGCAGTTGCCTCACAGCCGTTCCTCCTCCCCCGGGCCCCTGACGTCGAGGACGGTGATCTCGTTGCGGAGCGTCAGCTCCGGGGCCGCCTCGTGGGCCACGTCGGCGATGAGCGTTCGGCGTTCGTCGCCGGAGACCTGCCCGCGCAGGAAGAGCTGTCCGCCCCGGACGTCGACCCGGATGCCGAGCTCGTTGGTCCTGTCGTCCTCGGCCAGTGCGCGTTGCACACGCGCTGCGACGTACTGCGGAGCCTCCATCGTCGAACTCCTTTCCTCCGAAAAACCTCGCGTTCCCGGGAAAGCCCCCGCGAAACGTGTGGTGATCCAGGACGAGGGCATGGTCGGTGGCCGTTCGGGTACGGGAGGCGCCTGAACCGGCGAAGGAGGCAACCATGGAGGACACCGTGAAGAACAAGGTCGTGGTCGTGACCGGTGCGAGTGGCGGGGTCGGCAGGGCGGTGGCCCAGGAGTACGGCGCGCGGGGCGCGTCCGTTGCGCTGATCGCCAGGGGGACGGCCGGCCTGGGCTCCGCGGCGGCCGACGTGGGCGCCGCGGGAGGCACCGGGCTGGTCTACGAGGCGGACGTCGCCGACCACCGGCAGGTCAGGCAGGCCGCCGAGCGCGTCGAGCAGGAGATGGGGCCGATCGACGTCTGGATCAACGTGGCCTTCTCCTCGGTCTTCGCCCCCTTCACCGAGATCACGCCCGAGGAGTACGAGCGGACGACCGCGGTCACCTACCTCGGTTACGTCTGGGGGACGCGGGTGGCACTCGACCTGATGCGCCCCAGGAACCGGGGGGTGATCGTCCAGGCCGGGTCCGCCCTCGCCTACCGGGGCATTCCCCTGCAGTCCGCCTACTGCGGGGCAAAGCACGCGATCAAGGGGTTCACCGAGTCGGTCAGGACCGAACTGATGGGCGAGGGAAGCGGCGTCCAGATCACCATGGTGCAGCTTCCCGCGCTGAACACCCCGCAGTTCTCCTGGGTGTTGTCCAGGCTCAGACATCATCCGCAGCCCGTTCCCCCGATCTACCAGCCCGAGGTCGCCGCCAAGGCGCTCGTCTTCGCCGCCGAGCACCCACGGCGGCGGGAGTACTGGGTCGGCGCCTCGACGGCGATGACCCTGCTCGGAGAGCGCCTGGCCCCCGGGCTGATAGACCGTTTCCTGGCCCGCACCGGACGGAGAAGCCAGCAGACCGAGTCGCTGTTCCCCACCGACGTGGCCAACCTGTGGGAGCCCGCGGACGAGGAACGGGACTACGGCGCCCACGGTGTCTTCGACAAGCGCGCCCGTCCGCACAGCGTCCAGGCCTGGCTGTCCCGGCATCGCGGGCTGGCCGCCCTCGCCCTGGCCGGTGGGGCCGCCGCCGCGACGGCCGTGCACCGGGCGAGGCGCTGAGCCGTACCGCCCGTGCCGGCCGTCAGGGCCAGCCGTCAGGGCCGACCGCCCGTGCCGGCCGTCAGGGCAGCAGCAGGCCCCAGTAGAGGGCCCACGGGACGAACACCGCGCCGCCGGCCAGCAGCAGGCCGAGCTGCCCTCCGCCGACGGAGTCCCGGGTACGGCGCCAGGCCACGGCGAGGCGGACCGTCGCGACGACCGAGACGACCGCGACGGCCTGCAGCGCCAGCCAGACCAGCGGGCGGCCGAGCAGTACGGGGCCGGGGGCGGCCAGTTTCCCGCCGGTCATCATCAGATAGACCAGGTAGCAGAACGAGCCGATGACCGAGACGAGACCGCCCGCGCTGAGCAGCCACACCGCCCTGGTCACCGGGGCCCTCGACCGGCCGCGCAGGCGCCGTACCAGCGCGGCCACCGGGTAGGAGACGAAGGCGACCAGGAACAGCGCCAGCGCCACGAGCTGCGCGGGTGCCGACTCCCACCAGGCGGGAGGGTCGACCGGCACGGTCAGCGAGGCCTGGACGGGGGCCGGGCCCGAGGAGTTCGTCGCAGGTGGCCTGCCCGCCGTGACCTCCCCGACCCAGGAGCCGACCAGGTCGGCGTAGCCGGGGGCGAGCTCGGGCAGCCGGGTGACGCCCCCGTCGGGGGTCAGGTGGGCGGCGTGGTCGGCGTCGGGGAAGAACCGGGCCGTGTAGTACCGGTTGCCGCCCTCCCCGAGCGCCCGGGAGAACACCGGCGGGCTCTCCTGCGGTGGGGTCAGCAGGTCATGGGTGCCCCAGATGGCGAGCACCGGCTGGCGGACCACGGCCAGGGTCGGCGCGGGGTCGTAGTAGGGCTCGGGGAACATGCCGCCGTCGGCGATCGTCCGGTAGAGGTTCAGCTCGGCCCGGTCGATCAGTGAGCCCGTGACCCCGGCCTTGCGCAGTCCGGCGGCCACGGCCCAGGTCTGCTGCCGCAACGGTGGCAGCCCGTTGGCGCCGACGAGCACGACGAAGGCGATGTCCTTGGACCGGGAGGCGGCGATCGGGGCGACCCAGCCGCCCTCGCTGAGCCCCCAGATGCCGACCTTCGCCGGATCGACGCCCGGCTGGGAGCGCAACGTCGCCACGGCGCCGAGCGCGTCATCGGCGAGCTGCGGATAGGACCGGTGGACGAGCGAGTAGCCCGTCGACCGCTTGTCGTAGATCAGCACGGCCATGCCCCGGCGGGCGAACTCGACGGCCTCTCCCAGCAGCTTCGTGCGCGGCGTCCCCGTGCCCGCGCCGTGCACCAGGACGACGCCGGGGCGTCCGGCTCCCGCCGTACCACCGGTGAGCCCAGCCCCCGCGGCGGGCTCATCGGTGGTCTTGTCGTTGGTCCTGTCGGTCTCGGTGGGTTTGGTGATGATCGTGCCGTGCATGGCGAGTCCCCCGGCGCCACGGAAGCTCACCTCGACGGATGTCAGGTCGGAGGGTACGGCGGGCGGGGACGCGGCCGTCGCCACGGGGGCGGTCGCGGGGACGGCGAGCAGGCTGAGGACCGCCGCCGTCAGGAGGATTCTTCGCATATGCCGAACATACTTTGCAGAGAAGTCTCTGCAAAGAGTTCTCTGCAGATTTCCTTCTGCGGGAGTAGACTGATCATCATGAAGGATGAGAAGCCGCCGATGCTCGACCCGGTGAGGCTCAAGGCCCTGGCCCACCCCATGCGGCGACTCATGCTGCGTCACCTCAGCGTGCACGGCCCCGCGACCTCGACCACGCTCGGCGAGCTGCTCGACGCCAAGACCGGCACGACCAGCTACCACCTGCGCCAACTGGAGAAGGCGGGGTTCATCGAGGAGATCCCGGAACGCTCGACCGGCAGGGAGCGCTGGTGGCGCAGGACCCAGGCGCTCAGGGACATCCGGCTGCCGTCGCCCGGGGAGCTCGCCCCGGAGGACCGGCTCGTGCTGAACGAGTTCCACCGGGCCAACCTCGCGGAGGACCGCGAGCTGTTCGAGCGCTTCCCCGCCGCCTACCTGCGCGACCCCCGGTGGGCCAAGCTCTCACGCGGCCTCGGGCGGATGACTCTGGAGGAGTTCGAGGAGTTCTTCGAGGCCTACATCGCGCTGCTGATGAAGTACAACCGCCCGGCCGAGGACGCCCCGCCGGACGCGCGCCCCATGTTCGTCAGGCTGTTCGCCCTGCCCGCCGACGAGGAGTGACCCACGGTCACGCCCGCTCCCCCGCCAGCGTGGTGATCACCCTGAGGATCTCGGCGCCGCTCTCCGCCCCGCCCAGAATGATGATCTTCAGGCTGGCCCGTTCCTCGTCGTAGATCGTTTCGACGCGCAGCCGCCCGTCGTCGTGGGTGCCCCCGGTGGCCAGGGCGATGAGGGTGTTGCTCAGCCGCATCGTCTCCTCGACGCCGATCGCGTCGACCTGTACGACACAGGACACCTCGACGCGGCGGGAGCGCGTGGCGGTCCCGGCGGTCTCAGCGGCCGGCGGCTCGACCGGCTGCCCGGTGAACGCCTCAAGGTCCTCCCGCGCGACGCGGTACCGCCTGCCGATGCGCGTCGCCCTCAGCCGGCCGTCCCGCACGTAGCCACGCACCGTCTTGACGTGCAGACCGAGCAGGTCGGCCACCTGCTCAACCGTGTACGGCTGCCGCGACACCACGCCACCTCTTCCCTGTCGTTCCTCAAACTACTCAACACGCGACGCGACAGGAAACGAAAGGGAAGGCCGTACGGCTATCCGCCGATGGCCCGGTGCACGCTCCTGGTCGCCGAGCGGTCGATGGCGGCCTTGACCACACCGAAGATGGCCCCCTGGATGGCCGCCGCGGCCAGGACCTCGCCCCAGCCGTACTCGTCCGAGGTCGCCTGGGGCGCCTCATCCGTGCCCGCGAGGAGCTTCCAGACCTGCTTGAACACGACCCCCGCGACGGCGCCGCCGAGCATTCCGCTCACGACGCCCGCCCCTCGGGAAACGATCCTGCTCATCGTTCACCCTCTCCTTGAGAAAGACATTCGAGCGCCCCCGCCATGACCTGACGGGGGCGTGGAAGCGCCGTCACACGACCGGCGGGTCGTCGTAGGGACGCTCCTGGTAGACGCGACGGTGGGTCACCGGGTCCTCCTCGACCACGGTGGTGGTCGGCGCGACCGCCCTGCGGGCGATCCTGACCCGGTAGATCGCGAACAGCAGCCACACGAGGCCGCCGATCATCAGGACGGCCCCGACGACGTTGATGTCGAGCCCCGCGATGTCGAACTCGACCGCCCAGGTGAGGATGGCGCCGAGCATGATGAGGATGATGCCACCTGCGATGGTCATGGGGGTTCCCTCCTTTGAACCAACGCCCCATCCCCTATCCCCCGTACGGATCTCAAACGTCCCCGCGTCGTGCGGCCGTACCCGGGGAGGTGAGCGTTACGGTACGGCCGGCAGGACGGCGCCCTTGTAGGTGTCCTGGATGTACTTCTTCACCTCGGGGCCCTGGAGCAGTTCGGCGAGCTTCCTGACGCGGGGGTCGCCGACCTTGGCGGGGACGGTGACCAGGCCGTTGGCGTAGGGGTTGCCCTCGCCCTTCTCCAGGATCAGCGAGTCGGTCGCGGGCTGGAGCCCGGCTTCGAGGGCGTAGTTGCCGTTGACGACCGCGGCGTCCACGTCCTGGAGCGAGCGGGGCAGCTGGGCGGCCTCAAGCGGCCTGAACCGCAGCTCCTTGGGGTTCGCCGCCACGTCGCGTTCGGTGGCCTTGACGCCCACGCCCTCCTTGAGGGTGATCACCCCGTTGTCGGCGAGGAGTTTGAGCGAGCGGCCCAGGTTGCTCGCGTCGTTGGGCAGCGCGACCTGGGCCCCCTTGGCCAGCTTGGCGATGTCGTCGATCTTCTTGGAGTACAGCCCGAGCGGCTCGATGTGGACCGGGGCGACCCAGCTCAGGGTGACGCCCTTGCCCTTGGAGAACTCCTCAAGGTAGGGGACGTGCTGGAAGTAGTTGGCGTCGAGCCGTCCCTCGTCGAGTTGGACGTTCGGCTGCACGTAGTCGGTGAACTCGACGATCTCCAGGTTCAGCCCGGCCTTGGCGGCGAGGGTGTCCTTGACGAACTTCAGGATCTGACCGTGGGGCACGGGGTTCACGCCGACCTTGAGCGGCGCGTCGGCCTTCGGCGACGATCCTCCGCCGGTCGAGGCCGCGGACGTGGTCGTCTGTGATCCGCCGCACGCGGTGAGGGTCCCGGCCAGGATCAGCCCGGTCACGACTCCCAGCAGTCTGCGCACACTTCCCCCAAATTCCAGTAGATTTAGTAGGAAATATGGCACAGCGAAGGTCCGCCGACAACCCGATCATCTGCCGACGGACAACGCGGTCACCCGCCGGTCACGTGCCGACGATCGCCTTCATCTGGTCGATCTGCGCGGTACGCGAGGCTTCGATCCGGTCCGCCAGCGCCTTGGTCTCGGCGTTCTGACCGGCCATCTTCTCCACCTTGGCCATCTGGATGGCGTCGTCCTGCTGGGAGATCAGCGCGTTGAGGAACCGCTTCTCGAACTCGGAGTCCGGGGACTTCGAGATCATCCGGATCTGGGCGTCGCTCAGCCCATGGCCTCCGTGACCGGAGTGCGCGCCCGCCGGAGCGGCCGTGGGACGCTTCCAGCCCTTCAGCCAGCCGGTCATCATCGTCACCTCCGCGTCCTGGGTGGTGGCGATCGCCGCGGCCAGGACCTTGGCGTTCTCGCTGATGTTCCGGCCTGCGGCGAGCTTCGCCAGCTTCGCCCCCTGGGCGTCGTGCGGCAGCATCATCTGCAGGAACATCACATCGGCCGGGTTGAAGTCAGGGCCCGCGACGAGCCCGGGTGCCGCGCTGGCGGCGGCCCCGACCGTCAGCTGGCCACCGCCCTGCAGTTCCTGGAGGCTGCGTGAGCCGCAGCCCGCGAGGAGAACGGCGCTCAGCACGAGCGGGACGACGCGTTTCAACATGGGGAACTCCTGTTGGGGGGGTGCCCGGGCGGGGCGGCGAGACCGCCCCACCCGGCAGGGTCAGGCCCGGTCCGACGAGGTCAGACCCGCTGCCACAGAGAGGGGACGTTCGGCGGCTCCCAGCCGGGCAGCGCGGTGTGCGACTGCAGGCAACGGTAGGTCGAACCGTTGTAGGTCACGGTCGCGCCCGCGGTGTAGGAGGTGCCCGAGGTCCAGGCGCCCTCCTGCTTCGTCGGCGTCACCGTGGGGGTGACGGTCGGCGTCACCGTCGGCGTCACAGTGGGAGTCACCGTCGGCGTCACGGTGGGGGTGACCGTGGGCGTCACGGTCGGGGTGGGTGAGGGGTTGGTCCCACCACCGAAGTCCACGTCGGAGCAGGTGTAGAAGGCCTCGTTGCTGTACAGGACGCGCTGCCAGATCGAGTAGATGAGCTGGCGGCCCGTACGCTGCGGGAGGTTGAGCGTCCACTTGGTGAACGTGACAGGGTTCTGGTTGTTGAACGTCTTGAGGGGCTCCAGGTCCGACCACTTCAGCGGCTTGGTGGGGTCCCAGCTCTGCTTGGTGATGTAGAACTCGAAGTTGCTCCCGCCGTGGGGGGCCGTGGCGTGGTAGGTGATCTCCAGCGGCCCCGGTGAGACCTGCGTCGCGGGCCAGTCGGCCCTGGGGAGGTCGAGGCCGCGATACTTCTCGCGGCCCGCGCTGCAGAGTTTGCCGTCCGGGATGAGCGCGCGGTGGTTACCGCCGGCCTCCAGCAGGGAGACCTCGTTCCAGTCGTAGATGGCCTGGGTCCCACCGGCCGCGACAGCCGCCTTGCAGGCCTCGGACTTGGGTGTCTCCGGCCCCTCGTTCTTGCAGAGGTAGACGCGGCTCGGTGGGTTCGACATGCTGCCGTGGGCGTCGGCCGCGGTCGCCGGGACCAGCGCGAGCACGGTTCCCAAAGTGAGCGCGGCGGCACCGGCCACCGCCTTGTTTCGCAGATGCACGTGGACTCCTCCTGAATGGGGGGATGGAGGCAGGACATGTCCAACGGCCGACGGATAGCACGTTATTAACAAGAAACCTTACTAAAAACACCTTCCGTGCGGCTACATCGCGCGGGTATTCACCCTGTCACCAGGACGACCTTGCCCTGACCGTGGCGTCCCTCGACCTCGCGGTGGGCGTCCGCCGCCCGGTCCAGCGGGTAGGTCACGCGCACCGGGAAGGTCAGCTCCCCCTTGGCGTACAGCTCGGCGAGCTCGGCGAGCCTGGAGGCCAGGCGCACCCCCTTGGTCAGCTGGACGCCGAGGCTCTCCGCCTTGTCGTGCTCGACCAGCGTGATGATCCGCTCCCCCGGCACCAGGCTCAGTGAGACGTCGAGGGCGTCGCCGCCCGCGCCGTCCAGGACGAGGTCGACCCCGCCGGGGGCCAGTTCGCGCACCCGGTCGAGCAGGCCCTCACCGTAGACGACCGGGACGGCGCCGAGGGCGCGCAGGTAGTCGTGGTTCTCCTGCCGCGCGGTGCCGATCACCGTCGTGGCGCCCCACAGCCTGGCGAGCTGTACCGCGGCGGTGCCGACCGCGCCCGCCGCGGCGTGGACCAGGACGGTGTCCCCCTGCCCGACCCCGAGCTGCCTGAGGGCGATGTAGGCGGTCTGCGTCCCGGCGGTGAAGCCGCCCGCCACCTCCCAGGGCATGTTCTCCGGCTTCGCCGTGACGTTCTCTGCGGGGACGACGACGTACTCGGCGTAGCAGTTCAGCAGGCTGAACCCCAGCACCTCGTCGCCGACGGCCACCCCGTCGACCCCCGGTCCCACCTGGTCCACGACGCCGGAGAACTCGTTGCCGGGCACCCTGGGCAGGTCGGCCGTGGCCCCGGCGGGCAGCCAGCCCTGCCGTACGGCCACGTCGAACGGCTGCACACCCGCCGCCTTCACCCTGACCCTGACCTGGCCGGGCCCGGCCTGCGGGGTCGGCAGGTCGACCACCTTGAGCACCTCGGGCCCGCCGAACTCGGTGACGGCCACAACCCTCATCGCACACTCCTTCACTCAGTCACTCGCCGGTGCGGACCTCCAATCTGCAATCTCAACCAATGTTGAGGTCAACTGCTCACGCCTCGCGGAGACCGTCGAAGAGGTCGTCCTCACGCTCGGCGGCGGCGGTCACCCGGCTGAAGTGACGGACGAAGGCCTCGTAGGACAGCGCCCTGTGCTGGACCTCCTCCGGCATGCGCAGCAGGAAGATGCTGTCCCCCTGGCTCGCGTGCGCCTGCAGGGCCTTGCGCTTGCGTTCGACGTACGGCGCGACGTCCACGACGGTGGTGATGAGTTCCTCGGGGGTGCCGAAGTCCTCGGGCAGGTCCTGTATCTCGGCGGCACCGGCCGCGCGCAGGGCGGCGAACATCTCGGCGATCCGCTCCCTGGGCACGGCGGTGTAGTAGAGCTTGTCCGGGATGCCGGTCGCCTCGGCCGCGGCCAGGGCGATGCGGTTGGCCTGGATGTGGTCGGGATGACCGTAGTTGCCGTTCTCGTCATAGGTGACCACGACCTGCGGCCGGTAGCGCTCCATCAACGCGGCGAGCCTGCCGACCGCCTCCTCGAAGGACACATTGGCGAAGGCGTCCTTCGCCTGGTTGCCCTCCCAGCCGTCCATGCCCGAGTCGCGGTAGCCGAGCAACTCGACGTGCTCGATCCCGAGGTGGGCCACCGAGTCGTTCAGTTCCTCAAGCCGCCGCGCCCTGACGGCCGCCTCGTCGTGCCCGGGCTCCCCGGGCTTCACCCCGCCGGGCCCGTCGCCCTGCTCACCGTTGGTGCAGGTGACCAGGACGGTACGGATGCCCTCCTCGGCGTATCTGGCGAAGACGCCACCCGTCCCGAGCACCTCGTCGTCGGGGTGCGCGTGGACGGCCATCAGCGTCAGTTCACGTTCCATGGATGCAGACCTCTCCGTAGGGGAGGGCCGAAGGGCCCCGCCCACTCTACGGCGGCACCTGTGGCGGCGCGGCGAGAGACGGAACCGGCATACACCCGTCCTGATCGGACCGTTCAGTCGTGCAGGAGACACAGGACGTGCCCACCGGTGACAGCGTCCCCCACCCCCATGTCGAGCTGGGCGACGGTGCCCGCCTTGTGGGCGAAGAGCGGCTGCTCCATCTTCATCGCCTCAAGCACCACGATGAGGTCCCCGGTCGCGACCCGGTCGCCGTTGCCGACCGCGACCTTGACGATCGTGCCCTGCATCGGGCTGGTCACGGCGTCCGCCCCGCCCGCCGTACCGCCGCCCTTCGCCGCCTGCCTGCGGGGGCGCCTGGCCGTGGCGGGGGCGGTCGCGGGATGGGCGGCGGGGACGGCGAACCCGGTCGGGATCACGATCTCGACCCGGCGCCCGTCCACCTCGACGACGACGGGCTCCCCCTTTGCGTGCGGCGTCGCGGCGGCGGGGATCTCCGGGTACGGCTCGATGCCGCCGCGGAACTCCGTCTCGATCCACTGGGTGTGGACCGTGAAGGCCCCGTCCTCGCCCTGGAAGGCCGGTTCCTCGACCACGACCCGGTGGAAGGACAGCGTGGTCGGCAGCCCCTCGACCGTGAACTCGGCCAGCGCGCGGCGGGCCCGTTCGAGCGCCTGGGCGCGGTCGGCGCCGGTGACGACGAGCTTGGCCAGCAGCGAGTCGAAGGCCCGCCAGAGCACCGTCCCGTTCTCCGCCCCCGAGTCCAGGCGCACGCCGGGTCCCGAGGGGGGACGCCAGCCGGTGATGGTTCCCGGGCTCGGCAGGAAGTTGCGGCCCGGGTCCTCCCCGTTGAGGCGGAACTCGATGGAGTGCCCGCGCACCGGCGGGTCGTCGTAGCCGAGCGCCTCCCCCCTGGCGATGCGGAACTGCTCACGCACCAGGTCGAGGCCGGTGACCTCCTCGCTGACCGGGTGCTCGACCTGCAGCCGGGTGTTGACCTCAAGGAAGGAGATCATGCCGTCACTGCCGATCAGGAACTCGCAGGTGCCCGCCCCGACGTAGCCGGCCTCCCGCAGGATGGCCTTGGACGCCTCGTACAGCACACGGTTCTGCTCCTCGGTGAGGAACGGCGCCGGGGCCTCCTCGACGAGCTTCTGGTGCCTGCGCTGCAACGAGCAGTCACGGGTGGAGACCACCACCACGTTGCCGTGCGTGTCGGCCAGGCACTGCGTCTCCACGTGCCGGGGCCGGTCGAGATAGCGTTCGGCGAAGCACTCGCCCCGGCCGAAGGCCGCGACCGCCTCCCGCACCGCCGACTCGTAAAGCTCCGGGATGTCCTCAAGGGTCCTGGCGACCTTCAGGCCCCGGCCTCCACCGCCGAAGGCGGCCTTGATGGCGACCGGCAGGCCGTACCGCCCGGCGAACTCGGCCAGTTCCTCGGGGCCGCTGACCGGCCCGTCGGTGCCGGGGGCGAGCGGGGCTCCGGCGGCCATGGCGATCCTGCGGGCCGAGACCTTGTCCCCGAGGTCGTCGATCACCTTGGGCGGCGGCCCGATCCAGGTCAGTCCGGCGTCGATCACGGCCTGGGCGAAGGCGGAGTTCTCCGCGAGGAAGCCCCACCCGGGGTGTACGGCGTCCGCCCCCGACCTGATGGCGGCCTCGACCACCTTTCCGATGTCCAGGTAGCTCTCCGCGGCGGTCTCCCCGCCCAGCGCGAACGCCTCGTTGGCGAGCGCGACGTGGAGCGCGTCCCGGTCGGGCTCGGCGTAGACGGCCACGCTGCCGATCCCCTCGTCGCGGCAGGCCCGCGCGACCCGGACCGCGACCTCCCCACGGTTGGCTATCAGAACCTTGCGCACTGGCTCAGCCTCTCCGCGCCGTCTGTGACGGCACTGTCTGGGACGGCACTGTCTGTGGGGATTGCGTCTGCGGGGAAACCGGGCGCGACGGCACCCGGTAGGCGGGGCCTGCCACCCAGAACGGTCTCCTGGCGGGCGGACGGCCACCGTCCCGCGCCTGCCGCCGGGACACCAGGAACGCGACGACCACGGCGGCGAGCTCCTCCTCTGAGGGCTTGCCGCGCATGACCAGCAGCGGGTCTTCCGAACTCATCTCCGCGCCCATCACATCGGGGGGTTGCCGTGCTTGCGCTGCGGCAGGGTCGCGCTCTTGCCCCTGAGCATGGCCAGCGACCTGGCCAGGACCATCCGGGTCTCGCGGGGGTCGATGATGTCGTCGACCAGGCCGCGCTCGACCGCGTAGTAGGGGTGCATGAGCTGTTCGCGGTACTCGGCGATGCGCTCGGCGCGCCTGGCCGCGGGGTCGGGCGCGGCGGCGATGTCCTTGCGGAAGATCACGTTGGCCGCCCCGTCCGCGCCCATGACCGCGATCTCGTTGCTCGGCCAGGCGAAGGACAGGTCGGCGCCGATGGAACGGGAGTCCATCACGATGTAGGCGCCGCCGTACGCCTTGCGCACGATGACCTGGACGCGGGGGACCGTGGCGTTGCAGTAGGCGTAGAGCAGCTTGGCGCCGTGCCTGATGACGCCGCCGTGCTCCTGGTCGGTGCCGGGCAGGAAGCCGGGCACGTCGACGAAGGTCACGATCGGGATGTTGAAGGCATCGCAGAACTGGACGAACCTGGCGGCCTTCTCCGAGGCGGAGATGTCCAGCACACCCGCGAACGACATCGGCTGGTTGGCGACGACGCCGACGACGTGACCTCCGATGCGGCCGAGGCCGCAGACGATGTTCGCCGCCCAGCCCTCGTGGATCTCGACCAGCTCACCGTGGTCGATCACCTCGGCGATGACGTCGCGCATGTCGTAGGGGCGGTTCGGGTCGGCGGGGACGATGTCCAGCAGCGCCTCGCACAGCCGCTCCTCGGGGTCGTCCGCCAGGGCCTCCGGCGGGAACTCCTGGTTGTTCGCCGGCAGCATCGAGACCAGGTGACGCACGTCCTCCAGGCAGGAGATCTCGTCGTCGCTGACGAAGGTGGCGACCCCGGTCATCGTGCCGTGGACCCCCGCGCCGCCCAGTTCCTCGTGGGTGACCTTCTCCCCGGTGACCGCCTCGACGACGTCGGGGCCGGTGATGAACATCTGGGCGGTGTCGCGGACCATGAAGACGAAGTCGGTGAGCGCCGGGGAGTAGGTGGCCCCGCCCGCGCACGGCCCCATGATCACGCTGATCTGCGGGATCACGCCCGAGGCGCGGACACTGCGCTGGAAGATCCCCCCGTAGCCCGCCAGGCCCGTGACCCCCTCCTGGATGCGGGCCCCCGCGCCGTCGTTGAGCCCGATCAGCGGGGCGCCCGCGGCGTAGGCCATGTCCATGATCTTGTGGATCTTCTGGGCGTGGGCCTCGCCGAGCGACCCGCCGAAGATACGGAAGTCGTGCGCGTAGACGAACACGGTCCGGCCCTCGATGGTCCCCCACCCGGTGACCACGCCGTCGCCGTACGGCCGCTTGGCCTCCATGCCGAAGCCGCTCGCCCGATGCCTGCGCAGACCCTCGACCTCGGTGAAGGAGCCGTCGTCCAGGAGCAGCCCCAGGCGCTCCCTGACCGTCATCTTGCCCCGGGCGTGCTGCCGCCTGGTCGCCTCGTCCCCCGGGCCGACCCGGACGCTCTCCTGGATCCTGGCGAGTTCCTCGGCGTACGCGCGCATGGATCGCGTCGCGGTCTCGACCTTTCGTTCTTCGACCGCCGTCATATCCGTTTACCCTTCCTATGGGATTCAGATCTGTAAATTCTGTCCATTCATCGGGGGCCATAGGAAGGCTTCTTCCCCCTAGGTGGTATCCGCCTATTCCTTAGGAGGCATGGCCGGGCGGCACGGTCGGTGGTCTGATCGTGGCATATGCCTTTTACGAGGGGACAGCACCTGTGAAGATTGACTTTCACGGAATCACCGTGCCACCGGACGCATACGGGGACAGGGCGGCACGGGCCGAGGAACTCGGGTACGACTCGGTGTGGATGTCCGAGACGCAGCACGACCCGTTCGTCGGGCTGACCGCCGCGGCGCTGAAGACCGAACGGGTCGCCGTCCGCACCGGCCTGGCCGTCGTGTTCGCCAGGAACCCGATGACCACCGCGATGCTCGCCAACGACCTGCAGCTGGTCTCCAAGGGGCGTTTCGCCCTCGGTATCGGCTCCCAGCTCCAGACGCACATCACCAAGCGGTTCAGCATGCCGTGGTCGAAGCCCGCGCCCCGCATGCGGGAGTACATCCTGGCGCTGCGCGCCATCTGGAAGTGCTTCGCCACCGACGGCAGGATCAGGTTCCGCGGCGAGTTCTACCGCCACACGGTGATGAGCCCCTTCTTCAACCCGGGTCCCAACCCCTACGGCGAGCCGCCCATCCTCGTGGCCGGCGTCGGCCCGATGATGACGCAGCTCGCGGGCGAGCTGGCCGACGGCTTCCTGGCCCACATCATCTCCACCCGGCGGCTGCTTGAGGACGTGACGATCCCGGCGCTGCGTGAGGCCCGGGAGGGCGCGGGCAAGTCGATGGACGGCTTCGAGCTGCACGCGACGCCGATCGTGGCCACCGGCAACACCGAGGAGGAGCTGAGCGCGGCCGTACGGCAGGCCAAGGAGTCCATCGCCTACTACGCCTCCATCCCCAGCTACGCCCCGGTCCTGGAACTGGAGGGGCTCGGCGGCCTGAAGGACGAGCTGTACCGCCTGGCGGGCGCGGGCCGCGCGGCGGAGATGGTCGACGCGATCGACGACCACATCCTGGAGACGTTCGCGATCGTGGGCGAGCCCAAGGAGGCTGCGGCCAAGATCTGGGAGCGGTTCGGCGGCCTGGCCACCAGCATCGCCTTCTTCCAGGCGGGCGACCTGCCGCCCGAGGCACTGCAGCCGCTGCACGAGGAGCTGCGCCACCTCGTACGGCAGCCGCCGCTCTGACCTTCCCGAGCACGCGAACGGGCCGGGCCACCTTGGAGAAGGTGGCCCGGCCCGTTTCACGTCCGGAGACGCTCCTGACGCGGCACGCGGAAAGCGGCGCCGGGTGGGGATGAGGACCCGGCGCCGCTTGTCCGAGGTTCAGCCGTGTCAGCGGCCGTTCACGGAGAAGGCGTAGAAGGTGGTGCTGCCCTTGCCCTGGATGAAGCGGTTGTTGTAACCGTTGCCCCAGAAGACCGTGCCGCCGACGATGGCGGGCCCGGCGTTGGAGGAACCCTCACCGAGGTAGTCCCAGAGGATCTCGCCGGTGGCGCCGTTGATGGCGTACATGTGGCCGCTCATCGAGCCGGCGTACATGACCCCGTTGGCGGTCGTGACCGCGCCCATGGTCTCGGCGTTCGACGGGTCGGCGATCTGCCAGAGGATCTTGCCGGTGCGGGCGTCGAGCGCGGCGAAGATGCCGTTGGTCGTGGTCTGCCCGTTGGGCAGGGTGTAGGCGACGTGGCTGGTGTTGGCGTTGCTGACGTAGAAGCGCTTGCCGTCGGTGGCGCTGCCCCACTCGATGCCGCCGTGCACGCCGCCGGGGCCGACCTGGGTCTTCCAGATGGTCTTGCCGGTGCGGGCGTCGAGCAGCCAGTAGGCGCCGCTCTTCTGCCCGGCGCCGATGACCATGCGCGGCAGGCCGAACCGGCCGGGGATGGTCAGCAGGTGGCCGCCCTCGGCGAAGTCGTAGTCACCGCCGTGGTTGGGCGGGCAGTTCTCCGGCGGGAAGTTGGGCTCGCAGGCCACCGTCCAGGCGTCGAACACGATGTCGCCGGCCTGCCACTTGATGTCGCCGGTGCGCAGGTCGAGGGCGAGCAGCTGGTCGATGTGGTTGTCCGGCGGCTGGCACTCGGAGGCGGGCTTGCCCGAGCTCTGGCAGTCGCTCACGCTCTTGGGGACCGAGAGGTTCTGCCCGGTGCCGACGACGACCGTGTGGTTGGTCGGGTTGATCATGGGGCTGGTGCTCCACACGCCACCGCCGCTGAAGCCGCCGGGCTGTCCGCCGTTGTCGGGGACGGTGTACTTCTTCCACAGCACCTTGCCGGTCTTGGCGTCGACCGCGTTCACGCTGCCGCGGAAGGTGCAGCACTTGTAGCCGGGCAGGCCCGCGACGGCCGCCTCCTTGGAGGAGACGCCCTGGTAGAGGACGCCGTTGTAGAGCGTGGGCGAACCGGTGAGGACGGCCGCGAAGTGCTCGTCGAGCGTGGTCTTCCAGATCAGGTCGCCGGTGGTGGCGTCGACGGCGAGCAGGTGCGCGCCCTGGCCGCCCTGCGGGCCGTTCTGGTCGCCGACGTAGATGCGTCCGCCGACCACCGTCGGGCTGGCCCTGACGATGCCGCCGGCGATGCCGTTCCAGTCCGAGACCTTGCGCGACCAGATGACCGCGCCGGTCTTGGCGTCGAGCTTGGAGAAGTAGCCGCCCCAGTCGGGGATGTAGACCGCGCCGTCCACCACGGCCGGGATGGCCGAGGTGTCACCGTGCGCGGTGTAGGTCCACTTGACGGCGAGCTTGTCGGCGTTCGAGGTGCCGATCCTGCGCTCGAAGGGGTTGGACTTCGAGTTGAAGTTGTCGTGGCCGCCCATCGACCAGTCGGCGGGCGAGGGCAGGTTCGGGAAGGTCTTCTGCGCGGCGCTCTGCGCCTGGGCGCCGGGCACCAGGCCGCCCATCGCCAGCAGGAGCGCGCCCACACCGACGGCGGCGCGCGTCAACATCTTGCCCGGCAGTTTCATGACGAGACCTCCTGACGGCCGATCGCCGCGCCCGCGTCCGCGGGGGTGGCGTACTCGGGGGTGAACTGTCCGATCTGACGCAGCAGGGTGAGCTCGTCACGGGCTCCCCAGTGCTCGGCCGCCTTACCGTCGGCGATCCGGTAGAAGTGCAGGTGCTGGACCTTGACCTCGGCGCCGGTCGGCGCCACGCCAAGGAAGTCGCCGGTGTGCTTGCCGCTGAAGGTCACCCGGCAGGCGAACTTGTCGCCCTCGGAGATGAAGTCGTCGACCTGCCAGGTCGCCTCGGAGAACGCGTTGCGCATGTAGCGGGCCGTCGACAGGTAGCCCTCGGGGCCGCCCGCGACGCCCGGCGAGGCCTCGTGGTCGATGAAGTCGGGGGCGATGTAACGGTGAGCCGCCTCCTCGTCGAGTTCACCGAACACCTTGGCGATGCCGATGGCGATCTCGATGATCTCCTCGGTTGCGGTCGGTGGCGCCTCCGCCAGAGGGGCCAGCATCTTCTCAACCTCGTCCGGCATGATCCGCCTTTCTCAGATGTGCGAGGTGCATGTGGGGAGTCAGTAACCGAGCCCGGAGCCGCCACTGACGGGCAGCAGGGCGCCGGTGATGAAGCTGGCCTCGTCGCTGGCCAGGAACCGCACCGCGGGGGCGACCTCCTCGGGCCTGCCCGAGCGGCGCAGCGCCGTGATGCTGTGCAGGTACGCGCGGTGCTGCTCGGAGAGCCCCGCCACCATGTCGGTCTCGACGAGACCGGGCATCACCACGTTCACGGTGATCTTCCTGGGACCGAGTTCCCAGGCCAGGGAGCGGGCGAAGCCCGCCATGGCCGCCTTGGAGGCCGAGTAGTTGGTCACTCCCGGCGAGCCCCAGAAGGCGGTGGTCGAGCCGACGAGGATGATCCGTCCCCACCGGGCCTTGACCATGTCGGTCACCGCGCACCGGGCGGCGCGGACGGCGCCCATCAGGTTGGTGTCGATGACGTCGGCGAAGTCCTTCTCCGACATGGCCATGAACAGGTTGTCGCGGGTGGTCCCGGCGTTGGCGACCAGGACCTGGACGGCGCCCTGCTGGGCCTTGACCTCCTCGAAGGCCGCCTCGACCGACGCGCTGTCGGTCACGTCGCACCGCACGCCGAACAGTCCCTCCGGCGGCTCTCCCGAGCGGTAGGTGACGGCGACCTTGTCACCGGCCTCCTCGAAGGCCCGCGCGATGGCCAGGCCGATGCCCCGGTTGCCACCCGTGACCAGTACGGAACGGCTCATTTGAGCTCACACTCCCAACTGCTCGTTCAGAGCCTTGATTGCGGTTTGCGCGTCGGTGAAGTGGATGGCGCGCCACCCGGCCGCCTCGGCTCCCTCGCAGTTCTTGGCGAGGTCGTCGACGAACAGGGACTGCGCGGCGGGGATGCCGGAGCGCTCGACCGCCAGGTCGAAGATCTCCCTGGCCGGCTTGCGGTGGCCCACCTCGAAGGACAGGACGACGTCGTCGAAGAGGCCATCGGGGCTGAGCATGCGGCGCCAGTGCGCGTCCCAGGCCGGGACCATGTTGGACAGCAGCCCGACGAACAGTCCCTCGGCCCTGACCTCCCGCAGCCGGTCGGCCCACTCCTTGTTCAGCTCCCTGCCGTCGAACCAGGCGTCGGCGAGGGTCGTCATGTGCAGGTCGATGCCGTGGTCGGCGCGCAGCAGCTCCCCGATCTGGGCGAGCCACTCCTGCTCGGTGACCAGCGGGGTGTCGATGGGCAGCATCACGTCGTCCGTGCCGTACGACGCGGTGACCTTGAGGATCGCGTCGATCAGCGGCTCCTGACGGATGCCCTGCCTCTCGCAGAAGACGGCCAGGGTGTGACTGATGGGCGGTGTCAGCACGCCGCCGAAGTCGGTCCACACGGCCAGGACGGGTTGGGTCATCGGGGCACCATCACCATGGTCGATTCGGCGATCGTGATCGCCTCCTGAATGAAGGCGACGTTCACCGTTGCGGTGCCGTCACCCGAGTCCGTACGGGTCGCCGCGGCCAGCACCGGCTGGTCGAGCTCCGCGAACCGCCCGAAGGATCCGGAGACCGTGGCCGGCCAGGCGGTGACGTCGCCCATCACGACGAGGGCGAGCTGACGGGCCGCCTCGGTCAGGGTCATGGCGGGCAGGTGGTCGTAGTCGTGGTCGAAGATCGCGCGGTTGCCGTACCTCGGCGTCACCCTGGCGCTCACCGCCGAGGGACCCCGCTCGACCTGCGAGATCACCACGTTCATCGGGCTGACCCTGCCGACCGTGTACGGCTCGGCCTGGTCGGGGGCGGGCACGTCCTCCAGGTCCCCGGTCAGGGGGGCGGGGGTGCCGCGCAGCACGTTGCGCAGCGCCTCGTGCTCGGTGTGCGTGACGATCTGCACTTCCATGGTGTGCGTGCCGATCGGGACGTCGCCGATGGAGAGGTCCTGGCGGACGGCGCCCTTGCGCACCTTGCCCGCCCTGACGCGGATGGTCTCGAAGTGGTTGTCGATCCGCAGCTCACCCGGCCTGCGCCCGGTCCGCAGCGCGGACGGGTCCGGCAGGTCCAGCGAGAAGGTGTTGACCATCATCGTGGTGTCCGGGGGGAGCCCGAGAAGGTGGGCGCCCGCGATGCCGGCCTGCCTGCCCGCCTCAAGGATGAGCAGCGGGTCGAAGTGGGCCGGTCGCGACAGATGGTCGCTGTAGTAGCCGTGACTGAGCGGAAGCTGTGCCGCGGCCAGGAAGCGGGACTCCCCCGCCGGGACCAGGTCGGTTACGAAGACCTCCGCGACGGAGGCCCTGTGGACCAGGCGGCGTTCCACCGTACGGCCGAAGCTGAGCTCCCGTGGGGAGATCAGGTCCCCGGTCGTCATCCGTACCTCCACAAAATGCCGGAATAAGTCGGAGATCACTGTGGCACGGCGCGATGAAATTCAAATAAAAGTGCCATAAAAATGCGCCCGCATACCACTTTCGATCCGCCGCCTTGCCCCTTATATCCACATCCCCCTAATGTCGTTTTCCAGCGGTGATCCGCATTCACGAAAGGAATCCGATAATGACTCTGGACGTTCTGCAGGAAAAGATCCGCGGCATCATCTCCCAGGAGCTCGAACTGGAGGACGGCGAGCTCACCGCAGAGGGACACTTCATCGACGAATACGACGCCGACTCCCTCTCGCTCATCACGATCCTCGCCAGGATCGAGAAGGAGCTCGGGATCGTGGTGCCGCAGGACGAGCTGCCGAACATGCCCAACCTCCAGGGCGTCTTCGACGTCGTGGGGACCATCAACAGCCGGGAGTCCCAGGGTGTCTGAACACCACCGGGTGGTCATCACCGGCCTCGGGGCGGTGAGCAGCATAGGCATCGGGGTCGAGAACTTCATCGAGGGCATCCGAGAGGGACGCAACGGCGCCTCGAAGATCGCCAGCTTCGACGCCGGCAACTTCCCGTACACGACGGCCGGTGAGGTCCACGACTTCCAGCCCGAGGCGATCCTGGAGAGGCTCGACGTCGAGCGCTGGGGGCGCAGCAGCCTGTTCTCGGCGGCCGCGGCGCGGCTGGCCGTACAGGACGCGAAGCTCGACCCGGAGCTGCTGTCCGCCTCGCGGGCCGGCTCCATCATGGGGACCACCGCGGGCGAGGCCCAGGTCCTGCAGGCCGCGGTCGAGCAGTGGGTCACGGACGGGCTCGGCGAGGTGGACGGGCGGCTCGCCGCCATGACACCGGTCAGCCAGATCGCCAACTCCGTCAACCACGAGCTGCGGCTCACCGGTGACGCCCAGACCATCCCCACGGCGTGCTCGGCGAGCAACATGGCGCTCGGCTACGCCTACGACCTGGTGCGCACCGGCGAGGCCGACTTCATGCTGGCCGGCGGGGCGGACGCGGTCAACCGGGCCTGCCACGCCGGGTTCTACCGGCTGGGCGCGCTGGCCGAGGACCTGTCCCGGCCGTTCGACCTCAACCGCTCCGGCATCCTCACCGGTGAGGGCGGCGCGGTCCTGCTGCTCGAACCGCTGGACCACGCCGTGGCCCGGGGGGCCACGATCTACGCCGAGGTGCTGGGCTACGGCGTGAACTGCGACGCCCGGCACATGGTCAACCCGGACGCGCCGAGCATCGCCGAGTGCATCCGCATCGCCCACCGCTACGCGGGGGTCAAGCCCGAGCAGATCGACTACATCTGCGCGCACGGCACCGGAACGCCGACCAACGACTACACCGAGGTCAGCGCGGTCCGTGAGGTGTTCGGTGAGCGCATCCCGCCGATCAGCTCCATCAAGTCGATGATCGGGCACACGATGGGCGCCGCCAGCGCCTTCGGCGCGATCGTCTGCGGCAAGGCTCTGCAGGACGGGTTCCTGCCGCCGACCGCGAACCTGGACAAGCTCGACCCGGCGCTGGGCGACGGGCTCGACGTGGTCCCGGGCAAGGCCCGTACGGCCACACCGAACATCGTGCAGAACCAGGGTCTCGCGTTCGGCGGGAACAACGTCGTTACGATCTTCGGGAGGGTGGCGTGACGACGACCGTCGCCGTCAGACCTTTGACGATCACGGCCTGCGGGGTCGTCTCACCCGCGGGCCTGGGCCTGGACGTCCTGGGTGGCGCGCTGCGCTCCGGCGTCGAGGCGCACACCGCGCCGGTGAGCGGCTTCGAGGACGTGACCGACGGCTACCCGCCGCGGCCCCTGTGGGCGGTGCCCGACCTCAAGGTCGCCGAGCACCTGGGCCGCAAGGGGCTGCGTCACATCGACCGCTTCACCCTGCTCGGCCTGATCGCCTGCAAGCTGGCCCTGGACGAGTACGGCAGGCCCCTCACCGACGAGGAGCGCGCCGACACCGGGGTGGTCATGGCGACCAACACCGGCAGTCTGGTCAGCATGCTTGAGGTGGGCCGTGACACCCTCCTCCAGGAGAAGCCCTACCTCGTCAACCCCGCCAGGTTCCCCAACGTCGTCACCAACGCCTGCACCGGCCAGATCGCGATCCGCAACTCCCTCACCGGGGTGAACGTGGTCATGTCGGGCGGTCAGGCGGCGGGGCTGGCCGCGGTGCGCTTCGCCCGCACCACGATCGGCGACGGGCGTTCGAGCAGGCTGCTGATCGGCGGCATCGAGGAGCTGTCGGAGGTGGCGGCCTGGGGCTGGCACAAGTCCGGCGCGCTCCGTGAGGACGCGGCCGTCGGTGAGGGGGCCGCGGCCTTCCTCGTCGAGGACGGCGAGACCGTCGCCGCCGAGGGCCGTACCGGCCTGGCCGACCTGCTGGCCTGCGAGGTCGGCTACTACGGCGCCAGGGACGCCGAGGGCCGCCTTGAGGGGCTGCGCTCGGGCATCGAGCGGGCGCTTGAGCGCAGCGGGGTCTCCCCCGGCGAGGTGGACGTCGTCGCGGTCGGCGCGGCCGGCCAGATCGGCGCCGAGGAGACCGAGGAGCGGGCGCTGCGCGAGGTGCTGGGCCGTTCCGTGCCCACGGTCCGGGTGTCCGAGACGCTCGGCGAGCTGTACAGCGCCAGCGTCCCCCTGCAGATCGCCGCGGTCCTGGCGCTGTGGCGCGCCGAGCCCGCCGAGCACGCCCGTGTCGCGCTGGTGACCTCCATCGGCGGTGACGGCAACGCGGGCTGCCTGGTGGTGCGCGAATGCCGATGAACGAGGGGTGTGTCGGCAAGGTCTACCCGCCGACCGCGCCCTACGAGGTCGGCAGGGAGAAGATCAGGGAGTTCGCCGCCGCCGTCCGGGAGGGCAACGCCGCCTGCTGGGACACCGAGGCGGCGCGGGCCCTCGGCTATCCGGACATCATCGCCCCGCCCAGCTTCCCCATGGTGCTGACCCTGGAGGCCGAGCACGACGCGGTGCACGACCCCGAACTGGGCGCGGCCAACCAGAACCGCTTCGTCCACCGCGAGCAGCGCTTCGCCTACAACCGGCCCATCCACGCCGGGGACGTGCTGACCGTGACGGTACGGCTCGCGGGCGTGGACTCGGTGGCGGGCAACGACGTCGTCACCTACGAGAGCACGCTCACCGCGGCCGACGGCGAGCATGTGTGCACCGGCCGGTCGACGTTCGTCATCTTCGGCCAGGAGGGGGGTGACGTCCGGTGACGGTCGAAACGGCCGCACGGCCTCGCTACGAGGACATCGAGCCGGGTTTCCGGCTGCCGGGCCGTACGTTCCGGGTGGAGCGCAAGGACCTCGTCAGGTACGGCGGCGCCGCCTGCGACTACAACGTCATCCACTGGGACGACAGGACGGCGGTGGCGATGGGGCTGCCGAGTCCCATCGCGCACGGCATGTTCACCATGGGCCTGGCGCTGGGCGTGCTGACGGACTGGGCGGGCGACGCGGGAGCGGTCGTCGACTTCGGCGGCCGGTTCCCCCGGCTCGTCCCGGTGCCCAACGACGGTGTCGGCGTCGAGCTGACGGTCGAGGCCACGGTCATGGAGAAGCTGGAGCCGCCCAGGCTCAGGCTCAGCGTGGCCGTACGGCTCGGCGGGAGCGACGGCGGCAAGGTTCTCACCATGCCCAGGACCATCGTGGCGCTGCGGTAGCGCCCGCCTCCTTCCCGGTCGTCGCCGGGACAGGAGGCGGGGGCTCACCCGGCTTCGGCCAGGATCTCGTGGTGGAGCCGCTGCAGCTCGGCGGACGGTTCCAGGCCCAGTTCCTCGTGCAGGACCCTGCGCAGGTCGCGGAAGGCCAGCAGGGCCTCACCCCGGCGGCCCGACAGGTGCAGCGCCTCGATGAGGCGGGCGTGGAACCACTCGTTGAGCAGGTTGCTCGCCACCAGGCCGCGCAGGTCGGGGATCAGCTCGCGGTGCAGGCCCAGGCGCATGTCGGCCTCGACGGACAGCTCCATGGCCCTCATCCGCTTCTCCTCCAGGTGGGCGACGTGACGGGTGAGGACCGGGCCGAGCGGAACGTTGGTCAGCGGCGCCCCCCGCCACATGCCCAGCGCCTCGCGCAGCAGCCGCGCGGCCTCCGCCGTACGGCCCGCCACCAGGGCGGTCCTGCCGTCGGCGACCAGCCGCTGGAAGTGACGGACGTCCACCTGGTCCTCCGTCACCCGGAGCTGGTAGCCGGTCGGCTCGGTGATCAGCAGATCGGCGAGCCCCGGTTCTCCGCTCTCCTTGGCCAGCATCTGGCGCAGGTGGTAGACGTGCGTGCGGATCGTCGCGACCACGGTCTTCGGTGGCGCCCCGTCCCACAGCTCCTCGGCCAGGGTGTCGATGTCGACCACCTGACCGGGCCTGAGCAGCAGCAACGCGAGCAGCCTGCGGACCTTGGGACCGCGCGGGACCCAGACCCCCTGTTCGGTCCGCAGTTCGAAGGAGCCGAGGATGGAAAAGTTGATCATGTTCTCTCCCCCCCAGGGAAATGACCTGACGGAGGAGAGTCTGCATATGCCACCGCAAATAGTGATACTGCGCTAAAGACACATCGGATGTCTCCAAAGAGACATAGCACCACCAATGAGAAGCAGGTCGGGACGTGTCCAGACCGCCCGGCGTGATTTACGTCTCCCCCGCAACCGCCCTCAAGCCGAGGAGGTCGAGGTGCCGCTGAATCCGGCCTTCGCCGGCCGGGTCTACCCGGCCACCGTTCCCTATCTGGTCGGCCGTGAGAAGATCCGCGAGTTCGCCGCCGCGATCGGCGACACGAGCGACGACCCGGCCGCCCCACCGACGTTCGCCATCGCGCTCACCCTGCGCGCCGAGGTCGAGGTCGTCAGCGACCCCGATCTCGGGCTCGACCTGACGCGCCTGCTCCACCGCGACCAGCGCTTCGAGCACAGGCGCCCCATCAGGGACGGCGACGAGCTGACCGTGACGGTCACGATCAGCGAGCTCGGCCGCGTCGGCTCGACCGACACGGTCACCCTCACCAGCGACCTGCGCACCGTCGCGGGCGAGCACGTGTGCACCACCACCTCGACACTGATTGCGCAGAGCGATGACTGAACCGCTGCCTCGATACGACGACGTCACCCCGGGGACCGCGCTGCCCCGGCTGACGCACGTGATCCGCCGGGGCGACCTGGTGCGCTACGCGGGCGCCTCCGGCGACCTCAACCCCATCCACTGGAGCGAGCGCGCCGCGACGGAGGCGGGCCTGCCCACGATCATCGCGCACGGCATGCTCACCATGGGCGTGGCCATGCGGCTGGTCAGCGACTGGGCGGGACGGCAGGCCGTCCTCGAATGCGGGGGCCGCTTCGCCAGGCCCGTCGTCGTCCCGGACGACGAGGCGGGCGTCGAACTCGTCGTCGACGGCGTGGTCGCCGAGAAGCTGGACGGCTCCCGGGTCCGCGTCGACCTGACCGTCCGCTGCAGCGGAGAGAAGGTCCTGGCCCGCCCCCGGGCCGTCGTCGCACTCAACTGACCCAGACAACAGAGAGGAACTCCACGATGCCGACCTTCGTGGGCGCCTACTCCTGGACCGAGGTCCCCGCGACGGGGATCACGGTCATCGAGGCGGGCGCGGTAACCGGTACGTTCACCGACATCGTCAACCCGTTCCACCTGGCCCTGTCCCCGTCGGGACGGACCCTGTACGCCGCGAGCAACGCCCCCGAGGGACGGGTGTTCGCGCTGACGGTCGGGGACGACGGGTCACTGACCCCGCTGAACGACCAGCCGACCGAGGGCGCGGGGACGATCCACGTCCTCGTCCACGCGGGCCACGTCTACGCGACCAACCACGACTCGGGAGAGGTCGTGGTCTTCCCGGTCAACGACGACGGGAGCCTCGGCCCGGTGCGGCAGTCCGTCAAGCACCTCGGCTCCGGCCCCAACGAGCTGAGCCAGCTCGGCCCGCACCCGCACGTGACGGTCCCCGACCCGACCGGCGACCGCGTGCTCGTGCCGGACAAGGGCAACGACCAGCTGTACGTCTACCGCCTCGACGAGGGGCTGCTGGTCCCGCACAGCCAGGTGCACCTCGGCGCGGGCACCGGCCCCCGTCACCTGGTCTTCCACCCGGACGGCCGCTACCTTTACGTGGTCAACGAGCTGGTCTCCACGGTCACGGTCTGCGGCTACGACCCCTCGACGGGTGCCCTGTGGACGGCCGGTTCCGCTCCCACGCTCCCCGACGGGGAGGACGGCTGGAACGCCCCGTCCGCGCTCGTCCTGTCGGCGGACGCCCGGTTCGTCTACGTCGCCAACCGGGGCCACGAGAGCCTCACCGTGCTGCGGGTCGACAAGGAGGGCGCGCACCTGGAGCCGGTGCAGAACCTCAGGCTCTCCGAGGAGCCGCTCAGCACGATGCCCTGGGACCTCGTGTTCGACGCGTCGGGCACGACGCTGCGCCTGGCCAACCAGTCGGCGGGGACGGTCGTCTCCCTGACCGTCGACCCCGAGACCGGCCTGCTCTCGCTGGACGGCGCCCCGGCGGTCGAGGTCCCCGGCGCGGCCTGCCTGCTGCCCTTCTGAACCCGGAGCCCGAACGACGACAGGCGCCGGACCCCGTCGGGGTCCGGCGCCTGTTCGTCTCTCGTGGGGGAGGGCTCCTCAGTCGTCCACGTAGCCGCCGAAGCGCCGGGCGGTCTCCGCCTCCTGGGCGATGCGCCTGAGGGAGGAGACCACGGCGTCGCCGATCGCGGTCCAGATCACCACGGCCTCCGCCATGCTGTCGAGGTCGGGCCTGCCCATGATCGCGGTGATCTCCAGCTCGGCCAGATGGCCGACCGTCTCGGCGTACTCCCCGAGCAGGGCGAAGTAGTCGTCCTGCCGCAGGCGGTGCATGGTGGCCAGCGCCTCGGTCAGGCTCAGCCTGGCCGGGTTGCGGGGACCGACCCGCCACTCCCGCTTGGCGATGAGCTCCTCGACCTGGCGGGACGCCTCGGCCCAGGCCTCGTCCTCGACGTGGTCGCGACGGGTCGTCAGGGCGTACTGGGCCTTGCCGAGCGCGCTGAGGCTGTTCATCTGCGAGTCCATCAGGGTGAGGACGTCGCGCGCCGCGGCGATGCTCAGGCCACCGACCTCCACCAGCGCCCTGGCCAGCTTGAGCCTGCGCAGGTGGGTCTCCTCGTACTGCGCCTGGTTGGGGCTGGTCCGCTCACCCGGCGGCAGCAGCCCTTCCCGCATGTAGTACTTGATCGTCGGGATCGGCACTCCGCTGCGACGGCTCAGCTCCGCGATCCGCATACCTCTCCTCCCCTCCCCCTGCCACGTCCCCCGGCCGTCTTCCCAGTGGGCGGAGACGACCGGAGGAACGGCCTTGACCGCATCGAATCGATTCAGGATAGACAGCGAACCCTCCGCTATCCACTTTCCACGGTTCTGAGCGGCTTGATTTCCTCGATCCGGGCGACCGGAGCGGGGGGACGGGCCGGGGTGAACAGTGCGGCGAGGGCTCCCAGGGCGAGGATGACGGTGCCCGCCCACAGCGCGGGCCGCAGGCCGGAGACGAACTCCTCAGGCCCCGAGTAGCCGCCCGTGGCGGCGAAGAGCCCGGACAGTACGGCGATGCCCATGACCACGCCGACCTGCCGCATGGAGCTGTTGACGCCGGAGGCGACCCCCTCCTCCTCGACGGAGACGAAGTCCAGCGTCTGCCTGGCGCTGAGCGCGAAGAACAGACCCATGCCCAGTCCCGCGACCACCATTCCGGGCAGCAGCACGAGGTAGGAGACCTCGGAGGAGACCACCAGCGCGAACCAGGCCAGCGCCCCGCCCTGAAGGACCGCGCCGGCCACCATGAGCCGCCTGACGCCGAGCCGCTCGCCGAACATGCCCGCGAGCGGGGCGACGAGGACGGGCATCATCGTCCACGGCAGCGTGCGCAGCCCGGCCCCCATGGGCGAGAAGTTCAGCACGTGCTGCAGGAACTGCGTCAGCAGGAAGACCGCGCCGAACATGCCGCCCTGGACGAGCAGCGCGACCAGGTTGGACAGGGTGAACCCCCTGCTGCGGAACAGGCGGGGCGGCACGACCGGGTTGGGGACCCGGCCCTCGAAGAGGACGAACCAGACCAGCAGCGCGGCTCCGGCCGCGACGGGGGCGATCACCTGCGGGCTTCCCCAGCCGAGGGTGGTGCTGCGCACCATGCCGAAGACGACGCCGAGCAGGCCGAGCGTGACCAGCAGGGTTCCCCGGACGTCGAGACGGCTGTAGGGGCCGTGGCTCTCGGTCAGTATGCGCAGCGCGAGCGGCACCAGGATCACCCCGATGGGGACGTTGATCCAGAACACCCAGTGCCAGTCGCCGAGTTCGACGATCATGCCGCCGATCCAGGGGCCGACGGCGATGGCCAGGCCGCTCATGCCGCTGAGCCCGGCGATGGACATGCCCCTGCGCTCCTGTGGCACGGACTGCACCACCAGGGTCAGCGCGAGGGGGAAGATCACCGAGGCTCCGACGCCCTGCACGGCCCGCGCCAGGACGAGCCACTCCGCGGAGGTGGCCATGGCCGCGGCCGCCGAGGCCAGGGTGAACAGGGTGACGCCGCCGACGAAGACCCTGCGCCGCCCGAAGCGATCCCCGAGGATCGCCGCGGTGAGCAGGAAGATCGCGTATGTCAGCGTGTAGGCGTTCACCGTCCACTCAAGGCTCTCAAGTGAGGCGTTGAAGCGGTCACGAATAGTCGGTAACGCGGTGGTGACGACGAGGTTGTCCATCGACGCCATGAAGGCCGCAACCCCGGTGATCAGGAACGTGGACAGGCCGCCGCCTCGCACATTCACAAGACGCCTCCATCTCAAAGGACCTTGCGAAGACTCGCACAGATAGTAGATATTATCACTATCGGGTTTTTATCGATAGTAGTGATATCCACTATCCACTGGCGTCCAATGGGAGGGGACTGATGTTCTCCGCACTTGGCAGGTTCGCCGCGAGACGCCGACTATGGGTCGTCATCGGCACCCTGCTCTTCACCGTCGTGGCAGGCGGATGGGGCTCGGGCGTGCTGAGCAGGCTCGGTGGCGGCGCGGGCTTCGACGACCCGGGCAGCGAGTCGGTGCACGCGGACGAGATCGTCGCGGGCCCCCTCGGCCGGTACGCGAACGACCTCGTGGTGCTCTACGAGAGCCCGGACAAGACAGTCGACGACCCCGCCTTCTCCGGCCCCCTCCAGAGCGCCCTGGCCGCGGTTCCCCGTGACAACGTCTTGCGCCTGGAGACCTACTGGACGACCAAGTCCCCGGACTTCGTCTCCAAGGACAAGCACGCGACCTACGTCGCGATCCAGCTCAACTCCAGCAACGACCAGCAACGCGTGCTGCAGCTGCGCGCGATCCAGGACAAACTCAAGGTCGACGGCCTGACCGTCCGCTTCGGCGGCCTGACCTCGATGACCGACCAGGTGAACCGGCAGACGCTGCGCGACCTGATCTTCGCCGAGTCGCTGTCGGTCCCCCTCCTGCTCATCCTGCTGGTGCTGATCTTCCGCAGCTTCATAGCGGCGGCGCTGCCACTGCTCATCGGCTTCACCGCGGCCTTCGGCTCGTTCGCCGTGCTGCGCTTCGTCACCTTCTTCGCCGACATCTCGACGTTCGCGATCCAGGTGATCAGCATCCTGGGCCTCGGTCTGGCCATCGACTACGCCCTGCTCATGGTCAACCGGTTCCGAGAGGAGATGCGCAACGGCCACTCCGTCGACGAGGCGGTACGGCGCACCATGGTCACCTCGGGCCGCACCATCGCCTTCTCCGGCCTGATCGTCGCCATGTCCTTCGCCGGCCTGACGGTCTTCCCGTCCAGGTTCCTGCTCTCGATGGGCTTCGCGGGGGCGGGCGTCACGCTGCTGGCCGTACTGGCGACGCTCACCGTGCTGCCCGCGGTGCTGCGCTACGCCGGGCCCCGGGTGAACGGCCGCAAGGAGCGCCGCGGCCAGGTCACGACCGTCCCGGCGACCGAGGGCCGCTGGTACCGGCTCACCCAGTCCGTCATGCGACGCCCGCTGGCCTTCACCGCCGTCATCGTGGTCGTGCTGGTCGGCCTGGGCCTGCCCTTCCTCGGCGTCAACTGGGCGCGTCCCGGTGACTGGGTGCTGCCCATGCAGGCCGATGCCCGCCTGGTGACCCAGAAGCTGGCCACCGACTTCTCACACGACCCGGCCAAGCTGGTGACCTCGGTCGTCGAGGGCAAGGCCGACACCGCCGCCCTCGACGCCTACGCCCGCAGGCTCGACGCGGTCGCCAACGTGGACAGCGCGCGGGTGACCGGCACCGCGGCCGACCAGGCCAGGCTCGCCATGGGCTACTCGATCGACCCGATGTCCCCCGAGGCCCGCACGATGGTCGAGAACCTGCGCGCGGTCGCCCCGCCGCCCGGCACCAAGGCCTCCTTCACCGGAATGCCCGCCTCCCGGGTGGACATCGTCGACATGGTCATCTCCCGGATGCCGTGGATGGCGTTGTTCGTGGCGGTGGTCTCCTTCGTGGTGCTGTTCCTCGCCTTCGGCTCGGTGGTGCTGCCGCTGAAGTCGATCGTGCTCAACCTCCTGTCGCTCTCGGCCTCCTTCGGCGCCATCAAGCTGATCTTCCAGGACGGCTGGCTGTCCGGATTGCTGGGCTTCGTCCCGGTCGGCGCGATCGACGTCAACTTCCCGGTGCTGATCGTGGCGATCGCCTTCGGCCTGGCCATGGACTACGAGGTCTTCCTGCTGTCGCGCATCCGCGAGGAGATGGAGCGCACCGGCGACCCGGTCGAGTCCATCGCCCTGGGCGTCCAGCACACGGCGAGGATCATCACCAGCGCCGCCCTGCTGCTCGCCGTGGTCGTCGGCGGCTTCGTGATCTCCGGCATCACGTTCATGAAGATGGCCGGCGTCGGCCTGCTCATCGCGGTCGTCGTCGACGTGACGATCGTCCGCGGCCTGCTCGTCCCCGCCACGATGCGCCTGCTCGGCCACGCCGCGTGGTGGGCACCCGCCCCGCTCAAGCGGGTGTGGGAGAGATTCGGCGTGCGCGAGGCCAGCGACGCCGACGACATCGACCTGGCGCCCCGCCCCGCAGGAGTGTGACCCGTGACCACCATGGAATACCGCGTGCTCGGCCGTACCGGGCTGAAGGTGAGCAAGATCTGCCTGGGCGCCATGATGTTCGGCTCCTGGGGCACCTCGGAGCAGAGCGAGGTGACCAAGATCATCGGTACGGCGCTCGACGCGGGCGTGAACTTCGTCGACACCTCGGACAACTACTCCGGGGGCGAGTCGGAGCAGCTCGTCGGCGGCGCCCTGGCCGACCTGGGCGCGCGGGACAAGGTGGTGCTCGCCACCAAGTGCCACATGCCGATGGGTGACGACCCGAACTCGCGCGGCAACTCCCGGCGGTGGATCTTCCAGGAGGTCGAGAACAGCCTGCGCCGGCTCGGCACGGACTGGATCGACCTCTACCAGATCCACCGTCCCGACCTCACCACCGACATCGACGAGACCCTCGGCGCGCTCACCGACCTGGTCCGCGCCGGGAAGATCCGCTACTTCGGCACCTCGACCTTCCCGGCCCACCTGCTCGTCGAGGCGCACTGGACCTCGCAGTTCCGGGCCAGGGAGCGCTTCGTCTGCGAGCAGGCGCCGTACTCACTGCTGGTACGCGGGATCGAGGGCGACGTACTCCCGGTGTGCGAGGACCTCGGCACCGGCGTCATCACCTGGAGCCCGCTGGCGGGCGGCTGGCTGAGCGGGACCTACCGCAAGGACAGGGAACTGCCGTTCACCATCCGCAGCTTCGTGCTGCCGGAGCGCTACGACATGCAGCTGCCCGAGAACCAGCGCAAGCTGGAGGCGGTCGAGGCGCTGGCCGGGCTCGCCGAGCGGACGGGCGTCAGCCTGATCGAGCTGTCGCTCGCCTTCGTGCTCCAGCACCCGGCCGTCACCTCGGTGATCATCGGCCCCCGTACGGCGGAGCACCTCGACAGCCAGCTCCCGGCGGCGGAGGTGACCCTCACCGCGGAGGTGCTCGACGAGATCGACAAGATCGTTCCGCCCGGTGTCACGCTCAACCCGCACGACGCCGGTTGGCGTCATCCGGCACTGGAGGACCAGGCCAGACGACGTCGTTGAAACTTCATGAAATATGATTCGGCCTTAATGACATAGCACACAAGCGCACAATCCCAGCTGGGAGCGGTCGTCGGCAATTGAAATGTGAGCCTTCCTATATGTTTGCCGACGGCCGCACCCCCAGTCAGTGCGGACCGTGGTGCCTCGAATACAGTCATATTTTGTTTTTGGAGTGTCATTAACGTTGCACGGGATACGCCTTGCCTAGATAATGTTAGGAGCAGGACCGGCTACGCTGGCGTTCGGGGGAACGAGTCCAGCAATGCATTCCATGGTTCGCTTACTTCATTGCAGCCAGACCAGCCGTAGCGGATCGGTCCGTACATGCTCGAAGTTCGTCCATTGAAATGCACGGGGATGACGATGCAAGGGACCAGTATCGGCGCACTGCTCACACCTCACCAGCGATTCACGTTAAACAGTTCAGCAATACTTGAAGTGTACGAAGCCCGCCTGCGGGAGCTGTCCAGCCCGCTGGTCAGAAGCCCTGAGATCTGGGAGGAATGTCGGTTACAGGCCGAATTGGTACTTACGGAGTGCGCTGAGACGCTCAAGAGCGGGGAGCGGAGAACCCCCCCGCGGTTCACCGAGCTGCCCGCCCACGCCACCAGCCAGATCGACCCCCTGGAGGCCGCACTCGGCTGGACGGAGCTGTTCGACGCGGCGTGCGACCGCCTGCCCTCCATCCTGGACGGCCATCCGGACGAGGCGGAGCTGCGCAGGGCGTTCCTGACGACCCTCAACCGGGGCATTCTCGCCCTCACCCAGGTCCTGGCCGCCAAGCGGGACGCCATGACGCTCGACCGCATCCACGAGACCCAGATCGACGACCGTCACCGGCTCGCGCGGGACATCCACGACTGGATCGGCAGCGGCGTCAGCATGGCCCTTCTCCACCTCGACCTGTTCGAGAGCCAGCGGCAGGCCGAGGGCATGGAGGCGGACATCAGAAACATCCGCCAGGCGCTCTTCGAGATCTCCCAGGGTGCGAGGAGGCTGGTCTCCGGGCTCCGGCTGCGCGTGGCCGAACCTCCTCTCGCGGTCGCCCTGAAGGAGTTCGCCCGGGACGCCGCACCGGCGGAGACCGAGGTGAGCGTCGCCGTCCACGGGGACGAGCGCCTGCTGCCCGACCACTACAGGAGCGAGATCTTCGCGGTGCTCCGCGAGGGCATGCGCAACGCCTTCGCGCACTCCAAGGCCGGCAAGGTCGTCACCCGTGTGGACATCGTCTCAGGAGACCTTCTCGCGACGGTCGACGACGACGGCACGGGGCTGATCGTCAAGGACAAGGAGAACAGCGCGGGGCTCTCCTCCATGAGAGAGCGCATCGAGCTACTACACGGGGTTTTCCACCTCGCCAGCCGCCTGTCCGCAGGCACGCGGCTCCGGATATGGGTCCCGCTTCCAGGAGCTTTGTCATGCCGGAATCAAATGATCGGATTCGGATTCTCGTCGCCGACGACCACACCCTGTTCCGAGACGCCCTCTGTCAGGTACTGAGGGCCGAGGAGGACTTCCACGTCGTGGGGGACGCCTCTGACGGCCCCGGGGTGATCTCGCTCGCCGCCCGTACCAGGCCGGACATCGTGTTGCTCGACGTGGAGATGCCCAACCACCATCCCGCGCGGACCATGCCTCGCCTCCTGGAGATATCGCCGCCGCCCAAAGTGATCATCCTGAGCATGCACGACGACCCCCAACTGGTCCAGGACCTGCTGGCCGCCGGCGCTCACGGATACCTGCACAAGGCCATCCGCAGCCAGGAGCTGCTGGTGGCCATCCGCAGCGTGCACGCCGGGCGCCACGGGGTGACGGTGCTGGTCTCCCAGGCGATCGCCCCGGCTCCGCGCGCCGCTCCGCAGGGCGTCCTCACCGAACGCGAGCAGGAGGTCCTGGCGCTGGTCGCCAAGGCGCTCAGCAACCGGCAGATCGCCGTTCAGCTGGCGATCACCGAGGGGACCGTCAAACGGCACCTGCGCAACATCTTCGGCAAGCTGTCGGCCGTCTCCCGCATCGACGCGGTCAACAAGGCGATCGGGACGGCTCCCACCCATCCGCTCCTGCGGTCGGCGCACGCCGCACCGCCCCCTCTCACCAGCCTGAAGCAAATTATGGATCGCGCTACTATCGATACATGATTATCCATTGCTGGGAGGTGCCGTGACACGCACCCTCCGCCTCGTTTCCGGCTGGCATCGCCCACTCGTCGTGTTCAGCGCCGTGCTGACCGGCCTCGCCGTGTTCAGCGCGGCCGGCATGCTCGTTGACGAGCGCACCCTCGACGGCGCCTCCGTCTGGCTCAAGCCGTTCAAGTTCGCCCTGTCGTTCATGGTCTACAGCCTGACGCTCGCCTGGCTGCTGCCGATGCTCGGCCGTACGCCCGAACTGGCCAGGAAGACCGGGACCGCGATCGTCGGGCTCACCACGGTCGGGGTCGGGCTCATCGTCGTGCAGGCCGCGCGGGGCAGGCACAGTCACTTCAACATCAGCACCCCCCAGGACGCCGCCGTCTTCGGCGTCATGGGCATGCTCGTCACGATGCTCGCGGTCGTCACCATGGTCGTCGCGGTGCTCGCGCTGCGTCAGCAGACCGGTGACCGGGTGACCACGGCCGGGCTGCGCTTCGGGCTGCTGGTCTGCCTGCTGGGCATGATGGTCGCCTACTACATGGTGGGCGGCACCGGGCGCGCAGAGGCCGCCGCCGCGGGAACCCTGGCCGCGGGCGCGCACAGCGTCGGCGTCCCCGACGGCGGCCCCGGCATGCCGATCCTCGGCTGGAGCACCACGGGAGGCGACATGCGCGTCCCCCACGCCATCGGCCTGCACGCGCTGCAGGTCATGCCGGTGCTCGCGTTCCTGCTCACCGCGCTCTCCCGCCGCCTGCCCGCGCTCGCCCCCGAGCGTGTACGGCTCGGCCTGGTGTGGACCGCCGGGCTCGGCTACGCCGGGCTCGTGGTGCTGCTGACCTGGCAGGCGCGCCGGGCCCAGCCGCTGATCCACCCCGACGCCCTCACCCTGACCGCCCTGGCCGCCCTGGCCGGCGCGGTCGTCGTGGCCGCGGGACTGGTCGTGACGTTCGGACGCAGGCAGCCGCTCGTGCGCGCGGCCGTGGGGAAGGGGCTGTCATGACGGTCGACACCCTCTTCACCATCACCTTCCCGCTGACCGTGCCGTTCTGGGCGTTGATGGTCTTCGCCCCGACCTGGTCGATCACCCACCGGATCATCTCCTCGCCACTGATCATCCTGCCGCAGCTGGCGATCTACCTGACGCTGGCCATCCCGCGCTTCCCCGACCTGTGGGAGGTGGTCAGCAGGCCCGACCTGGACCTGATCACCGCCTTCTTCGGGCGAAGGGACGGCGCCGCCATCCTGTGGGCGCACGTCATCGCCTTCGACGTGTTCATCGCCCGCTGGATGTATCTCGACTCCAGGGAGCGCCGGGTCCACCCGCTGCTGATGGGACCGCTGCTGGTCTTCACGCTTCTGCTCTCCCCCATGGGACTGCTGATCTACCTGGCGATCCGCACCGTCGTGGGACCGCCAAGGAACACGCCGTCCACCGAACGCCTGGCGCCGGGGTGAGACCCTCCGCCGGGAAACACGAACGAGGCCCAGGTCGAGATGACCTGAGCCTCGTTCGTGTGCGGTGCGCCGCCAGGGACTCGAACCCCGATCGATCGCCCGGTAGACATCTCTTCCGGGCCCTCACTCCCAAGGTGACGGCCGCTAACGGGAGTCGCCCATCACCTACCGAGAAGCTCCACCGTTCGATCTCCGGTTCAGCGACTTCAGGGGCACGTTTCCGCCTTCGGGCGCGTCATCGTGTGTTCTACCCCGGAGGACCAGGTCACGCAGCGCGACAGTCTCGAAGCCGCAGCTACTGATCACACGATTCACCTCGGCGGACGGCGCGAGATAGACACCCCGCGGTTTACCGATGAGGCCGGGAACAGAACCGATGTCCGCCGAGGCGAAGCGGGACTCGGGTGAGAACGATGCCGTGATGTTGTAGACCCGCCACGTTCGTCCAGGATCAGACAGAAGTACCAACTCAGGTGACCGCCACACGATCAGAGTCTGTTTCGTCCCGGCCCTTGCCAGAACCACAGCTGGTTTTCCTGACTTGCCGATCTCTGTGGCCAAGCGTGCCGCGACCAGGGTGGGATTGCTGAAACTCCCGGTGATCTCCCACACCCCGCCTTCTTCGGTGACTTCCCAGCCGGCCGCGTCGATCTCGGCTCTCATCTCGGCGAGAGGGTCGTCGGTGGCGGCCAGCTCGATGAGACGACGGAGGCTCCCGGCCGAGACCACGCGAGCGCGGGGCTGAACAGGCGGGAGAAGCATGTCTTCCGCCAGCTCAGGGTCCGCCTCGGCGATCAAGGGTTTGACGGTGGCCCAGACACGAGCGGCGAGAAGATCGTTCGGTCTCCCACCGGTGAGGAAGACGTCCTGACACAGCAGAGCCGCACAGGTGGCAGTCACCGCACACAGCCGACCGCGGGATTCGACAGGCACGTTGTCACCGTCGTGGGGTACGAGGGCTTGGGCGAGCCGACCGAGAGGTTCTCGCCAGGAGTCGTCCGAAAGACGCCACAAACCGGCGGCCAGCAGCTTGATGTAGATGCCGGCTATCAGCATGCGCGTCAGCAGCGGCGGAAGCTCGGCGTCCTTGCGGGTCACCGCATCGACCCAGCGCATAGCCCATTGCCGGTAGAGATGGCGATCCGCGGATTCCACCTCCCCCGGAGCGTCGGCACCCTCCTGGGGGTCGTCCTCCTCCTCTCCTTCATCTTTGACGCTTGAGACGTGATTCCAGAGGGACAGCCGTGAGGAGTCCGGCAGTCCAAAGGCTCCGAGCCCATATATCAACCTGGTGAACGAGGTTCCGAGGATCCTTCTGCATTCCTCCAGATGAGCGGTCCACCTGTCCTCGATCGAGGATCCGACGGCGACACCGTCACCGCTGCCCGCCTCCGACCGGACGCGGACGCCCCGCGGCAGGACCTCCACCAGCTGGACGAGATCCGCGGTGAACCGCCGTGCGAGCACGGGGTCGGTGAAGAGTTCCTCGACGGTGTACTCCCGGCGAAGGCGGGGCTCCTGCTCTCCCGCGACGCGGGGTGCGCACCGTGCCGGACTGACCGCGAAAACTGGTGGAGACTCCACCGCACCGATGCCGGCCCGGTGCATGACCGCACGGATAACCGAGCCCGGAGCCTCGGGCACCGTCAGTAACAGAGCCACCTCCCCAGCCGGTATGACGCCGACTGCCCGCCACGACTGGGGGGAGCCGTCCGGCGAACTGTCGATTCTGACATCCACCGATTGCGGCCTCGCCAGCGTCACTTCCAGTCCATTGCTGTGCACCAACGCGCCAAGCAACACCAGGGACGGCGATGACCGTGACGGCCTGATCGTGGAGCGGCCCGTCATAGTCTCACGGCTCGCGGATTCCCCCGAGGGCATCAGGTCTTTGGAAAGAGGCGAGAGTACGGCCAGCTCGCAGTTACCGCCCTCAGTGGTCGAGCGCATCAGGGCGCCACGGCTGAGATTGGGGCTGCCCACGAGCCCGAGCCGCCTGTCACCGACACGCCATTGGATCAGCTTGCCGTGCCGTAGATGGGTCTCGGACAACAGGCGTAACCGGACCGTGTGACCGGCGAGGGCGTTGAGCAGAGCGCTGCCGTCATAGCTGGTCCATCGGGGCTGCACTGCGAGGATCGTCTCCCGAGGTTCGAAACGCTCGATCAGACGCCTGACAGCCTCCCCCGTAGGGTCGATGAAGGGGGCGTACAAGCACAGTTCGTCCACAGGCCCCCGGGGAAGCTGATCGAAGAACGCCAGATCAAGGTTGTCCAGAAGTCTGACCTCTGTCATACCGTCTGTGATCGGGCGACCGGTGAGGTCTGTGGCGATGTGCCACAGAAGCTCGGCGCACCACGGCGCCATCTTCACCTCAGGCGTGGTGGCCAGCCGGTAAAGCCACTCCCCAGCCTGAGCGATCGCAGGGTGTACGCCACCGTCATCGGAGGCGACGACGGTCCACAGCTCGTCGTTCGCCCCCCATCCGGACAGGGTGGGATTACCGGAGCCGACGGCCATCCACACGTCTTCCTCGCCGATGAGCAGAGCGAGCTTCGGGTGGAACGCCCCGGTGCAGGAGACCAGGCTGTGCAGGTAGGAACTGCCCGCCAGGCGAACGTCTATCGGGTCGTACATCCCCTGGCCCGCGTCGCCCAGAACTGTGATCCGTGCGCCCAGCACACGGGCGGTGGGGACGACGACCTGCTCAAGAAAGGGCAGATCGACGGTGAAACCGAACAACACCAGCTCACGCAGGGACGCCTGGTCGGCACGGTCGCGCCAGTCGTTGACCAGCGATAGGGGGGAGGCGAAACGCCAGCTCGACGTCTCCTCGGTCATACCAGCTCCAGCGCGGTGCGGGCCTCGGAGGTGACGGTCCATCCGCCCCCAATGGTGTCGAAGAGGTTCAACTGCAGGGAGAAGTCGCCGAGTTGCTGAACGCGCAGGCCGATGTCACCGTCGCCTTCGTTGCTCGTTTTGAAGAAGCGGTCGTTGCGCTCGTGGACACGGGAGAACAGCAGCAGCCTGCCGGTCGCCGGGTCACGGCGCATCTTTGCCCGTGCGATCCGGGCTGCTTGGGCGAGCATGTCATCCACCAACCGAGCGCCCAGGTCCTTAAAGGAGCGGGCACGGTAATCCTCCGCCAGGAAACGCACCCATGTTGGATCAAGGATCTCGCCCATTCCACGTCGTCTGGGGCCGAGAAACGTCTTCTGAGCTATGCCCGTCAACTCCTGCGCTCGCAGCGCGCCTGCCAGAAGCAGTTTGACGTTGGTGAGCGGCTCGCGCCGGTCCCCTGCCGCCAGCAGCTGACGTTCCCGGGGCAGCGGGTGTCCTGAGCTGTCCTGCAGGGGACCCAGCTCATCCAGAACGACGCCGACGGGCATGTCATCGAGCTGGTCAGCCAGCCACGCGCGCAGTTCATCCCGGGTTCGATCCGCGTCGCCGTCCTCTCCTCCTATCGAGGCGACCAGAGCAGCCCACAGGCGCCGCCAGGCGCCGATCGAGTAATGACGCAGGAGGACGCCACGCCATCCCTGGCTCTGTTCGATCGACGACAGCACTGGATCCACGTCGATCTGGTCGCCGAACGCCACGGCCGAGCGCAACACCTCCTCGAACGAACCGCCTTCCGCACCGTAGAGTTCAACGGCTCGGGCGAGAACACGAAGGCTGGCCCGTCGAATCAGGTCATCGGGTTCCCACTCGGCGGGATCGTGCCTTCCCGCCCGTGAGGCGGTGAATAGATCAACCATCCACGGCGCCTCGGGCCTTCGTTCCGACTGCAGGGTCACGTCCTTGAGAGCCGCCAGTTCCTCGGAAGACACCGAATCGGCCTCGGCCAGGGAGAAGACCGGTTGGAACAGCAGTCGCACGTCGTGAGGGCAAGAGTGTCGTCCGGGCCGCAGCGCCCCCTCGTCAAGCGTTGTGGTGCCAAGGACCGCGCTAGGTCCCCCGTACTGTTCCCAGAAGCCTCGGGAACGTGGTGAATACGAGTCCTTGCCCTCGGCCGCGGCCCGGGCGAGATCCAGCCGATCCCCGTAGAAGGCACGAACGCGGTCGATACCGTGAGCGGGGCCGGGGGGCGTCTCCGCCGGTACCTCGTGATGGGCTGCCGCGAAGACCACCTCACCACACCGCAATAGCCGCCGACACCCCTCGTCATCCAGGTTCTTCTCAGCGCAGTGAGCCGCCAGCGCGGCGTAGAAGGCGTAGTAGCGGATGTAGCGCGTCAGTGTCGACACCCCGGGCACGAGCGCTTCGACAGCCCGTAGTACCGGCGCCTCAACCGACAGCGGATAGCGACCGGCCCGCTGGTTGAGCCCCCTGATGGCCCAGTCCGGTCCGAGCGTGCTGTGCATGGCGTCATCACAACACAATCAGCAGTTTTCAATCCTCCAGATCCGAAAACAATGCTGATCAGTTGCTCTGGTGCCGTAGTCGTCCATCCAGAAACCGACCGGTCCTGAGCCGCCCAAGCGAGGCACAGAGGTGCGTTCCGGACATGAGGCACGCGCGATGCCAAAATCAAAAGCCTCAGATCAGTGTCACTGACCTGAGGCCTTGTGCGGTGCGCCGCCAGGGACTCGAACCCCGGACCCGCTGATTAAGAGTCAGCTGCTCTAACCAACTGAGCTAGCGGCGCCTGCGACGGAGGTAACTCTAGCAGTCCTCCGCACGGCGGCGCACATCGGCTACATCCGGAGAAGACAGACGAGGACCGGGCGGCCCCCCAACCGCCCGGCCCTCGCCTGGAAAGAGGTCCCGGGGCCGAATGGTCCCCCAACCATCCAGCCCCGGCCTCATCGCGGGCCCGCCTTCGCCTCCCCCAAGACTCCGGCGGCTCCGCTCTAGGACGCGATCCCCCTCGCGTCCGTTTCCGGTGAAAAGTCTCCTGCTGTAGCTCCCCGGGCTTCGCAGAACCCCTTGACCTGCTTCAACAGTACAGAAGCGAACGTAACGAGCACGTCATCCGAGGGTTGATTTTGGGCCTACACCCGGAGATGACCCGGTATCACCGGACGTCCTCCTCAGGGAGGAGCCTCACTCGGGCAGTTCGAGCCTGACCTCGGTCTGCTCCCTCAGCGCCCGGCTCACCGTGCAGTATCGCTCCTCGACCCGCTTGGCCACGGCACGGAAGACCTCGTCGGCCGCGTCGTCCCCCTCGGGGAGCTCGACGTCGTAGGTGACGGTGATCGGGCCGAGCAGCGTCGGCTCGACCTTCTCCGCCTGGACGGTCATCGCCAGGCGCACGAGCCGGTGCCCGCGCTTGGCGGTGAGGGGCTCGACGGTGACGATGTTGCAGCCGCCGAGCGCGGCGAGCAGCAACTCGACCGGGGTGAAGACCCCCTGCTCGTCGCCGCCGCCCATGACGACCTCGGCCCCGCGGTCGTTGCGGGCCACGAAGCCGTTCTCGGACCGTTCGACGTTCACCCGAGCCATGACGCTCCTCCCGTGTTCCCCGGCCAACCCTACCCAGGCGGCCGGTACGGCGGGCGCCCGGCACGAGCGGGCGTCTCAGGCGTCGGGGTGCTGCGACAGGTACTCGATGTAGAAGGGACGGAGCGCGTCGCCGAGCTCCCCCTCACCGGACGCCATGGCGTCGCTGAGCAGCGCCGAGACTCGGCTCAGATCATTGGCCGTCTCGTCCTCGTTCCCGGTTGACGCCTCCGCGGCGGGAATCACCTTGAGCAGTTCCCACAGGAAGGCGAAGTCTCCGTGGTGCACGGCGTAGCGGACCGCCCGATCATGCAGTTCCTGGGCCGACAGCGCCTCAAGCTGGTCCGTCTCCAACTTCCTCACCCCCTCACGCGCCCTTCTGCCCCCAGATCGCGTCGATCATTCATGTTCTGCCCGCGTACGGCATCGCCCATGCATGTGCGCCACCACGCCGCGACGGCGTGACCCCGAATCCGTGACCGAACAGCCGCGCCGACGCGTCCCAGACTGTTTAGTGTCCAGGTATGCCCGTCCGACCCCCATGCGAGGATGCCCGAACGTGAGAATCATCATCAAGATCCTGGTTGTGGCGGCCGCCCTGTGGGCGGCGACACAGCTCGTGAGCGGCATCACGGCGTCCGCGACGTCCACCAGCAGTCAGATCGTCACCCTGATCGCGGTCGCCCTGGTCTTCGGTGTCGTCAACGCGGTACTCAAGCCGATCATCAAGGTCCTCGGCTGCGCCTTCTACGTGCTCACGCTGGGCCTGTTCGCCCTGGTGGTGAACGCCGGCCTGCTGCTGCTCACGAGCTGGATCGCCGAGCAGCTCCGCCTGTCGTTCCACGTGGAGGGCTTCGGCGCCGCCTTCTGGGGCGCGATCATCGTCGGTCTGGTGAGCTGGCTGCTCGACCTGGTCCTCGGCGACTGACGACCCGCGCCCGAAGGCCGGAACCAGGGCCGGGGGAACGGCGGACGGCCGTTCCCCCGCTGGGAACGACCCGGGTAACGCACCATGACGTGACTCCTCCGCTCCCTGCGGGCCGCTCGACCGTGCCGGAGGCGCTGCGGGTCATGTTCGCGATCCGCAGATCCTCGTGCACGATCACGTCATAGGCGCGGACCAGGGCGAGCGCGGCCTTGTGCCCGTGGTCAAGGCGCTGACGGCGGACCTTGCCGTGCAGGGCGGCGACCCGTGCCACGGCCTTACGGCGCCGCCGCGAGCCTCTCTTACGGGCCAGGGCCCGCTGCGCCGCTGCGAGACGATCGGCGGTCGCGGCCAGGTGGCGCGGGTTGGCGACGTGCTCACCGCCGGAGGTGGTCACCAGCGAGGCGACCCCCAGGTCGATGCCGACCGCCGCACCCGTGGCGGGGAGCGGTTCGGCGGGCACGTCCTCGCACGACAGGATCACGTACCAGCGGGAGCCCTCCCGCTTGACGCCGATCGTCTTCACCCGGCCCTTGACCGGCCGGTGCCGGTGCACCCGGACCTGCCCGGCCCCTTGAAGGCGCACGAACGTCGCGGTGGGGTGCTCGGGCTGGGAGTCCCACCGGCAACCGTCACCGTCCCTGGGCCACTCCACCGTGTCGAACCGACCCCGCCCCTTGAACCGGGGGAAGCCGGGCGTACGGCCCGCTTTGACGCGGCCTTGTACAGGACCCGGTGATCGTCCAGGCACGCCGCCAGCGCGATCTCCTGGTGACGGGTGAGGCGCAACAGGAACGTGAACGACCTGCGCACACCCCACCCCCATCACGTTCGGCAACGACACCGTCACGGTATCGGCCGGCACCGACAAAACCAGGAAGGACATCCGCGATGCGCAGACCAGGCGGGTCAATGCACGCTCGGGTCTCGGCGGCCCTCCCGCTCCCGATTCTCCCGTCACCTGAAGGCGACCGTCCCCTCGAAAGAATCTGATGGGGCGCCCACAATGGACGCGGCCCCGTTGAACCGACGTCCTCCGCCCTACGTACCAGATAGGGATGACGGAGTTGACTAACGGTGTCACCCTTTATCAAGTCATGTCGGTTAAATCTTCATAGCACAGTGATAGGGCCGTTCTGAGAGAGCCGCTCCTTGTGTCCTAACCGTTACGTTGACGGCGCACCCCCCGACACGAGGAGAGATCACATGCTCCGCAGAAATGCCGTGGCAGTGGGCGTCACGCTCGCCGCCGCGTTGGTAGCGACCCCCGCCCTCGCCTCCGTAACCACCGGCGCAGCCTCCGCCGATCCCCTTTATGTTCAGGCGAAGGCCCAGGCCGCCGCCGTCGTCAAGCCCGCCCCCGAACTGGTCTCCGCGCTCACCCGCGACCTCGGCATCACCGGTGAGCAGGCCTCGACCCGTCTGGTCAACGAGAACGCGGCCTCCAAGGTCGAGCCCGTCGTCGCCAAGCAGCTCGGCGTCGCCTACGGCGGCACCTGGGTCACCGGCCCGACCTCCGACCTTGTGGTCGCCACCAGCGACTCCAAGCAGCTGACCGCCATTCTCAAGACCGGCGCCCAGGCCAAGTTGGTCAAGCACTCGCTGGCCGCGCTCACCGCGGCCCAGGAGGGCCTCAACCGGCAGGCCAAGGAGTCCTCCCCCTCCTCGGTGAACGCCTGGTACCTCGACGTCCGCAACAACTCGGTGGTCGTGCTGGCCTCCGACGTCGCCGCGGGCCAGTCCTTCGTCGCGGCCAGCGGCGTGGACAAGGCGCTGGTCAAGGTCGAGCAGTCGAGCGAGAAGGCCAGGACGTTCTACGACCTGCGCGGCGGCGACGCCTACTACATCGGCAGCGGCAGCCGCTGCTCGATCGGCTTCTCCGCCACCCGTGGCGGCCAGAGCGGCTTCGTCTCCGCGGGTCACTGCGGCAGCACCGGCAGCTCCACCAGCGGCTCCAACCGGGTCGCGCAGGGCACCTTCCAGAACTCCGTCTTCCCGGGCAGCGACTACTCCTGGATCGCCACCAACTCCAACTGGACCCCGCGTGGCGTCGTGGTCCAGAACGGTGCCACGATCCCGGTGAACGGCTCGACCGTCGCCCAGGTCGGTTCCTCGGTCTGCCGTTCCGGCTCGACCACCGGCTGGCACTGCGGCACCGTCCAGCAGCTCAACAGCAGTGTCGCCTACCAGGAGGGCACCGTCTACGAGGTGACCCGGACCAGCGTCTGCGCCGAGCCCGGCGACTCCGGTGGTTCGTTCATCTCCGGCGACCAGGCCCAGGGCGTCACCTCCGGCGGAACGGGTAACTGCTCCTCCGGCGGCACGACCTACTTCCAGCCGGTCGGCGAGATCCTGCAGGCGAACGGCCTCACCCTGGTCACCAGCAACGGTGGCCCGAACCCGACGCCGACCTCGACCTCGACCCAGAACCCCGGTGGCACCTGGGCCGCCGGCACCGCCTACAGCGCGGGCGCGACCGTGACCTACGGCGGCTCGACCTACCGTTGCCTCCAGGGCCACACCGCGATGCCCGGCTGGGAGCCGCCGAACGTCCCGGCCCTCTGGCAGCGCGTCTGACACCGGGCCATCCCGGGTCCCCTCGACGGCGCCTGCCCGCGTGAGGACCCACGGACCGGCCAATGAGCGGACGGCCTCCCGACAGGGCCGTCCGCTCGACAGGAAGGCCCGGCACCGAACCACGGTGCCGGGCCTTTCGCGTGTCGGACGCCGCGTTCAGAAGGCGCCGGGCGCGGCCGTCCCCCTGCCGACCGAGCCACGCTCGCGCAGCTCGGGGGCCTGGACGATACGCCGGCGGCGGGTGTTGCCGTCGGCCGCGGCCACCACCGTGCGCACGGCGGCGCGGATGATGCCGTCGATGTCCCAGTCGACCGTGGTGAGCCCCGGGGTGAGCAGCCCCGACATCGGGTGGTCGTCGTAGCCCATCACCGACACGTCGGCGGGGATGCGCAGCCCCCGTTCCGTCGAGGCGGCGTAGACGCCGTAGGCGATCGAGTCCGCGAAGCAGAAGAACGCCCGGTGCCCGTCCGCGAGCATCGCGTCGGCCACCCCGGTCGCCGCGGTGAGCGCCTGCGGCGCGGTGACCACCTCGATGTCCAGGCCCAGCCGTCCCGCCTCCGCGAGCACGTGCACGTCCGCCGGGCGGTCCGGGGTGCTCGCCCTGGTCGGGGTGAGTACGGCGATGCGCCCGTGTCCCCGGTCCCGCATGTGTTCGAGCGCCAGCGTGACCCCCGCCCGGTTGTCGAAGACGACCTCCCCGGCGGTCCGTGCGCCCGCCAGGCCGTCGCCGATCGAGACGACCGGCAGGCTCTCACACAGTTCCGGCCACACCTCGGCCGCCGGGTCGACCGGCTGCACGATCAGGGCGTCCACCCGCTGGTCGCGCAGCTGCCTGGCCAGGGTCCGTTCCCGGTAGGGATCGCCCGCGGCGTCCAGGATCAGCGCGTACCGGTCGTTGTCCTTCAGCGACCTGCCGATGCCGACCGCCAGGGCCTGCTGCCAGAGGTCCTCAAGAGAGCCGCAGAGCAGTCCGATCGTCCCTGTCCTGCCGCTGGCCAGCGCGCGGGCGATCGGATCGGCCTCGTAGCCGAGTTCGGCGGCCACGCGCCGGACCCGCTCGATGGTCTCCTCCGACACCTGCAGGCCGCGCAGGGCGTAGGAGACCGACGCCGGGGAGAGACCGGTGGCCTTCGCCACCTCACGTATAGTCGCTCGTTTCCGTGGCTGGGGCACTTGTCCACCCTATGCCGGAACCCCCGTCTGAACAGGGGTATGCCGTACATCCGGATGGTTCGGGGCATCGCCCCCCATAAGGTGAACCGATTCACTGAATCGGTTCACTGAACCGTGTCACCCGGAGACGTAGTAAGGTCAGAGCTGTTACCTATATTCTAGGTAGGGAATACCACGAAAGGAAGGGGAGAAAAATGGCCGTCGACGTGCACCAGCACCTGTGGGCGCCCGCGTTCGTGGACGCGCTGCGCCGCCGTACGGCTCCTCCCCGCCTGGACGGCTGGACCCTGCACCTGGACGGCGAACCCCCCTACGAGGTCGACCCGGCCGACCACGACCTCGCCGTACGGCTGGCGCGCAACGAGGACCTGGAGCTGGCGCTGGTCTCACTGTCCAGTCCGCTCGGCATCGAGACGCTGCCGCCCGAGGAGGCCTGGCCCCTCATCGACGCCTACCACGAGGACGCCCTGGCGCTGCCCGCCCCCTTCGGCGCGTGGGCGGCGGCCTGCCTCTCCGACGTCGACCCGGCCAGGCTCGCCAAGGCCCTCGACCAGGGGCTCGCCGGGCTCCAGCTGCCCGCGACGGCCATCGGCGACGAGGCGGGGCTGGCCGGGGTCGCGCCCCTGCTCGACGTGCTCGCCGAACGCGACCTGCCGCTCTTCGTGCACCCCGGCCCCGCCGGGACGCCCACCGGCCCCGGCTGGTGGCCCGCCGTCGTGCCGTACGTCCAGCAGATGCACGCCTCCTGGTACGCCTTCGCCGCCTTCGGCCGGACCCGCCACCCCGGCCTGCGGGTCTGCTTCGCCCTGCTGGCCGGGCTCGCGCCGCTGCACTCCGAGCGCCTGATCAGCCGGGGCGGCCAGAGCCGGGGCCAGGTGGACCCCGGCGCCTTCCTTGAGACCTCCTCCTACGGTCCCCGGGCCATCGACGCCGTCATCCGCGAACTCGGCATCGACGTCGTGGTCAACGGCTCCGACCAGCCGTACGCGACCGCACCCGACCCCGCGCTCGGCGAGGCCGCCGGGCACGCCATCGCGGTCACCAACCCCAGCCGTCTGTTGAACCGAAAGGAGTCGCGCAAGTGAACGTGAATCAGTCCCAGGGCAGCGGGCGCTGCCGTCTCCTGGGAGGCACCCGATGAGCTTCGACGCCCTGCCGGAGCGCGCCCTCGACCGGCGTGAGCTCCGCGACCTGGTCGACGCGCTGGCGGCGGACCCGTCACGCTGGGAGGACCAGGTGGCCTTCCCCGAGGAGGGGGGCCGCCACTACGCCTCCCTCTACCGGGACGCCTACGTGGACGTCTGGCTGCTGTGCTGGCGCCCCGAGGACGACACCGGCTGGCACGACCACGACATCTCCTCCGGCGCGGTCCGCGTGGTGACCGGCACGCTGCTTGAGTGCAATCCCCGTATCGGCGGCGAGCACCTGGAGACGGTGGTCTCGGCGGGTGAGTCGTTCTCCTTCGGGCCCGACCACATCCACCGGCTGACCGGGGCCGTGAACGGCAGCGTCTCGATCCACGCCTACTCGCCGCCGCTGTGGCGCCTGGGCCAGTACTCGATCAGCGACACCGGCGTGATGCGCCGTGTCTCGGTGAGCTACGCCGACGAGCTGCGCCCGATGGACGACCTCGCGGAGAACGGCGAGGTCGCCGTCGCGTAGGAGGCGCCGGGATCACTCCAGGATCGCCCCAGGATCACCGCCGGTCACCCAAGGGGCGGGTGGCCGGCGGTTCCCGTTCTCACCGGACCCGGTCCCTGACCGCCCTGGCCACGCCGGGGTCGTCGGAGAAGACGCCGTCGAGGCCGAGCCGGTAGAGCCGCTCAAGCCACCCGGCCACGTCACCCGTCGCGCGCGGGTAGACGGGACTGGCCGGGTTTCCCGCCCGGAAGTCCACCGGGAGCTGGGAGTTCTCCGGCCTGACCGTCCAGGCGTGCACCTGCAGCCCGGCCCGGTGCGCGTCCTGGACGAGCGTCGTGGGCTGCCGGGTTCGCCCCTCCGCGTCGAGGGGGACGACCCGCCGGGTGTCCACGCCGACGCCGTCCGCGTAGCCCGCCACCTCCCGCAGCCCCGCCGGGGTGAGCATGGTGTCGTAGGTACGCGGGTCCCCCGCCGCCGTCCAGTCGTACGGCGCACCGGTGGCGTTGACCAGCTGGACCAGCCGCAGCCTGGTCCGTCCCCGCAGCTCCCGCAGGTTCGCGGTCTCGAACGACTGGACGAACACCGGGTCACGCCGCCCGCGCCAGCCGTACCGGCCGAGCACCTCAAGCAGCGGCTCCTCAAGCGACAGGCCGATGGAGTCGAAGTAGGTGGGGTGCTTGGTCTCCGGGTAGACCCCGACGCCGCTGCGGCGCGCCAGCCGTACGACCTCCTCGAAGGTCGGGATCTCGGCGAGTCCGTCGAAGGCGGTGTTCTCCGGGCGCAGGTCGGGGATGCGCTCCTTGGCCCTGAGCGTCTTCAGCTCGGCCAGGGTGAAGTCCTCGGTGAACCATCCCGTGACGGCCCGCCCGTCGACGGTCTTGGTCGTACGGCGTCCGGCGAACTCGGGATGGCTCTCCACGTCGGTGGTCCCGGAGATCTCGTTCTCGTGCCTGGCGACCAGCACGTGGTCCTTGGTGGAGACCAGGTCGGGCTCGATGTAGTCGGCGCCGAGCGCGATCGCGGACTCGTAGGAGAGCAGGGTGTGTTCCGGCCGGTGGGCGCTGGCGCCGCGGTGGCCGATGACGACGGGATTCCGGTCCCGGTGTTCCGCCGCCGCGGGCCTGGGCTGCTGCAGCAGGGCCACGGCGGTACCGGTGACGAGGACGGCCAGCGTGGCGGCCGAGAGCCTGCGGATCATGACCTGAACGGTAGGACGGAAAGGTGGCCGCCGGGTGCCGGGGACACGACCGGGACCACACGCACAGGTGTCCGCACGGGACTCCGGCCGATGGCCGAGACGTGGTCCGAGGCCGGTCGACGGCTGTTCGATCGACCGCCTTCTCCCTTGTTCGAGGGCAGGCGAGGCGCTGTTCTGCCGGGGGGCGACCCGTCCACTCCCCGATCACCCGAATGGAGAGGCCATGTCCCCGCGCGAGGCAGCGCCGGTGCCCCCATAGCCCTGTCCGCCGCCTTGAGGGACCGCCCGCGCGGGTCCGTACCCCCGGCGCCCAGAAGAACCCGGAAGACGGCCCTCGGCGCTCAGGAGGCGTGCGGTCCGTACGGCCCCTCCACAAGGATCATCCTGCTGCCGGGCAACCGGCCACGCGACGCCGCCGACACCTCAACCGTCACCGCGGCGGCCGCCCGCGCCCTCTGCAACTGAACGCGCCGGCGGCCGCTCGGTCACGTTCAGAAGGGGTAGCCCGCGATCTCGCCCTGCACCGTCACCCAGCGGGTCTCGGTGAACGCCTCGGCGTTGGCCCTGCCCCCGCCGAAGCGTGAGCCGGTGCCCGAGGCGCCCAGCCCGCCGAACGGCGCGACGGCCTCGTCGTCGACCGTCTGGTCGTTGATGTGGACGATCCCGGTGGGGATGAGGTCGGCCAGCGCCAGGCCCCGCATCGCGTCCCCGGTGAGGATGCCCAGGGACAGGCCGTACTCGCTGTCGGCGGCCAGCGCGGCGGCCTCCTCGGCCGTGGAGAACGGCACGACCGGCGCGACCGGGCCGAAGACCTCCTGGGCGTAGGCGGGGGCGCCCTCGGGAAGGTCGGCGAGCACCGTCGGCCGGTAGAACAGTCCCTCGTAGGTGCCTCCGGCCGCCAGTCTCGCTCCGGCCTCGACGCTACCGGTGACCAGGGCGTGGACCTTGTCGCGCTGCCCGGCGTCGATCAGCGGGCCGAGCGCGACCCGTCCGCCCGCCGGGTCGCCGACCGTCAGGCGCTCGGCCTTCTCCGCCAGCCGCGCGACGTACTCCTCCGCGATCGAGGAGTGCACGATGTGACGACCGGTCGTCATGCAGATCTGCCCCTGGTGCAGGAAGGAGCCCCACGCCGCCGCGGAGACGGCCCGGTCGAGGTCGGCGTCCTCAAGCACGATCAGCGCGGAGTTGCCGCCGAGTTCCAGGTGGGCGCGCTTGAGCAGCCGCCCGCACTCCTCGCCGATCCTGCGTCCTGCCGCGGTCGATCCGGTGAAGGAGATCACCGGTACCAGCGGGTGGCCGACCAGTGCCTGGCCCGCCTCGACGCCGCCGGGAAGCACGTGGAGCAGGCCCTTGGGCAGCCCCGCCTCCTCGAAGACGCGGGCGATCGAGAAGCCGCCGGAGACCGCGGTGCGCGGGTCCGGCTTGAGGATCACCGCGTTGCCCAGCGCGAGCGCGGGGGCGACCGAGCGGATGGCGAGGATCAGCGGGAAGTTGAACGGTGAGATCACTCCGACGACCCCGACGGGGACGCGGCGGGCCATGCTGAGCCGCTTCTTCGCGGTCGGCAGGATCTCTCCCAGCGGCTGGGAGGCCAGCGCGGCGGCCTCGTAGCACTCCTGGGCCGCGATGTGCGTCTCGACGCCCGTCTTCGGGCGGACGGACCCGGCCTCACGGACCAGCCAGTCCTGGATCTCCCGCTCGTGCTCCTCGAACAGCCGCCCGGCCCGCCGCAGCACCGCCGCCCGCTCCTCGAAGGAGGTGGCCGCCCACTCCCGCTGAGCCCGTACGGCCAGCGCGGCCGCCTCCGCCACGTCCTGCGCGTTCGCCATGCCGACCCGCCCCAGTTCGGCACCGGTCGCGGGTTCCACCACCGCGGCGTCTCCGCCGCGCGAGGTGGTCCAGCCGTCCCCGTAGACCAGTCCCGTCCATGTTTTTGCGTCCATCAGCGTCATGGGGTCGTCTCCCTGTCGTCGCGACATGGTGGTGGGCGGGATGTTCAAAAATGAACATTCGTCCGCAGAACGAACTTACACATACAGGACGCATGCTGACCACGGTCTTCTCTTCAATGGGGCATAGCACCTCATACGATGTGATTCGTGCGCACTCTCGTTCTGTGGGACATCGATCACACACTGCTCGCCGTCGGACCGTTGACCAGAACGATCTACGAGAACGCGTTCACCACCGTGACGGGCCGGGTCCTGGCCGCGCACGGACTGCCCTCCTTCGCCGGGAGGACCGACCGGGCCATCATCACCGAGACACTGCTGACGCACGGCATCGAGACGTCTGAGCCGCTGCTCCAGCGCCTGTGCCACGAGTTCGCCACCGGCTTCGACGCACGCATCCACGAGATCCGCGAACACGGCCGTGTCCTGCCCGGCGCCAGGGAGGCGCTCAAGGCCCTGGCCTGCCGTACCGACGTGGTGCAGTCGGTGCTCACCGGGAACATGCGGCCCATCGCGGTCAGCAAGCTCGCGGCGTTCTCCCTGGACGAGTACGTGGACTTCGAGGTCGGCGCCTACGGCCTCGACCACGGCGACCGCCCGCCCCTGGTACGGCTCGCGCAACTACGGGCGGCCGAGAAGTACGGCGAGCGGTTCGACGAGCACAGCACCGTCCTGGTCGGCGACACCCCGCACGACGTCCTGGCCGGGCACCACGGCGGCGCCAGGGTCGTTGCGGTCGCCACGGGGGCGAGCGACGAGGCCGCGCTGCGCGAGGTGGGAGCCGAACTGGTCCTCACCGACCTGTCCGACACCCCGGCCGTGATCGCCTCCATCCTCGGCACCGCCTCAGCGTGACCCGAGCAGGGCGGCCTGCGCCACGTCATGACCGGGGAACACCCGGCCGAGGACCCGGATCAGTACATGGTCGAGACGCTCGGCCCTGCCGATGAGGATCTCCAGGCAATCCATGCCGACATCCTTCCTGAACCACCCGAAAGCAACAGCCCGAAACCACACCGGGTGCCGGCATCCGGGAAGGAAGGCACTTCCCCGTCAAAAAGGTCTTTTCTATTTGTCCCTACGCCTCCTCCGGAGCGTGACAGGCTGTCGCCATGACATTTCTAGAGGTGACCATGACCTCGTCAGCGCGCCATGGACTGTTCTCGGGGATGTTCTCCAGGGGCGGCGCGGCGCCCGAGGTGTCGGACGCGGCGTGGCTGGCCGCGATGCTGGACGTCGAGGCGGCACTGGCCGCCGCGCAGGCGAAGGCGGGGCTGGCGCCGTGGGAGGCGGCCTCCGCCGTACGGGAGGCCTGCGAGCCCGAGCGGTTCGACCTGGCCGAGCTCGGCCGCGCGGCCGTACCGACGGGGAATCCGGTGATCCCCATGGTCGCGGCCCTGCGCGAACGGGTCGAGCCGGAGGTCCGGCGGTTCGTGCACTACGGCGCGACCAGCCAGGACATCAACGACACGGCCTCGATGCTGGTCGCCTCGCGTGCCCTGGCACCGCTCACCGCCGACCTGTCGGCGTGCGCGAGCGCGTGCGCCCGGCTGGCCGTCGAGCACCGGGACACCGTGATGGCCGGACGCACGATCCTGCAGCACGCCGTGCCGATCACCTTCGGGCTGAAGGCGGCGGGCTGGCTGAACGCGCTGAACCAGGGCCTGGCCGCGCTGACCGACCTGCGCCTGCCCGTCCAGTACGGCGGAGCCGCCGGAACCCTGGCCGTGCTGCGTGGACGCGGTCACGAGGTGCTGCCGTACCTCGCGGCGGAGCTCGGGCTGGCCGAGCCGGTCCTGCCCTGGCACACCGACCGCACCCCGATCGCACGGCTGGCCTGCGCCCTCGGCACCGTGGCCGGGTCGCTGGGGAAGATCGCCACCGATGTGAAACTACTGTCCCAGCCGGAGGTCGCCGAGGCGGCCGAGCCGTCGTCGCCGGGCCGGGGCGGTTCGAGCGCGATGCCGCACAAGCGCAACCCGGTCGCCGCGATGTCGGTTCTGGCCTGCGCGCAACGCGTCCCCGGGCTGGTCGCCACCGCGCTCGGCGGCATGCTCCACGAGCACGAGCGGGCGGCCGGACCGTGGCAGGCCGAGTGGGAGACGCTGAGCGACCTGCTCAGGCTGACCGGGAGCGCCGCGGCCTGGCTGCGTGAGGCGCTTGAGGGGATGACCGTGGACGCCGGACGGATGCGGGCCAACCTGGGCGCGACGCGGGGGCTGATGATGGCCGAGCACGTCGTCGTCAGGCTCGGCGGCACCCCGAGGGCCAGGACGCTGGTCGACGCCGCGTGCGCCAGGGCCTCCGACGGAGGCGGCACGCTGCGCGAGACGCTGCTGGCCGATCCGGAGATCGCCCTGACCCCCGGCGAGGTGGACGCCGCCCTCGACCCGACCGGCTATCTCGGATCGGCCGAGGCGTTCGTCGACCGGGCGCTACGCGCCCACACGGACAGGCCATAACAGCCATAATCTAGACACAGGGGGCGGGGGTGTCCGTTGCGGGACGACATTGTCGAAAAAATGGGTCTGGGCGATGATCGGGCCGTGACCGACCGCCCCCATCGCCGTCCCGCCACGGGCGGTTCCCGAGGCCGTCCCACCATGAAGGACGTCGCCGCGTCCGCCGGGGTGGCGCTCAAGACCGTCTCCCGTGTCGTCAACGGCGAACGCGGGGTCAACGCGGTGACCGCCGAACGGGTGCGCTCGGCCATCGAACGGCTCGGCTACCGTCGCGACGAGAGCGCCAGAGGGCTACGCGGCGGCCGTACGTCGAGTGTCGGCCTGGTGATCGAGGACGTGGCCGACCCGTTCTACTCCGGTGTCAGCCGGGCGGTCGAGGACGTCGCCCTCGGGTACGGCTCGCTGCTGCTCAGCGGTTCCTCGGGGGAGGACCCCCGGCGGGAGCGCGAGCTCGTCCTCACCTTCTGCTCCCGGCGGGTCGACGGACTGATCATCGTGCCCGCCGGGGCCGACCACGAGTACCTCAGGCCGGAGTTGGAGGCGGGCACGCCCGCCGTCTTCGCCGACCGGCCGGGAGGCCTGGAGGCCGACACCGTCATCTGCGACAACGCGGGCGGCGCGTGCTCCGGCGTGACCCACCTGATCAGGTACGGCCACCGCCGCGTCGCCTTCATCGGCGACAGCGCGTCCATCTTCACCGCCGCGGAGCGCCTGCGCGGTTACCGGCGGGCCCTGGCCGAGGCCGGTCTGCCCGCCGACGACTCCCTGATCGCGACGGGTCCCCCCGAGCGGGCGGGGGCGGCACTGGCCAGGATGCTCTCGGAGCGGACCCCGCCGACGGCGCTGTTCACCGGCAACGGCCGGGTGACGCTGGCCGTGCTGCGCACCGGGCACCGGTTGCCCATGGTGGGCTTCGACGACTTCGAACTGGCCGACCTGCTGGTGCCGGGGGTGAGCGTGGTCGCCCAGGACCCGGCCGGGCTCGGCAGGACCGCGGCCGAGCTGCTCTTCCGCCGCATCCAGGGCGACCCCGGTCCCGCCGAGCACGTCGAGCTGCCGACCAGGCTCATCCCCCGGGGGTCGGGAGAACTGCCTCCCTCCTGACCCCGCGGGGGCGTTCTGGGCCGGATGTCGGCCTGAGAACACGACACAGAGCCGTCACACGACGTGACTCACCGAAACGCTCCGTCATCCGTGCTAATAAGTGCAGGTCGATCCTTCAGAGCACCGGGAGACGTGATGGGGCCCATCCGCGCAGGTCGTGCCGTCGCCCTGGCGGCCGCCTTGATCACCGTCCCCCTTCTCGGCCCGTCCACGGCCGTCGCGACGGGTGGTGCGGCGAGAACGGGTGAAACAGGAACGAAGGCGGGGTTCCGGTTCAGGGCGAGCCTGGTGGCCAGGCACAGCGGCAAGTGCCTGGACGTCGAGAGGGTCAGCACCAGGAACGGCGCCGACCTCCACCAGTGGACCTGCCTCGACGACCAGCCCAACCAAGAGTGGAACCTGGTCGCCACCAGCGACGGCTACTACACCCTGAGGGCGACCCACAGCGGCAAGTGCCTGGACGTCGAGGGCGTCAGCACCAGGAACGGCGCCAACGTCCACCAGTGGACCTGCCTCGACGACCAGCCCAACCAGGAGTGGAAGCTCCTGCAGCGCGACAGCGGCTACTTCATCCTGGTGGCCCGGCACAGCGGCAAATGCCTGGACGTCGAGAACGCAGGCATCGACGACGGTTCCGGCATCGACCAGTGGACCTGTGTCTACGGCCGGCCCAACCAGGAGTGGCGCCTCGCCTGAGCGGGTCACGACGCCCCGGCCACGGGCCCGGGCCGCAGGTGCCTCCAGAGGACGAGGGCGGAGACGATCACGGCGACACCCGCCCCGGCGACCGCCAGGCTCGGCGCGACGACCTCGGAGACTCCCCCCACCAGGGCGGCGCCGACCGCCTGACCGGTCATCAGGCCCGCCCCCGCCAGCCCGAACGACTGCCCCCTGACCCGTTCGGGAACCGCCTCGACGAACCTGCGCTGCAGGCCGAGCTGACAGGCGCCGCTCGCCGCGGTGGCCAGCAGGAGCACCAGCCCGGAGACGGCGAGTCCCGGCGTGAGCGCGAAGGCGAGCAGCGGCAGCCCCGACAGCACCGCCAGCGGCGCCGCCAGCCGCTCCCGGGTGTACGGCGCGGCGAACCGCCCCATCAGGAGGTTGCCGACCGCCAGCCCGACACACGCCGCGGCCAGCGCGACCCCGGCCGTCTCCCCCAGGTAGGGGACGAGCATCGCCTCCGCCCCGGACAGGAACGAGGTGGGCAGCCACTGGGCGAACAGCAGCCCACGCACCCCGGGGTCGGCGAGCAGGTCCCGGTTGACCCGCAGCGTCTCCGCGACCGCGCCGCCCCGCTGTACACCGCGGGCGGGCAGGTCGGACAGCCCGGCGCGCAGCACCAGGGCGGAGAGCACGGACAGTACGGCGGTCGCGGTGAGCGCCCCCGCCGGCCCCGCGACGGCCAGGACACCGCCGCCCAGCCCCAGCCCGGCGATCTGCGCCCCCGCGGACGTCATGGACAGCACGGACCTGGCCAGCACGAACGTGTCCCCCGGCAGCAGTTCGGGAAGCAGGGCACTGCGGGCCGCCCCGAAGACGGGTGAGAACAGGCCCGTCACCAAAACGAGCACCAGCATCATCCAGACCGGCATCCCGGTGAGGGCAAGCAGCAGGCATGTCACCACCCGGACCAGCTCCCCGACGATCATCAGGGCGCGCGGCCGTATCCGGTCGGCGAGGGAGAGCAGGAACGTCCCGCCGACCGCGTACGGCAGGAAGGCCAGCATGTAGGCCATCGCCGACAGACCCGGCGAGCCGGTCCTGGCGTAGACCAGCGCCGCCAAGGCGAGCATCTTGACCTGGTCTCCGACGACAAGGAACGTGAAACTGCCGAACAGCACCCGGAACTGCCCGTTGGCGAAGACCTCGGAATAGGTCGCGCCGTCTTTCCCCGTGAAGAGCATGGGCACGATGCTGGGAGACACCGGGGCGGCAGGCTAACCTTTCGACCATTCCCGAAAGGTGCCGAATGGGATATCTCATCAAGGTCAGTCCGCAGGACATCGTGACCAGCAGGTTCGCGATCTCCCCGCTCATGGTGACCAAGCAGGCCCTCTGGCTGCTGTCGGGCAAATGGGAGGCCGGGGTGTGGCTCTCCTGGATACGCCAGGCGCGCGAGCCGTACGGCCGGCTGCTGGCGGAGCGGCCGGGACTCGGCCCGATGGTCTCGCTGTTCCGCGAGCGGCACTACAACGCCGACTTCCCCGCGCCACCGCCCGACGGGGTGAACACCTCCTTCGAGACGGAGCTCTCCGCCGTACGGGCGACGCCCGCCGCCCAGGCGCACCAGGAGATCGCCAGGAACCTGGAGGGCATGCCCCGGCCCCCGGAGGCCGTCCTTGACGTGTTGTTCTCGCCGGGCGTCGTCGAACTGTTCGCCGACGCCCTCGAAGCGGTCTGGGCCCGGATCGTCTCCCCCATCTGGCCGCGCGTCCACGCGATCCTGGAACGGGACGTGATCCAGCGGGCGGGCCGGCTGGCCACCTACGGCTGGGCGGCCGCACTGGACGACCTCAACCCCCGGGTGCGCTGGCGCCCCGAGGGGGTCATCGAGGTCGCTCCGGGCGGGCAGGAGGTGGCCCTTGAGGGGCGGGGACTTCTTTTCGTGCCGTCCCCCTTCGTTTCCGGGGTCAGCTCCTACCTCGAACAGGCCTGGCCGTACGCGATCGGATATCCGGCGCGGGGCACGGGGATCACGCATGAGACGCCGGACGGCCTGGCCACGCTGATCGGCAGGACCAGGGCCCGGGTCCTGCTTGAGCTGGCGGTTCCCGCTACGACCAGCCAGCTCGTCCGCCTGCTCGGTCTGAGCCTCGGCACCGTCGGCGGCCACCTGGCCGCCCTGCGTGGGGCGGGCCTGGTGACGGGCAACCGCACGGGGCGCGGAGTGCTGTATCACCGCACCGCCCTGGGCGACTCGCTGGTGAGCCCCTCGGCTCCCCTGCCGTGACCCGACCGCCGACCCTCCCCGGCCCCGTCCACCGGGGGAGGACCTCGGCCTGTCCGCGGCCCCGTCGTGCCCCCTGTCCGCCCCCGCTGTAGGAGGTCAGGTGGGCAGGGCCCGCGCCACAGCCGTCCAACCGTCGTCACATGGTCTTGCCGCCCCTTCGGGGTCGAGGCTCCGAAGGGCCCATGGAGAAGATGACAACGTTGTCAGGGGCTGTACACCAATCAACGCATCCGTCAGCGCGAGACGTCAAGGCATAGTCGGATAACAACACGTGCCCGTCCCTCCGCAGCCGCCGCCCGGGAGCGGCGGCGGCCGGCACGGCCCGGTCACACACGCTGGACCGTCCCGTCGAGCAACGTCAGCACGGTGACACCGAAGTCATGGATCGTCGCCGACAACTCCTGCGCGGCCAGGCCCGGAGCGACCACGACCAGGGAGCCGCGCATCAGCGCCAGCCCGATCAGGGTCGCCAGAGCCAGGGTCGAGACCAGCGGCCAGGTCACCAGCAGGACGTCGGACTTCTCCAGCGCGACGAGCTTGTCCAGCTCGCACATCCGCCAGATCAGATCTTCATGGGTGAGCACGCTTCCGTCCTCGACCCGCAACGCGGGCTGCACGGACGGATCGAGGGACGGCAACGGAGCCGGGGCGAGCAGCAGCAGGTCGGCGAAGTCGACGGTGTCACGCGCCTGACCGAACGCGATCACCTGCCGCACCCGGGAGTCGTCGGCCGCCTGTAACGAACTCTCCGCCAACCCCGGGGTGGTGATCAGGAAGCGGGCGTCAAGGCGGATCAGCAGGTCGCCCATCCGTCCGTTGCCGGACGCGATGGGCGCCGCGACGAGACCCGCCGCGATGACGGTGTGCACCGCCAGGACATGGGCGGCCACGTTGTCCACGTGGATCCCGGCCACCTGCCGTCCCCTTGCGCCCCTCCTGACCAGCCCCGAGGCTCCTCGCGTCACCTCCTCGGCCAGGCGGCGGTGGCTGTAGACCACCCCCGCACCGAGATCGATCAACGCGGGCCGGTCACCTCGCTCGTGCGCGCAGCCGAACACCGCCTCGGTAACGGTGCCCCTTATGGACGAGGAGGTCGGTCTCATGCCGACGACCGTACGGGCGGCGGCTCCGGCCCTGCATCGACAGATATATGTAAATGAGTGTGTATCCGGGCTGGCCACGTCCGATGCCCCTTTCCCCGACCAGGCGTTTCCGTGATTCACCGAAAGACGGGTGGCCTGCGGAAACATCGCCGATCCGGAATGGGTTCCGTGATTCGCGGCGCCTTCTGCGGCACTGACGGGGAATTCGAACCGGCCGCCGACCGGCGGGAAATCGCAGAGGAAGACATCGGGCCTCTCACCGGCGCGGGAGCCTTCACGCGCGGGCCTCTCACGCGGACGGGGCCCTGCGACGTGGGGCCCTTCACGCGTGCGGGTCCGAGCCCTGCGCGGCTCGGACCCGCTGCCGCATGTCCCGTGGCCTTCGGTCCCCACCCCTCCGAGGAGACCTCGACCGTCGAGAGGGACACGCGACGTTCGCGATGTGCCCGACCGAGACGCCTGGGATGGTGTGGGCCTGCCGTACCTGACCGCTGTGGCGGGTGTGGCGCGGAAGGCGGGGCGTCATCGGTCGAACACGAGGAAAACGTACGGCTACCTGCTGCTTCTCCGCATGCGCTGGAGTGCGTATCCCGAGGTGTATCTACGTGGCCGTCGATGTGTAGTTCCTGTGTGTAGGCGGAACGTCACCCTCAGACGCGATTGTGCTCCACGACCCATGTGGCGACCTGGGTGCGGGAGGAGAAGCCGAGTTTGGCCAGGATGTTGGCCACATGCCTGGCCGCGGTCGCGGGGCTTATCACCAGTTCGTCGGCGATGGCCTTGTTGCTCAGCCCCCTGGCGATCAGCTCGGCGATCTCCCACTCACGCCCGGTGAGTGTGGTCAGCGGGGCGGCCACCGGCATCCTTCCCGTCGGCAGCGGCGTCTCGGCCCGGTCCTCACCCTCCAGGGCGTAGCGGACCGCCTGCTCCTGGGTCATCCCCTTGCCGAGCGCCCACAGCTGGGCGACCAGCGTGTCACCGAGACGTGCACGGGCCGGCTGGAGCAGCTCCTCCATCCGCGCGCCGAACCCGGACGGCATGGCACTGCCGCTCATCGCGTTCCTGATCGCGGCGGAGGCCCCCGCCAGGCGCACCGCCCGGTGGTCGTCCTCCTCGGCGAGGGCGAGCTGGGCGAGCGTCTCGATCCGCCGGGCGACGCCGAGCCGCTGACCGGTCCTGCGACACAGGCGCAGGCTCTCGGTCAGCCTGGCGCGGGCGGTCGTGAGATCTCCCTGGGCCAGGGCTATCCGCCCCAGGCCGGACAGACAGGTGATGGTCTGCCAGTGGGCGGTGATGTCCTTGAGCTGGTCGAGGGCCTGTTCGTAGTGGGTGCGGGCCTCCAGCAGGTCGCCCCGCGTCCAGGCGACCTGGGCCAGGCCGATGAGCGCCACCGGGGTGGCCCAGTGGTTGTCGAGACCGCGGGCGATGGCCAGCGCGGCCTCGAAGGAGCGCTGCGACTCCTTGGCCCGCCCCTCCGACAGCGCGAACGTCCCCTCCATCGAGCGGATCACCATCTCGTGCCAGGGGTCGTCGACCTTGCGCACCGCCTCCAGGGCCTCATCCAGCAGGCGCCGGGCCTTGTCGGGGCGCCGCTGGTAGATGGCGACCCAGGCCAGGATGGCCAGCGCCCCGCTGAGCGGCCCGTGCAACGCCGTCGCCCGGCACAGGTCGGCCGCCTCGGAACAGGCCTCGTACGCCTTGGCGGGGTCGCCCTGCCCAAAGGCCACCTGACCGCGCAGGACCAGGGCGTCGCCGCGCACCTTGGGAGGGAGCGCCGCGGACTTGTCGGCGGACAGCAGGCGCTCAAGCCACTCGTCGGCGGGGGTGAACCGGCCGCCCGCGATGGTGGGCCAGCGCAGCAGCACCAGCAGCCGCAGCGCGTTCTCCGGCTCCTCCACCTCGGCCGACCAGCGGACCGCGGCCCACAGGTTACTCTGCAGCTCGTCCAGCAGCACCAGCACCGGGCAGATCTCGGCCCAGGTCGGGCGGGGAGACCTGACGATCAGCTGGTGCACGCGGCCGGCGATCACGGCCATGTGGTCACGGTGCCGCCGCCTCAGCTCGTGCTCCTCGCCCGCGATCTCCAGCTGTTCGGCGGCGTACTGGCGGATCGTCTCCAGCATCCGGTAGCGCGTCTCGCCCGCGACCTCGGCGTCCGCCAGCACCAGGGACTTGTCCACCAGGCCGCACAGGACGCTCAGGACGTCCTCGGCCCACAGACCGTCACCGTCGCAGACCTTCTCGGCCATCTCCAGCGTCCATCCGCCGGTGAACACGGCCAGGCGCCGCAGCAGGATCCGTTCCGGCTCCTTGAGCTGCTGGTAGCTCCAGTCGACGGTGGCCCTGAGCGTCTGGTGCCTGGCGGGAGCCGTACGGTCTCCCTCGGAGAGCAGCCGGAACCTGTCCCTGAGCCTGGCGTGGATCTGCTCGACCGTCAGCACCCGGCACAGCGCGGCGGCCAGCTCGATGGCGAGCGGCATCCCGTCGAGCGCCCCGCACAGGCTGGCGATCTCGTCGGCGTTGCCCGCGTCGAGGGTGAACCCGCGCACGGCGGCTCTGGCCCTCCTGACGAAGAGCTGCACGGCCTCGCTGTCCATGGCGTACTCGTGGCCGTCCGCCTCCGGCAGCGTGAGCGGCGGCACCCGCCACACGGTCTCCCCCGCGACCCGGAGCGGCTCCCGGCTGGTGGTGAGCACCCGCACCTCGGGACAGATCGTGAGCAACGTCCTGCAGAAACGGGCGCACTCGTCGATGAGCGACTCACAGTTGTCGATCACCAGCAGCATCTGCCGGTCGGCGAGCGCGTCGAACAACGTCTCGGAGAGCGAGCGGGACGGCTCGGCCTTGATGCCGAGCACGGAGGCGACCCGGGGAGCGATCAACTCGTCGCCGGCCGCCTCGGCCAGCTCGACCAGCCACACCCCGCCGGGGAACCCCGCGGCCAACCGGCCCGCGACGTTGATCGCCAGCCTGCTCTTGCCGATGCCTCCCGCCCCGCACAGGGTCACCAGGCGGGCGACGCCCAGCAGCTCGACGAGTTCCTCGGCGTCGACCTGACGCCCGACGAAGTCGTTGGGCTCCAGGGGGAGGTTCCCGCCGGTCGGAGAAATGTGCGCGGTGTCCTGTGTCATCGGCCCTTAACGAGATCGCGGGGCAGCAGTCACAGAAAGTGTGACACCAATTACCGTGTCGTGCCCAGGCTTAGCACCATTTCAGATGCTCGGATTTCCTGACTCTCCCTATTGGGACACCGTAATGAATTCACCATCGGGCCCGCCCGCCGTATCGCCACTACTGACCGTGACCGGTCAGCGGATGGCGGATCGACGGCCGGGCGATTCACACTGCAGGCATGCCGGACACTCCCTCGGACCACGATCCAGCCTCTCCCCCCTCTCCTCGGCTCGCCCCCGACTCCCTGCCCGTTCCGCCCGCCCCCGGCCCCGCCCCCGAACCTGACGCGGCGTCCGGTCCTGGCAGGACGGCCACGCCGGTGCTCGGCGAGCTCAACCTCTCCGACTGGTACGCCCACGCCGACACGATGACCGACGTCGGCTTCCTGGCCCTCTCCAGGCGGCTGCCCGCCCTCGTCGCGCAGGCCGTACGGCTCGGCTGGCTGGCCAGTCCCCGCGACATCGTCGTCACGATCGGGCTGAGCCTGCTCGGCGGCGCGTTCACCGCGTTCGGGCTGCTGGCCACGACCGGGGTGCTCTCCGCCCTGTTCGAGGCGGGCCCGACCCCGGAGCGGGTCGTCGCCGCCCTGCCCAGCCTCGTCCTGGTCGGCGTCGCGGGCATCCTGCGCACCCTGATGCAGGCGGGCTCCGGATGGGCGCAGTCCCGGCTCGACCCGCAGGTGAGCCGGGTCGCCGAGGAACGGCTCTACGGGCTGACCGGCCAGGTGAGCCTGGCCGCGTTCGACGACTCGGACTTCCACGACTCGCTCCAGCGCGCCTCCTCACGCGGCGTGACGACGGCGGGGACGATCGTCAGCACGACCATCAACGTACTGACCGCCTTCATCGGGATCGTCTCCGCGGCCGGGGTGCTCGGGGTGCTCCATCCGGTCCTCCTGCCGCTGCTGGTGCTCGCGGTGCTGCCGGACGCCTGGGCCGCGGTGCGCACCGCGCGCATGCGCTACACCACGATGTACGCGATCATTCCCGTCTCCCGGCGCAAGTGGATCATCTCGGAGCTGCTGGCCGAGCGTGCGGCCGCCGCCGAGGTGCGCTCCTTCACGATGCGGGACTTCCTGCTGCGGATGTACGACGCGGTCGCCACCGCCGAGCAGGACGTCAGGCTCGACCTCGCCCGGCGGCAGACCTTCGCCAAGGTGGTCGGCGAGGCCCTCGGCGGGCTCGGGGCGGCCCTGGTCTACGTGGCCCTCGGGCTGCTGCTGGCCTCGGGCGCGGTGGCGCTGGCCGTGGCGGGCACCGCCGTACTGGCGATCCGGTCGGGGCAGACCTATCTGTCGAATCTGATGTTCGCCACCAACCGGCTCTACGAGGAGGGGCTGTACTTCACCGACTTCCTCGACTTCTGCGCCGAGGCGGAAAGGCGTGTCGGCCCGGCACGGCCTGACGCGGCGCCGGAGACGTTCGAGCGGATCACCGCCGAGGACGTCGTGTTCACCTACCCCGGCGCCGAGACGCCCGCGCTGCGCGGGGTCTCCGTGCACATCGACCAGGGCGAGGTGATCGCCCTGGTCGGTGAGAACGGCTCGGGCAAGACCACGCTGGCCAAACTCCTGGCCGGTCTCTACGAGCCCGACGGCGGGCGTGTGCTGTGGGACGAGACCGACCTGGCGGGAGTGGACCAGGACGGGCTCAGGCGCAACATCGCCGTCATCGCCCAGGACCACACCCGCTGGCCGCTGACCGCCAGGCACAACATCGGCATGGGGACCGACAGGGGCGAGGAGACGCTGGCCGCCGCGGCGAAGGTCGCCGGGGCCGACCAGGTCGTGGCCGAGCTGCGGCACGGCTACGACACGCTGCTCGACAGGAGGTTCAAGGACGGTCAGGAGCTGTCCGGCGGGCAGTGGCAGCGGATCGCCATCGCCCGCGGCTTCCACCGGGACGCCCCGCTGCTGATCTGCGACGAGCCAACCGCCGCCCTCGACGCCCGTGCCGAGCACGCCCTCTTCGAACAGGTCAGGCGGCACGCCGACGGCCGTACGGTGTTGCTGATCACCCACAGGCTGGCCAGTGTCCGCTACGCCGACCGGATCTACGTCCTGGACCACGGCCGGGTTGTCGAGCAGGGCACCCACGGCAAGCTGATGGCCCTCGGCGGTCTCTACGCCGATCTGTACGGCCTGCAGGCCGAGGCCTACTCGGCCTGAACCTCCCGCGGTTCCTCCCCGACCTCCCGCGGTTCCTCCCCAGGGGAGGAGGGCGCGAGTACGGCCCGCATGACGGCCCTGGCGATGGGGGCCGCGACCTCGCCGCCCGAGCCGCCGTGCTCGACGAGGACGCCGACCGCGATCCTGGGCGCGGTGGCCGGGGCGAATCCGGTGAAGACGGCGTGGTCCCCTCCCGGGACCCCGTTCTCCGCGGTGCCGGTCTTCGCGGCCACCTCGACACCGGGGATGGCGGCGGCCTCCCCGGTGCCGCCGGGCCTGGTGACCGTGACCATCATCGCGGTGAGCCGGTTGGCCTCCTCGGCGTCCAGCGTCCTGCGGTACGGCGAGGGGGCCGCCCCGTCGACCAGCGCGCCGTCCGCGAGCCGGATCTCATCGACCAGGTAGGGACGCATCAGCGAGCCGTCGTTCGCGACCGCCGCCGACATCATGGCGATCATGAGGGGAGTCGCCCTGGTGTCGAACTGACCGAGCGCGGACATGGCGGTCTGCGCCCGGTCCATGTCCCGCGGGTAGACGCTCCGCGCGACCGGCATGGGGACGGTCAGGTCGTCGGCGTCGAAACCGAACGCCCGGGCCTGCTCACGCAGTGTCTCCTGCCCCAGGGCCATGCCCAGGTTCGCGAACGGGGTGTTGCAGGAGAGCTGGAAGGCGTAGGCCAGCGGTGCCCTGCCGTTCCCGCACGGAGCACCGCCCGCGTTGCGCAGGTAGGAGGCCGTCCCCGGCAGGCGCAGGACGGCCGGCGCGCGCAGGCCGGTCGTCGGGCGGTATCTCCCCGAGCCGAGCGCGGCGGCACTGGTGACGATCTTGAAGGTCGAGCCGGGCGGGTAGCCGCGCCGGATCGCCCGGTTCAGCAGGGGTTCGCGAGGGTCGTCCCGCAGCCGCCTGTCCGCCCGCTCCAGTCCCACGGCGTCGGGGTCGGTGTAGAGGTTCGGGTCGTAGGAGGGGTAGGAGGCCATGGCCAGAATCGCGCCGGTCCCCGGTTCGATGGCGACGACCGCCCCGGGCCGTCCCGTCGCGCGCAGCCCCTCGTAGGCCGCCCGCTGCGCCGCGGGGTCGATGGTGAGCCTGATCGTCGCCCCCGCCCGCGTGCCGTCCAGCAGCGCGCGCAGCTTGACCCGCGGGTCGGTGCCGGACAGCACGGCGTCCTGCGCGCGTTCGAGCCCGGTGGCGCCGTAGATCGACAGATGCCCGGTGACCGGCGCGTACGGCGGCCCGCCCGGGTAGAGGCGCCGGTACCTGTGTCCCGCGGTCTCGTTCTCGACGCTGGTCGCCACGACGGTGCCGTCGCGCAGCAGGATGTCCCCCCGGAGCCCGTCGAGACGCGTGATCACCACGCGGGGGTTGCGGGGGTCCTCAGAGAGTCTGTCGCTCCGGAAGGCCTGGAGATAGGTCACGTTGGCCAGCAGCGCGAACATCATGGCTCCGCACGTCAGGGTGACGTGCCGGAGCGGAATGTTGATCCGGCGCGCGCGCGGTGCGGCCATCGCCCCTCCCCCGGTCCCGCTTCCGGTTTAACAGGCGAAGCGGAAAGAAGGGGCAGGTGCGGAGCAAAGCCGCTGTACGGCTTCGTCAGGCCCTGGAGACGAGCGGCTCGCAGGCGGGCGGCAGGTCGGCCACGTCACGGTAGTAGCCGATCTTCGCCTGGACCGCCCGCTGCTTCTCACGCAGGTTGGCCACCTGCTCCTCGACCCGCCTGTCATGGGCTTCGAGCAGCGCGACCCGGTCGGGAATGGTGTGGTCGCCCGCCCTGACCAGTTCCGCGAAGCGGAGCATCTCGGCGATGGGCATACCGGTGTCCCGCAGGCACCGGAGCGTGCCGAGCCAGCCGACATCGTCCTGGGTGAACCTCCGCTGCCCGGCCGCGTTGCGGCCGACCCTTCCCAGCAGGCCGATCCGTTCGTAGTAACGCAGGGTGTCGAGGCTGAAACCGGTCTCCTCGACCACCTGTCCCGGCGTGTAGACACTCACGTCCGGCAGCATCCCACCTGGAGTGCGCTCCAGGTCAAGCCGGACCGCTCAGTCGTCCGGCAGATGGGCCGACAGATAGCGGCGCACCAGCCGCTTGCACTCGCCGATCAGCTCGGGGTCACCACCGGGCTGGGCGCGGAAGGCAAGCTTGAGCACGGCGTCGGCCGCCTCGACCGCGACGATCAGCGCCCTGTCCAGCCCTCGGCCGCCGGGAACGCCGAGCAGGTCGATGATGATCGCCTTGAGCCGGTCGGCGACGACGACGTTGTTCCTCAGCGCCGTGTCGAGCGTGCGCTCGGTCCCCTCAAGCGCCGGGCCCCCCGGAGTGAGCAGCACCTCGCCGAAGTCGACGACCGCGAACCCGGGCGTCGTGCGCTTCATCGCGACGAACTCGTCGATCGCGAGATCCACCATCTCGGTCCAGTCGGACAGCCGTACCTCGGTGAGCCTGGCCGTGACGCGGCCGAGGAAGGCGTCGAGGTTGCGCAGCGCGAGCGCGCGCGCCAGTCCCTGTTTGTCGGGAAAGAACTGGTAGAACGTGCCGATCGGCACCTCGGCCCTGCGCGCGACCTCCTTGGTGGTCAGGGCGTCGTACCCCACCTCGTCGAGGAGCCGTGCGCACTCGTCCAGCATTCGCTCGACACGTTCGAGGCTTCGGCGCTGGGCGGGACGACGGCGGAGGGTCTCCCCGGAAACGTTCGTCATCGCTCTATCATCCCTCATGACAACCGACAGTGATTGTCATGATCTTTACCTGATGTCGATCGAGAAGTGAACGTTCCCCGGGGTACGGCGACCGCCTCCCGCCGGACCCTCGGTCGTCACGCACGGTGACCTTCGGCGGCCACGGGATTCACCCGGCGGACCACCTCAACCATCCTGACTTTCCCACCGGGAAACGCCTCCCAATACCGAGCCCCATCGACGTGGGAACCGCATCGCGGAATGCGAAATCCCGTTTTGCGAAAAACTCTCAGAAAAGCGGAGCCACCGCCGGTTCCCGCCGAGCTCCGGGCGACCCGGTTTCCCGGGCTTTTCCGGATGCCGAGCCCTTCGGCGTGTTCGGTTTCCCGGACGTCTCCGGGTGCCCGACGCCTCCGCCCTTGGACTCTCCGACGTGTCCGGCTCTTCCTCGGCGGCTTCGGGGCGGTCTTGGCCACGTCCCGAGGGGATCGCCGCCTGATCCCGTCCGTCGCCGTCACCCCTCCTGCCCGGCCTCAAGACCTGCCGCCGACAGCCGCTCGAACTGCTCCCGCGACAGCGAGACCTCCAGCGCGGCGACGTTCTCCTCCAGGTGCCCGACCGAGGTCGTGCCGGGGATCGGGATGACCGTCTGGGAGCGGTGCAGCAACCAGGCCAGCGCGGTCTGCGAGGAGGTCGCGCCGACCTCGCGCGCCACGGTCGCCACCGGGCTGTCCTGGCCCGCGTGCCCGCCCATCGCGATCGGAAAGAACGGCAGGAACGCGATGCCGTGCTCGGCCGCGTAGTCGACGACCTCGTCGTGCTGACGGGTGACGAGGTTGTACATGTTCTGCACGGCGGCGATCGGTGTGATCTCCGAGGCCTCCCTGAGCTGCTCGACCGTCACCTCCGACAGTCCGATGTGCCGGACCTTGCCCTCCTCACGCAGCTGCCTCAGCGCGCCGATCTGGTCGGCCAGCGGCACGTTGGGGTCGATCCGGTGCAGTTGGAGCAGGTCGATGCGCTCGACCCGGAGCCGTCGCAGGCTCAGCTCGGCCTGCTGCCTCAGGTAGGCGGGGTTGCCCAGCGGAATCCACTCGGCGGGGCTCGGCCGTACGACACCGATCTTGGTGGCGATCGCCACCTCTCCCGAGTAGGGGTGCAGGGCCTCGGCGACGAGTTCCTCGTTGGCCCCCAGCGCGTAGGCGTCGGCGGTGTCGACGATCCCGACCCCCAGCTCGACCGCCCTGCGCAGTACGGCCAGCGCGGCGGCGCGGTCGGCGGGAGCCGTCCAGATGGGCGCGGCCCAGGCCTCGGCGGGCTTGTCCGGCCCGTCGGCCAGCCGCATGGCGCCGTACCCGATCCGCCGCACCTCCAGATCGCCGCCCAGGGTGAAGGTGGTGGTCACTGCCGTGGTGTTCGCGTTGTTCGTCATGCCGGCAACGCTAGGAGCTCACATCGATGTGAGATTCAAGCCGGTGTGAGGCAGATCACCAATGCTGGTTTGCGGCGCTTCCGGATGAGATCACTTACTTTGTGCCTTATATGGGGTGTCCTTCTGGATTGATCGACGCTCGCGTAACGCTCGTGTGAGGTGACCTCCGTGCAGACCGGCGCCCTGGGCCGAACCCCCACCCCTCAGAAGCGTGGGACCGCCCTCAGGCCCTCCACCCGCAGGACCGTCTCCTCGACCGCGTCGTCCTCGGAGGCCGCACCACCTCCGGTCGTGTCCCGTGCGGACGCCTCCGCTCTCCCGCCCCGTACGGCCTCCCCCGGCTCCGCCTCTCCCGCGAAGACGTCCTCCGAGCGTGGGATGAAGATCGGCGAGTTGGCCCGGGAGACCGGCGTGAGCGTCAGACTGCTGCGCTACTACGAGGAGCAGGGTCTGCTCACCTCGCACCGCAGCGCGAGCGGCCACCGCCACTACACCGCCGAGGCTCCCACCGTCGTCGGCCACATCCGTGTCCTGCTGGCAGCCGGCCTGCCCACCAGGACCATCCGCGACATCCTGCCCTGCATCGAGGGCCCGGGCCCCGACATCCACCCCTGCGTGCAGAACTACCTCCGGACCCACCTCGAAGAGATCGAGACCCAGATAACCACCCTCCAGCGGTCCAGGAGTTCCCTCACCAACCTCCTGACCGCCACGGAGAATTTCCGGACGTCATCATCCTGACCCGCGCCGCAAAGCCGTGAACGCCTTTCTCAGCAGGATGGACGCGAGCAGCAGGGGAAGCGGAGCGTAAAGCAGAAAGACCCAGATGTCGTCGCGGTACCCGTTCAACGTGATCAGCAGGTAGACCAGAAACAGGACTTCGACCTGCCATGAGTCCCAGAGAGACTCCTTGGCCTCGGCGGTTTTCTCCTCGGTTTCCCCCTTCTCGCGGTCGGAGAGCCTGCCGAAGCGCCATCTCCTGTACAGCCAGAACAGGCAGTAGGAGGCACTGACCACGACGCAGGCGAGCAGAACCGCCACCAGCACGGGAGGACCATGGCGAAACTTCGCGGCGCCGAACGAGAAAAACCAGAGAGCCCCCAGCCCTACCCGTCCGGACATATCCGAGACACCGCGAACAGAGCTCTCACCGACCACGACGCCTCCGCGCAAGAAAACCGCCGACGACCCCGATGACTTCGACAACCGAACAGTGTGGCCGGGGCAGGCATCCACCGGAACGAGCCTAATTCACTTCACGAAGTCCCGGGCGCCACATAAGCGACTGAAAAACAGAGCCAGACGTTCCCAGAGGCAGTCAGCAGGCCCAGGCTCTCCTCGCCTGCCGCCCGGTCGGAAAACCAAGGTGTGGACGGGCGGCAGCGGTCGGTAACCGCGCCGCCCGGGCCGTACGTCATGCACGGCCGACGGTCCAGAAACCTCCCCGCCGCCGCAGAGAGACGTCCTGACGTCAGACCCCGTCCCATGGTTATCCGTTTCCGCTGTCTCCTCGCCCCAGCCATTTCGAGACGAAGAAAACCGACGCCCCTATCATCGTGAAGGCGAAGCCCCGCTGCAGACCGAGGAAAAATATCAGAACGGCTCCGGCCAACGAGATGGAGATGACCTCCCAGAGGACTTGACCCTTTTCTTCGGGCTCCGAAGCGCTCTCGTTCATCCCACATCACCCCTCTCCCCGGGCCGTACCGTAATCCTATGGAAAAAATCGCGATCTTCGGCCGAGACAGGAGGCGAACGAGCCACCGATGTCGGCGTTCTCATAGGTGCGGCCTGAGTCCGGCGGCGTCGTGGAAACGGCCCTCCGGGGAAGCGAGGCCATCATCGATCGCCTTCCTCGGGAGGCGTCCGAATAAGCGTTGAGGGTCATCCTTCGATCCGTGAACACGGCACGCGACCTCGGCGGGCGTAAGAAGGCCGTCTCACACCAAGGCACCGAACTCACCATGCCTGCCCATGGAGGTTCCAGAGGCCGAGGAAGTGCTGAAGCGAAACCCGGCCCACGCGGGCGGAGAAGTTCGGCCGCCGGTCCGGGCAGGCCGCCAAGAGAGTAGCCGAGTCGCCACCGACACCCATACAGTCAAATCCAGGAACAATATGGAAAAATGACGATAATTCACCCCACACTGGTCAGAAGACCGAGATGTGGACGTGGTCGTAGTGGTTGGCGGTTATGCCGCCTCGGTCGGACATCATTCGCCAGCCGGTGCCGGTGCGGATGTCGTAGTAGCGCTGCCGCCAGATGATGTACATGATCCCGAGGTCGCGGCCGTGGTCGATGGCCCACTGGGCGAGGCGGTCGCCGCGTTCCCTGGCCTCCGCGGTCGGCATGCGGCCACCGGTGCTCATCATGAAGTCGCAGGCTCGGCCGCTGCCGTGTTCACCGGGATCGCCACGGCGCAGGCAGCCGACCGAGTAGGGCATCGGAAAGCTCCGCATGATCGTGTTGCGCACGTTGACCATGCGGGAGGTCAGGCCCTCGCTGCCGCCGGGTTGCTGGAAGCCGTACTTGGCGAGCAGGGCCTCGATGCGGACGCGGTCCTTCTTGAGCTTGGTGATGTCGTCCCTGAGCTTGACGACCTTCGCCGTGGCCGCCTCCTCCGCGTCCTTGGCCTCCTTGACGAGTTGTTTCAGGCGGCTGAGCCGGCCTGCGCGCTGGCCCGCGAGGTAGGACAGCGTCGAGACGCCGTCGAGGACGGCGCCCGGATCCCCCTGGAAGGACAGCAGGCTGGTGCTGTCCAGGTCACCGCCCATGTAGGCGGTCTGGGCGAAGCGCATGACGTCGGTCTGCGCGGTGGCCAGGCTGCGTTTCAGGCTCTTGGCCCGCTGTGTCGCCTTGCTGGCCTGGACCCGGGTCTCCTCAAGGCTCTGCACCTGCCCGCGGTAGCGCTTGTTGATCTCGTTGGCCTCGCGGGTGAGCTTGGCCAGTTCGGCTTCGGGGTTGGGCTTGGCGGCCCGCACGGTCGCGGCCCTCTCGGCGGCGGCCCCGGCCATGACCGGCGTCACGAGCAGGGTGGAGAGCATGACTCCCAGCGTGATCGAGCGACTCGATCTCACGCTTCGCTCACCTCCAGACCCCCTCACGGCCGGAGCGAAACTATAGAAGACGATCTTGAGACCTGTCAGAGAAACGATGGAACTCCCGCACCATTGACGAACTATCTACCAGTCTGCGGGGATTTAGACAATTGCCCCTCAGATCACAATCCCCCCTCCCGTCCCCCGACCTCACCTCTTGCCTTGTTCGACAGAACATGATTCGGTCTCATCAACGGGGCCGAAACCCGCGCCGTTCACGCATCCATCGCGTGCCTGGGCCGACGGGCCCCGGCGCTCCTGAAGCCCCTGACGCCTGATCCGTTCCCCCGGTCCGTCCCGGTGCGGGAGAGGCGTCAAGGGGCCGACGCGTGCTTGTACGGCCCCGCGAAGCCGTACAGGCGGAGCCGTACAAGCACGCCCGCGGACGGATGAACGGCCCAGCACGCCCCCGCGACGCTGGGCCACCACCGGTGAGCGCGTCCCACGACCCCCGCCGAGGGCGGAGGGCCGAGTCCCATGGACCGCTCGGGGCGGATCTCATCCATCTGACTTAGGTAGACGTGGTTTATGGGTGTTTGGTTCGAGGCAAAACCGCAAGAGTTTGCCGGGCGATCTCCAGTTCCTCGTTCGTGGGGATCACGACGACCCGCACGGCCGTCCCGTCAGGGGAGATGACCCGCTCTCCCCGCTCGTTGCGGCCCGGGTCGACGGCGATGCCCAGCGCCTCAAGACCGTCCAGCGCCGTCTTCCTGACCAGCGGGGAGTTCTCCCCCACCCCGCCGGTGAAGGCGATCACGTCGACCGTGCCGAGCACGGCGTAGTAGGCGCCGACGTACTTGCGCAGCCGGTGGCAGTAGACGGAGAAGGCCAGTTCCGCGTCGGGGTCCCCGGCCGCGAGGCGTTCCTGTACGGCCCGCATGTCGTTGTCCCCGCACAGGCCGCGCATGCCGCCGCCCCGGTTGAGCATCGTGTCGATCTCCTCGAAGGACATCCCCCCGGTCCTGGCGAGGTAGGTCAGGACGCCGGGGTCCAGGTCCCCGGAACGGGTTCCCATGACGAGGCCCTCAAGCGGGGTCATGCCCATCGAGGTCTCCAGGCAGCGTCCGCCGGAGACGGCCGAGGCGCTGGCCCCGTTGCCCAGGTGCAGCACGATCACGTTTCCGTCGGGCCTGCCGGCCTCCGCGGCGGCCTCCCGGGAGACGTAGGCGTGCGAGGTGCCGTGGAAGCCGTAGCGGCGGATTCTCAGCCGTTCCGCCACCTCCCTGTCGATCGCGTACGTCGCCGCGGCCGGGGAGATCGTGGAGTGGAAGGCGGTGTCGAAGACGGCGACCTGCGGCAGGTCGGGACGCAGCCGCCGGGTGACCTCGATGCCCGCCAGGTTGCCTGGATTGTGAAGTGGGGCCAGCGGGACCAGTTCCTCGATCATCGCCGTCACCTCGTCGGTGATCAACGTCGGCTCGGTGAAGTCCGTACCGCCGTGCACCACCCGGTGCCCGATCGCGGTCAGCTCGGGAGAGTCGATCCCCAGGCCCTGACCCGCCAGTTCGTCGGCGACGATGTCGAGGGCCGCTCCGTGGTCGGCGACCGGGGAGCCCGGCTCGCCGATCCGCTCCACGATGCCGGAGGCCAGCCGGTCCTCACCGGCGAGCAGAGCGTACTTCACCGAGGACGACCCGCTGTTGATCACCAGGACACGCTTCACGGTCACCCCTGTTCCTGCGCCTGGATGGCGGTGATGGCCACGGTGCTCACGATGTCGGTGACCAGTGCGCCCCGCGACAGGTCGTTGACCGGCCTGCGGAGTCCCTGGAGCACCGGCCCGACCGCCACGGCCCCGGCCGAGCGCTGCACGGCCTTGTAGGTGTTGTTGCCGGTGTTCAGGTCCGGGAAGATCAGTACGGTCGCCCGGCCCGCGACCGGGGAGCCCGGCAGTTTGGCGGCGGCGACCCTGGCGTCCACCGCCGCGTCGTACTGGATCGGCCCCTCGACCAGCAGGTCGGGTGCCCGCTCGGCGACCAGGGCGGTGGCCTGGCGCACCTTGTCGACGTCCGCGCCGCTGCCCGAGTGCCCCGTCGAGTACGACAGCATCGCGACCCTGGGCTCGATGCCGAAGCGCCGTGCCGTACGGGCCGAGGAGATCGCGATGTCGGCGAGCCGTTCGGCGTCGGGGTCGGGGTTGATCGCGCAGTCGCCGTAGACGAGCACCCTGTCGGCCAGGCACATGAAGAACACCGAGGAGACGACCGAGGTGCCGGGGACCGTCTTGATGATCTGGAAGGCCGGCAGGATCGTCGCGGCCGTGGTGTGCGCGGCGCCGGAGACCATGCCGTGCACCTCGCCGCGGTGCAACATCATCGTGCCGAAGAAGTTGACGTCGGCCATCAGCTCCTCCGCCCGTTCCTGCGTCACGCCCTTGTGCGCCCGCAGCGCGGCGTACTCGCGGGCGAAGGGACCGCGCATCGGGGAGGTCACGGGGTCGACGACGGTCACGCCGGACAGGTCGAGACCGAGGTCGCCGATCCTCCTGCGGATCACCTCCTGCCTGCCGAGCAGGGTGAGGTCGACGATGCCGCGCCGCATGAGGATGTCGGCGGCCCGCAGGACACGGTCCTCCTCGCCCTCGGGCAGCACGATGTGCCTCCGCTGGGCGCGGGCCCGCTCCAGCAGGGTGTGCTCGAACATCATCGGGGTGACCCGCTCAGGACGGGCCAGTTCGATCCGGTCCGCGAGGTCGGCGGTGTTCACGTGGGCCTCGAAGTGGCCGAGCGCGGTGTCGATCTTGCGAGGGTTGTCGGCCGTCAGCCGCCCTTCGAGCCCGGCCAGGGTCGTGGCGACGGTGAAGCTGTCCGCCGCGGCGGAGAGCACCGGCACCCCGGGGGCCAGGCGGGCGGTGAGGTCCCGCACGGTCTTCGTCGGCTCCTGGCCGAGCGTCAGAACCACGCCGGACGGCCTGACGGTGCCCGCCGCCTCCGTCGCGAGGGAGGCCAGCAGCAGGTCGGCCCGGTCTCCCGGGGTGATCACCAGGGCCCCGTCCGTCAGGTGTTCGAGGAAGACCGGCAACGTGGCCCCGCCGAACACGAACCCCAGCACGTCCCTGCGCAGCGCGTCCTCGTCGCCCTGCAACCTTCTGGCGTCGACGGCCCGCATCACCTGCCCGACCGTCGGCGCCGAGAGCGAGGGATGCTCAGGGATGACGTAGCAGGGCACGGGAAGAACGGGATCGACGCTCATCCCGGCCGGCACCCGGTTGGCGACGACCGCGAGCACCGTGCTGCCGAGGTCGGAGAAGACCTGGTAGCCGGTGCGCATCTCCATCGCGATCTCCTCCGCCCGTTCGCCGTGCGCGCCGACCACCACGATCACCGGGGCGCCGAACTCCGCGGCGAGCCGGGCGTTGAACGCCAGTTCCCTGGGCAGGTCGTCGGTGGCGAAGGAACTGCCGAGCACGAGCAGCGCGTCGCACTCCCGTTCGAGCGCGTGGAAACGGGTGACCAGCCGGGAGATCAGCTCCTCGGTGCCGTGACCGGCGTAGATCTCCGCGGCGGCCTCGGCCGTGACGCCGGACTGAGCGGCCGCGGGCCGGTATCTCATGCCGAGCAGTTCGAGCGTGCGGTCGTCTCCCCTGGTGATCGGCCGGAAGACCCCCGTCCTGTGGGCCCGGCGGGCGAGCAGCTCCATCAGGCCCAGTTCGACGATCTGCCTGCCGTCCCCCCGCCCGAGACCCGCCACGTAGATGCTGCGCATACGCCCTCCTGTGCCGCGAGACCAGGTCACGAAACCAGGCCCGACCAAAAGACGCAGAGCAGTCAACACCCTCGGGGCGTCGCCCGGGTGAACCAGGGTGGTCAGGAGTTGGCCACGACCCACCTGCCGATCCTGCGGACCAGGTCGGGGGTCGCCGCCGACTCGGCGTGGCCGTAGCCCGGCTCGATCCACAGCTCCTTCGGCTCCCCCGCCGCGTCGTGGAGCTGGTGGGCGTGGTCGAGGGGGAAGAAGGAGTCGGCGTCGCCGTGGACGATCAGCAGCGGGGTCGGCGAGATGTCCACGACCGCCTCGTGGGGGGCCGAGGGCACCGGGTCCCATCCCCTGCTCCTGATCCGCGTCCGCTTGCCGACCCGCGCGGCCAGGCGTCCCAGAGGGCGCTCGATCGCCCAGTGCACCTGCCGCATGGGCCTGGTCCCCCGGTAGTACCACCGCGCGGGCGCGCTGACCGTGACCACGGCGTCGATCTCGCCGTCCCGCCCGACCCGGCCTGCCGCCGCCCGCCATCCGGCGTACCGTACGGCCACCGCCCCGCCCATGGAGAAGCCGACGACGGCGACCCTGGCGTAGCCGATCGCCCTGGCGTGCCGTACCGCCGCGTCCATGTCGAGGATCTCCAGGTCCCCGACGGTCGACTCGCCGCCGGAGCGGCCGTGGCCGCGGAAGTCGAAGGAGACGACGCCGCCGAACCCGCTGAGCACGTGGGTGATGCGGCGGGCCGGGCGTTCCCTGAGCGAGCCGGTGAAGCCGTGGGCGAGCACGATGCCCAGGTCGGCAGGACCGCGTGACGGGGTGTGCGCGGCCTCGATCCGCACGTTGTCCTCGGTCCTGAGCATCACGGCGAACGACGGCGCTAGCGGCATGTCCACGAGCTTATGACCGAACACGGCGGGCCGGGGGGACGGCTCGTCATATCGGAGAAAGGCCCGATCCGCAGGCCTGTGGGGTGTCCCGGAGGTGAACATATGACCGCGTTCGGCGGCGGCGTGAAAGCGATTGTTGCGGATCAACTAAAATAGGGAGGCCGCACGGTCCGCGGCCAGCCTCCACGATCACAGAGTGAGACTCAAACATGCCTTTGAACAGCCGCGATGACCTGCGGAACATCGCGATCATCGCGCACGTCGACCACGGCAAGACCACTCTCGTGGATGCCATGCTCTGGCAGTCCGGAGCGTTCCGCGCGAACCAGGACGTGGACGACCGTGTCATGGACTCCAACGACCTCGAACGCGAGAAGGGCATCACCATTCTCGCGAAGAACACCGCCGTCAAGCACGGCGGCATGACCCTCAACATCATCGACACCCCGGGCCACGCCGACTTCGGCGGCGAGGTCGAGCGCGGTCTGTCGATGGTCGACGGCGTCGTGCTGCTGGTCGACGCCTCGGAGGGTCCGCTGCCGCAGACCCGGTTCGTGCTGCGCAAGGCGTTCGCCGCCAAGATGCCGGTCATCCTGTGCATCAACAAGGTCGACCGCCCCGACGCCCGGATCAAGGAGGTCGTGGACGAGGTCTACGAGCTCTTCATGGATCTCGACGCCACCGAGGAGCAGATCGACTTCCCGATCGTCTACGCCTCGGCCAAGGCGGGCCGCGCCTCGCTGAACCGCCCCGAGGACGGCGGGATGCCCGACTCCGACGACCTCGAACCGCTCTTCGAGGTCATCAAGGAGACCATCCCCGCGCCGACCTACGACCCGGACGCCCCGCTGCAGGCGCACGTCACCAACCTCGACGCCTCCTCCTACCTCGGCAGGATCGCGCTGTGCCGCGTCCACCAGGGCACCATCAGGAAGAGCCAGCAGGTCGCCTGGTGCCGCACCGACGGCAGCATCCAGAAGGTGAAGATCACCGAGCTGCTGATGACCGAGGCGCTTGAGCGCAAGCCCGCCGAGGAGGCCGGTCCCGGCGACATCATCGCGATCGCCGGCATCCCGGACATCATGATCGGCGAAACGCTGGCCGACCCGGAGGACCCGCGTCCGCTGCCGCTGATCACCGTGGACGAGCCCGCGATCTCGATGACCATCGGCACCAACACCTCGCCGCTGGTCGGCAAGGTGAAGGGCTCGAAGGTCACCGCCCGCATGGTCAAGGACCGCCTCGACAAGGAGCTGATCGGCAACGTCTCGCTGCGCGTCCTGCCGACCGACCGGCCCGACGCCTGGGAGGTGCAGGGCCGTGGTGAGCTGGCGCTGGCCATCCTCGTCGAGCAGATGCGCCGCGAGGGTTACGAGCTGACCGTCGGCAAGCCCCAGGTCGTCACCAAGACCATCGACGGCAAGGTGCACGAGCCGGTCGAGCGGCTGACCGTCGACTGCCCCGAGGAGTACCTCGGCGCGGTGACGCAGCTGCTGGCCGTGCGCAAGGGCCGGATGGAGCACATGACCAACCACGGCACCGGCTGGATCCGGATGGAGTTCGTGGTCCCGGCTCGTGGTCTGATCGGCTTCAGGACCGAGTTCCTCACCGAGACCCGGGGCACCGGCCTGGTTCACCACGTCTTCGACTCCTACGAGCCCTGGTTCGGCGAGCTGCGCACCCGCAACAACGGCTCCCTGGTCGCCGACCGTCCCGGCCCGGTGACCGCGTTCGCGATGCTGAACCTCCAGGAGCGCGGCGTGCTGTTCGTCTCGCCGACCACCGAGGTCTACGAGGGCATGATCATCGGCGAGAACTCCCGCTCGGATGACATGGACGTGAACATCACCAAGGAGAAGAAGCTCACCAACATGCGCTCCTCGACGGCGGACGAGACCGAGAAGGTCATCCCGCCGCGTCAGCTCTCCCTTGAGCAGGCGCTGGAGTTCATCCGCGAGGACGAGTGCGTGGAGATCACTCCGGAGAACGTGCGCATCCGCAAGGTCGTCCTCGACGCGGCCACCCGGGGCAGGAGCGCGGCCCGCGCCAAGCGCGGCAACTGAGAACCCCGGAAAACCCCGGAAAAAGGGCGTCCGTCGTACGGCGGGCGCTCTTTTTGCGTTTCACGGCCCTCACCGTTCCCAGAAAGGAACACGCGTCACTCCTTCAACGGAGCCTCCGAAGCGGTTCCCGCGCCACCACGCCGAATACATCCGAGAATTCCGTTATCCGAATGGCCCATTAACGGGAGTCCCAGGTAACCGTTCGACAACGGGCCGGCCGGCGCGGGAAGTGATCGGTTACCCACATCGTGTTTTTCACGGGAAATCCATGTCACCGGATCCGCCCACGAGGCCGTACCCTGCTCGAACGGTGAATACCGCCGTCCCCGTCGGCGAAACCGGGGTAACGTGTTGAGAAACGGCGTCTGCGACCGCATCATCATTGAACCGTCCGAAGGACCCCGGGGGCAGTGCGGTCATTTGAGGCTGCCCTCCTCCCGTTTTATCACCGGCATGCCAGAGGACAGCATCAAGAGAATGGTAGAGGAGAAATGGACCTGAGCAATCTCCCGTGGCGGAAGTCGAGTTTCAGCAGCCCCAACGGAGGCGACTGCGTCGAGGTCGCCGAACTCGGCTCCGCCGCACACCGCCCCGAGCACAAGCGGGACGCCACCCATGCCGTTCGTGACAGCAAGGACCCCCTGGGTCCCGTCCTCTACTTCACCTCTCCCGGATGGCACGCCTTCGTCAACGGCGTGAAGTCCTCCGCGTTCGACCGCTGACCGTCGCCCGCGGCTCTCCGGGCGGTCCGTGACCACAGGCCGGCCCATGGAGACCTGGACGCGCGGAGAGTCCCCCGGCCCCATCGCCAGAGGACTCTCCCGCGGAGGGGAGCCCCTCCGGGTCATCGGGTCAGGACGAGACCGCGCACTGTCCCCGCTTCTGCTTGACGGGCCCCTCCTTGTTCGGGCGCACGTCGAAGTCGAAGATCTCCGTGGGCAGGTAGAGCGAGCAGCAGGCGTTGGGAATGTCGACGACGCCGCTGATCCGGCCCTCGATGGGCGCCGAGCCGAGCAGCAGGTAGGCCTGCTCCCCGGTGTAGCCCCACCTCTTGAGGTACTCGACGGCGTTGAGGCACGCCCTGCGGTAGGCCACCGTCGCGTCGAGGTAGTAGTTGGTGTTGGTGTCGTGGTCGACCGAGATGCCGATGAACGAGATGAACTCCGAATAGCGCGGCTCGACGTTGCCGGGCATGAAGACGGGGTTGGTGCTGACGCCGTACTTCTCCATGCCTCCCTTGATGAGGTCCACGTGGAAGTCGATGAAGCCCCCCATCTCGATCGCCCCGCAGAAGGTGATCTCGCCGTCGCCCTGACTGAAGTGCAGGTCACCTCCGGAGAGCTTGGCGTCCTTCACGTGGACGGGGTAGAAGACGCGTGCGCCGCGTGTGAAGTTCTTGATGTCGTGGTTGCCGCCGTTCTCCCGCGCGGGCACGGTACGGGCCCCCTCACGGGCGATCCTGGCCTCCACCTCGCCGGTCGCCTGACCGGCCAGGGTGTTCTCGGCCAGCGGCGGCAGGCCGAGCGCCGGAACCCGGTCGGGGTCGGTGTCGATGAGCGCCTGTTCCCGCCGGTTCCAGTCGGCGAGCAGTTCGGCCGACGGCGCCGTGCCGAACAGGCCGGGGTGGGTGATCCCCGCGTATCTGATACCGGGCAAATGGCGAGATGTCGCATATATGCCGTTGAAGTCCCAGATCGCCTTGTACGCGTCGGGGAAGTAGTCGGTCAGGAAGCCACCGCCGTTCGCCTTGGCGAATATGCCGGTGTACCCCCAGCCCTGTCCCGGCGCCTCACCGGTCTCCTGGGGGACCGGGCCCAGGTCCAGGATGTCGACCACCAACAGGTCTCCCGGTTCGGCCCCCTCGACCCCGATGGGGCCGCTGAGCATGTGCGCGAGGGACAGGTCGACGTCCCGCACGTCGTTCGCCGAGTCGCTGTTGTGTATCTGCGAGTCGGTCCACTCACGACATTCGACGCGGAACACGTCCCCCGGCCTGACCATGGCCGCCACGGGGATGTCCGGGTGCCACCGGTTGTGCCCCGGCACCTGCTGATCACGCATCGGCTTCGACTGATCCACGCTGAAGACGACCTTCGGCATGGCAACTCCTTTCTCGGGATGTGTGTGCCGACCGGATGCCCAGGCCACATCACCTCCTCCGGAGCCCTTCCTTCTAGGGCCTTCCAGGGACCTCTCCGGGCCACGCCCGTACGGATCTAGTGCGCCGCGGCCGTCTTCCCCCCTGCGGGACCGGTGCCGCCGGGAAGTGACCGCCGCCCCCTCGTCAGCAGCCACAGCCCGCCGAAGACGACCACGCCGAACACCGCCAGCAGTACGGCCAGCAGGTCCTGGTTCCAGTTCTGCCAGTAGCCGGTGAGCAGCAGGAAGGCCGGGATGGCCGCGGTCACCCACCCCTCGATCGCCGTCACCCAGCCCGTGTAGACGGTCAGATGCTCGCGCTTGAGCCCGAGCAGCAGGAAGAACAGCAACCACAGGAACGCCCAGTAGAGCCAGATGACGCCGAAGGGCTTGTCACCGAGGATCCTGAAGTTCGCGTAGGAGAAACCGAGCGCCGTGATCGCCACGAACAGCGAGAAGTAGCCGACCCCCGTGGTGTCGAACCCGCCGAGCAGGCCGATGCCCACGTAGAGGTAGGTGAAGCCGAACAGGAAGAGTCCCGAGGCCCCGAGGATCGCACCCGCCCTGTCGCCCGCGGCGATGATCAGCACGGTGGGCGTGATCACCTGCAGCGCCCCGACGAAGAGGTTGAAGACGGCCGCCGCCCGCGCGTCGACCTTTCCCAGCAGCATCATTCCGTTGATGAAGAGCACCGCACCGACGTAAAGCAGTCCCACGGTCGCCATCGCCGGACCTCCCTCACAGGCTCATGGCCGGGGCAGGCGCGCCAGCGCGGGGTGCGGCGGCCGGGGCGGTCGCCGTCCCGGCGGCGTGGTGACGACCTCGGGCGCCTCCCGGCTCTGTTCCTCACGGCCGAACGCGGCCGCGAGCGCCGGAGGAACCCAGGAGACGTTCGGCGGGGAGTAGACGCGACGGGCGTCGTGTCCGCAGGTGGCGCAGCCGTACTCGGACGGCGCGGTTCCCATCGGAAGACGAACGTCGAAGTATCCACAGTCCCGGCAGACATACTCGTAGGTCGCCATTGGCGCCTCCCCCGCTCCGGCTGGTGGTGTCGCGAGTCGGCAGCGACTCGGACCCATGCCTCCGGACTATCCGAAACCCGAGCGGAGTGTCAAGGTTCCTGTCAGGAGGGTGGGCCGTCCCGAAAACACGAAACGCCAGGTGACCGGTCGAAGACGGTCAGGGCCGTCAACGAACCGTGACCGGGGGCATACGAAGCCCTGACCCGGGTCAGTCGGCGGGAAGGTGGTCGGCGAGCCACTCGACCAGCGGGGTGAGGTCGCGCCAGACCTCCCGCACCCGCTCCACGACCTGCGGGGTGTGGATCCACCCCTCCGGCTCGAAACGGCGGCTCGCGTGCAGCGACCTGTGACGGAGCAGGTCGAGACGGGGGTGGTCCTCGGGGACGCCCCTCGGCCGCGTCTTGAGACGGTCGCCCTCGATGGCGTAGCCCGCGACGCGCGCCTCGGCGACGATCTTCTCCAGCGGCATCCCGCTGATCTCCTCGTCGACCGCCTGGCGGTAGCGGGCCAGTTGTTCGCCCTGCGCGGCGTAGAGTCCTCCGCCGACGAGCAGCCCGGCCGCGTCGAGCTGGACGTAGAAGCCGATCGCCTCGCCCTTCGGGACGTAGGACCCCTGGTGCGTCTTGTAGGGGGACTTGTCCTTGGAGAAGCGGACGTCGCGGTTGGGACGGAACATGCGCGCCTGCCCGAACTCCTCGGCGAGCCCCTCGCCGAGGGCCGCCATCGGAGCCCGGACCGCCTCCTCGTAGACCCGCTTGTTGCGCGTCCAGTAGGTCTTCGAGTTGTCCGCCTCAAGGCCCTCGTAGAACAGGAGCCCCTCGTCGGGAAAGCCGCTGAAACCCATGCGGCCCATCGTGCCATCGGCCACCGACGGTTAGGGAATCTCCGTGGCCGCGGTCCCCCTGGCTCCGTCGCCCATGCTGGTGTAGGCCCTGCCGGGCACCAGGCGGGGCACGCCGTACAGCTCCGACAGCGTCACGAACGTGTAGCCCCGCTGGACGAACTGGTTCAGGACGGCGGGCACGGCCTCGACGGTCGTCGGGTGGATGTCGTGCATGAGCACGATGGCCCCCGGGGTGGCCTGGGCCGCGCGCTGGGCGACCAGCCTGGAGTCGCGGTCACGCCAGTCGAGGGTGTCGACGCTCCACATGACCTGGGCGAGCCCGAGACGGGAGGCCTCCGCCGCGACCCGCCTGCCCGTCGAGCCGTACGGCGGCCGCATCATCGTCATCTTGACCCCGGACAGCCGTCTGACGATCTTCTGGGTGCTGTCCAGCTCGAACCTGATCGACTTCTCCGAGAGCTGAGGGAGCGGAAGGTGGTCCCAGGTGTGGTTGCCGATCTCATGTCCCTCGACGACCATCCTGCGGAGGTTCTCCCCCCGGTCCTCGGCGACCATCCTGCCCAGTACGAAGAAGGTGGCCCTCGCCTGGTGCCTGGCGAGGATGTCGAGCAGCCTGCCGGTGTACGGCCCGGGCCCGTCGTCGAAGGTCAGCGCGACGCACCTGATCCTGGCGCAGTTCACCCCGCGCGCGCCGGGCGGCTTCGGAAGGCTGTTCCTCGGCCACTGCCGCTGGATCGCGACCAGCCTTTCGGCGAGTTCCTCCGGGTCGAAGAGCGGGGAGGCCTCGGGGGACGGCGAGACGGACGGGGACGGGTCGCTCTCGATGCTCAGGATCGCGACAGGGGGCTCACAGCCCGCGACTCCCAGCAGGACGGCCATGGTGAAAACCATCCATCGCCACACGTCTGCCCCCCGCCAGGCCGGCCGGGGTCACAGATGGTCATGGATAGTCTCCGGCCACGTCCCCCCGCAGACTCCTGGCCAGTTCGTCCCACCAGGATGGGACATCCGCCTGGAGTTCCGCATAGCGACGCGCTACCCGAATGGCGCATCCTTTCGAATCCGTGCCCAGATGCCGACGTTTCACCTGGCCCTCCTGCCACCGGTAGAAACCATCTCGGAAGCGAACGACGAGCCCGATCCATACCGAGAGAGTGCCGTCGTCGTCGACCTCGTAGGCGCCGGTGACCCCGAGCCCGGCCAGGTCCGCGCGGAGCCTGGCGATCGCCTCCCCCGCCTCGACACGCTCGTTCACCCGTCACCTCCCCGGCGGACGGAGGGACCGCTCCCCGACGGAGGGACGGACCGCGCGGCCGGGACACAGGCCCCGCCACCAGCGGGTGACAGCGAAAGCGACATGGGGTAATGATGCGGTCACGCGTCGCCTGGTGACACCCGTTCCCCACTATTGGTCAGGTGTCTCCTTCGGCTCGGTCACCACCATCGTGAACCTGAGCGGGACCTGCCCGTTGTTGGAGTAGCGGTGCGGCCGGTCGGCGCGGAACACCACGGCGTCGTCCACGCCCACGACGTGGCTGCCGCCGTACACCGAGAGGGTGAGCTCCCCCTCGATGACGGTCAGCATCTCCCTGGTGCCCGGAGGGTGGGCGTCACCGTCGTGATGGTCGCCGGGGGCGAGCCGCCAGTCCCACAGCTCCAGGATCGACGGGGCGTCGGTGCCGACCAGCAGCCGGGCCGAACTGGCCTTCCCGTGCGGGAAGGTGACGACGTTGGCCGCGGGGACGACCCGCACCACGGGCACGTCCGAGACCTCGACCAGGCGCGCGACCGTCACCCCGAGGGCGTCGGCGATGCGGGTGAGCGTGTTGATGCTGGGGTTGGTCCGTCCCTGCTCGACCTGGACGAGCATGCCGCGGCTCACCCCGGAGCGGGTGGCCAGTTCGTCGAGCGTCATCTGCCGGTGCGCCCGCTGGGCCCGCACGTTGTTGGCGACCGCCGCGTTGATCGTCTCGGGATCCATCAGTCCAGTGTAGTGAACCTGATTTGCAGTATTTTGCACCTCATATATTGTTCCAACGGTGCAATCCATTGAACTGAGGTGAAGGATGATCGCGGTGGCGCTGGCCACACTCTGCGCCGTGGTCTACGGCACGGCCGACTTCTTCGGCGGTCTGGCCACCCGCAGGTCGCGGGTGATGGCGGTGGTCGTGCTCTCCCAGAGCGCCGGGCTCGCCCTGGTGGTCGCGCTGATGCCGCTGCTGCCCGGCGCCCCGACGGCGGGCGCGTTCGCCTGGGGCACGGCGGCGGGTGTCTCCGGCGCCGCCGGGCTGGTGCTCTTCTACCGGGCGCTGGCCAGCGGCGTGATGTCCGTCGTCGCCCCGACCACCGCGACCACCTCCGCGGCCCTGCCCGTCCTGTACGGCCTGGCCACCGGGGAGCGGCCCGAGCCGCCTGCGCTCTGCGGTGTGGTGCTGGCACTGGTCGCGGTGCTGCTGGTCAGCCGTGATCCCTCGCGGAGCGCGTCCGGGAACGGCCGGGGGCCGCTGGTGGCCGCGCTGGTGGCGGGCGTGGGGTTCGGCGGCTTCTTCGTCCTGCTGGCGCAGTCGCCCGCCGAGACCGGGATGTGGCCGCTGTTCGGCGCGCGCCTCTCCTCGATCACCCTCATCGCCCTGCTGGCCCTGGCCACCGGCCGTACGCTGCGGCCGGGCGCGGGCGCGCTGCGGATCATCCTGGCGGCCGGGGTTCTCGACATGCTGGCCAACGTGCTGTTCATGTTCGCCCAGCAGCGCGGCATGCTGAGCCTCGTCGGCGTGCCGGTCTCCCTCTACCCGGCGAGCACGCTGGTGCTGGCCAGATACGTCCTGAAGGAACGACTCAACGTCGTGCAGATGACAGGCATCGGCTTCACCCTCGCGGCGGTCGCGCTGATCGCCGCGGGCTGAGCCCCGGATCGGGCATGAGCCGCCGGTCAGGCGGCCTGGCGCTGCTCGGGCAGGCGGACGGCGCCCTCCTCGCGGGCGTAGTCCTCAAGCATCGTCCTGAGCTGACGGCGGCCACGGTGCAGCCGGGACATGACGGTGCCGATGGGCGTGCCCATGCGCTCGGCGATCTCCTTGTAGGCGAAGCCCTCGACGTCGGCCAGATAGACCGCGACGCGGAAGTCCTCGGGCAGGGAGCGCAGCGCGTTCATCACGGCGCTGTCGGGCAGCTGTTCGAGCGCCTCGGTCTCGGCGGACTTCAGCCCGGAGGACATGTGGGACTCGGCGGCGGCGAGCTGCCAGTCCTCGATCTCCTCGGTCGCCGAGAGCTTGGGCGAACGCTGCTTCTTGCGGTACTCGTTGATGAAGTTGTTGGTGAGGATCCGGTGCAGCCACGCCTTGAGGTTGGTCCCCTCCCGGAACTGGTGGTAAGAGGTGAACGCCTTGGCCACCGTCTCCTGCACGAGGTCCTCGGCGTCGGCGGAGTTGCGGGTCAAACGCATCGCGGACGCGTAGAGCTGGGTGGTGACCGGAACGACGTCGCGCTCGAACCAGTCCTGGCGCTGCTCTTCGGTCATCGTGATCACGTGTTCTTCCCCCTTGTACTGATTCCCCCCACCACCGTCCGGCACAGGCACGACACGCCCTTTCCGGCGGCTTGTCGAATGCTCGCAGGCGGCTCGTAAGCGGGCCGTTAAGAGCTCTTCCGCCTGGTCAGGAGGTTGGTCGTCGGCTGCTTCGAAGGCGGGTACGACACGCCCTACAGCCGGACAAGTCTCATTATCGTAACATCTCCCTCTGAAGATGGTAGAGGTTGTGTCCATCATCACATAACCCCAGCTCGCGCTACTTTTGGGTGCATGGAATACGTGGACAGGCATGACCCCTATACCCGCTCCTGGGTGGCCGAGGCCATCCGTCACGTCGAGGCCGACGCCCACCGAAGCTGCGATACCCATCTCCACGTCTTCCCGCTTCCCACGCACTGGGGGGTAAACCTCTACCTCAAAGACGAGTCCGTCCACCCAACCGGTTCACTCAAGCACCGCCTGGCCCGATCCCTGTTCCTGTACGGCCTGGCCAACGGCTGGATCGGCCCCTCGACCACGGTCGTCGAGGCCTCCAGCGGCTCGACCGCGGTGAGCGAGGCCTACTTCGCCAGGCTGGTCGGCCTGCCGTTCGTCGCGGTGATGCCCGCCTCGACGTCCCCCGAGAAGATCGCCCTGATCGAGTTCTACGGCGGCAGGTGTCACCTCGTTCAGGACCCCGGGACCATCTACGAGGAGTCCCGCCGGGTCGCGGCCGAGACCGGCGGCCACTTCATGGACCAGTTCACCTACGCCGAGCGGGCCACCGACTGGCGCGGCAACAACAACATCGCCGAGAGCATCTTCCAGCAGATGGAGATGGAACCCCACCCCGAGCCGACCTGGATCGTGGTCGGCGCCGGCACCGGCGGCACGTCCTCGACCATCGGCCGCTACATCCGCTACCGGCGGCACCAAACCAGGCTCGCGGTGGTCGACCCGGAGGGGTCCGCCTTCTACCCGGGCTGGTGCGCCGGCGACGACACCGTCACCGCCCCCGGCTCCCGCATCGAGGGCATCGGCCGCCCCCGGGTCGAACCGTCGTTCATGCCCACCGTGATCGACCGCATGATCCAGGTCCCGGACGCCCTGTCCATCGCGGCGATGCGCTGGGTCCGCGAGGTCACCGGCCGCGACGTCGGCGGCTCGACGGGCACCAACGTCGCGGCCGCCGTACGGATCCTGCGGGAGATGCGCCAGGCGGGCGAGCGGGGCAGCGTCGTCACCCTGATCTGCGACGGCGGCGAACGCTACCGCTGCACCTACGGCGACGACGCCTGGCTCGCCGAGCGCGGCCTGGACATCGCCCCTCACCTGGAGGAACTGAGGTCCTTCCTGGCCGAGCCCTGACATCCCACCCGAAGGAACCCGCTCAGGAGGCCCTGGCGGGATCGACCCCGAAGACCTTCGCGACGTCGTCGAGGATGGCGTGGGCGCCCTGGATGCCGACCGCGCTCATCCAGACGACGTCGGCGACGTCGTGCTTGGCGCCCTTGAGCCTGCCCCACAGCGGGTTGGCCTGGAACTCCTTCTTGATCGGCTCGGCCGCCGGGTCGGGGTAGGCCGCCACGAAGATGTGCTCGGCGTCGAGCTGGGAGATGTTCTCCTGGCTGATGTTCACCGCGATCGTCTCGGTCGTGGTCGGCTGGTCCTTCGGCCGGACGAAGCCGACGTCCTTCAGCACCAGCCCCGAGTAGGAGTTCTCCACGTACAGGCGCACGGTCGGCTCCCCGGCGAACCGGACGACCGAGACGGTCGGCATTCCGCCGTTCTTCTTGTCGATGGAGGCGCCGAGCGCGGCGGCGCGGTCCTGGTAGTCCTTGAGCCTGGTCTCCGCCAGGTCCTCCCTGCCCAGGGCCCGCCCCATGAGCCTGAGGTTCTCCTTCCAGATCGCGCCGGTGGTCTCACTGAACACCGTCGGAGCGATCTTCGACAGCTTGTCGTACAGCGCCTCGTGCCGGACCTTCGCCGAGACGATCAGGTCGGGCTTGAGGGCGATGATCCGCTCCAGGCTCGGCTGTTCGAGCGTGCCGACGGAGACGGCGTCCTTGGCGTGCCCGAGGACCGGGGTCAGATAGTCGGGGAGCTTGTCGTCGATCGCCCGGTAGGTGGTGAACCCGACGACGTCGGTGTCCAGGGTGAGCACCGCGTCGACGAAGCTCTGGTCGAGGGTCACGACCCGCACCGGCCTGGCCGGGATCACGGTCTCGCCCATGGCGTGCTTCACCGTGCGGGGGAAGCCCTCCGCGGCCGCCGCCCCGGCCGAGGGATCCGCCCCCGTCCCGGTTTCCGCGGCGGGCTTCGCGGTGGTCGGCGTACTCGTGCCGCAGGCGGCCAGCCCCGCCGACAGTACGGCCGTCGCCATCCCGAGCGCCACGGCGCGCAATGTTCTCATCAGGACTTCCTCCAAGGTAAGGCACGCCTAAATTAGATTAGGCATGCCTAAACTGTCATACTCGTTCGGAGCCCGACAATCGGGGTCCCGGTCCACGGGACGGTGTCCGGTCTCCGGCAGGCGAGAGGAGCGCGCGTGAGCACGACGGCGGTCATCGCGCGGTCCCCCTCGCCCAGGGGCGTTCTCACGGCCCTGCGTACCCGCAGGTCGATCGTGGTCGCCGGGCTGTTCGCCCTGCTGCTGACCGCCGTCCTGCTGAGCCTCGCGGTCGGCGCGAAACCGGTCCCGCCCGGCGACGTGTGGCACGCCCTGACCGGCCCGTCGGGCACCGAGAACGACATCGTCGTGCGGTCGCTGCGCGTGCCCAGGACCGCCATCGGGGTCATGGCCGGGATCGCCCTGGGCGTCGCGGGCGCCCTCATGCAGGGGCACACCCGCAACCCGCTGGCCGACCCCGGTCTGCTCGGCGTCACCCAGGGCGCGGCGTTCGCGATGGTGCTCGCCATCATGACGCTCGGCGTCACCGGCCTGTACGGCTACATCTGGTTCGGCCTGGCCGGGGCCCTCGTCGCCAGCGCCGGAGTCTTCGCCCTCGGCATGGTCGGCGGACGGTCCGGCCCGACCCCGCTGACCCTGGCCCTGGCCGGCACGGCGGTCAGCTCCTTCCTCTACGCGCTCACCTCGGCCCTGGTCCTGATGGACGAGCAGGCGATGGACGTCTTCCGGTTCTGGCAGACCGGCTCGATCGCGGGCCGGGGCGCGGAGACCGTCACCCAGGTGCTGCCGTTCGTCGTCGTCGGGCTCCTGCTCGCCCTGGTCAACGCCCCCGGCCTCAACGCGCTCGCCCTCGGCGAGGACGTGGCCAGGGCCCTGGGCCAGAACGTCACCCTGACCCGCGCCGTCGGCATCTGCGCGATCACGCTGCTCACCGGCGCCTCGGTCGCGGCCTGCGGCTCGCTGGCCTTCCTCGGCCTGATGGTCCCCCACTTGGCCCGCCCCCTCTCCGGCCCCGACAACCGGTGGCTGCTGCCGTACGCGGGGCTGATCGGCGCGGTGGCGCTGCTGCTCGCCGACGTGACGGGACGGGTGGTCGCCCGGCCCGGCGAACTGGAGGCAGGAGTGGTCCTCGCCCTGCTCGGCGCGCCGTTCTTCGTCGCCCTGGTCCGCCGCAGGAAGCCGGTCCGCCTGTGAACCCCACCCCCGTGTACGGCCTGCGCCCCTCTGAGACGAAGGCCCCGACAAGGGCACAGACAAAGGCGCTGCGGGCCGGTCCCGCCTCCTGGCCGCTGCGGCCACGCCCCGTCCTGACGGCACTGGTCCTGCTGGCCGCCGCCGTACTGCTGACCGGGCTCGGCATGCGGATCGGCGACATCCCGATGAGCCTGGCCGAGGTGGGCCGGGCCGTCGTGGGGGACGGCCCCGACCACCTCGTGGTGATGGAGCTGCGGCTGCCCCGGGCGCTCACCGGCGTCCTGGTCGGCGCGGCGCTCGCCCTGGCCGGGGCGATCACCCAGGCCATCGCGCGCAACCCGCTGGCCAGCCCCGACATCCTCGGGGTGACGCCGGGCGCCAGCGTGTGCGTGGTCGCGGCCATCGTGGCCACGTCGAGCGCCGCGGGCGGGGCGGGCGGCATGCTGGCCTCGGTCGGGATTCCGCTGCTCGCCCTGCTCGGCGGCGCGGCCGGGGCGCTGGCCGTCTACACGCTCGCCTGGCGCGGCGGCCTGGACGGCTACCGCCTGGTGCTCGTCGGCATCGGCGTCTCGGTGATGTGCGTCAACGTCAAGTACTGGCTGCTGACCATCGGCGACGTCAACGACAGCGGGCGCGCCATCGTCTGGATCACCGGCTCGCTGAACGGCAGGGGCTGGGAACACGTCGTCCCCGTCGCGGTTGCGCTGGCCGTACTGGTCCCGGCGACCCTGGTCGGCGCCCGCTCACTCGGCGCGCTGCGCTTCGGCGAGGAGACCGTCACCGGGCTCGGGGTGCGCCCCAACCTCACCAGGAGCCTGATGATCCTGGCCGCCGTGCTGCTGGCCGCGCTCGCGACCGCCGCGGCGGGCCCCATCGCCTTCGTCGCGCTGGCCGCGCCACAGATCGCGTTGCGCCTGGCCGGAGCGGCCCAGCCTCCGCTCGTGGTGTCCGCGCTCACCGGTGCCGTCCTCACCAGCGCCTCCGACCTGGTCTCGCGGACCGCGTTCAGCCCCGTCGAACTTCCCGTCGGCGTGGTCACCGCGGTCCTCGGCGCCCCCTATCTGATCTATCTCCTCGTCCGCGCGCGAAGAAAGGCACGACCTTGAGACTACGGGCCGTCGACGTCAAGCTCGGGTACGGCGACCGCGTCATCGTCGACGGGCTCGACCTCGGGATCGAGGCCGGGACGGTGACGACGATCATCGGCCCCAACGGATGCGGCAAGTCCACACTGCTGCGCGCGCTGGGACGCCTGCTGAAGCCCTCCGGCGGCGAGGTGCTGCTGGACGGCAAACGCATCGACAGGATGCCGACCAGGGAGGTCGCGAAGATCCTGGGAGTGCTGCCGCAGGCCCCCACGGCCCCCGAGGGACTGACCGTGGCCGACCTGGTGGCCAGGGGACGGCACCCGCACCAGACGTGGTACCGGCAGTGGTCCTCCGGCGACGAGACGGCCGTCAACGAGGCCCTGTCCATGACGGGCCTGCTCGACCTGGGCGAACGCCCGCTCGACGAGCTGTCCGGCGGGCAGCGTCAGCGCGCCTGGATCTCGATGGCCCTGGCCCAGGGCACCGACCTGCTGCTGCTCGACGAGCCGACGACCTTCCTCGACCTGGCGCACCAGATCGAGGTCCTCGAACTCGTCCGCCGCCTGCACGGGGAGCTCGGCCGTACGGTGGTGATGGTCCTGCACGACCTCAACCTCGCCGCCCGCTACACCGACCACCTGGTCGCCATGCGCTCGGGCAAGGTCGTCGCCGCCGGGCCTCCCGCCGAGGTCCTCACCGAGGAGTTGCTCGCGAAGGTCTTCGACCTGGCCGCCCGGGTCATCGAGGACCCGGTGGCGGGCACCCCCATGGTCGTGCCCGTCGGGCCACTGCCCTCCGCCGGAGACCGCGCCCGGCGCAACGGGGCGCTCCTTCGAGACTGACGTCCCCACCGGGACGCGGCGTTCACCGCGTCCCGGTTCCCGGTGGCTCTCTCAGTCGCCGAGCAGGGCGTCCACGAAGACCTCGGGGTCGAACGGGGCCAGGTCGTCCGGCCCCTCACCGAGGCCGACCAGCTTGACCGGCACTCCGAGCTCACGCTGGACGGAGATGATGATGCCGCCCTTGGCGGTGCCGTCGAGCTTGGTCAGGGCGATACCGGTGACGTCGACGACCTCGGCGAACACCTGGGCCTGGCGCATGCCGTTCTGACCCGTGGTCGCGTCCAGGACGAGCAGGACCTCGTCGACCGTCGCCTTCTTCTCGATGACGCGCTTGACCTTGCCCAGCTCGTCCATCAGGCCGGTCTTGGTGTGCAGACGGCCCGCCGTGTCGACGATGACCACGTCCACCTTGTCCTCGATGCCCTTGGCCACGGCGTCGAAGGCCACCGAGGCCGGGTCGCCGCCCTCGGGACCACGCACGACCTCGGCGCCGACCCGGTCGCCCCAGGTCTGGAGCTGGTCGGCCGCGGCGGCGCGGAAGGTGTCGGCGGCGCCGAGCACGACCTTGTTGCCGTCGCCGATGAGGGAACGCGCCAGCTTGCCGGTCGTCGTGGTCTTGCCGGTGCCGTTGACGCCGACGACGAGCACGACCGCGGGACGCTCCCCGTGCGGCTTGACGTGCAGGGTGCGGTCGGTGTCGGCGCCGATCTGGGTCAGCAGCTGCTCCTTGAGCAGTCCGCGCACCTCGGCGGGCGTCCTGCTGCCCAGCACCTTCACCTTGGTCCGCAGCTCCTCGACCATCGCCTGGGTCGGGGCGACGCCGACGTCCGCGGTGATCAGGGTCTCCTCGATCTCGTCCCAGGTGTCGTCGTCGAGACGGTCACGCGAGAGCAGGTCGAGCAGGCCCTTGCCGAGGGTGCTCTGGGACCGGGCGAGCCTGGCGCGCAGCCGTACCATGCGGCCCGCCGAGGGCGGCGGGATCTCGACGGCCGGGGGGACGACCATGGGCTCGGCGGGCTTGGCCGGCGGCGGAAGAGTGGTGGTCGCCGCGTCGTCGTCCTGCGCGGCCCCCACGGGAGGCGCCTGTTCCTCCCCGGGAACGGGCCGCACCTCGGGCGGCTCCACCGGAGGAGCCGACTTGCCCCGCGGCCTGAGCAACAGGAACATGCCGCCCGCCGCCAGCAGGGCGACAACGACGATGATCGCGATTATGCCGAGATAGCCTTCCACAAGAGCACAGTTTTCCAGACCCCTCGGAATGCTCCGACCCCCCGGGTCAAGTCACCCCCCATCGATCTTGACTGCTCACCCTCCCCACCACGACGACAAAGACGTCCCCCGCACCTGCCCGCGTGGACTTTCCACCTCCGAAGCGAGGGGTCGGCCGACACCCCCGGCGCCAAGTGTGAAGAGTTTCGGCTTGGGCGCGTCGGTGCTTGGACTGAGGAGCGAAGGAGCGCAGCGGATGAGTGACGAGGGAAAGCACCGACCCGAGGCGCCCAAGCCCGCGACGCCGCCAGGCGGAGCAAAAAGACACGGCTTGGGCGCGTCGGTGTCTGGACTGAGGAACGCAGGAGCGAAGCGACGCAGTGACGAGGGAAGACGCCGACCCGAAGCGCCCAAGCCCGCGACGCCGAAGGCGGAGCAAAGAGACACAGCCCGCGACGCCGCCAGGCGGAGCAAAGAAACACAACCCGCGCTGCCGAAGCCGCGCAAAGAGACACAACTAACTTTCTCGAAGCCGCTGACTGATCACCTGGCTGACCCCGTCCCCCCGCATCGAGACCCCGTACAGCGCGTCGGCGATCTCCATTGTGCGTTTCTGGTGGGTGATGACGATGAGCTGTGACGTCTGCCGCAGTTCCTCGAACAGGGTCAGCAGCCGTTGGGTGTTGGTGTCGTCGAGCGCCGCCTCGACCTCGTCCATCACGTAGAACGGCGAGGGCCGCGCCTTGAAGATGGCGACGAGGAAGGCGACGGCGGTCAGCGACCGTTCCCCTCCGGACAGCAGCGACAGGCGCTTGACCTTCTTGCCCGGCGGTCTGGCCTCGACCTCGACGCCGGTGGTCAGCATGTCCTCCGGGTCGGTGAGCAGCAGCCTGCCCTCACCGCCGGGGAAGACCCGCCCGAAGATCTGCTCGAACTCGCGGGCGACGTCGGCGTAGGCGGCGCCGAACACCTGCTCGACCCGCTCGTCCACCTCCTTGACGACGAGCAGCAGGTCACGTCTGGTCTTCTTGAGGTCCTCAAGCTGGGAGGTGAGGAAGGCGTGCCGTTCCTCAAGGGCGGCGAACTCCTCAAGGGCCAGCGGGTTGACCTTGCCGAGCTGCGCCATCTGCCGGTCGGCGGCCTTGGCCCGCTTCTCCTGTTCCTCACGCACGTAGGGAACGGGGTCGCCGTCGACGGTCGGGACGGGTTCGGCCGGGCCGTACTCGGCGATGAGCGTGTCGGGTTCGACGCCGTACTCGTCGACGGCCTTGGCCTCCAGCTGTTCCAGGCGCAGGCGCCGTTCGGTTCTGGCGACCTCGCTGCCGTGCGCCCTGTTGATCAGCTTGTCCAGTTCGCCGGACAGTTCCCTGACGCGGAGCCTGATCGACTTGAGCGACTGGTCGATCTGCCCGCGCGCCTGTTCGGCCTCGTCGCGTTCCTCGGCCGCCACGGTGAGGGAGGTCTCCAGGCGGGCCAGGGTCAGCTCGGTGCCACGGACCACGGCCTGGGCGACCAGTGCCTGCCTGCGCCGCCGTTCCCGCAGCTCGGCGGCCCTGGCGCGTTCCTCGCGCTCCCGTTCGGCGGCGCGCAGCAGTTCGTCGGCCCGGCCCGTGAGGCCCTTGACCCGCTCCTCGGCCGTCCGTACGGCCAGGCGGGCCTCCATCTCCGTCTGTCTCGCCGAGGCGCAGATCTCCGCGAGCTCGTCGCGCATCTCGGTGGTCGGTTCGGGTTCGGCCTCCACCTCGGCGGTGGCGGCGGCGAGCCGTTCCTCGATCTCGGCGAGCCCCGCGGCGTCCCGGTCGCGGGCCTCCTCGGCGGCCCGTACGGCCCTGGCGAGCCGTTCACACTCGGCGGCGGCGGCCTCGGCCGCGGCGCCGAGCTGGGCCAGTCGCCGCGCGGTCGCGGCGGCCCGCTGGTCGGCGTCACGCTGTCTGGCCCTGATCTGGTCGAGCGCGGCCTGGGCGGCGTTCACCCCGGCCTGGGCGGTCTGCACGCCTGTCTGCGCCTCGCCCACGCCCGCCTGGGCGGCCTCGACGGCGAACTGCGCCTGTGCCTCGGCTTCGGCGGCCTCCTCCATGGCGAGGCCCGCCTGTTCGGCGGCCTGCCTGGCCGTGGCCAGGTCCGCGACGGCCTCGTCGAGAGCGGCCCGCATCTGGAGGGCGGAGGCCGCGCCCGTTGAGCCTCCCCTGGCGGCGTAGGAGCCGACCAGGTCGCCGGAGCGGGTGACGGCTCGCAGCTCGGGCCACTGCTCGACGGCCTTCCTGGCCGTCTCAAGGTCGTCGACGACCAGGACGTCGGCCAGCAGGTGCGTGACGGCGGCCCGCAGCGCGTCGGGCACGGTGACCAGGTCCGCCGCCCACCGGCCGCCCGCGACGGGCATGTCGGCCCTCCGCGGGACCTGTCCGCCCGTGGCGACGAGCAGGGCCGCCCGGCCCCCGTCCTGGCGGCTGAGGAAGTCGATGGCGTCCGCGGCGGCCTGCAGCGACTCCACGGCCACCGCCTCGGCGTAGGCGCCGAGCACGGCGGCCACGGCCGTCTCCGCGCCGGGGCTGACGGTCAGCATGGTGGCCACCGGGCCGAGCACCCCGGCCAGGTCGGCGGCCAGCAGCGCCGCGGCGCCGTCCGTGCCGCTCGCCAGGCTCAGCTGGAGCGCCTCGAACCTGGCTTCGAGCGCGGCGACCTGACGCTGGGCCTCCTGGTCGGCCTTGCGGGCGACACCGACGGCGGCCTTGGCCGAGGACAGGGCCGCGTTGGGGCCCGCGACCGAGGCCTTGGCCTCCTCGGCGACGGCCTTGGCCTCCTCGACGGCCTCCCTCGCCTGTGCCACGGCCTCAAGGGCGATTTCCAGCTCTTCGGCGAGGGCGGGGTCGATCTCCGGCTCAGAGCGTTCCTGGCCCTCGTGGTCGGCGCGGGCACGCTCGGCGCGCTGTTCGGCCTCTTCGAGGGAGAGCCTCAGCCGCCCGATCTCCTCCTCGGCCGCGCCCGCCCTGCTGTGCGCCGCGCCGGCCTGTCCCCTGAGCTTGGCCAGCCCTTCGCGCCGGTCCGCGACGGCCTTGGCCTCCGCGGCCAGGCGGCGTTCCTCGGCGGCGAGCGCCGCCTCGCTCTCCGAGCGTCCCGCGACGGCCTGTGCCAGGGTCTCCCGCTCCTGGTCGAGGAGTTCCTCAAGGACGCGTTCCTGCTCCTGGATCTCCTCGGCCTCGCGCTCGTAGTCCTCCGGGTCGCGTCCTCTGCGCTCGACCGCGGTGTCGGTCGCGTTGCGGTGCCGTTCGGCGGCCAGTCCGGCCAGGCCCCTGAGGCGCTCACGGAGGGACGAAAGCCGGAAGTAGGTCTCCTGGGCGGCGGCCAGTCGCGGCTGTGCCTCGGCCTCCGCGGCCTCAAGCTCGGCCTCGGCGACCTGGCCCTGTTCCAGCTCGGTCTCCACCACCGTACGGCGGGCCAGCACGGCGGCCTCGTCGGCGGTCTCCCGCTCCAGGGTGACGCGCAGGGTGAGCACGTCGTCGGCGAGCAGCCTGAGCCTGGCGTCCCGCAGGTCGGCCTGGATGACCGCGGCCTTGCGGGCGATCTCCGCCTGGCGGCCGAGGGGTTTGAGCTGTCTGCGCAGCTCGGTGGTGAGGTCCTGGACCCGGGTCATGTTGGCCTGCATCGCGTCGAGCTTCCGCAGCGCCTTCTCCTTGCGCTTGCGGTGCTTCAGAACGCCCGCGGCCTCCTCGATGAAGGCCCTGCGGTCCTCCGGGCCCGCGTGCAGCACCTGGTCGAGCTGGCCCTGCCCGACGATGACGTGCATCTCACGGCCGATGCCCGAGTCGGACAGGAGTTCCTGGATGTCGAGCAGGCGGCAGGTGTCGCCGTTGATGGCGTACTCGCTCTGTCCCGCCCTGAACATCAGGCGGCTGATCGTGACCTCGGTGTAGTCGATGGGCAGCGCGCCGTCGGTGTTGTCGATGGTGAGCGTGACCTCGGCACGGCCGAGCGGGGCCCGTGAGGACGTCCCGGCGAAGATGACGTCCTCCATCTTGCCGCCGCGCAGCGACTTGGCGCTGTGCTCGCCCATCACCCAGGCCAGGGCGTCGACCACGTTGGACTTGCCCGAGCCGTTCGGGCCGACGACGGCGGTGATGCCGGGTTCGAACCTGAGGGTGGTGGCCGAGGCGAAGGACTTGAATCCGCGCAGAGTCAGGGTTTTCAGATACATGTCACCCCTCGTCCGCCGCGTTCACCCGTGTTCGCTCGCGCTTTCCCAAGCCGCCCTGTCGCTCTCGCCTGGGAAGACTACCGTTCTTCGCCCGCGCCCGCCTGTCCAGCGCCTAGGGTGCCCTGCATGGATGCGGAACGCGGCGAGGGCTCCCCGCACGGCGGGGACGGCCGTCTCAGACGGCGGGCTTTCCTGGTCGGCGGCGGGCTGGCCGCGCTCGGCCTGGGCGGTGCCGCGCTCGCGATCGGTCCGGACGGTTTCCGGAACGCCTACGCCCGCGTCGTCTGCGGAGGCGTCCCCGACCCTCCCGTCGCCCGTCCCGGGGCCCGGCGGCTGAGCGAGGTCGAGGGCCGTACGGTGATCGTCTCACTGCCGCCGCGGCCACGCGACCGGACCGCCGTCGTGATCATGTTTCCCGAGGGTACGGAGAACGCCCGCGCGTCGCTCGACCTCTGTTCCGCGGACCGTTACCTGGCGGCGAGCGGGGGGCGGTTCGCGGTCGCCGCGATCGACGACTGGCCTTCGGCCGACGTCGTGGGGACCGTGCTCCCGCATCTGGAGACCCAGGGGTTCGACACCGGAAGGATCGGGCTGCTCGGCTGGGCGGCGGGCGGGGCGGAGGCCCTCAGGCTGGCCGCGCAGCTGGGTTCCGGCCGGGTCGCCGCGGTGGCCGCGGCCTCACCCGCCGTCACGGCGGCACGGGCTCCGCTGCGTGACCTGGTGGACATCCCGGTCTGGCTGGGCTGCGGCGAGCGCGACGACAGGGCTCCGCAGACGGAGACGATGCTGAAGGGGTTGAAGGCGCTCGGCGCGACGACGGAGGGAGGGATCTCCTCGGGGTGCCAGGACACGGCGTACCGGGTCCGTGTGCTCCCCGAGCAGTTCGCCTTCTTCTCACGTCATCTGTGAGCGATCTCGTCGTACGGCGGTGCGCCGGGCGTACCGTGTGGTCCGCCCGCCGTACATGGGTCGTTCGCCATGCGTGGCCCCGCACGTGACAGGGGTCGGCATGGCAAGGGACGCCCCGGCGAGGCGCCCCTGGACAGTGGTGTTTCGTCCCGGTCTCTAAGTGAGAACCGGCTCACGATCCTGCAGGCGGGTGAACGCCTCGTCGCGGGTGCCGGCCGCGAGTTCGTCGTTCTGGGCCTGGAGCCGGGTGAGCTCTGCCTCCAGATCACGGATACGCTGCTGAAGACGGCGCATCTCCGAGACCATACGAGGGTCAGGACCGCCGACGTGGCCGAGTAGAGCCTTCGCCATGGTAAAGGGTCCTCCACGCTGAGTGACCAGACTGGTTCGCGCACTTCTTGCCGCGGGAGGGGTGCGCGTGGTTCTTATCAAGAGTCGCACCGGCGAAAGGGGCGGTCAAGTTGAACGCTCCGTGTGGATGCACCAGTGGGCACTCTCGACAGTAAAATATACCTTATTTTGGGCGGTTTAAGGAAGCATCAGCGCTCAACGAAACCGCCAAGATTTCCTTTGGCCTCGCTCCAGCGTTCCACGACCGCGTCAACCTTTCCCGGGGTCGCACCCGCCCTGAGCTGGGAGAGCAGGTTCTCGCACGCCTCACGACCACCCTCGGCGACGACCTCGACCCGGCCGTCCTCGGTGTTCCTCGCCCATCCGGAAAGTCCGAGCTCCAGCGCCCTGGCCCGCGTCCACCAGCGGAAACCGACCCCCTGGACACGCCCTCTGACCCAGGCGGTCAGCCGTACGGCCGTCATGCCGCCGCCCCTCTCGGGCGGGGCTGGCAGCGGGGGCAGCTGTAGGAGGAACGGTTCATGAACGACTCCCTGACGATCGGCGCGCCGCAGCGCGGGCAGGGTTCGTCCCGCCTGCCGTACACGGCCAGTGAGCGCTCGAAGTAGCCGCTCTCACCGTTGACGTTGACGTAGAGGCTGTCGAAGGACGTGCCGCCCTGCGCCAGGGCCTCGGTCATCACCTCGCGGGCCGCGCCGACCAGCTCGGAGATCTTCGGCCCGGTCAGCGCCCCGGTCGGCCTGGCGCCGTGCAGGCGGGCCCGCCAGAGCGCCTCGTCGGCGTAGATGTTGCCGACCCCGCTGATCAGCGACTGGTCCAGGAGCGCCCGCTTGATCTCGGTCCGCCGGGCCCGCAGACGGCGGGCGAAGAGCGCCTCGTCGAAGTGCTCCTCGAACGGGTCGGCCGCGATGTGGGTGATCGGCTCGGGCACCTGCCTGCCGCCGGCCTCGGCCAGCGGTGTCACCAGCACGTGCCCGAAGGTCCGCTGGTCGACGAAGCGCAGGTCGGGGCCGCCGTCGGCGAAGGTGATCCGGATCCGCAGGTGTTTCTCCCGGGCCGTGTCCGGCTCGACGACCAGCAGCTGGCCGCTCATGCCGAGATGGGCCAGGATCGCGTCCGTCCCGTCGAGGGGCAGCCAGAGGTACTTGCCCCTGCGTTCGGCGGTGCCGATCGTGCGCCCCTTGAGCTGGGCGGCGAACTCCTCGGCGCCGGGGACGTGCCTCCTGATCGCTCTCGGGTGCAGCACCTCGGCCCGCGCGACGACGCGTCCGCGGACCCAGCGTTCCAGGCCGCGCCGTACGACCTCGACCTCGGGCAGTTCGGGCATGCCCCCTCCTTCGGTTCGTGCCGTACGGCTCGCGGGTCAGCCGGCCTCGCGCTTGTCGCGGTCCTCACGGATGCGGGTCCATGCGGTCTCGGCCGCCTGCTGCTCGGCCTCCTTCTTCGAACGGCCCGAGCCGGAGCCGTACTCCTCGCCGCCGACCCTGACGATCGCGGTGAAGGACTTGGCGTGGTCGGGGCCGCTCTCCTCCACGTGGTACTCGGGCACGCCGAGCGACTCGGAGGCGGTCAGCTCCTGCAACGAGGTCTTCCAGTCGAGACCGGCGCCCAGCGAGGCGGAGCGGGTGATGAGCGGGTCGAACAGCAGGTGGACGACGCGGAAGGCCTCGTCGAGGCCCTTGTCCACGTAGACCGAGCCGATCAGCGCCTCAAGGGTGTCGGCGAGGATCGAGGACTTGTCACGCCCCCCGGTGCCCTCCTCGCCCCTGCCGAGGCGCAGGAAGCGCCCGAGACCGAGGGTGCGGGCGACGCCCGCGAGGGCGCGCATGTTGACCACCGCGGCCCTGAGCTTGGCGAGCTGCCCCTCGGGCAGGTCGGGGTGGTTGCGGTACAGGGTGTCGGTGACGACCAGGCCGAGCACGGAGTCGCCGAGGAACTCAAGACGCTCGTTGGTCGGCAGACCGCCGTTCTCGTAGGCGTAGGAGCGGTGCGTCAGCGCCCGCTCCAGGATCGCCGCGTCCAGTCGCACGGAGAGGACCTTGTCGAGCTCGTCACTGACGACCTCGACGGCTACCGGCTTGACACTGCTCATCCCCATGGTTTCTTCTCCTCGCACGCTTGCGGTGAAATGCGCGATGGCGAGGAAGGGAATGAGAGATGCCCGAAGATGTGGTGGGCGCCGGGAGGGTACGCGTCACCGCGTAACCCGGCGTCCACCACAGCCGCGGGCCGACCGCCATCGCATGTGGATCGCGAACGGTGGCACCGGCCGGAGAAACCCGGCCGGTGTCCGTCGGTCAGACTGCGATCAGGCGGAGGGCTCGATCACCTGACGGCGGTTGTAGGTGCCGCAGGAGGGGCACGCCACGTGCGGACGCTTCGGCGAGCGGCACTGGGGGCAGCTCACGAGCGAGACCGCGGCGGCCTTCCACTGCGACCTGCGGGAGCGAGTGTTGCTCCGCGACATCTTGCGCTTGGGGACAGCCACGTCAGCTCTCCTGATCGTTGTTATGTTCTGGAACCAGACCCTGCAGCTTGGCCCAGCGGGCGTCGACGACCTCGTGTCCGTGATCAGGCTCGGCGTCGGCCAGCCTGATCCCGCACTCCGAGCAGAGCCCGGAGCAGTCTTCGCTGCACACCGGGCTCAACGGCAGTGTGAGCACCACCGCGTCACGGAACGCAGGTTCGAGGTCGAGCAGTTCTCCGTCGAGAAGCGAGTCGTCCTCGGCGGCATCCTCCGCCGAGTAGAAGAACAGCTCCTGGAAGCTCACCTCGGTATCCGAGACGATCTCCTCCAGGCAGCGTGCGCACTCCCCCCGCAGCGGGGCCCGCGCCGTGCCCGTGACGAGCACACCTTCCATGACCGCTTCAAGCCGGATGTCCAGCTCGACGTCGGTGTCCCTGGGGACACCGATCATGTCAACACCGATGTTCGCCGGCGCCGGGAGGGTGAGACTCATCCGAAGCATCGCCCCCGGTCTCCGCCCCAGGTCATGGGTGGAGATCACCCACGGGGCGCGGGGGTCAAGGCTGTGCGGAGTCATTCCACTCTCATCAGGCATGGCGAATCAACGCCGTCGTGCAAGGCAGAAACAAGAGGATACCAGGGGTCAGCCCCTGAGCCGTTCGACCAGGAGTTCCTGGACGAGATCGGGTACCAGACCGGCCACGCTCCCGCCGTAACGGACGATCTCCTTGATGCGACTCGACGACAGGAACGACACCTCGGGACCGGTGGCCATGAACAGTGTCTCGACCCCGGACATCCGGTAGTTGAGCTGGGCCATCTGCAACTCGTAGTCGAAGTCGCTGATCGCCCGCAGGCCCTTGACGATGGCCGGGATCTGCTGCTGCCTGCAGTAGTCCACCAGCAGACCGTGGAACTTGTCCACGCGCACGTTGCCGTACTCCTTGGTCACGTTCTGGAGCATCTCGATGCGCTCCTCGACCGTGAACAGGCTCTTCTTCTCGATGTTGATCAGGACGGCGACCACGACCTCGTCGTACTGCCGGCAGGCCCGGCCGATGATGTCCAGATGGCCGTTGGTAACGGGATCGAACGATCCCGGACAGACAACGCGACGCAAGGCGAAACCCCCTGCCCTATGGATTCCCGGCGGCGCGACCGTACCAAACGGCCGCTTCCCCGTAACGACGGACCCTGTCCTCCTCGTACCCCTCGGGCCACACCAGGTCTGTGCCCCGGCTCTCGCGTTCCACGACCACCAGGGCGTCCCGTTCCAGCCAGCCGCCGTCCCTCAGCCCCCTGAGCACGGCGTCGACCGCCTCGGCGCCCAGTGTGTACGGCGGGTCGGCGAACACCAGGTCGTACGGCTGCGCCGTTCCCCGTTCGAGCACCCGCTCGACGCGGTCGGCGGCCAGTTCCGCACCGGGCAGCCCGAGGGAGGCGATGTTGGCCCTGATCGTCCTGATCGCCTTGGCGTCCGACTCGACGAGCAGGGCGTGCTCCGCGCCCCGGGACAGCGCCTCAAGCCCGAGGGCCCCCGACCCCGAGTAGAGGTCGAGCACCCGGGCGCCGTCCAGGGGGCCGAACAACGACCCGACGGTTGCGAAGATCCCCTCTCTGGCCCGGTCGCTCGTGGGGCGGGTCCCCCGCCCCGGCGGCACGGCCAGCCGTCGTCCTCCTGCGCTTCCCGCGATGACTCGACTCACCGGCCCATTGTCCCAGCGGCGGCGCGGACCACAGCCCGGCGTGTCGCGACGCATCACATAACCGCAGGTCAAAAGGGTTCGGGTAGGTGATCTAGGTCAAGAGTGGGCAAGGAGTGGCGACGAAAGCGCAAGGGTCGTTCCCCCGGGTCACGACTGCTTGCATGATGAGTCCTGCGGCCTTCGGCGACCCAGGAGAAGGCCGACCGGCGTGATCGTGAGCCCTTCCGCACGCCGGTGCTCTCGGCACCTGACCCGAGGGCGGGCCCAGGCGGGGACGGCATTCGGGGGGAGGCCGTCCCCGCCTTCGGGCGTCTTCTGACCTTTCCCGCCCGCGGCCCCTCCGTGCCGCCCCAGGCCTTCCCGCTCCCGTCGGCGGACGCCGAGGGCCCCGGACGCCCAAGGACCGTCTCCTGACGGGCTCAGGTCTTCTCCAGGTATTCGGCGCGCTCGTCGGCCAGCAGCCTGTCGATCTCCATGCGCAGCATCGGGTGCCCCGACAGCTCCGGATCGCTCTCCAGCACGCCCTCGGCGTCGAGGCGGGCCGAGTGGATCACCTCTTCGTCCCGCAGGAGTTGCAGCAGCTTCAGCGACGACCTGCGGCCCGACTGCGCGACGCCCAGCACGTCACCCTCGCGGCGCTGTTCGAGGTCGACCCGGGACAGCTCGAAGCCGTCGAGGGTCGCGGCCACCGCGTCGAGCCGCTGCCTGGCCGGGGTGCCGCCGGGGGCGTCGGTCACCAGCAGGCACAACCCCGGCAGCCCGCCCCGGCCGACCCGGCCGCGCAGCTGGTGGAGCTGGGAGACGCCGAACCGGTCGGCGTCCATGATGACCATGACGGAGGAGTTGGGCACGTCGACGCCGACCTCGATGACCGTGGTGGCCACCAGGACGTCCGTCTCGCCGCGGCTGAAGGCCCGCATCACGGCGTCCTTCTCCTCCGGGGGCAGCTTGCCGTGCAGCACCGCCGTACGCAGGCCGTGCAGCGGGCCCTGGGAGAGCGTCTCGGCCACGTCGAGCACCGCGAGCGGGGGGCGGCGCTCGTCGTCGTCCTTGGACAGGTCGCCCTCGTCGCCCTCTAGGTCGCCGATGCGCGGGCAGACGATGTAGGCCTGCCGTCCCAGCTCGACCTCCTCGCGCAGCCTGCTCCAGGCCCGGTCGAGGAAGTGCGGCTTCTCCGCGGCGGGGACCACGTGCGTGGTGATCGGCGCGCGCCCCGAGGGGAGCTGGGAGAGCGTGGAGACCGTCAGGTCGCCGAAGACGGTCATGGCGACCGTGCGCGGGATCGGGGTCGCGGTCATGACCAGCACGTGCGGACGGCCTCCCCCGGCCTTCTCCCTGAGCGCGTCGCGCTGCTCGACGCCGAAGCGGTGCTGCTCGTCGACCACGACCAGCCCCAGGTCGGCGAACTGCACGCGCTCCTGCAGGACCGCGTGGGTGCCGACGACGATCCCGGCCGCGCCCGAGGCGGCGTCGAGCATGGCCGTACGGCGGGCCGCCGCGCCGAGCGAACCGGTCAGCAGGGCGACCGCCGTACCGCCGAACATGCCGCCCGTCGCCAGGTCGCCGAGCATGGCCGTGATCGACCTGTGGTGCTGCTGGGCGAGCACCTCCGTCGGGGCGAGCAGTACGGCCTGGCCTCCTGCGTCGACCACCTGGAGCATGGCGCGCAGCGCGACGACGGTCTTGCCCGCGCCGACCTCGCCCTGCAGGAGCCTGTGCATGGGGTGGGCCAGGGCCAGGTCGGCGGCGATCTCCTCGCCCACGCTCCGCTGCCCCTCGGTGAGCTGGAACGGCAGGCGCGCGTCGAAGTCGGCCAGCAGCCCGTCCGCGCGGGCGGGCCTGGGGACGGCGGGCCAGGAGGCCGCGGCCGCGCGGCGCTGCAGCAGCACCGCCTGGAGCAGGAAGGCCTCGTCGTACTTCAGCCGCTTGCGCGCCCTGGAGACGTCGGCGTGGTCGCGGGGCCGGTGGACGGCCGTGAGCGCCTCGGCCAGCCCGGGAAGCTCACGTCTGCTCCGGAGGTCGGCGGGGAGCGGGTCCTCAAGGGGCTCCAGGGTGTCGAGCAGGACGCCGAGCGCCCTGCGGATCGCCCAGGGGGTCACGTCCTTGCCCGCCGGATAGATCGGCACCAGCGCGGCGGCGAACCTCTCGGCGCCCTCCTGGCTCTCGTCGAACATCTCGAACTCGGGGTGGGAGAGCTGCCACCTGCGTTTGTCGCCCTGGCCGAACGCGCCGACCTTGCCCGCGAACATGCCCCTGACGCCGGGCCGCAGCCGGGTCTCCGCGATGTGGGAGGCCCTGCCGAAGAAGGACAGGTAGATCTTGCCTCGGCGGCCGTCGACGATCTCGACCTCCAGCCAGGTGCCGCCCTTGTTGCGCATCGGCCTGCGCATGGCCCTGGTGACCTCGCCGACGACCGTGGCGTGCTCGTCGGCCTGAAGGTCCTCGAAGTCGGTCAGCTCACCGCGCTCGGCGTAGCGGCGGGGGTAGTGCCGCAGCAGGTCGCCCACGGTGCGCAGGTCGAGGACGCTCTCCAGCAGCTTGGCGGTCTTGGGGTCAAGCGCCTTGGTCAGCGGCTCGTCGAAGCTCGTCACCCCAGAGTTTCTACCGTGTCCGTGCGACAGAATCGCCTCGACACCACGCGGGCGGGCCCGGCACGGCCGTCCGGCGGCCCCCGGGAATGCGCTACCGTTGACCCTTGGGACTATCCCCGTTCGGCCAGTCATGGCGGTCCGTGTTGTCATGTGAGGCCGGGCGTCGGGTATTCTCGTCTGGCCAGCCGGTCGTCCCGGCACGCCCGATGACCGCCGCCGACGCGGCGGATCGAGCCTCTCGACTGATCTAAGGAGCGAACCGTGGCTTCCGTCTGCGATGTTTGCGCTAAGAAGCCGACCTTCGGCAACAACGTCTCCCACTCGCACCGCCGCACCCGCCGCCGCTGGAACCCGAACATCCAGCCCGTGCGCGCAGTGGTGAACGGCACGCCGAAGCGGCTGAACGTTTGCACCTCCTGCATCAAGGCCGGCAAGGTCACCCGCTAGCCAGACGCACACGCGGCCCGGCGCCCCCTCGTAGGGCGCCGGGCCGCGTCGTGTTGCCAGAAGTCTTTTCTGGACATCTCCTCTGAATCACCATCTTGACTGGTTAATGTCAGATGGTGAGCACCTCTCCGGCACCACTCAAACTGAGCGCCGGCGCGAGCACGGGTTCCAAGATCATCATGTCGGTTCTCGCCCTCCCCTTCGTGGCGCTTCCGCTGTTCGTGATCCTCATGGTGCGTGACCAGTACACGTCGACGGACTATCCGTACTACCCCCCGGACCACTCCCCGTTCCGGATCGAGTACCTGGTCCTGCTGATATTCGCGCTGGTCGGGACGGTCTTCCTGGGCGGCCTCGTCGCCGCCTTCCGTTTCAGGGCGACCCTCACCGGAAGTGTGCTGGAGGTCCGGCGCACGTTCAGGACACGCCGGGCCGACCTCGCCACGGCCCGCGTCTGGCTCGGCTCGACCCCCGAGTACGAGGGAAGCGGCGAGCACAGGCACCAGACCGGGCGCACCATCCCTCACCTGACGGCCCGGGACCACAACGGCCCCAAGGTACGGCTCCACCTGCGCACCGTGAACGGTTTCCTGCCGCCGCACGAGCTGGTCGCGCTGGCCGACGCCGTCGAGTCGGGCCACAGGGAGGGCCCGGACGCCGAGCAGGCGTCCAGGACCGCCGAGGTCCTGCGCCGCCTGGGCACCGACCCCATGATCGGGCTTCTGTGAACGGGGCCGGAGATCGGGCTCCGGCGGGACGTCACACGGGCTGAGACCCAGAAGGGCTAACGCCAGCGCCAGGCGTGGTCCACGGGGCCTATGCCGGAGCCGAGGGCGAAACCGTGGGCGATGGCCCCGGTGACGTACGCCTTGGCCTTCTCAACGGCGGCGGGGACGTCCTCGCCGAGCGCCAGGTAGGAGGCGACGGCCGAGGCCAGGGTGCAGCCGGTGCCGTGGGTGTGGCGGTTGTCGTGGCGTTCGGCGTGGAAGCGGAACTCACGGGTGCCGTCGGTGAGCAGGTCGACCGGCTCTCCCGGCAGGTGGCCGCCCTTGATCAGCGCCCAGGCCGGGCCGAGCGCGAGGACGGCGTCGGCGGCCTTGCGCATGTCCCGGTCGTCCTCGACCTTGACGCCGGTCAGCTGCGCGACCTCCCAGAGGTTGGGGGTCACGACGGTCGCGACCGGCAGCAGCCGTGTCCTGACGGTCTCGACCGCCTCCGGCGCGAGCAGCGTGTCCCCGTGCTTGGAGACCCCGACCGGGTCGACCACGACCGGTGCCCCCGCCCCGGCGAGCGTCTCGGCGACCGTCTCGACCAGTACCGGCGAGGCCAGCATCCCGGTCTTGATCGCCTGTGCGCCGATGTCGCCGAGCACCGAGTCGAGCTGGGCGCGGACCGCCTCCGCGGGCAGCTCCCAGTAGCCCTGGACGCCCAGCGAGTTCTGGGCGGTCACCGCGGCGATGACGCTCATGCCGTGGACGCCGAGGGCCAGCATCGTCTTCAGGTCGGCCTGGATGCCCGCGCCGCCGCCGGAGTCGGATCCGGCGACGGTCAGCACGCGGGGAGGGGCGGAATCGGTCATGAGCCCCATCCAACCAGCTCTCGGGCATGCCCGCCGTACCGGATCAGATGACGACGCAGTCAGCCTGGGGGCTCTGGCAGGTCTTGGGGGTACTCGACTGGCCGTCCGCGCTGAAGGTGACGACCAGGTTCTCCCCCGGATCCAGGTTCTGCGCCGAGTCGAGGACGAGGATTCCGCCCTCCTGCTTCCAGTCGGCGCCGTGCAGCGAGGTGATCTCGCCACCGACCGGCATCTTCAGCGTCAGGCCGTCGAGCTTGCCGTCCGCGGCGATGACGAGCTGGGCGGTGTAGGCCTGGGTCTTCTCCTTGACCAGGCCGAATCCGACGGTGACCCCGGAGGCCGCGGGGGTGGTCGGGGTGGGCGCCGGGGTCGCGGAGGTCTCGGGGACGCCCGGCGACTCGCCGGGCGTGTGCGGCCGTTCGCCGGTGACGAGCGCCTCCCCGGTCGGTTCCGGTGTGGGCTCGGGGTCGTCGCTCGGCTGCGCCTGCTCGGTGCGGCGCGGGGTGTGCCCGGTCTTCGGGGTCGGGCGCGCCTTCGCCTCTGGGGTCTCGGGGGTACGGTCCGCGCGGTGCGCAGTGGCGACGGGCGCCGGGGTCCGCGGGGGCCGCGTCTCCGTCCCGCCGGGCTTGCCCGTCGCCTCCCCGGTCGGCTCCTCCGCGGGCTCCTCCGTCTCCTCTCCCGGCGGCGTGGGGTCCTCGGGATCGGTGAGCGAGTCCTCGGGGGCGGGCCGTTCCGAGGAGGCGGCCGCGCAGCCGCCGGGCGGGCAGGCGGTGGTCGAGTCGGCGGAGCCGCTGGTCAGCTGGATGGCCGCGGCGCTTCCGCCGAGGACGGCGACGACCGCGACCGCGGTGAGCAGCATCGTCCTGACGCGCCGTCTCGGCTTGCGCTCCTCTCCCGGCCAGACGGGCTCGGACAGTTCGGTCGTGGCCGACCAGCCTGATCCGAGGAACCCCTTGGCGGGTTCGGTGATCGCGGACTCCTCTGGACGGAGCCGGCGCCCGATCAACTCGTCATTGGTCCCGGACTGTTGGGGGGGCTCCGGAGCTGACTCCGGCTCACGTTTCCCCCGGTTACGGGGGACGTCTTCCCCATGTCCACCATGGCGGCCCATGTCGCCCCTTCCTCTAGGGAATCTCGGCCGCCAAACTTCATACCATTTCAATAACCGTTTGTCGCAATTTTCACGAATGTCACAGGAAGTGGGAAAATTCACTCCCTGAAGTGATCCCACCCCTCATAGGCCATCGAACGGCCGCTGACCTGCACGCCCTTACCCGCCTCGACCCGGCCGACCACGGTCCACTCCTGCGGCAGCCGTACGCTCTGAGGGAACGTCGCCGCGAGCGCGTGATCGTCCCCGCCGGACAGGATCCACCCGAGCGGGTCCACCCCGAGCCGTCCGGCGGCCTCCTCAAGGGACTCGGAGATCACGAAGGCCTCCGGCAGGAGCACGATCCCCACCTCGCTCGCCTCGGCGACGTGACCGAGGTCCTGGAGGAGCCCGTCACTGACGTCGAGCATCGAGGTGGCGCCGAGCGCGGCCGCCCGGGGACCGCAGGCGTACGGAGGTGCGGGGCGGCGATGGGCGTCGAGCAGTTCGGCGGGGCCCTTCTCACCGGCGGCGAGCAGCGCGAGCCCCGCCGCGGCGTGACCGAGCCGTCCGGTGACCGCGACCACGTCGCCGGGGCGCGCGCCGGAGCGGGTGACCGGGGCACGCCCGCCGAGGTCTCCCAGCGCGGTCACCCCGAGCACGACCAGGTCGCAGCGGGTGACGTCGCCGCCGACCACACTCGCGCCGACCAGGTCGCACTCGTCGCGGAAGCCGTCGGTGAGGTCGTCGAGCCAGCCGGTGGCGGCGTCGGCGGGCAGGCCGAGACCGACCACGATGCCGGTGGGGTCGGCCCCCATGGCAACGATGTCTGAAAGATTCTGGGCCGCAGCTTTACGCCCGATGTCGTAGCCACTGGACCAATCGCGACGGAAATGCCTACCCTCGATCAGTAAGTCTGTCGTCACGACGACCCGTCCGTCAGGAGACCTCACCATCGCGGCGTCGTCCCCGGGACCGAGAAGCACGGTCCCACCTTGTGGCAAGCGTTCGGCTATACGTGCGACAACTCCGAATTCGCCGAGATCTCCGACTGTGATGACACACCTCCCGTTCATCACAGGGTACGGTGGCCCTTCGGCACTGATCCAATCGCCCGGGAGGACGTTATGGTGCAGGCCTACATCCTGATCCAGACCGAGGTCGGCAAGGCCGCGAACGTGGCCGGGCAGATCTCCTCGATCACCGGTGTCACCCAGGCCGAGGACGTGACCGGACCCTACGACGTGATCGTCCGCGCCGAGGCCCGCAACGTGGACGAACTCGGCAAGATGGTGGTGGCCCAGATTCAGGCGGTGGAGGGCATCACACGTACTCTTACGTGTCCCATCGTCCATATCTGACCTCACCGGGAGACTCCATGTCACTCCGGTTCGCCCGCTGGGCCGCGCTCGCCTGCCTCCCTCTGCTCCTGGCGGGATGCGGCGGCGCGGTCCGCGTGGACCCGCCCGTTCCCGAGGGAGCGGCCGCCGCCGCGTGCAAGGCCCTCGGCGGACGGCTGCCCAAGACCCTCGACGGTGTGGACCGGGTCGAGTCGTCGCCCGCCTCGCCGTACGTCGCGGTGTGGGGGCAGGCGCGGATCGCGCTGCGCTGCGGGGTGACCCGGCCGTCGACGATGGCCGCCACCGACGAGGTGCCGGAGATCAACGGGGTCGCGTGGTTCAACGACCCCACCAGGCCCGCCCTGTTCACCGCGATCGGCAGGCAGGCCTACGTCGAGGTGACGATCTCCCGCGAGCACGTCCCGGGGAACGTCCTGGTCGACCTCTCCGGGCCGATCAAGGCGGCGCTCCCCCAGACGGGCTGACCTACCTGAGCCCCGGCGCGCGGTTCAGCGCCAGCTGGATCAGCCGGTCGACGAGCTCCCCGTACGGCACACCGGTCGCGGCCCACAGCTGCGGCGCGACCGAGACCGAGGTGAAGCCGGGCATCGTGTTGATCTCGTTGAGGATCAGCCGGCCGTCCTCGGTGTAGAAGAAGTCCACCCGGGACAGGCCCTCACAGCCGAGCGCCTCGAAGGCGCGCACGGCCATCGCGCGCAGCTCCTCGGCGACCTCGGCCGGAATGTCGGCGGGCACGGCCAGGGACATCTCGTCGCCGATGTACTTGGCCTCGAAGTCGAAGAACTCGTGGTCGCCGTGGACCAGCACCTCACCGGGCAGGCTGGCCCTGGGCGCCTCGTCACCGGGGGACTCCAGCACGGCGCACTCGATCTCGCGGCCCACGATGGCGGCCTCGACCAGCACCTTGGGGTCGTGCTCGCGGGCGAACTCCACGGCCCTTTCGAGCTCCTCGCGGTCGTTGGCCTTGGAGATGCCCTGACTCGACCCGGCGCGGGCGGGCTTGACGAAGACCGGCCAGCCGAGCTCCTCGACCTCCTTGAGGACCCGCTCGCGGGCGGTGCGCCAGTCACGGTCGCGCACGACGACGTACGGCCCGACCGGCAGGCCCGCGGCGGCCAGCACCGTCTTCATGTAGCCCTTGTCCATACCGACCGCGCTGGCCAGCACCCCGGAGCCGACGTAGCGGACCCCGGCCATCTCCAGCAGCCCCTGGATCGTGCCGTCCTCGGCGAAGGGGCCGTGCATCACCGGGAAGACGACGTCCACCTGGCCGAACTCGACCGGGATGCTGCCCGCTTCGTAGACGACCAGCGCATCGCCGCCGGTCGGCAGCGCGAGCGCCGTTCCCGTGGCGTCGACGACCGGCATCTCGCCGTTCTCGATCGCGTAGCGCTGCTCGCCGGAGGCGAGCACCCACCGCCCGTCCTGGGCGATGCCCACGGGGAGAACCTCGTACTTGGACCGGTCGATGGCCTCAAGGACGCTCCCGGCCCCGAGGAGGGAGACGCCGTGCTCGGAGTTGCGGCCACCGAAGACGATTGCAACCCGCGGGCGGGTTTCGCGCTGCTCGCTCATGATGACCGAATGTACCCCCTCTGGGCCGTCATCCCGGCTGTCAGACGCGCCTATCGTCCCGATCCGGGGCCCTTTCCGCTGTCCGGGGCCACCCCTTGGTCGAGGAGGGCGTCCAGAGCCCTCGTCACGTCCATGATGAGGTCCTCCGCGTCCTCCAGTCCGATCGAGAAGCGGACCGCCCCGGCGTCGATCCCGGCGGCCCCGCCGAGCTGCGGATGGCTGGTCGAGGCGACGTGCGCCGCCTTGGTCCTGGTGCCGCCGACCGAGGTGGCGATCGAGGCGATCCTGAGGCCGTCGGCCAGCGCGACGCCCGCGTCGTAGCCGCCGTGCGGGGTGACCGTCACGCAGGCGCCGTACCTCGTCCCCTCAGGGCCCGAGTCGAACAGGTGCCTGGCGAGCTGGTGGCCGGGGTGTCCCGGCAGGCCCGGGTAGTCGACCCGGCGCACCGCGGGGTGCTTGGCCACCGCGGCGGCGAAGACCATCGCGGTCGCGCACATCCTGCGCACCCGGAGCGGGAGGGTCGCCAGCCCCCTGCGGAGCAGGAAGGCGTCGTCGGGGGAGAGCGTGCCGCCGGTGTCGAGACGGACCTCGCCGAGCTGTGCGATCAGGTCGGGACGGCCGACCGCGACACCGCCCTCGCAGTCGTCGTGGCCGCCGAGATACCGGGTCGCCGAGTGGACGACCAGGTCGGCGCCGTGTTCGAGCGGGCGGCAGACGACCGGGGTCGCGAAGGTCGAGTCGACGACAAGCAGCGCCCCGGCCCTGCGGGCGATGCGGTACAGGCCCCGGATGTCGGAGACGGCCATGGCCGGGTTGGACAGGGTCTCCGCGTAGATGATCTTCGTGTTCGACCTGACCTCGGCGTTCACCCGGCTGAGGTCGCCGTAGTCCGCGAAGCCCGCCGAGACGCCGAACCTGGAGAGCACGTTGGTGATCAGCGAGTAGGTCCCGCCGTGCACGGGGATCGGGGCGACGATGTGCGCTCCGGCCCGCAGGAAGGTCATCAGGACCGCGGTGATCGCGGCCATCCCCGAGGAGAAGGCCTGCCCGGCGACGTCCTTGGGCGCCGCGGCCCCTTCGAGCGAGGCGACCGCGGCGGCGAAGGCGGCGGTCGTCGGGTTGTCCACCCCGCCGTGGGCGAAGCCCGAGCTCTTCTCGTCGCACATCTCGGCGTACTCGGCCGAGTCGGAGAAGCCCCAGGCGGAGCTGCGCCACACCGGCAGGCCGAGCGGGCTCTGCCGGGGGTCGGCCAAGGGGGGCAGGTGGACCGCGCGGGTGTTCTCACCGTTGGGTCTGCGCATTCGTCGGCTCACCGGATTCGCGCCGGGGGTACTCCGATCCCGGGGCGGGGTGACGGCGCTTCCCTCCCTCGCGGTGTCGGCGGGATCGTACGGCCGACGCCTCCGGGCTCCCTCTCCCGTGTCCTCGGCGGCGAGGACGACAGGGAGGTCAAACGCCGTACCGTTCTGGTTTGAGGGTTCGCGACATCAGCAGGTTCCCGGCCTCGGCGGGAGGCAACCCGTCGTGCACGACGGCCACAACCACCTCCGTGATCGGCATCTCGACATCGTGCTTCCTGGCCAGTTCCAGAACCGACTCGCAGGATTTGACTCCTTCGGCGGTCTGCTTCGTCGCGGCGACGACCTCGGCCAGGGTCATCCCCCGGCCAAGATTCTCACCGAAGGTACGGTTCCTGGACAATGGGGAGGTGCAGGTCGCTATGAGATCGCCCATTCCGGCCAGCCCGGCGAAGGTGTGCGGATCGGCGCCGAGCGCCTCGCCCAGCCGGGAGATCTCCGCGAGTCCCCTGGTCATCAGCATCGCGCTGACGTTGTCGCCGAGCCCCATCCCCGCCGAGACGCCCACGGCGAGAGCGATCACGTTCTTGACGGCGCCGCCGAGTTCGACCCCGACGACGTCCGGGTTGGTGTAGGGGCGAAACCACGGCGGCAGGTGGCAGGCCTCCTGGAGGCGTTCCATGGCGTGCCGGTCGGCGCAGGCGACCACGGTCGCCGCGGGCTGGCCCCTGACGATCTCACCGACCAGGTTGGGACCCGAGACGACCGCGACCCGCTCCTTCGGCACCTCGGCGACCTCGCAGATCACCTCGCTCATCCGCTTCGTCGTGCCGAGCTCGATGCCCTTCATCAGGCTGACCAGCACCGCCTCCGGCGGGAGGTACGGCTTCCACCCGGTCAGGTTCACCCGCAACGTCTGGGACGGCACGGCCAGCACCACGAAGTCCGCCCCGTCCAGGGCCTCGGCAGGGTCGGTCGTCGCGCGCAGGGTCTCGGGCAGCCGTACGCCCGGCAGGTAGTCGGGGTTCTCGTGGCGGCGGTCGATCGCCTCGACGACCTCGGGGCGCCTGCCCCACAGAACGGTCTTGCCTCCCGCGCCCGCGAGGATCATCGCGAATGTCGTGCCCCACGAGCCCGTGCCGAATACAGCCGCCTTGGTCATTTCATCACCGTACGTCGAAGTCAATGGTCCGAGGGCCGCTTGAACGGTGCCGGCGGCGCCTTCTCCCCCCGCAGTTCGGCGAGCTGAGCGGTGACCGCCGCCATGATGTCCGCGGTCGCCGCGCGCAGCACGTCGGCGTGCAGGGGCCGCCCCTCGTACTTCGACAGGTCGACCGGTGGCCCCGCCAGCACGTGGAAGGTCTTACGCGGCCAGAGTCTTGGCCGTTTACCGCCGTAGGGCAGGATCTCCTGGGCACCCCAGTGCGCCACCGGGATCACCGGCGCGCCGGTCGCCAGGGCCAGCCTGGCCGCGCCGGTCTTGCCCTCCATCGGCCAGAAGTCGGGGTCGCGGGTGCAGGTGCCCTCGGGATAGAACATCACGCACGCGCCCTCGGCGATCCTGCGCTCCGACTCGGCGAGCGAGCGGGAGGCCTCCGCGCTGCCCCGGTGGACCGGGATGGCCATCAGCCCGCGCACCGCGCGCCCGAGCAGCGGCACCGAGAACAGTCCGGCCTTGGCCAGGATCGTCGGCCAGCGGCCGTTGTTGTAGAGGTAGTGGGCGACCAGGACCGGGTCGAGCCACGACAGGTGGTTGACGGCCAGGATGACCCCGCCGGTCGGCGGCAGCCGCTCGGCCCCGCGCCAGTCCTTCCTGACCAGGAGCCACGAGATCGGCTTGACGACCGTGACGGCCAGGGCGACCCAGAACCGGGAAGGCCATCCAGGACGTCTCATGAACTCCTCCGTAAGCAGTGATGCGCCCCAAGTGTCCCGGTTGGCCGTACAGGATGTCGAGGCGCGATGCTTAAGGCTATGCCTGCTCCGCAGAGTTCAGCCTGGACCCTCGTCGTGCCGGTCAAGACGTTGGTCGCCGCCAAGACGCGGCTGTCGAGGGCGGCGGGCCCGCACCGGGCCGCCCTGGCCGTCGCGTTCGCCTGCGACACCGTCGAGGCCGCGCTGGCCTGCGCGACGGTCGCGCGCGTCGTGGTCGTGACGAGTGATCCCGTGGCCGCGCCCGCGCTCGCCGGGATCGGCGCCCACGTGGTGGGCGATCCCGAGGCCGGCCTGAACGCGGCGCTGCGGCACGGCGCCACCGAGGCCGTACGGCTGGCGCCCGCCGGCTCCGTGGGCGCGCTCCAGGCCGACCTGCCCGCGCTGCGGCCCGCCGAACTCGCCCTGGTGCTGGCCGCGGCCGGCGAGTTCGACCAGGCGTTCCTGCCCGACGCGGCCGAGATCGGCACGACCTTCTACGGCGTACGGCCCGGCGTCCCGTTCACCCCGGGCTTCAGCGGCGAGTCGCGTGAGCGTCATCTGCGGTACGGCGCCAAGGAGCTCTGTCTTGAGGGGGTCGCCTCGGTACGCCGGGACGTGGACACCCCGGACGACCTGCGCAGCGCCCTGTCCCTCGGGGTCGGTCCCCGCACCCTCGCCGTGGTGGAGAAGATCGAAAGGGAGTCCCCCGCTGGGGGGACTCCCTCTTCCTCCTGACCCGCCCGTGCCCGCCGTGTCCGCCGTTCCGGGCCGGAGGCGCTCCGGCTCCGAACGGCGGGCCCCCGCGGGCGGGGCGCCGTGGCGGGGTCAGTGCCCGGCGTTCTCCCCCTCCCTGGCCTGCTTGGGCAGCAGGAAGGCCGTGACGAAGGTCAGCAGGAGCATCCCCGCGACCACCCACAGGACCGTGCCCGCCGCGCCGACGAAGTCGGGCCTGAGGGTGGCCGCGGCCTGGTCGAAGAAGACCGTGCCGAGCAGGGCGACACCGACGGCGCCACCGAGCTGCTGGATCGCGGTCAGCGTGCCCGAGGCCGAGCCGGTCTCGTGCTGCTCGACGCCGGCCAGGATGATGTCGAAGAAGGGCGCCATCAGCAGGCCCATGCCGAGCCCGGTGACCGCCAGGGAGGGAACGAACTGCCAGGCGGTCACACCGGTGCCGGCCTGGGCGATCGTCAGCAGGACTCCGACGACGCCGAGCGCCATGACGAGGATGCCGCCCTGCAGGACCTTGCGGCCGAACTTCGCGACCGCCTGCGCCACCCCGAACCCGGCGACCATGCCCAGCGACCAGGGGATCATCACCAGGGCCGCCTGGAGCGTGGAGTAGCCCAGGCCGATCTGGGTGTAGAGGTTGAACACCAGCGCGAAACCGGACATGGCGGAGAAGAAGACCAGGCCCGTCGCCAGGCCGCCGGTGAAGGCGCGCTTGCGGAAGAGGCTGGGGACGACCAGCGGGTCACCGCCCGTCCGGCTCTTCCTGGCCTCGAACCAGCCGAAGAGCACGAAGAGCACGGCGGAGGCGCCCATCATCAGGAAGGCCCAGGCGGGCCAGTCACTCTCCCTGCCCTGGACCAGGGGGAAGACCAGCAGGAGACCGGCCAGGGAGGCCAGCAGCACGCCGGGGACGTCGAGCTTGAGCGGGTGCGGCGAACGGGACTCGGGCAGGAAGCGCATCCCCATCAGGACGGCGGCCAGGCCGAGCGGCAGGTTGATCAGGAAGATCATGCGCCAGCCGGTGCCGAAGAAGTCGGCGTCGACCAGCCATCCGGCCAGGATCGGGCCACCGACCGTGGACAGGCCCATGACCGGCCCGAACAGGCCGAACGCCGCGCCCATCTCCTTCGGCGGGAACATCTCCTTGATCATGCCGAGCCCCTGCGGCAGCATGACGGCGCCGAACAGGCCCTGCAGGACCCGCGCGCCGATGAGCAGTTCGGGTGACTGGGCGAGGCCGCACAGCAGCGACCCCAGGGTGAACCCGGCCGCGCCGATGACGAACATCCGCCTGCGGCCGAAGATGTCACCGAGTCTGCCGCCGGTGATCAGGCCGACCGCCATCGAGAGGGTGTAGGCGGCGCCGAGCCACTGGATGACGGAGGCCGAACCACCGAGCTCGTTCCTGATGGTCGGCCCGGCGATGTTGGTGACCATGGCGTCGAGGAGGTCCATCACCTCGCCGAGCAGGATGACGGCGAGCGCGACCCAGCGCCACCGGTGGAGGGGCGGCTCGGCCGCCTTCCGAAGTGGTTCTGACACGTCTGTGGTCATGGGGGGACTCCCAGCGGTTGGAGGGATTGAGATGAACAGCGTTCACCATACACGAGCATCGTTCTATCAAAGAACGGCGTTCGCCACTCAGTGCGGTGTTCTTAAGATATGTCGCATCGACGCCGAAGACAAGATATGTCGTGAAAACGAGCGGCGTTCAATGTGATGAGCAGTGTTCACCCTGGCGTTACACTGGCGTCATGAGTGACGAGCTGCCCGCACTGCCGTGGGATCGGGCACGCAGAAGGACGGGTCCGGCCCGCATCCCGCTCACCCGTGACCGGATCATCGAGGCCGCCTACACGGTGATCGACCGCGTGGGCTACGAGAAGCTCAGCATGCGCCAGGTCGCGGCCGAGCTGAACGTCGCGGTCTCCGCCCTCTACGCCCACGTCAGCGGCAAGGACGAGCTGCTCGAACTGATGTACCTGCGGATGTTCCGCAACTGGGAGCTGCCCGCCCCCGACCCGGAGAACTGGCAGGAGCAGATCAGGCAGTACGCCCGCACCGGGCGGACCAAGCTGCACGAGCACCGTGACATGGCCAGGATCGCCATGACCGGCTTCCCCTTCAGCGCTGAGGCGCTCCCCCACCTTGAGCAGCTCCTGGCCGTCTTCCGCGCGGGCGGCCTCCCCGACCACCTCGCGGGCGCGGCGGGCGACATGATCTCCACCTTCATGAACGGCTTCGCCTTCGAGGAGAGCGTCTGGGACGACCGGCGCCAGGAGGCCGAGGAGGACGGGGAACGGCCGGCGGTCGAGAGGTCCTGGGCGGAGATCAGGCAGACGCTCGAACGCTACTTCAGGGAGCTGCCGCCCGACCGCTTCCCGAACATGGTCGAGCTCGCCGACGTCATGCTCCAGCGGACGAACGACGAACGGTTCGACCTCGGCATAGAGATCATCATCCGGGGGCTGGCGTCCTACGCCGCCGACCACCCGCGTCCCTCCGGGTGACCGGGTTACCATGACCGGGTGCAGGCGACGGTACGGATCTTCGACACGACGACCAGGTCGGGCTCTGTCTACTCCGACGACGGGACGGAGATCCCGTTCGACACCGCGGCCTTCGACGCCGGACCGCTGCGGCTTCTACGGGCGGGACAACGGGTGAACGTCGTCCTCGACGGCGACCGGATCACCTACGTCACGCTGTCCACGTTCCCGGTTCCTCCCACCGCCCCCATGTGACGGGACCGTACGGCCGTCGCGTGAAAGGCGGGGCGCCGGGCCCCCGCGACGGGAGTCCCGGCGCCCGGGCGAGTCCTACCTTTTCTTCGCGGCCTTCTTTCCCTCCACGTTGACGAGCTCCTTGAAGTCGGAGCCCGGCCGGAACTTGGGACCCCAGCTCTCGGCGACCTTGATCTCCGCGCCGGTCGAAGGGTTCCTCGCGGAACGGGCGGGCTTGTGCACCATCTCGAAGGCGCCGAATCCGGTGATGGAGACCTTGTCGCCGCTGGCGACGGCCCGCTGAATGGTGTCGAGCACCGCGTTGACGGCCTCGGTCGCGGTCTTTCTGTCACCGACGCGATCCGCGATCGCCTCGACGAGTTCCTTCTTGTTCATAAAGGTTGCTCCCCCTGCTACCGATGTCTGGGAGTGGGTCGTGGGGCAGGTAGCCCGTCTCACCCGGTTGTCACGGCCCGAGGTCTCAACAGAGCGAGAAACCCCTTGCCCGCTTGAAATTAGGGGACGGAGCCCTACGACTCAATCACCTTCCGCAATGTTTCCAGCACTTGGCGTATCTGAAACCAGAGCATCAAGGTCGAGAAGGAATAAATCAAGACGCCCCGCTGCACGGTGGAGATCGTGCTTTGCGAGGTCACAGATCGACAGCAGGCGTCTGGCGAGACGCTCCCGCCGCTCCGGAGAAAGGGTCAACAAACGAACCCGGCGGTGCGCGTCGCGCAGCCGCCGGGCCAGGTCGTCTTCTGAACGTGTCAGACGGTCGTCGGCAGCCATGGCTGCCGACCATTCTCGTATGTCGCGATGTCGTCGGCGTTGCGCAGGGTCAGCCCGATGTCGTCGAGCCCCTCCATCAGACGCCAGCGGGTGTAGTCGTCGATCTCGAAACCGGCCGTCTCCCCCGCCCAGCGCACCTGGCGTTCGGCCAGGTCGACGGTGACCTCAAGGGTCGGGTCCGCCTCGGCCGCCGCCTGCAGGGCCTCGACCTCCGCGGCCGAGAGCACCACCGGGAGCAGCCCCATCTTGGTGGAGTTATTACGGAAGATGTCGGCGAAACGCGGTGCGATCACCGCGCGGAAGCCGTACTGCTGCAGGGCCCAGACGGCGTGCTCACGTGAGGAGCCGGTGCCGAAGTCGGGGCCGGCGACGAGGACCGAGGCCCCCTGGTAGGCCGGGTCGTTCAGGACGAATCCGGGGTCCTCGCGCCAGGCGGAGAACAGGCCCTTCTCGAACCCGGTCCTGCTGACCTGCTTGAGCCAGACCGCGGGGATGATCTGGTCGGTGTCGACGTTGCTGCGGCGCAGCGGTACGGCCCGGCCGGTGTGGACGGTGAAGGCTTCCATTGCGAGTTTCTCCTAGACCAGGTCGGCGGGCGCGGTCAGTTTTCCGGTGACGGCGGTCGCGGCGGCGACCTGCGGGGAGACCAGGTGGGTACGGCCACCCTTGCCCTGACGCCCCTCGAAGTTGCGGTTGGAGGTCGAGGCGCTGCGCTCGCCGGGGGCGAGGGTGTCGGGGTTCATGCCCAGGCACATCGAGCAGCCCGCCTCGCGCCACTCGGCGCCCGCGGCCTTGAACACCTCGTGCAGCCCCTCCTGCTCGGCCTGGAGCTTGACCAGCATCGAGCCGGGGACGATCAGCGTGCGGGTGACGACCTGGCGCCCGCGCAGCACCTCGGCCGCGGCGCGCAGGTCCTCGATCCGGCCGTTGGTGCAGGAGCCGACGAAGACCGTGTCCACCGCGACCTCGCGCAGCGGGGTCCCCGCGGTCAGGCCCATGTACTCGAGCGCGCGGGCGGCCGCGCCCGGGTCGCCGGTGTCCTCGGGAGCCGGGATCGCGCTGCCCAGCGGAGCGCCCTGGCCCGGGTTCGTGCCCCAGGTGACGAACGGGGTCAGCGTCGAGGCGTCGATCTCGACGACCGTGTCGAATACGGCGTCCTCGTCGGTCGACAGCGACCGCCAGTACTCGACGGCGGCGTCCCAGTTCTCGCCGGTGGGGGCGTGGGGCCTGCCCCTGAGGTACTCGAAGGTCGTCTCGTCGGGGGCGATCATGCCCGCCCTGGCGCCCGCCTCGATCGACATGTTGCAGACGGTCATCCGGCCCTCCATGGAGAGCTTGCGGATGGCCTCGCCCCGGTACTCGACGATGTAGCCCTGGCCGCCACCGGTGCCGATCTTGGCGATGATCGCCAGGATCAGGTCCTTGGCGGTGACCCCGACGGGCAGTTCGCCCGAGACCTCGATGGCCATCGTCTTCGGCCGGTAGGCGGGCAGCGTCTGGGTGGCCAGCACGTGCTCGACCTCGGAGGTGCCGATGCCGAAGGCGATGCCGCCGAAGGCGCCGTGGGTCGAGGTGTGAGAATCACCACAGACGATGGTCATGCCCGGCTGGGTCAGGCCGAACTGCGGGCCGATGATGTGCACGACACCCTGACCCGCGTCGCCCATCGGGTGCAGCCTGACGCCGAACTCCGCGCAGTTCTTGCGCAGCGTCTCGACCTGGGTGCGCGAGACGGGGTCGGCGATCGGGCCGAGCACCGTCGGGACGTTGTGGTCCTCGGTGGCGATCGTGAGCTCCGGCCTCCGCACGGGACGCCCCGCCATGCGCAGGCCGTCGAACGCCTGCGGGCTGGTCACCTCATGAATGAGGTGCAGGTCGATATAGAGCAGGTCGGGTTCTCCCTCCGCACGTCGCACCACGTGCTGCTCCCAGACCTTCTCCGCCAGCGTGCGGCCCATGTCGCCTCCTTGCGATCGCTTTCCGCACCCCACTTGCTTTCTCATATGTCGAGACGGCAGTATCGGTGTATGGACAACTCTAGCGGAGTCGGCGTACTCGACAAGGCCGTTCTCGTGCTCAACGCCCTTGAAGCCGGCCCGGCGTCCCTCGCGCAGCTCGTCCAGGCCACCGGCCTGGCCCGGCCCACGGCCCACCGGCTCGCCGTCGCCCTCGAACACCACCGCATCGTCTCCCGTGACACACAGGGGCGTTTCGTCCTCGGCCCCCGGCTGTCCGAGTTGTCCACCGCGGCCGGTGAGGACAGGCTGCTGGCGGTCGCCGTACCGGTGCTGACCCAGCTGCGTGACCTGACGGGCGAGAGCGCCCAGCTGTACCGGCGCCAGGGCGACGAGCGGGTGTGCGTCGCCGCCGCCGAGCGCGCCAGCGGGCTGCGCGACACCGTCCCCGTCGGCTCCGCCCTGCCGATGCTCGCCGGGTCCGCCGCGCAGATCCTGCTCGCCTGGGAGGAGCCCGACCGCCTGCACCGCGGCCTGCGCGGGGCCAAGTTCACCGCGGCGACCCTGGCCAGCGTCCGCCGCAGGGGCTGGGCGCACAGCGTCGGCGAGCGCGAGCAGGGGGTGGCCAGCGTCTCGGCGCCGATCAGGGGCACGGGAGGCAAGGTCATCGCCGCGGTCTCCGTCTCCGGCCCGATAGAGCGGCTGACCCGCACCCCCGGACGGCTGCACGCCGCCCCCGTGGTCTCCGCCGCCGAGCGGATCACCGAGTCGATGCGACGGGCCAACTGAGCCGTACGATATGAGGAGGCGAGCACCCTTCCGGCCCCCTAGGCTGGGTAGGTGACAGATCGCATTGAGGCAGCCGCCGCTGAACTGCGTCCCCTGCTCCAAGACTTCATCCTCTGGGCGCGTGAGAACGCGCCCGGCAGCGATTCCAACTTGGTGGGCTCCGTCGCCCTCTGGCACCGGCTGATCGCCTCGACGGACGTCGGCCGGTGGAAGCGGGCCGACCTGCGCGCCGTTCTGCTGGACCGGATGCCCCAGGTCGTCGAGGATCCGGACGCGGCCGCCGACGGCATGGTGCCCGCGGTCCGCGCCTACCTGACCTTCCTGTCCGAGACCGGGAAGCTGAGCGCGGGATCCTCCTCGCTCAAGGAACTGCTCGCCGAACTCGACCGCATCGAGGACGACTTCGTCGACGCGATGGAGGACCTCGCCGCCGAACAGGACGACGAGTACGACGACGAGGACGAAGAGGACGAGATCGACGGACTTGGAGACTTCGAGCCGTTCGCGGACGAGCTCGCGGAGCTGGACACGATCCGGCTCCGTCCCGACAGCGAGCTGGCCTCGGCCGCCCGGGAGGTCAGGCTGATCGTCAAGGCCCGCGATCTGGCGGTGTGGGTCGGTTCCGAACGCCAGGTCGGCGAGACGAGCCTGCTCACCGACGCGGAGATCATTGAGGCCCTCGGCGCCCTCGGCCTTCCCGTCCCCGAGACGGACGGCGCCTCGCTGGCCGACTCGGTGCCCGCGCTCTGGAACATCTGGAACCTCGCGATCGACCTCGACTTCCTCCAGCCGGAGGGCGAGGACACCGTCAGCGCCGACCCCGACACCGCCGAATGGCCGTTCGAGGAGGACGACGACGTCCTGGACGCCTGGCTGGCCGGTCTGCACTCGATCGACTACGGCGACCCCGAGCTCGACGACGAGGACGCCACGATCGCCCTGTCCGGCCTGACCAGGGCGCTGCTGGTCAGGGTGCTGCTGGCGACCGGCTCAAAGGGCCTGGCCGAACTGCGTGCCGAGCTTGAGGAGGCCGTCGCCGAGTACGACGACCAGGGCGCGCAGGCCTGGGCCGCGGCGGTCGCGCAGTACGGCGACCCGCTCGCCCCCGTGCTCGACTGGCTCGCCGGCTACGGCATGGTCGAGGTCGAGCACGACCAGGTACGGCTGACGCCGCTCGGCATGGAGGGCGTCGTCCACCTGGCCGACGACGCCGACATCGAACTGGACGCCCGCCCCGCCATCGACGCGATGACGGCCCTCGACCTGCTGTCCTTCAGCGCGGAGCTGCCCGAGGAGGAGGCCGACGCCGAGTTCGCCGCCTGGATGGAGCTCCGCGAGCCCGGCAAGGCCGCCAGGGAACTGCTGGAGGCCGCCGCGGAGGACGACGCGGACGCCCTCGTCAGGGTCCAGGCGGCCAGCATGGTCGGCTCGCTGGGCGAGATCGCGGTGCCCGCCTGGCAGGAGGCCCTCGACGAGCCCTCCCTGCGCCCCTACGCGGCCACCCACCTGGCGCAGCTCGGCGTCGAGGACGCCCCGCCACCCACCCAGGCCGACACCCACTGGCTCATCCTCGACATGCTGACCATCTCGGCGGGTCTCGGCCGCCCCGAGTTCGTCAGCAGCCTCGACGACATCGGCAACGTGCCGAACCTCGTCAACCTGCTCGACGTGATCTGGAAGGTGCCGCACCCCCATCTGGAGGAGCTCCTGGAGGCGATCGGCAAGGCCCACCCCGACCGCCAGGTCGGCAAGGCGGCCAAACGGGCCCTGTTCAAGGCCCGTTCAAGCCACAACTGACGCCCTCGCGGTGGGGGCCCCGCGGGGGGGGCCCCCCCGGGGGTTTTTAACCCCCCACCCTGATAACCGCGGGGGCCGTGAACCCCCCCCGCCCCGGGCGGCGGGCCGCGGGGGCGGGAAAACAACAAAACCACCCCA